>JAATFV010000122.1 GCA_015655015.1 Chitinophagales bacterium | reverse complement strand
TTGTTCAGGGTGTACGGCGAAATGTTCGACGCGAATAAGGAACTGTAGAGGAAATCGTTGATCCGGTTATTGCCTGCCAGTCCATAGCTCAGACGGATCTTTACGTCGGTAGCGAATTTTCCGGCGGGAAAGAACGGTTCATTGGAGATACGCCAGGCAACCGCTCCCGAAGGGAAGAAGCCCCACTGACGGCCCGGGGCGAATTTGGAAGAACCGTCGGCGCGGGCATTGAAAGACGCCAGGTACTTGTTCTTGTAAGCATAGGTTACCCGGGAAAAGAAAGAGGTGATCCTGCTCTTCGAGTCGGTGGCCGTGGGGTACAGGGGTGTGGATGTCCCGAGGCTCAATTGGGAAAATGCCTTGTCCGGGGTGATCCCAATGGGAAGGTAGCGGACCTGGTCGAGCTGTGAGTGGGCGGAAAGCTGGTATATTTCCTGTCCCAGCAAGGCGGTGATGGAATTATTCTTATTGAATGACGACTGGAAGCTGTTATTCGAAAAGCTCAGCACGGTGTTCTCCGTGATAGAGGTCGTATTCGCATTGGTGAGATTGACGATGGGCTGTCCGCCGCTATTGGAAATGGCATTCCAGGTAATATAGTCATCAAAGACATTCAGGTTGCCTATGTTGCGGTTGGTGCCGGCGGTGGTGCGGATCTGCAGATAATCCGTGAGCGCATAGTTCATATACCCGCTGATGTTGGTGATAGCCGACTTGTTATGCCGGTAAGAGGCGTTGGCGAACTGCATCGGATCGATCAGGTAGTAACCCGTTGAATTGGTGAGGTCGAAATACGATTTATCGTTGGCGTCATTAGGATCCAGGGAGTTGACCAGGAATGGCCGGTATTTGACAGAGTTACGGAGCCGGTTGTTATTGATGCTGCCGGAGACGCTGGTCCCGGTGCCTACAACCACCTGGTCGTTGTAGGAGAAATTCAGTCCCACCTTGAATTTATCGGAAACGACGTGTTCGAAACGCATATTCAGCAGGTTCCTGCTGAAGCTGGAGTTGATCATGACGCTCTGCTCATTATTATTCGTAAAGCTGATATTGAAGGTGGTGGCTTTGTCGCCGCCGGTGACGCTGACGTTATGGGTTTGTGTCGGTGCGTTCCGTCCGAAGGTCTCTTTTTGCCAGTCTACCGCGGGCTTGTTCCGGATGGAATCCAGTCCTGTCCAGCTATTCCCGTATTGCGAGGCAAAGGTGACGCTGTCGATCAGCGCCCCCCTGGTCTTTTCCCAGTTGTATTCAATAAAGTCCCTGGGGCTCATCACCTTGAATTCTTTAGCCAGCTTATTGATCCCATAGAAATAATTGTAAGCCACTACCGTCTTCATCACGTGGCCGCTTTTGGTGGTGATAATGACTACGCCGTTGGCGCCGCGGGCGCCATAGATGGAGGTGGCGGCCGCATCCTTCAATACGTCTACGGATTCGATATCCTGGGGAGCGATATTGCTGAGTGCATCTTCCATTTGTACCCCGTCGACCACATACAGGGGAGTGTTGTCCTGGGTAATGGATCCGCCGCCTCTCACTTTTATCGTAACGGCTGCATTGGGACCGCCTTCGGTGGTGGTGATATTTACGCCGGCCAGTCTGCCTTCCAGCACCTTCAGGGAGTTGGTGACAGGAATATCCTTTATCTGCGCCGCATTGACCGAGGATACCGAGCCGGTGACATCCCTCCTTCGCTGGGAAGCATAACCGATGATCACCACATCATCCAGGCTGTTGGCGATCTTCTTCACGGTGACGCTGATGGTAGTGTTGCCGTTCGCCTTTACTTCCCGGGTCTCGTAGCCGATATTGCTGATCACGATGGTCGCATGGTCATCGACCCCTCTCAAGGTGAACGCTCCCCTGTCATCCGTGACGGTGCCTCTTGTGGTCCCTTTGACGGTGACGTTAGCGCCGGCCAGCGGTTGACCGGTCTCGTTGTAGACGACCCCTTTTATATCAACAGGCGGGGCCTGGAGCCGGGAACTGTCCACCGGCCGGGATACAGGCGCCGGCTCTATCATCACCACCTTGCCCCTGATCTTGTACGACAGGCCCAGCCCCCGGATACAGCTATCCAGGGCCCTGGTCAGGGAGACCTCTTTCAGATCGATGCTGATGGTGTGCGATTTGTTGAGATGACTTTCATTCCATAGAAAAGAGAACCCTGTCTGATCTTCGATCAGCTTAAAGGCCTTTTCCAGCGTGATGCTCCTGGAGGAGATGGTTACTTCCTGGGAATAACCGGCTGCACTTACATGGAGCGATGCGGTCAGGATTAAAATAGCCGTTAATTTCATAATTAACATATGTTTGGCGGACCAAAGCCCTGTAAGCACAGGGGCTTTGCCATATACAAGCAATTGCATACTTTTGGGAAGTTGGGTTTTGAAAGTTAAACAGTCATTTTTGCAAGTGTCTGGTTGTACCGGATGGCCAACTATTTTCCGGGTTCTGCTGCAAACAGGATCCGGTTTTTTTTGGTCAGTCCGTTGGGGGGCTTTTCTATATCTTCATATGCATCGTTTAGTTAAAAAATCCGGCTTTAACCGATAGCAGGCCGGTCTGTTCCAGCCTGTAATTTTATGGTAATATGGTGATCGTTTTCCCTTCCGCTCTAAAATGTACGCCGTTCTCCGCCAGGAAATCCAGGACAGTCGATAAATTCACATCCCGGTGAAGGAAGCCGCCGATACGCACGTTTGGAATATTTCCCTGAAAGACCACATCTACGTCATACCAGCGGGAGATCTGGCGCATCAGGACAGAGAGATCCGAATTGTTGATAGCTAACCGGCCTTTTGTCCAGGCGATCACTTCGTCGACATCGACTTTTTTATGGGACAGGACCGATGTGCCCCTGTCTATTTTTCCCTGTTCGCCGGGAGTCAGCAACGCCTCCTGTGTCCCGCTGCTGAATTTTATGGATCCTTCCAGTAAGGTGGCGCTGATATTGTTCTCATCGTTATAAGCGGAGACGTTGAAGTGTGTGCCTAAAACCTGCACTACCCCCCCACCCCCTACCCCCCTGCCCCCTAAAGGGGGAGTACTGCCTTCCTGCCCCGCTAAAGGGGAAGTACCTGCCGGAGAAGGCAGGGATACGATAAAGGGCATGGACATATTTTTTGCTACTTCGAAATAGGCTTCGCCCGAGACTTCGACCCGTCTTTCTTTACCGGTGAAAGAGGTGGGGAAGCGGATCGAGCTGGCGGCATTGAGCGAGACATGGGTGCCGTCTGACAGGACCAGCTCAAATTGTCTTCCCCGGGGCGTGCTGATGCTGTTATATATGACGGTGGAATTAGCAGAAGGGGCATTTTCATTTTCCGGGGGACGGCAAGTCCGACCTTCCGTATGGTAGCTTAATTTCCCCCCTTGCTTTAACAGCCGGGCATTGCCCTGTTGGGTGAGGGCTCCATTTTGTGTACTGTCCAGCTCTACCTGCTGGCCGTTGGCAAGAGTGAGGATCGCACCGCTCTTTCCGGGAGGGGCGTCAAACCGGATCTCTTTTTTTTCAATCACCAGGGGGGATGAAAGATTTCGTTGATGGAAGATCCAATAACTACTGCCTGCCAGTAAGAAGATAAGGGCGGCGGCCGCTCCGGTCATCCGGCGTCTGCGGTATATTGGGATGACAGGTGGCTGCGCAAGCTCAGTCCTCTCTTTTTCTTCGATCTTTGTCAGTAAGGAAGTAAAAACTTCTTTTTTATCATAGTCAGCTGCGGGAGCGGAAAATGCGGGATTGGAGAAGGTAGTTTCCAGCAGTTTGTCCAGATCTTCGGGATCATACCCTGCCCGGATCTTTTCATATAATTGAGAAAATTCCTCCGGAGTGAGGCTATCCTCCAGATATTTTTTAAAAAGGTCAGTTAGTTTACTATCAGGCATATTAACCATTTGCGGTGTCTGGGGTAGTCATCACACCGGGTTCAGAGATAAAGACGGATGGAGGACGAAAAAGAAAACATCCTTTTGAAAAAAAATCAAAAAGGGAAAAAATTTACCGAAATGGCAATGATAGACAGCAGTTTCCATTGATTTTCAGCGATTTGTCTTCGGAGGACGATCAGAGCCCGGGTCATATATGTTTTAGAGGAGAGGGGGCTGATATGCAGCCGTTTGCCGATCTCTTCATGGCTCAGGCCTTCGAAACGGCTTAAGGTGAATACCTGGTGGAGCTTGGGGGGGAGATTGTTAATAGCCTGGTGGAGGATGTCGCCTAATTGTTTCTGCTCCAGCTGTTCGTGGGGAGACGAGGTGTGGTCGGCAAAATAGAATGTTAGGAATTCTTTGTTGGACTCCCGGAAAACGTGGGTTCTCAGCTGGTCATGAACCAGGTTCTTCGTGATAGTATATAAATACCCGTTAAAATTCCTGATGGAAGGCAATTTTGAGCGAAGGTCCCATATTTTCAGGAAGATATCCTGTGCGAGATCTTTGGATTGTTCGGGTGATTTTGTCAAATGCAGGCCTGCCCCATAGACCTGGTCCCAGTAGCGGTCAAACAATTGATGGTAAGCCTGTCTGTCACCTTTTGCTACCAATTGCAGCAGTTCCTGTTCACTATATGCGTTTTCTTTGGACAAATTATTATCAACGAAGTTTGGGACCTGCAAAATACAGTTTTCCCATTACTTCGCAACAGGGACGGGAAGAAGAACGGGATTTCAGAGTGTTAGTATAGCCGGGATCCGGCTTTTAAGAAAGGCAGTCCGGATCAAACAAACATACGTTCAAATTCCGCCTTTGTAAGTATTTTCAGTTTTTTATACTTTTTTTCGAGATTGGCTTTTTCAGACAATATATCACTATCCCCGGAGGTAATAAAACCGGAAGAGGTTTGCAGCGCAAGGGCAATTAAATAGTCATCGTTTTCGTCTAAGGGAACATATCGTTTTATAGGATAGGTAATGGTATAATGAACTGTTGCTCCTTTTACCACTTTTAAGGCGTAAGATACGTTAACGTTAAACTTTTTTAAGTGGGGGTAATTCAAGACACGCCTGATTTCTGCGAATAGCTCATCGCAGGAGAAAACTGTCAAATCGTTATCAGCGATGATATCAATTAATTTCTGTTCTTTTCCTGTAATCAAATAACTGACCCAAATATTATTATCAAGTACAAACCTATCTACCCGCATAATTTTTTCTGGATTCATGTTTCCATAAATCGATTTCGTCCATAGAAGGCAGCTTTACACCTTTAGGAGGTTTTGCTGCAGGTTTTACGCCATCCTTTTGCATTTTTTTGACCCGAAGCTTGGTAAGCAATATTTGAAGGTCCATTTTATCCAGCTTTTGAGCGGTCTTAACTATCTGATCAATCGTTTCTTTCTTTGTTAATACTTCTGCCATAGCCCTTATTTTAAGATTGTCAACAACAACAAATTTACTTATTTTTCAGCAATTTTTACTGAGCGTTTTAAACGCTCCGGGCTGGCTTTAACTTCAATCAAGACCTGTTCCGGAGAAGGGACTGGTTGAGGGATCTCTTCTACCCGCAATACTTCTTCCGGTTTGCCTGGCTGAAGGAATCACGTAACCTTCATTTTTTTGCAAAAATATAGATTAATGAGAAATTGATAGCCCGGTTGGGGAGAGGTCTTGAATGTCCTTGCTATAAGGGCTGTTTCAGGAGCGAATCCCAAACAGCCAGGGTGGGCTTGGGGGTGAAATACGCGGCTGTTCATGGAGAAGGCAACCAATGGTGTACATGTCGATTTGACAATATTAGCGGCCAGCATGCAACAGTTTATTGAGGACCTTTCTTTTCCGCCGATGAATTTTCGAATAAAGTTTTCTTGCCATCAATATTTTTTATATTACATTTATAGCGCTAATTGATTGCTAATTTGACTAATTCTAACGAAACCGAGCTTGTCAGGCGCCTCCTGCTGAATGATGTTACTGCTTTTGATACACTCTATCATCGGCATCATAACCCGCTCTATTTTAATATTCTCAAACTCACCAAAGACGGAGAATCTGCCCGGGACCTGTTACAGGAGGTCTTTATCACACTGTGGAAGAGACGTTCGACGCTGGATCCGGATCAATCGATCTCAGCCTGGCTGTTTGCCGTGAGCTATAATAAGTCCGTGGATTATCTGAAACGAACGTTAGCTGAATCCACCGTTGTTCATCCTGCCCGGGTTGTTCATTCTGCCGGGGATATCCGTCAATCTTCTCCGGACGAACAGGAGGCAGATCTGAAAGAGGCTCAGCTGCAATTGCTGGAAGAGGCCATCCAACAACTTTCCCCGCAGAAACGAAAGGTTTTCGAGCTGTGCAAGCTCCAGGGAAAAAGTTATGAAGAGACGGCTAAGGAGCTGCATATATCCAAACACACTGTCAAGGAGTACCTTTCCGGTTCCATTACCTATATCAAGAGTTATATCCGGCAGCATCCGGACTATTATACCGGCTGTGTCAGCGTTCCTTTCCTGGGGCTGTTTATATTGATGCAATAGGAAAATAATTCTTCCCCCTACCCCCCCGATTTCCCGGCTTTCCAGTATTAATAAATGAGGCGGAACGATCCGGCCTGGTAAAAAAATACCGATGGAAGATCTGGTGAACAAAATACAAGAGCTGGTGGATGCTCCTCAGTGGACGGAGCAAGACAGATTATGGCTGCTGCAGTACCTGAATACTACGGATGCCAGTGAGCTGAAAGCATTGCTGCTTCAAAAATTAACGAACAGCGGGGAAAGTGCCGGGCAGGTCGATCCGGTTCTGTCTCAACAAATGCTGCGTACCATTCATGAAGAAATAGGTATCACCGGTTCTCCTTCCGGTGCTGCTGGTTCTCCTCCCGGTGCTGCCGTAGTCCGGCTATCCGCCCGGAGGATCGCTGCGGCTGCCCTGATCGGGCTGATCCTGACAGGGGGGCTTTACCTGGCGCTGAGAAAAGTCCCGGTTAAGGAGCTTGCGGGCAATAAGACGCCGGTTCAAAGTAGTAAACATCTGACTGTTCAGAACGATGTGCTTCCCGGAAAAGATAAGGCAATGCTCACGCTTGCGGATGGCAGCACCATTTCGCTGGATGATGCACAAAATGGCACCCTCGCGCATCAGGGCAATACAAAAGTGCTGAAACTGGACGGCAGGCTGTCGTATGAAGCAGCGGTGAGCAGAGAGGCGGTGAGTGGAGCAGCGGCCAACCGCCAGTCATTGGCGTCAGGTCAGATCGCCTATAATACGATCGTTACTCCCCGGGGGGGGCAATACCAGGTGGTCCTGCCGGATGGCAGCCAGGTATGGCTGAATGCTGCCTCCTCGCTGCGTTTCCCTACGGCGTTTGCCGGGAAAGAAAGACGGGTGGAGGTAACGGGGGAAGCCTATTTTGAAATTGCGAAAGATCTATCCATGCCTTTTGTTGTATCGCTATCTACCCCAGGCCAATTAAAGGACGATCCTTCAGGAGCCGGCCGCACGGAGGTGCAGGTATTGGGCACCCACTTTAATATCAATGCGTATAATGACGAAGCCCTGTTGAAAACAACCTTGCTGGAGGGGTCTGTAAAGTTCGTCAATGGCGGCAAGGCCCGTATCTTAAATCCCGGGCAGCAATCACAGCTTGCCAGGAACGGGCAGCTGAATATTTCCGATGGGGTGGATCTGACGGAAGTGATGGCATGGAAGAACGGGATCTTTCATTTCGAAGGGTCCGAGATAGGGACGGTGATGAAACAATTGTCCCGCTGGTATGATGTAGAGATCGTTTATGGGAGTCAGAAAATAAACGATCTTTTCTATGCGGAAATTCCCCGGAACACGAAGCTTTCGGATGCGCTGAAGGCCCTGGAGCTTACCGGCAAAGTAGATTTCAAGATCGAGGATAAGAAAATCATTGTTAACCAGTAAAACAAACGTTCAAAATGCGTATGACAATCCCCAAAAAATGATGTTCGAACGATTAGGTTAACCTGCAAAAAAGGCAGACCACAGGTCTTGCAAAAACAAAAGCCGGAAATGTTGTAACCATTCCCGGCGGTAATTCGGGTTAGCCAATCACAAGCCGGTCCTGACTTATTATTGTTCACCCTAATACACCAAAGCTATGCAAATAATTGCTTGCCGCAATTCCTTTTTTTTGCACAGGAAGCCCTTTTACAAAACACTGTTGGTAATGAAGTTGACAGTTTTTTTATTGCTTGCTATCTGCTTACAATCCCGTGCAGCTGTCTATGCGCAGGGAGTGACCTTGTCTGAAAAGAATGTGTCGCTGGACAAAGTTTTTAAAGAGATCAAAAAACAGGTTAACTACACCTTCGTCTATACGGAAGATCAGCTTCGCAAGGCAAAACGAATTTCAATCAATATCAGCAATGGCTCCCTGCAGCAGGCGCTGGATCTCTGTATGAAGGACCAGCCGCTGGAATATACCATTCTGAACCAGATGGTGATCATCAAGGAAAAAGATAAACAGCCTCCCATCCCCTCCCCCACTCCGCCGGTCACTATAACAGGCCGGATCACCAATCAAAAAGACGAGCCGCTTAGCGGCGCGAGCATTACAGAAAAGGGCACAAAGAATAATACGCTGACGGGTGAGGATGGCAGCTTTACGATCGCTGTGTCCAGGCCCAATGCGGTGCTGGTGATCTCTTACGTAGGATATAAATCCGTAGAAACGTCCGTCGGCAATCAAACGGTGATCCGCATTTCCCTGGAGCAGGCCACCGCCAGCCTGAATGATGTCGTAGTAGTGGGATATGGAACGCAAAAAAGAAAGGACCTGACCGGTTCCGTGGCGTCGGTGGGCAGTAAGGATATAAAAGATATGGCCGTCCCCCGTGTCGACCAGGCGCTGCTGGGAAAAGCGGCCGGGGTACAGGTAAAGCCGGTCTCCGGCCAACCGGGAGCGGCCCCGCAGATCCGGGTAAGGGGTATTGGCAGCATTTCCGCCAGCGCCGAACCGTTATATGTTGTGGATGGATTCCCGGTGAGCGATATCCAGACCCTGAACCCGAACGATGTGGAGACGATGGATATCCTGAAAGATGCCAGCGCTACGGCGATCTATGGATCGAGGGGCAGCAATGGCGTCATTCTCATCACCACCAAAAGGGGAAGGACCGGAACACCTATTGTTTCCTTCGACACCTATTATGGATTGCAGGAGATATCCCTGAAGCCTAAAATGATGAACTCCAAACAGGAGGCGCAATATTTTTATGATGGGGTGAAGAACAGGAACCTCGATGCAGGGAATGATGTCACCGGAGATCCTTCCCAATGGAAATTAGCCGTGCCGGCGACCGTCCTGGACGTATTGGCAGGCCGCAATAAGATCGATATTGACTGGTTGTCCCTGATCATGCGGAAGGCTCCTCAGCAGCAGCACCAATTGACGGTGAGGGGTGGAGATAAAAATATCAAATATGCCCTGAGCGGCGAATTTTTCGATCAGCAGGGCATTATCCGGAATACAGATTTCAAGCGGTACTCCGTACGGTCCAATATAGACGCGCAGCTCACAAAGAAGCTGGCGGTAAGGCTGAATCTGAACCCCTCCTATACCGGGGAAAAGATCGTTACGGCGGCGGGTCTGACGAGCGGTCCCACGGAAGATGTCATCGGCAGCGCCATGGCCGTCACTCCTTTCTATCCTGTCTATGACAGCGCCGGCAATTACTTCTCCTATAACAACCTGGCGGCCTCCGGAAATTTTTATCATCCGCTGGCGCTGGTGAATGAGATAAAACACACCCGCAAGGCGTTGAGGATGATAGGGAATATCAACCTGGAATATAAGCTCGTGGATGGCCTGACCTTCAATGTGCTGACAGGGGTGGACATGCGGGGCGTCGGGGAAGAAAAGTTCAAGCCCAAGCTGCCCGCTTTCCTGAACGATGTAGCTTATGCCAGCGACTCGACGTCGTTCGATTACAACTGGCTGACAGAGCTTACCCTCAATTATAATAAGAGCTTTGGCAATCATCATCTCACCGGTCTGCTGGGTTATACGACCCAGCGGGACCGGTACACTGCCAATTATCTCTATAGCGACAAGCTCCCCAATAACCTTGTGCCTACCTTAAGCGCCGCCAGCGGCCTGATCACCACCGGCACTTCTACGGTGAGCGAATGGTCGATGATCTCCTACCTGGCGAGGGTGAACTACAACTATAACAGTAAATATTACCTGACGGCTTCTTTCCGTACGGATGGGTCCTCCCGTTTCGGCGACCAGAAAAAGTATGGTAAATTCCCTTCCGCTGCCGTCGCCTGGCGTGTTTCCGAGGAAGACTTCCTGAAGGATGTCAAGCAAGTGAGTGAATTGAAGATAAGGGCCAGCTATGGAGTGACGGGGAATAATAATATCGGCAATTACGATCACCTGGCCACTATCAACTATGAGAACTATGCCCTGGGAGGCGCTGCCGCTCCGGGTTATGGTCCGGCCAGGATCGCCAATCCCCTGCTGACCTGGGAAACGCAGGAGCAGTTCAACCTCGGGGTAGACCTCAGTCTCTTCGACCGGAGGCTGAATGTTACGGTAGATAATTTTCAGTCCAGGAATACCAATTTATTGCTGAACGTGAATACGCCGGATATCTCCGGCTTCAGCACGGCGCTGAAGAATATCGGGGAAGTAAAAAATACAGGATGGGAGTTCATTGTAAGCACTCAGAATATCCGGGGTGAATTTGAATGGGCAACCGACTTCAATTTTTCCACTTTCAAAAATAAGGTGGTTAAGCTGGGGCCTTCCGGAGATCCGATCATCAGCGGTGGTAATATCACGCAGATCGGGCAGCCGATCGGCATGTTCTATGGCTGGCTGACGAACGGTATTTTCAAGAACCAGGCGGAGCTGAATGCCGGTCCTATTTTTGCGCCCGGCACGGCCAGCGCCTCTCATGTGGGAGATACACGTTTTGTCGATGTGAGCGGTCCTGACGGGAAACCGGATGGCATCATCAACAGTTTTGACAAGACGATCATGGGCAGTCCTTATCCTGATTTTTATTATGGGATGACGAACCGGTTTGCTTACAAGAACCTCAGCTTCGTCATCAGCCTGCAGGGTACCAAGGGCGCACAGATCCTCAATCTGACCCGGCTGGGCGCCAATATGTCCACCAGGGCCCGTACCAACCAGCTGGCGCTTTCCAATAACTACTGGAAGTCTCCGGATCAGCCCGGTGATGGCAATACTCCCCGGCCGAACGATGCTCCTACGGGTAATATACGGGGGCAAAACCAGCAGAAGGAGCTGGATAACGGCACCTATATGCGTGTCAACAATATGACCCTGGCCTATGTGCTGCCTGACCGGCTTGCCAAAAGGATCAGCCTGAGCGCTATCAGGGTCTATCTGAATGCCAACAATCCTTTTATCATTACCAAGTTCACTTCGTTCAACCCGGATACGAGCAATTCGGGGAATTCACTGACTCCCGGGATCGATTTAAATGATTACCCGTTGCCGAAGAGCCTGACGCTGGGACTGAACGTAACTTTTTAGGATAACAAGTATAAACTAATTATATGCGGACTATTATCGGACTATTGATGCTAACTATGACCCTGCTGGTGTCCTGCAGCAAGAAATTTATAGACATAAACCCGATCTCCACGGTGAGTGTCGACCAGGTCTATAAGACCGACAATGATTTTCAGAATGCCGTTACCGGCATCTATGCGGTCTTTCAAACGGAATATGCCAACTTCTGGATGTATGGCGACGTGCGGGGTGACGACACGAAAAGCGGGCTGGTGAGCAATTTGCAGGTATCGGATATGGATAAGTTCATTTTGGGCAATGATGCGGCCATCCTGATCACCACCTGGAGAAATTACTACGAGGCTATTAACCGGGCTAATACGGTGCTGGCCATGATCAAGTCGGTAGATCCGGCGATCGTCCCCAACAAGGACCGGTATACCGCGGAGGCGGAATTCCTCCGGGCGCTGTCTTATTTCAACCTGGTGAGGATCTTTGGAGACGTTCCCATGGTCACTACGGTGCTAACAGTGGATCAGACCTATAAAACTCCCCGGGAGAAGGTGGACAATATTTACAACAAGGTGATCATCCCGGATCTACAGGATGCCGAGGGCAAGCTACCGCCTAATTATTCCGGGGCGGATGTGGGCAGGGCTACTAAGGGGGCCGCCAAATCTCTGTTGGGGAAGGTATATCTAACCACGCATGATTTCGTAAAGGCGGAGGCCAAGCTGCAGGAAGTGACTACACTGGGTTATGCGCTGCTGTCGAATTATAACGATCTGTGGGACTATACGAAAAACGAACACCACAGCGAATATATCTTCGATATCGAATACGAGGAGGGCATCAATGAGGGCAGCATCTTTACCACGCAGTTCTCGCTCAGCTTCCAGGGCGCCGGCACCCTGGCCAGCGTGATGGCGTCTTATTATGGCCTGCCTCCTGCCGGCGGCGGTGACCAGGGCTGTCCCACGGATTTCCTGTTCAACAATTATGACCCTAATGATACCCGTATGGATATCAGCGTAGCCAAAGGGCTTACCGTCAATGGAGTTTATACGGCGATCTCCCCTACCGGCATCGGATCCTTTACCAAAAAATACCTGACGCCGGAGGCGAAGGCAAATGACAGCCGGGCGAACTGGAAGGTGATCCGGTATGCGGATGTAGTGCTGATGTATGCGGAGGCACTGAATGAGAATGGTAAGACCCCCGATGCGCTGACCTGGCTGAACAAGGTCAGGGACCGGGCGCATGTGCCGGAATATTCGGGTTTGTCGCAGGACGATACGCGGGAGAAGATATACCTGGAGAGAAGATTTGAATTCTACCTGGAAGGTCAGCGCTGGTTTGACCTGGTGAGAACCGGACGGGCGCTCTCTACGATGGCGTCCACCGGGATGAAGGATTATATGACCATTTTCCCTCTTCCGCAGGCACAGATACAGATCATCAATGATCCCAGCATTCTTCCACAGAATCCGGGTTATAATTAAACGGGCTGTCCATACGCCAGCTACTATTAAATAAACAGGGCAACCTTAAAAATACGAGTTATGGATCAACCTATATATGACGAGGGCAGCAGTGATTCCCGGAGGGACGAAAACAACAGTAATTCCCGGAGGCAATTTTTGAAAATGGCGGGGCTCGCGGGCATGAGTTTCCCATTTGTGTCTCTCAATGATCTTGATCTTATTACGGACCCGGTCGCTATCGTAACAGGAACCGGCGATCCCATCGCGGCATCGGCTCCGGCCGTCTGGGCTGCCGGGGAGCTGGAGCAGGTTTTGGTAACGCAGGGTGTTACGGTCAAACGGTATGAAAAAATTTCCGATGCAGGATCAGCCGGTTTGGTTATAGCCGTAGCTGGTGCGGGCTCCGGTTTGGCCGGCAGCCTGCTTGCTGTTTCGGGGGTGAAAATTCCCGCCGTACCGGAAGCGCTGGGACTGGTGCCGGTCAGACAGGACGGCAAAACAATCCTGCTGGCTTATGGCCACGATGAGCGGGGACTTGTGTATGCCCTGCTGGAGCTGGCCGACCGCGTAAGGCATTCTGCAAAGCCAGTGGCTGCATTGAACGTGCCACAAGCCGTCATCGAGCAGCCTGCCAACGGGATCCGCAGCCTCAACCGGCTCTTTGTCAGCGATGTGGAGGACAAGCCCTGGTACAATGACAGGGAAATGTGGCCGGCCTATCTTACGATGCTGGCTACGCAACGATTCAACCGTTTCAATTTAAGTTTTGGAATTGGATATGATTTTCTGCAAAAAGTAACTGACGCCTATTTCCTTTTTGCCTATCCTTTTTTATTCAGCGTACCCGGCTATGATGTAAAAGTGCCGCAGCTGCCCGATGCCGAGCGGGATGCCAACCTGGCCATGCTGAAATTCATCAGTGAGCAAACGGTGGCGCGGGGACTTCAATTCCAGCTGGGATTGTGGATGCATGGTTACGAATGGCTGAATACCACCCATGCCAACTATACGATCGAAGGCCTTAATAAGGAGAATCATGCGGCCTATTGCCGCGATGCGGTCCGCCAGCTGCTGCAGGCCTGCCCTGCCATCAGCGGCATTACTTTCCGGGTGCATGGCGAGAGCGGCGTCAATGAAGGCAGCTATGCTTTCTGGTCCACCATCTTTGATGGAGTGAAGACCTGCGGCAGAAAGGTGGAGATCGATATGCATGCCAAGGGGCTGGACCAGTCCATGATCGATGCGGCCGTGACCACCGGCATGCCGGTGGTGCTGTCTCCAAAATACTGGGCGGAGCATATGGGGATGCCTTATCACCAGGCCGATATCCGTTCGCTGGAAATACCGACTGCTGCCTCCCGGGAGCATGCCTCCACGCTGATGAATCTCAGCGCGGGGTCCAGGAGCTTTCTCCGGTATGGTTATGGCGACCTGCTGAAAGCCGATCGTCCGTATAAAGTGCTGCACCGGATCTGGCCGGGTACGCAGCGCCTCCTGCTCTGGGGAGACCCGGTGACAGCGGCAGCGCATGGGAGGGCTTTTAGTTTTTGCGGGAGCGACGGGGTGGAATTGATGGAACCCTTGTCCTTCAAAGGCCGTCGGGGTTCAGGCATCGCAGGTGACCGTTGCGGTTATGCCGATGCGGCCTATAAGCCCCGTTGGGACTGGGAGAAATATGTGTATACCCTCCGTGTTTTCGGGAGGATGATCTATAACCCGGATTCGGCGCCCGATACCTGGCAGCGGTATTGGCAGAAGCAGGTGGGAGCAGGCGCTAAAGCGACGGAAGCGGCGCTGGCGAATGTAAGCCGTATATTACCGATCATATTGACTACGCATGGAGCTTCTGCCGGCAATAATATGTACTGGCCGGAGATGTATACCAACCAGCCGATCACTGATCCGGACCTAAGGAATCCGTATACGGATACGCCGGCGCCGAAGACCTTTGGGAATGTCACCCCGCTGGACCCGCAGTTATTTTTAAGCATCAATGATTTTGTAAAAGAGCGGCTGAGCGGTGAACGCAGTGGTAAATATAGTCCGCTGGAGGTGGCCCAATGGCTGGAGGACTATGCCGGAGAAGGGGCGAAATACCTGGCTGAGGCTGCGGCTAAATCCAGCGGAAAGAATAAAGCGGAGTACCGGCGTATGGCGACCGATGTGGCGCTGCAGGCTGGCCTGGGAAGGTTCTTCGGGGCGAAGTTTCGGTCCGGCGTGTTATTTGCGATCTATGAACAGAGCGGTGACCGGACAGCGCTGGAGGAAGCGCTGAATGCTTACCGCAAAGCCAGGGAATATTGGGCAGGGTTGACCGAAACCGCCAAAGATGTTTATATGGCCGACGTCACCGTTGGAGAACATCCCTGGCTGCGCGGCCATTGGAGCGACCGGCTTCCGGCGATCGATGCGGATGTGGACAATATGGCCAAGAAACTGGCGGCGTTCCAGGAGAATAGCGCGCTGGCCAATAGTCGGGCGATAGAGGCGGTGAAGGAAGCGCTGGGGAGGCCCAAACGTCTTCCTGTGACCTGCCGGCATGAGCAGCCGGGGACATTCCGGAAGGGGCAGGCGGTCGATCTGGCCTTTGCCTTCGACAAAGCTCCCCAATCGGCGGTGCTCTATTACAGGCATGTCAGTCAGGCCGAGCGTTATCAGAAGATGGATATAAGCTTACAGGGGGGTATGGGACAGGTGCGTATTCCGGGGGAGTATACCGATTCCCCCTACCCGCTGGAATATTATGTGGAGGTGCGGCATGCTCCTGATGCCGCATCGATCTATCCCGGTTTTAATACGGCGCTTGCCGGTCAGCCTTATTTTGTGATCAAATCATTATCATGAGACATTTAGCTATTCTATTCTTCTTAGTGGCATCTATCGGCAGTTACGCGGGCAGTGGTCTGCTTCCGCTGGCTCCTCCCCGGGTGACGATCGTATGTGATAGTAAACCCGGTGCGCCGGTGGCGCATGGCCTTGCCAAACTGGAGGAGGCATTGAATGCCAAACATATAACTTTTGAAAGAGTGGACGCGCTGAAAGACGCGAAGACACAGCAGGTGATCGTTGCGGGTCTGACTGGTTCCGGGGTGACTGGCGAGGCTGGTGGTTCCGGGGTGACTGCGGGCGCCGATGGTTCCGGACAGGGAGAGGCTGTCCGGCTCCTGAAAGCAGGCAACCGTGCTGTTCCTGATTCGGCAGAGGCATTGACGGTGTGGAAGACCCAATACCAGGGCAGGCAGGTATGGGTGCTTGCAGGGTCGGATGCCGTCGGCCTTATGTACGCTTTGCTGGATGTGGCGGACCGTATCGGCTGGGCTGTCAATCCGGGCCAGCCGTTCAGCGAGCTAAAAGAAATTACGGAGCGGCCTTATGTGAGCGAACGGGCCGTCTCTATGTATACCATGAACCGGGCTTATTGGGAAAGCAGGTTTTATGATGAGAACTATTGGACCAAATATCTTGACATGCTGGCCAGGGATCGTTTCAATTCGCTGAAGGTGATCTTTGGATATGAGAATGGCGGGTTCCTGGCTCCCTGTTATCCTTATTTTTTCAACGTGGATGGCTTCCCGGATGTTCGCATGGTAGGGCTGTCCGCGGAGCAGCAGCAAAAGAACCTGGCGGCTTTCAACCGGCTGATCCGGATGGCGCATGACCGGGGTATCCGTTTTACCGTGGGCATCTGGGATCATATCTACCGGGGGGGTGTACAGGGCGGAGGCATTCCCGGTACGAAGGACTCGCCGGACCAACCTGTTCCCGGGCTGGTGTGGGGAGTCAATGGTGATAACCTGACCGCCTATACGAAGGCAGCGTTGACGAAGTTCGTAAAAGAAGTGCCTCACCTGGACGGCATCGAGTTCCGCATGCACGATGAGTCGGGGTTGAAAAAGGAAGAGCAGGACGGGTTCTGGCGGGATATTTTCGGGATGATGAAGGCTACGGTGCCTGATCTGCGGCTGGATCTGCGGGTTAAGGAGCTGAAAGAGTCTATCATTCAAAGCGCCCTGGATGTGGGGATCGATTTCAGGCTCGACACCAAGTATTGGATGGAACAAATGGGGTATCCTTATCATCCCACACAGATCAACCCGGAGAAAAGTCCCCGCCGCCACAGCTATTCCGATCTGCTGCGTTATCCGCAGCGATACAGAATGTTCTGGGTCCTCTGGAATGGGGGCACCTCGAGGGTATTGCTGAATGGCGATCCTGCCTATGCGCGCCGGTTCGCAGAAAGCTCACACCTGTATGACGGGGACGGGTTTGAGGTCAACGAGCCGCTGGCCACGAAGATGGAGGCGCAGCCGCATGATGCCCGACCTTTTGAGCTGTTAAATCCGGGCTACCGCTATTATGAATATGAGTTCGAACGTTACTGGCATTTTTTCCAGGCTTTTGGCCGCATAGGGTATGATCCGCAGACCCCGGACGATACCTGGCATAAGGAGTTCGCTCAACGATTTGGAGTTAAGGCCGCGCCTTTTATCGAGGAGGCCCTGCACGAAGCCAGCTGGGTATTGCCCCGCATCATTACCTCCTGTTATCCTTACAGCAGCTTCCCTACGACGAGGGGCTGGGCGGAGAGGCAGCGTCTCGGCGATCTTCCTTCCTATGCGAAGGCGGAGGGTAGTGATCTCATGCAGTTCGCGAATGCCGATGAGGAAGCGCAACTATTGATAGCCGGCGGCGGCACCCCTAAAATATTGCCGTCGGCTAACAGCCAATGGCTTTCCCGGGTGTCGGAGGAGATCCTGACTTTGGTGGATGCTGCACAGAAGAATATCGGGTCTCATTCTCCCAAAGAGTTCAGATCCACCGTCACGGACCTGAAGATCCTCAGCGGCCTTGCCCTGTACCATTCCCGGAGGATCGCCGCCGCCGTCAACTACCGTCTCTTCGAGCGTACACAGGATGTCAGCGCGCTGGATGCAGCCATCGCCGGGGAGCGGAAAGCGATCGAAGCCTGGCGCGGGATCGTGACTGCAGCAGGAGATGTCTATACCGATGATCTGATGATGGGCGTCCGTAATGCCGACCTCTGCGGCCACTGGAAGGACGAGCTGCCAGCCCTGGAAAAAGGGCTGGCCAGTCTCGAAAGCACCCGGCAGGGACTTGCTGCCGGGAAGACTGCTTCTGGTGACGGCGCAGGGGCAGGGAAGGCTGTCTCCGATGGCGGCGCAGGGTCGGGCAATCCCTCGACGAAGGCGCCGCGTTATCAGCCGGCGACGACCGCTGACAATCATACCCTATTCCAGCTAATGCATGTGCCGGTAGCCACACTTCCTGCAGGACAAGCGTTCTCTCTGCAGGTGAAGCTGTCTGCAAAGGCTGGTATAAAATCGGTGCGCCTGCGTTACCGGGATGTCAACCAGGAAGAAGCCTGGCAGGCCTTGCCGATGTTGCCGGGCAAAGAAAAAGATGTGTATGAATGCACTGTACCGGCAGGGCAGATCAATTCCCGCTGGGACTTTCAGTACCTGCTGGAGGTGATGGACAATAATAACAAGGGGGCCATTTTCCCGGATGTAAATAAAGAAACACCTTATTGGATCGTACAGCTGATCCGTTAACGAATTTTATTAACTACTGAATATTCTCACATGAAGAAGATATTGGCAGCGCTGCTGCTTTTCCAGGCCTTTCATTCTCACGCTCAACAGCAGCAGCGAAAGGAAGGCAGTCCGGTAGACCATCTCCCGGCCAACATTGAAATACTGACACGATTCGGGGAGCGGGCCGATTTTTCACCGGACAACCGGGAGGTAGCTTTTATGACCAAAAGTTTTGGGGATGCCATGGTGATCGATCTGGCAACCCGCGCTATCCGCTGCCTTACCTGTGGTATTCCCGCCGCTGCTTTTCTCCGGGTGATGCATCTTTCCACCGGGGATTATATCCTGATCGGGCCGGAAAAATTCGAGAACATCGAGATCAGCCGTACCCGGGATAATGAGCTGTGGTTCCTCAGTAAGGAACATGGCTCCAAACCCGTCCGATTGGGCGTGAAGATGAGCGAGGGCATGGCTATTTCCAAGAAAAGCCTCAAGATAGCGTACACCCAGTTGCATGACCAGGATCCCAGCCTGGCGCCGGAGGCTTCCCGGCTGGTGATGGCCGATATCGATCTGTCCGGCGGAAAGCCGGCCATCGTTAACAAGACCACTATTTATGAAAGCCAGGATAAGAGCTGTTCCCTGGAGGCCCAGGACTTTTTCGACAATGACAGCAAGATGACCTTTATCTGTTATGAGCCGGAACACCTGGCATCCGTCATGACCATCGACCTGGCCACTAAAGAAGTGGTGAACCAGTCGAAGAAACCGGGAAGTTATAATGAATGTGAAGGGATCCTGCCCGGAGGTAAGTATACCTTGGTAGAGGGCGATCGTCAGTGTGAGCTATATGGGGGAAGACGCGGTCCCTGGAATATCGATATCTATAAGCTGAGACTGGACGGCACGGGCAAGGATTTTGTGCGGCTTACCCATTTCAATGACTACGAGGGAGGAAAGGCCAGCAATCCCGTAGCGTCAACTGATGGGAAATACATGGCCTTCCAGTTTGCGAATACGAAGGACCCTGCCGGGGTGGGTTATGGATTGCTGTTATATAAGTTTGGTACCGAAGATGAATGGACTAAGGAGAAGGTGGAGAAATGGTACAACGGCAGAACCTGGCTGAACGGGCTGTCCCTGACCCCGCATGCTTCTATCGACAGGCTGGAATTTGCAAAGGAGTATCACGCACATAAAGACCGCTGGGACCTGGCCTTTCAGTATCTGAAAAACACGAAGCTGGACACGCTGAAGGCGGGGAGATATGCCCTGGATGGGGACAATGTCTATATCATAGTGACGGACGGTCCTACCCGGGATATGGATAAGGCCTTCTTTGAAGCGCATCAGAACTATGCGGATATTCACTATGTTATTTCCGGCCGCGAAAAAATTGGCGTGGCGCCTTTTGGTTCCGCTAAGCTGGAAAAAGAGTATGACCCGGCAAAGGATATCGCCTTTTACACCGCCGATGGGAAATACTACGAAGCTACCCCGAAGGATCTTTTCATCTTCTTTGCGCAGCGGGATGCCCACAAACCGGGTTTGAAGACGGGGGGAGCCGGTTCGGATAAAAAAATTGTATTGAAAGTAAAGACAACACCTTAGTTTATGAATTGGACACAGGTAATCAACCCTTTCGGGAATATAGCGCTATCGGCGCTGGTGGCAGCCATCCCCATTGTTTTTATTTTCTGGGCGCTGATCATAAAAAAAATGAAGGGGTATAAGGCAAGCCTGCTCACTACCCTGCTGGCTGTCCTGGTGGCTATTCTTGCGTATGGCATGCCTGCCGGGCTGGCGCTGATCTCCACGGCGGACGGCGCCATGTATGGAATTTTCACGATCAGCTGGATCATTATCGGGGCTATGTTCCTGTATAATATCACGGTGATCAGCGGCCAGTTCGAGATCATCAAGAACTTTATGGCTTCGATCACGGTGGACAGGAGATTGCAGGCGCTGTTGATCGCTTTTTCTTTTGGCTCCTTCCTGGAGGGAGCTTCAGGGTTCGGCACCCCGGTGGCCATTACGGCCGCCATGCTGGTCGGGTTGGGATTTAATCCCCTGTATGCAGCGGGGATCTGCCTGATCGCCAATACGGCGCCTGTGGCCTTCGGCGCTATCGGCACGCCTATCACGGTAGCGGCCCAGGTATCGGGCCTTCCGGAGATGGCCATTTCGCAGATGGTAGGAAGGACGCTGCCTTTTTTATCGGTGGTCGTTCCTTTTTATCTCGTGTTCATTATGGTAGGATGGAAAAAAACGATCGAAGTGCTGCCGGCGATCCTGGTGTCGGGCATCAGTTTTGCGCTGGCCCAGTTCATCACCTCCAATTATCTCAATCCGATGCTGCCCGACGTCATCTCGGGACTTATTTCTATTATCTGCCTGATGGTGCTGCTGAGATACTGGAAGCCCAAAACGATCTGGCATTTTAAGGAAGAGCCTGCTCCGACCATCGACACGAAGCTGCATTATACCAACGGGCAGGTGATGCGGGCGTGGTCGCCGTTCATTATCATGACGGTGATCATTCTTGCCTGGGGATTACAGCCCATCAAGGATGCCCTGAATGCTATCGGCCAGGTGAAGTTCTACCTTCCCGGTTTGCATAATACCATTCTTACGCCGGATGCGAAGCCGTTGGTGATAAAACCGTTCACTTTCAACTATCTGTCCAATGCCGGTACATCCATCCTGCTGGCGGGGATCATTTCCCTGCCATTGATCGGGATGAGTGTTAAAAATGCCGGGAAGGCCTATCTGCTGACCTTGAACAAGCTGAAGTTCCCTATTGTCACCATTGCATCCGTGGTGGGTTTTGCCTTTATCGTCAATAATTCCGGGATGTCGACCACGATGGCGATGGCGCTGGCGGGGACCGGGGCTCTTTTCCCGTTCTTTTCTCCCATTCTCGGCTGGCTCGGCGTATTCCTCACGGGATCGGACACCTCTTCGAATGCCTTGTTCTGTAAGCTGCAATATACTTCTGCCCATGCGATCGGTGTAGACCCGGTGATCACGGTCGCTGCCAATGCCTCCGGCGGGGTGACCGCTAAAATGATCTCTCCGCAATCCATCGCGGTGGGATCGGCTGCCGTAGGGTTGGTGGGAAAGGAATCGGCCTTGTTCCGGTTCACTTTCAAACATAGTTTTATCATGCTGTTCATTATCTGTTGTTTTACCATTTTGCAGGCTTATGTATTGAAATGGATGGTGCCGGCCTGGCATGTTACGGAGACAGCCGTTGTAACCACGGCTGCCGGTCTGTCGACCGGGCTGCGGTATCTTTTAGTGGTAGCGTTGGTCATAGTGCTGATCGCAGGATCGGTGTTATGGATGAACAGAAAGGGAAAAAATAAGGCTGCTATAAATCTGAATTGAACTTTTTATGACCGTAGGACTTTTTATACCGTGTTATATCGACCAGTTCTATCCGCAGGCGGCCATTGCTACGTTGCGCCTGCTGCAGAAGCTGGGATTGAATGTCTCCTATCCGCCCCGGCAGACCTGCTGCGGGCAGCCGATGGCTAATTCCGGGTACAGCCCGCTGGCACAGGGATGTAATGAGCTCTTCCTCACTAATTTTTCCGGGTTTGACTATATTGTTTCGCCCTCCGGGAGCTGTGTGCTTCATTTGAAGGAACATCTTCATTCGGAGAAGGACGAACCGGAGGCCAGCGTTATGCGGGGCAGGATCTATGAGCTGGTAGAATTTCTAACGGATGTGCTGCGGGTTGATCAGCTTACGGCCAGCTTTCCCCATAAGGTCAGCGTTCATCATAGCTGTCATGGGCTACGGGGGCTGCATTTGTCACAGATGAGCGAGCTGATGGCCCCGGGATTTTCCAAACCTGTCAGGCTGCTGAATATGGTGAGCGGGCTACAGCTGGTGGAGCTAAGCAGGGTGGATGAATGTTGCGGTTTTGGGGGTACTTTTTGTGTTACAGAGGAAGCGGTGTCCGTAAAGATGGGGACAGACCGGGTGCGGGACCATGTACACAGCGGAGCGGAATACATTACTTCTGCCGATCTTTCCTGCCTGATGCACCTGGAAGGGATCCTGCGCAGGAACAACAGTCCTTTGAAAGTGATACATATTGCAGAAATCTTAAACGCCTGAAGATGGAAGTGACCAATAAAAAAGACCATGCGGAACTGGCTGCCGAGTTCAACAAGGATCCGGAGCGGGTGGACTGGCATGATGAGACATTATGGACGGTAAGGCAACGCCGGGATATGCGTGCGCACCAGGTACCGGAATGGGAGGCGCTGCGGGAGATGGCTTCACAGATCAAGGACAATGTGCTGTCCAACCTGCATGAGTACCTGCAACAATTCGAGAAAAATGCTATTGCCAATGGCATTACGGTACATTGGGCGGACAATGCGGACGAGCATAACCGGATCATCTATGATATCCTGCATGCAAAGGGGATCGATCAGATGGTGAAAAGCAAGTCGATGCTGACGGAGGAATGCGGGCTGAATGACTATCTGAAGACAAAGGGGATCGATGTGGTCGACAGCGATCTTGGGGAGCGCATTATACAGCTGGCGCACCAGGCCCCCAGCCATATCGTGATGCCGGCGATCCATTTAAAAAAAGAAGAGATCGGCGAGATCTTTCATGAGTTTCTGGGAACGCCGAAAGGAATGTCGGACCCTCAGATATTGACGGAGACGGCGCGGCAGCATTTACGGGAGACTTTTCTTACCCGGAGGGCTGCGCTGACCGGTGTGAATTTCGGGATTGCGGAGACGGGCGAATTCGTGGTATGTACGAATGAGGGCAATGCGGATATGGGCGCCCACCTGGCCGATGTGCATATCGCCTCGATGGGCCTTGAAAAGCTGGTGCCGCAACGCAGGCATATGGGCATTTTTCTACGGCTGCTGGCACGTAGCGCTACCGGCCAGCCGATCACTACTTATTCCAGTCATTTCAGCGTGCCCCGGGAAGGTCAGGAAATGCATATTGTACTGGTAGACAAGGGGCGGACCCGGCAGCTGGGAAGGAAGGATTTCCGGGCTTCTTTGAAATGCATTAAATGCGCCGCCTGTATGAATACCTGCCCGGTATACCGGAGGAGCGGGGGGTATAGCTATCAAAATACTATTGCCGGACCGATCGGGTCTATCCTGGCGCCCAATCTCGACATGAACAAACACAAGGACCTGCCCTTTGCCAGCACCTTGTGCGGTTCCTGCTCCAATGTCTGCCCGGTGAAGATCGATATCCACCAGCAGCTCTTTAAATGGCGGCAGGAAATCGTGAAGGAAGGAAAGGGAGGTACGGAAAAAACGGTCCTGATGAAGCTCATGTCCGGGGTGTTATCTTCTCCCGCCATTTACAGGAGATCGGGCAGGGTACTCAAATGGGTTTTGAAACGGATGCCTTTTTTAGTCAACAATAAATTAAATGCCTGGTACCGGCAGCGGGAGATGCCGGAGCCGCCGTCCGGATCTTTTGGGGACTGGTATAAGAAAAATGAGGGTAAAAAATGATGACTGCCAGAGAAAAAATATTACAAGCTGTGCTGGACAATCAGCCGGTTTCGACTCCTTTGCCGGAGATGATCTTCTATGAGCAGCCGGCCGGTAACCTGGCGGAGAGATTTTCCGATACCCTGACGGGGATCGGCGGCCGGCCTATCGCGGTGGAGAGCCTGGAATTGGCGGGCCTTCTCCTCAATAAATATTTTGATACCAGCAAGCGGGTCGCCACTAATGTGCCGGAGCTGGCAGGAGTAGCGGAACTGGTCTCAAAAGATGCCGATCCGCATACCTTTCAGGACATCGAGGTGATGCTGTTGAAAGCGCATTTCGGGATAGCGGAAAACGGCGCTGTCTGGATCACTGAGTTGCTGATGGGGCAGCGTGTGCTGCCTTTTATTTGCCAGCATCTTGCCGTCATCTTATATTCGTCGGATATAGTGGCTACTATGCAGCTGGCGTATGAGCGGATCGGCATGGAGAGATACCGTTTTGGTTCCTTTATAGCGGGCCCTTCGAAAACGGCGGATATCGAGCAGGCGCTGGTGTTAGGCGCGCATGGCCCCCGGACAATGACAACATTTATTATCAATAAAAAATAACGATCATGGGTAAAAGCGTACAGATCAGGAACAATTTACAGGAACTTTATAAGGATGTATATACTGCTGAAGCCTTATCGGCGATTTCCGCATTGGAGCGGTTCAATACCGATATCAAGGAACTGATGGCGCTGCGGACAGAAAGAAGGCTGGAACGCCAGGAAACCAAAAAAAGGATTGAATTCCTTGATCCTTCCAGCCTGATCCCGGGAACGACTATTCGGGTGCAGGATGCCCGCGATGGTAATTTTGAGGGGGCGGTGATCCCTGCCGTCTTCAGCGTCAATGGATCCAGGGCACGGGCCCTGCCGCCAAACCGGGCGCTCCGTTGGAAAGCAGCATCCGCAATGTCGCGTATGCTTTGCTGTCCGGCGCCGATGGCTGGATGTTCGATGGGGAAGATGCTCTTGGACAGACGGGCACTATGTCCCTGGACAACCAGCGCAATCTGAAGCTGGCCATTCATAAAGACCCGTTGTTCCTGAAAGTGGCGGAGAAAGTAGCTGCAGAAATGAATAAATGGGGGGTGTCTTTTTTGGGACGGGAGATCATTAAAGACTGGAAGGCACAGCTGGATTTCACCACCAAAATATTCCGCGCCCGGGGATTACATCTCGATGACCGGCATATGCGGGATAGCAAGGGGATCGCCATGGCCGCCTCTATCGTCGATATGGTCTTATATGTCGTGAACAACCAGGCGGCGCTCCTTGCCGGCGGGGCTCCCATCGTGCTGTACCTGCCCAAGATCCAGACGGCCGGGGAGGCAGCCTGCTGGAATAAAATGCTATCGGGCCTCGAAGCCCACCTGGGCTTACCGGAAGGGACCATTAAAGTTTATATCCTGGTGGAACAGCTGGAAGTCACTTACCAGCTAATGGAGGTTCGCGCTGCCCTGGGTAAACATTTTGTCGGGTATAATACCGGCCGCTGGGACTATATCAACAGTGTAGCGGATGCGATGGCCTGGGATAAGAATTTTGTCAATCCGAATATCGAAGCGATCCTGATGACCTATGGTTATATGGCCCATTATGAGGACCGGGTGCGACGTGCGGCTAATACGCCCGACAGGAATGGAAATTTCGTACTCTGGCAAGGCGGCATGGAACCGAATATTCCCGTGGGATCTCCGGAGGGCGTTACGGCCAGCATGCAAAAAGCCATCGCCGGCGCTGAACGCGAACAGCGGGATGGAGCCAGCGGAAAATGGGTAGCCCACTGGAAGATGGTGAATATCGTACGGCCTGTTTGGGAAAAGGTGGGAGAAGCCAATCAAACCGGGAGAAAATTTCCGCTCCTATCCTATGCGCCGGCCGATGCCGGTAATTTGCTGAAACTGGAGCCGGCCCCCCGGACTATCCGCGGCGCCCGTAATCTGCTGAGCGTTGGTTTGCAATACGGGAATGCGTTCGGTCAGGGAATGCAGGCTGCTGCGCTGAAGCCGGCAGACTTTTTTGGGGACGATAATATTCTCTACCTGATGGAGGATATGGCCACCGGGGAGATAAGGCTCAGCATCCTGTGGGAGTGGGTACACAAAGAGGCCACGTTAACGGAGGATGACGCCGGGACGGGGGTAAAAGCCGGGGATGTATTCTCTGCTGCGCTTTTCAACAGGCTGCTGGAAGAGGAGTACGATAAATTGCTGAAGGCGGCTTCGAAGGATGTGTATGAGGAGTCGAAGACCACTACCCTTCCTATTTCCCGGGAGATCACCGTGGCCTATGTGCTGAGCGACAGTAAGCTGCCCTGGCTGGTGGATCTGCTGAATATCAATCTGAATAATATGGACCTGGGAACGGCCAGGGAACGGATCCATTCATATATCGATGCGTTTAAAAAAGACGGTACGCGGATCACAGAGAACCCGGATTTTGCATCCGTGGCAGTTGGCCAGCTGTAGGCGGAAGGGGGGTATTTTTAATTGGTCTACTTGAAACTTTTGAAAGTCATTGATATATAGCGTGTTGCAAAAAGTTCGTGAAAACTGCGATCAGTTGCCAGGGGCGGGAAGGGAGCTATTTTAAATTGGTCTACTTGAAACTTTTGAAAGTCATTGATATATAGCATGTTGCAAAAAGTTCGTGAAAACTGCGATCAATTGCCAGGGGCGGGAAGGGAGCTATTTTAAATTGGTCTACTTGAAACTTTTGAAAGTCATTGATATATAGCGTGTTGCAAAAAGTTCGTGAAAAAAGGGGGATAGTATCCCGGAGCCTCCCTGAGTAAAACTGACTAAATGCATATGATCTTGCAAATGCCGGCGATTTAACCAGTAGCGATTTTTGAAACATTGGTATAGATGGATATGGGAACAGCAGCGTCCAGAGAGACAGCAGCATATATGGAAACATCAGAAACAGTAATGTTGTTGAAACCAGCAGTGATGAGCAAACGGCTGCGATGATTATAACCTGGCGATAAATTGAAACTCATTTTATAATTATTGATAATGCGAGCTAAAATACCTTTTCGACTTCTTTTACTATTCCTTGCGGGAACCCAGTATCCTGCCACGGACATCCATGCCCAGCATGCCCGGATAAAGATCTATATCGACCGGACCGTCGGGGAGGTCAATAAAAATATCTATGGTAATTTCGTCGAACACCTGGGGCGTTGCGTGTACGGGGGCATTTATGATCCCGGCAATAAATTATCTGATAAGGATGGTTTCCGAAAAGATGTGCTGGCGGCCGTAAAGCAGCTAAACCCCACCGTGATACGGTATCCCGGCGGCAATTTCGTCTCCAACTATAACTGGCTGGATGGCGTAGGACCAAAGACGGAACGTATCCCCCGCCTGGAGCTGGCATGGGGCACTTTGGAGACGAATCAATTCGGCACTAATGAATTTATGCAATATGCCAGGGCGATCGGTACGGAACCGTATATTTCCGTCAATATGGGAACGGGCACGATCGAGGAAGCAAGAAGGTGGGTGGAATACTGCAATGTAAAGGAGGGACCTTATTATGCCGAGCTGCGGAAAAAGCATGGTTACCCGGAGCCTTATAATGTCAAATACTGGAGCCTGGGAAACGAGATGGATGGCCCCTGGCAGATGGGGCATCTGAGCGCAGAGGATTACAGTAAAAAGGCCCTGGAAGCCGCCAAGCTCATGATACGCACTTCACCCGGCATCAAGCTGGTCGCTGCAGGGTCCTCCAATTACCGGGCAGGCGCGGATCCCGATCATTGGAACCGAACGGTCCTGCATGAATTAAAGGATGTCATCGATTATATCGCCATACATATGTATGTAGGCAATCCGGACAGCAATTATTATAATTTTGTCGCTACACCCCTTGTCCTCGAGCAGCGGATCAAGCTCATCAAAGGCATGATTAGCGAAGCGATGCAAACAGCGAGCAGGGGTGAAAGGGACCCAATCTATATCGCCTGGGATGAATACAATGTCTGGTACCGGGCCAGGGGCGGAGACGCAGGAAGAGGGAAAAGGGCCCTGGAGGAGAGATATAATTTAGAGGATGCGCTGGTAGTGGCGGAATTCTTAAATGCCTTTGTCCGCAATGCCGATGTGGTGAAAATGGCCAATATGGCCCAGCTGGTGAATGTCATTGCGCCGGTATTCACGAATGAAACGGGGATGTTCCGGCAGACGATCTATTACCCGCTGGAATTGTTCGCGAACAATGTATATGGGACTTCTCTGGACGTGTTTGTGGATTGTCCAACGTATCCTACGAAGAAATTTTCGTTGGGTGTCGGGGAATCCAGCACGCAGCAGACTAAAGTGCCGTACCTGGATGTATCGGCCGCCTATAAGGACGGGGAAGTCATCTTGTGTGTTGTGAACCGGAACAAGGAAGAGGCGATAACGACGGACATTATGTCCCAGAGCGGGGCATTCAGCGGGGACATGCAGGTAACGGAAGTCAATGGCCCTGATATTAAATCAGGGAATGATTTTGATAGAGAACCCGTTCACAGCAGCAATAAGCCAGCTATCAAAACCAACGGAAATACGATCACCTATTCTTTCGCCCCGCATTCTTTTACGATGATACGGGGGCGTGTAACAAAATAAATTATTCTGATGATGAAGATCGTTGTAGCAGACGGCTATGCATTAAATCCCGGCGACCTGAGCTGGGAAGGGATCCGCCATTATGGAGACCTGGTAGTATATGACCGGACGCCGGTGGAAGAGATCGCCGGGCGGTGCGGGGATGCGGATATTGTGCTCACCAATAAAGTCCCTTTCAGCCGGGAGACGCTGGCGGCCCTACCCTCTTTGAAACTGATCTCGGTGCTGGCCACCGGGTACAATATTATTGATACGGTCACCGCTAAGGAACGGGGGATCATCGTCAGCAATGTTCCGGCCTATGGTACGGATTCTGTGGCCCAGCATGTATTTGCGCTGTTGCTGGAGCTCACCAACCATGTGGGCAGGAATGCCCGTGCGACGGCAGCCGGAAAATGGCAGCGGTCGGTGGACTGGTGTTTTACGGAGGCGCCGGTGATGGAGCTGGCCGGCAAAACATTTGGAGTAGTTGGCTTCGGCCATATCGGCCAGCAGGCGGCGCGGATCGCGGCAGCTTTTGGCATGAAGGTGATCTATTACAGTCCCTCCGGGAAAGATACGACACTGGGTAGTCCCTCCGGCCTGGAAGAGCTGTTTGCACAAAGCGATGTTGTCACGCTGCATTGTCCGCTCACCAGTGACAACCAGGAATTCGTGAATGCGGCGCTGTTGCGTAAGATGAAGTCCTCCGCCTTGCTGATCAATACGGCCAGGGGGCAGCTGATCCATGAAAAAGAACTGGCGGAGGCGCTGAACGGGCATGTCATTGCAGGTGCGGGACTGGATGTCCTGTCAAAAGAGCCTCCTCCGGATAACAATCCTTTGCTCACCGCCGAAAATTGCATTATTACACCGCACAATGCGTGGATCAGCAAGGAAGCGAGAACGCGGATCATGGGTATAACGGCGGAGAATATTGAAGCCTTTTTAAAGGGGCAGCCAATACATGTCGTCAATAAATAGCCGGATCCGTTAAAACTACGGGCTTAAAAAAGGGGGGGCACTTATTACTTGTCAGTATACCAGACTTCCAGCCTGGTCACATTACCGCCGGAATTTTCGACTTGTTTTACCCCTTCAAAGATCACTGTCCCTGCAATAAGTACGTCACAAAATTCCCCTAGCGACTTTTGCATATCTACTTTCCCCGCATTATACACAGGGATACCGGTGTTACAATAAGTTAGCAAAGCCGCTTTTAAAGCGTTCTTGTACGCAGACGGGTACGTCGTTCCACTGAGCCTTCTGAAAATAGCACCAAACTTTATTTCATTGAAACTCTCTTTCTGCGTTTCCGTGCCTGCAAATGGGTTCAGCCCCAGTATTCTTACCCGGTCCACCCTTCGGTCGAGAACATTGCCCGAAACGGAATAAATAACAAGGTCATGACCGACGAGAAATACATTTTCAGAAGTAAAAATATAGGGGATACCGTTCTTTCTTAGTGTACTTAGATCCGTTACCGGTCCCCTGACTTCATATCCGCCGGGAATACCTTTTACAGACAGTGAATCCATTGCCACGATGGTCCGGTCTTCTGCTACTACTTCAGTGCGATAACGATGGATCTCATTCACTACTTCCTGAGCCTTCAGATCAATACTATTAAAATATCTTTTAACGGTGGGACTTAATAATGATTGGGCCCCTCCCATATCATCCCCGTTGATCAGATCGATAAAATGGACAACGCGGCGCCTGATATCGTCATCCGAATTTTGTGCCGGAGACCTTGCAAACGTATCTCTTTTCATTTCACCGGAGTCCATCATCGTCTTACCGGAGTACTGCCCCCTATTGCCGGTGTACTGCATCCTATTGCCGGTGTCCTGCATCCTATTGCCGGTGTCCTGCTTTTCCCGGGAGATGTTATCCTTGTCCGATGGGTTAAGGTGTTGCTGACCGGACCTGTTTGCCATCATAAGTATAAAAAACGTCACTCCGAGAAACAGAATTATTGAAACAATTAAAGTTCCGTTATCTTTTTTTCTCCTGATCTTTACAACTTCTCCCTCTCTTACTTCTATTTCTTTGATGGAGCCATCGTTCTGCAGGAAATAGATCCCATCCGGCGCAAAAGTCGCCACTGACCCCAGGAATGCGGCATTCCCTTCGGCGATCACAAATAGATTAGGGGTTTCGATAATTAAAATCCCTTTATCGGTAGCATATTCTTTTCGATCAAAGATCCTGACGACCTGGCTGTTCTTTATTTCAACGAACTTCCCGGAATAGGTGAGCTGATAGATACCATCCTCCGGTCTTCTTCCATCGAAAGATACTTCCATTCCGGATTTGAGCCCTGAAAAACCATCCGGGCTTATATATTGCAATTCATTGCCATCTATAAGCTTTTCCCATCGATAATTCAATTTAGAGGAGATAATTTCCTTCATGTACCTGTCTGCGTCCAGATCCGGAATGATCCTTTCGTTGATCAGCAGCCAGGGTTCTTCCTTAAAGGAGTCCTTTTTTAATATGAGGAGGCCTTTATCGACAAAAGCCTGTTTATACAAGGTTTTTGCATCGCCAATGTCAATCAACAGACTCCGCGCCGGTGCGATATACTGCCATTTCCCTGTTTTAACTTCACCGTTAAAGGCAACCAATAAGGTCCCATCCCGCTGAAATATGTATTGATATTTGTTCAGTTTATCATCGACCAAAACCCAGGTCTGATCAACCAGCGTTTCCTTTTTGTCCAACGATTCACTGAATTGTCCTAATCGGGGAAGCAGGTTTAATAAAAAGTCTTTCATAAAGTTAGAGTATGGGGGTATAGATCAACTCGAAATATGCCGTTTTATTGCGCTTTTAAACAGATCAGCCTGCAATTTAACTGTAATGCGTAAGGAATTGGGCTGATTTTTGTTATTTTCGTTAGTGTGCAAATAACGCCTGTTACGAATAACGATCCCATCGGAACGATCAGTAAGGAGAGACCACCTAAAATCATTAAAAATGGGGGATGACACCTTATACATCAACAACAAAGCAGCAGCGCAACATACGTTCGATGCTATTGTGATCGGGTCAGGGATCAGTGGAGGCTGGGCCGCCAAAGAGCTGTGCGAGCAAGGATTGAAGACCCTGGTGCTGGAAAGAGGAAGGAATGTGGTGCATCTGAAAGATTATCCTACCGCCACGATGAATCCCTGGGAATTTGCGCATCGGGGTGAGATGACCAGGGAATTTTCGAAAGCAAATCCGCTCATTACCAGGGCGGCTGGTTTCGGCGAGGATACGGCGCATTTTTTTATACAGGATGCTGATCATCCTTATGAGCAGAAAAAGCCTTTCGACTGGATACGGGGTTACCAGGTGGGCGGCAAGTCCCTGACCTGGGGGCGCGCCTGTCCGCGCTGGAGCCCTTTTGAATTCACGGCTCCCGCGAGGTATGGGTATGGCATAGAGTGGCCAATCGGGTATGACGATATCGCGCCCTGGTATTCGCATGTGGAAATATTTGCGGGGATCTGCGGCAACAGGGATGGGCTGGAAGCTATGCCGGATGGAGAATACCTGCCCCCATTCGAATTTAATTGTGCAGAGAAGGACTTGCAGCAAAAAATAAGTGCAAGATACAAGGACCGGTTCATGATACAGGGCCGCTGGGCGCAGCTGACACAGGCCAGGGATATACATCGGCAACAAGGAAGGGCCGGATGCCAGGCAAGGGATCTATGCATGCGCGGGTGTCCCTTCGGGGGGTATTTCAGCTCGGTCTCCTCCACCCTGCCCTGGGCGGAACGAACAGGTAATCTTACCATCCGGCCTTTCTCGGTCGTGCATTCCATCCTATATGATGAGAAAAAGGGAAGGGCTACCGGCGTACAGGTGATCGATGCGAATACCGGGGAGGTCACGGATTATTTTGCCCGGATCATCTTCCTGAATGCATCGGCCCTGAACAGCAACCTGATCTTATTGAATTCCATATCCGGTCGCTTCCCTAACGGGCTGGGCAATGACAATGGCCTGCTGGGAAAATACGTTTGTTTTCAAAATTACCGCGGCTCGGTAAGCGGTACGATCGACGGCTATGAAGACAAGTATTACTATGGGCGCAAGCCGGCCGAATCCATGATGGCCAATTTCAGGAACCTTCATAAACAGGATACGGATTTTGTCGGCGGTTACATGGCATTTATGGGTGCTTCCCGGGCAAGAGGGACAGGGGGACAATTAACAGAACAGATCGGAGCGGATTATAAAACAGCCTTGTCGGAGCCGGGCGGCTGGAACATGTATATCTATATGCAGGGAGAGACTATTCCCAAAGAAACCAATTTTGTTTCGTTAAGCGGGGATAAGAAGGACCAATGGGGCATTCCTTTGCTGATGACGAATGTTGGCTACGATGACAATGACGAGCGGCTGCTCAAAGATTTTTTAACGCAAAGCGCAGAGATGCTGGATAATATTGGAATAAAGAATATTACGCAGTATGACAATCACTGGGCGCCGGGGAGAGACATTCATGAAATGGGCGGATGCAGGATGGGTAAGGATCCTGAAACTTCCCTGCTCAATAAATGGAACCAGCTCCACCATTGCAAAAATGTATTCGTAACGGATGGCGCCTGCATGACCAGTACAGCCAATCAAAGCCCTTCCATCCTGTATATGGCTTTGACGGCCAGGGCGGCTGACTATGCCGTGCAGGAGATGAAGAAAGGGAATTTATGATAGGGGAATGTTGTACATTTAAATGTGAAATATTTCTATATTTTATTTTTTATTTTGAGCGGGAAGTTTATTCAGGCGCAGACATGCACCGGCAGCTTAGGAGATCCCATCACTAATATTACGTTCGGATCAGGGCTTAATTTCGGCTCGCCACTTGCGTCCGGCATTACGAACCTGCAATATATAACGAATCAATGTCCTTCCGACGGCCAGTATACCATTACCAACAGTGTCAATAATTGCTGGGGAGGCACCTGGCTCAATATAAATTCGGACCATACGGGTAATCCGAATGGTTATTTTATGCTGATCAATGCCTCGTTCCAACCCAGCGATTTTTATGTGCAGACAGTCTCCGGGCTCTGCGCGGCAACGACCTATCAGTTTGCCGCCTGGGTATTGAATGTCGCATCGGTATCGGATCAGATCCGTCCCAATATCACTTTCAGCATAGAAAAGACCGATGGTACGCTCTTAGACAGCATTCATACGGGAGATATATTACCGGTAAATTCTCCGAAATGGAATCAATACGGGTTTTATTTTACCACGCCGGCGGGGGTATCTACGGTCGTTCTCCGTATGACGAATAATGCGCCCGGCGGTACCGGGAATGACCTGGCGCTGGATGATATCACCTTTCGCCCCGCCGGTCCCGCTATTACCGTAACTGCGAATGGGCTGAGTATCGATACCGTAACATTTTGCGCCGGCAATACCGCTATGCAGGATTTGCAGGCTACCGTCGGGCCTTGCTATAGTTCCCCCACGTATCAATGGCAGGAAAATGATAATAATGGGATTGGATGGACGGATATTCCCGGGGCCTCTGGTCTGGGGTATGGGGCCTTTCCCACCGCAGCAGGTGTATACTCCTACCGGGTAACAGCAGCCCAGTCCGGGAATATAGGTATTTCCTCCTGCAAGGTGGCCTCCTCCCCTGTAAGCATCGTCATATTGAAAATACCTGCTCCGGCGGTCACGATCAGCGCCGCCGCCACCAGTATTTGTGCCGGTTCACCGGCAACATTTACCGTGTTGCCCACCGATGGAGGCAATACGCCTTCCTATCAATGGCAGGTGAATGAAGCGCCTGTGCCGGAGGCCGGTCCGGTGTATGCCAGTACGACCGTTTCCAATGCCGATCGAGTACGCTGTATAATGACGAGTGATGCCGCCTGTGTGAAAGATCCGGAGGCTGTTTCCAATACCGTGACGATGACGGTGACACCCGTCCCTCCCGCCTCTGTGCAGATAACGGCTTCAGCCACTACGATCTGCAGCGACAGTATCGTCACCTTTACGGCTACGGCTTTCAATGGCGGCAGCAACCCTGAGTATCTATGGATGATCAACAACCAGCCTGTAGGTTCTGATGCTTCCGTTTATACATCCGGTAATCTGAAAGACGGAGATGTGATCAGCACTATCATGAATGGCAACCTGTACTGCTCTACTCCGGAGACCTCCAATGCCGTTACCATGACGGTATACCCCTTACCTGCAATCGGTCTCTCTCCGGATACGATCATAGCGGCAGGTCATTCTATCCGTTTGACCCCTGTTATTACCGGGCAGGTCGTTTCCTGGGCATGGAGTCCCGTCACCGGGCTGGATAATCCGGATTCGCCTGACCCCGTGGTGTCGCCCATCAGCTCTACCACCTATCAGCTACTGGTGACTACCGGTAACGGCTGTTCGGCATCCGCGAAAGAAACAGTGAATGTATTTTATGATCTGCTGATGCCTAATGCCTTTACTCCGAACGGAGATGGGAAAAATGATCTGTTCAGAATCCCTCCATCCGTGCCGGTAAGTATCCTGCGATTTTCGGTGTACAACCGGTGGGGAGAGATGGTCTTTGGTACTACCAGCAGCAGCACCGGCTGGGACGGGAGACTGGGTAATAAGCCCCAGCCGACGGGAGTCTATGTCTGGATGGTTGACTTCTACAACCCGCTGACTAAGAAAACGGAAAGGAAGAAAGGTACGGTCGAGCTGGTCAGGTGATCATAATCATGCATACCAGGAACCGTTTCCGGAAGAAGGGGTTCCGACATTTTATTTCCCGGACTGTATTACCATAATATTAATTCTGCTTTTGAATGACATGCGGTTGCTGAATAAAAAGATACTTTACAGCTGAAGACCCCTTCAGCCAACAGCAATGAAAAATACTATTATCGCTCTTGTATTCCTGGCCTTTGCCCATATAAGCCATGCGCAGAAAGTGTTGACTATCTGGCCCGGCGCCGCCCCGGGTTCTGAAAGCTGGAAAGGACAGGAACAGGAGGACAGCTCCTCCATTCCGGGCGACCCGCTCACCTATAATATCGTAACACCTGTTCTGACTTTTTTCCCTGCCAGCCCATCCACTGCCAATGGGACTTCGGTGATCATTTGTCCCGGCGGCTCTTTCTGTTATCTGCATATCAAAACGGAAGGGACCGATGTAGCAAGATGGCTGAACAAAAAAGGAGTCTCGGCTTTTGTGCTAAAATACAGGGTGGTGCATAGTGAGACCAATCATCCCATGCAGGAAAAGAATGAAAGGATGAAGGATACAACAAACGCCCGCAGGCTGCTGACCCCGGTAGTTCCTATGGGTATTGCGGATGCTAAGCAGGCGCTGGCTTATGTACGGAAACATGCCGGTGAATTAGGGATCTCCCCCGATAGAATAGGGATCATTGGCTTCTCCGCAGGGGGAACGCTGGCTACGGCAAGCGCCTTTGATTACACGGCGGACAACCGTCCCGATTTCGTAGCGCCTGTTTATCCCTATGTCCCCCCTTTCCTGCCGATGACGGTGCAAAAGGATGCGCCTCCCCTCTTTATAACCGCGGCCACGGACGACGAGCTGCATCTTGTTCCGATGAGCATTGACCTGTACAGTAAATGGCTGGCGGCAGGTCATTCTGCGGAAATTCATATTTATTCCAAAGGCGGCCATGGATTTGGGATGAATCAGCAGAACCAGCCTTCGGATAGCTGGATCGACCGGTTTGGCGACTGGCTGCAGGTTCAGGGATTGCTGAAGAAATAAATACCAACGATGAAGAATATAGTAGCCTCCCTGCTGATCTTAATGCTGGCTCATTTTACGACCTGTGCACAGGAAAAACAAACGGACAATATAATTATTATTACCCTGGATGGCCTGCGCTGGCAGGAGCTGTTCACCGGTGCGGACAGCGTGCTCATCAATGATCCCGGGTATACCAGGAATGTCCAGCGGTTAAAAGATACGTACTGGGCGCCCACGCCGGAAGAACGCAGACGAAAGCTCTTCCCTTTTTTCTGGAGCACGATCGATTCCCTGGGGCAGATCCATGGCAACAGGGCTGCGGGCAGCAAGGTGAATGTGCTGAATGAATACCGTTATTCTTATCCCGGTTATAATGAAATGTTCACCGGCTTCCCTCATGATACGACCGGGAAAGCCAACAGTGTCGACTATCCGAATAAAAATACTTCGGTGCTGGAGTTCATCAACCAGCTTCCCGCCTATAAGGGCAAGGTGGCGGTCTTTACTTCCTGGAACGCCTTTCATGCCATTTATGCCGAAAAGAGGTCGAAGATCTTTGTAAATGCGGGTTATGATTCCATAAAATTTAAAACGCCGGTATTCGAATTGCTGAATGAGATGCAATGGAGGGTGCATGATGAAGGGATGCCTTCGAATGAGCGGAGCGATCAGTTTGCCTACTATATGGCAAAGGAATACATCCGGGAATTCAAGCCAAAGGTCCTGCACATCGGCCTTGTGGAGACAGACAATTTCGGGCATGAGGGAAATTACGCCAACACGCTCAACTCGGCGAATATCGCTGACGCATGGATCGCAGATCTGTGGAATATGCTGCAGTCGATGCCGGGGTATAAAGGCAGGACAACCTTGCTGTTGCTCACCGACCATGGCCGCGGCGATAAAATAAAGGCGCAATGGAAAGATCATGACGCCACCATAGAAGGCGCTGATGAGATATGGTTTGCGGCCATCGGGCCGGGCATTCGTCCTTTAGGGGAGATCCGGCAGCCGGAGCAGCTCTACCAGGCGCAGCTTGCCCAAACGATCGCGTGGCTGCTGGGTTTGACATTTACGGCGGAACATCCCATAGAAAAAGCCTTCGGTCTTTAGTTATGAATAAAGCAATTGAACCGGTCCCTCCGGAGCGCATGCAAAAATTGTACGGCCATCCTGCATGGGCGCTGATTGCCGCATTCGGCACTTATTTCTGTATGTATGGCTTTCGCAAGCCTTATACCGCCGCTACTTATTCCGATATCGCCTTTTTCGGCATCGAGTATAAATTTCTATTGATCATCGCTCAAACCATCGGGTATGTCATTGCCAAATGGGTGGGCATAAAAATAGTATCGGAGATCAAACCCACGCAGCGTGTCGGGGTATTGTTAGGTTTGATCTTTTTTGCAGAGGGTATGTTATTGCTGTTTGGCATTGTTCCCCGTCCCTGGAATATTCTTTGTTTGCTGCTGAACGGCTTACCGCTGGGAGTCGTTTTCGGATTGGTGCTTGGATTCCTGGAAGGCAGGAGAAATACGGAAGCGCTGGTGGCGGGATTGTGCGCAAGTTTTATCGTCTCCGACGGCGTCAGCAAATCGGTGGGTAAGATGCTGCTCGATTATGGGGTGACGGAGAACTGGATGCCTTTCTTTGCCGGTCTCTTTTTTTTACTGCCTACCCTTCTTTTTATCGCCATGTTAAAATATGTGCCGCTGCCATCGGCGGCGGATGTAGCCAGCCGGTCTGAGCGAATCCCCATGAAGGCGAAGGCAAGGTGGGAATTCTTTCTGAAGTATGCGCCGGGATTAGCGGGTATCATCATCGTCTATTTACTGGTGACCTTATTGCGGAGCGTCCGGGCGGATTTCGCCCCCGAGCTGTGGAAGGGCCTTGGCTATCCGCAGACCCCTGCCGTATTTACACAATCTGAATTATGGGTGTCTTTCGGAGTGGTGATCATTAACGGACTGGCCATTTTTATTTTGCATCATTATAAAGCGTTCAGGTTTTCGCTGCTGACCTGTCTGGGCGGATTTGCTATTTTGCCGCTTGCCGTCTGGGGGCTGCAGGCCGGACTGGGGAAATTCCCTTTTATGGTGCTGGTTGGTCTGGGTGTTTATATCCCTTATGTGGCGGTGCACACTACGCTCTTTGAACGGCTGATCGCCATTACAAAGGAAAGGGCCAATATCGGGTTCTTAATGTACCTGGCGGATTCTGTCGGTTATACAGGGTATATTATCCTTATCTTTTTCAGATATGCCGTCCCCCCCGGAAATTCCATTTTATCTATTTTTCTCCGGTCTTGTATTTTTTTGGGAATTTGCGGCGGATTGGTGGTGTTGTATTGCGATTGGTATTTTAAAATGAAATTAAAAAATAATGAACGACCTGTTATCCGGCTTTCCCCCGGGCAAGGCAGTCCTATTTAACGGACAGGGCAAGCCATTTGAATTCATTACCCGGCAGGTGCCGGGTCTTAAAGCCGGTGAGATCCTGGTAAAAACGCTGTATACTACGCTATGCGGCAGTGATATCCATACTTATTGCGGAAGGCGTCTCGAACCGCCCCATGTAGTGCTGGGGCATGAGATAGTGGGTGACATTCTTTCGATTGATCCCGCTCATTCCGGCAAGGATTTCAGAGGGGAAGCCATTAAAGTTGGAGACAGGATCACCTGGTCTATTTTTTCAGTGCCGGCCGGTATTACCGCGCCAAGAGCCGATATGCCGCAAAAGAGCCCTTCTCTTTTCAAATACGGACATGTGCTGGCGGAGGGAGATGATGTATTTAACGGAGGACTTGCTGATTACTGCATTTTACGTTCCAATACGGCGCTGATCAAAATAGATGCAGCCATGCCGCTGAAAGTGGCTGCTACGATCAGCTGTGCCCATTCAACCGTCATGGGAGCAATCCGGGTAGCGGCTGAGATCAGCGGGAAGAAGGTACTGGTGTTTGGTGCAGGATTATTGGGATTATCCTGCCTGGCGATGTGTAAGGAAGCCGGCGCCACGGCAATCGGTATCACCGATGTCGATCCGACCCGATTGCACTGGGGTGAGAAGTTCGGTGCAACCGCAGCTTATGCTTATCCGGGTGTAGAAGGTCTTCCTCCGGGAGAAGGTCTTCCTTTACCGTGGCCGGAAGCGGATATTGTTTTTGACATGAGCGGCAATCCGCAGGCTATGAAAATGGGTATTGATTCTCTGGCGGTGGGAGGATGTGCGATATGGATCGGAGCTGTTTTCCCGGCAAAACCAGTAGAGATCGATGCGCAGAAAGTCGTCCGGAAATTACTGCAGATCCGGGGCCTTCATAATTATAACTATGAGGATTTTGTGAATGCGACTGCCTTTATCGAAGACAATTATAAGAAGTATCCCTTTGAAGAGCTGATCGAAAAGGAATATTCATTGGATGATATTGAAGAGGCATTTGCATTTGCCAGCAATAGCAAGCCCGTTCGGGTCGGAATAAAAATAGGAGAATAATTATTTTATCAATAAAATTATATTTACAATGATCAAGATGGTGGTTTTTGATATGGCCGGAACTACGGTAGATGAGAATATGGTGGTGTACAAAACGCTGCAGAAAGCGATCAATGCGGAAGGCTATGATTTTACGATGGAGCAGGTATTGGAGCAAGGGGCGGGTAAAGAGAAGATGGACGCCATCAAATCTATTTTAAAGGTGTATGCCCAAAAGCAGGACGAGCTGCTGGCGGATCGTATTTATAAGAATTTCATTGCGCTGCTGGAAGCGGCTTACGATACGCTGGAAGTCCTGCCCCAGGAAAATGCGGGAGAGGTATTTCAGGCTTTGAAGGAACGAAACATCCTGGTAGTTTTGAATACGGGTTATAATGAGAAGACTGCTATGTCGCTTGTGGCCAAGATCGGATGGAAGAAAGGGGTGGAATTCGATGGCCTGGTGACGGCAACGAATGTTAAGCATAGCCGGCCGGCGCCTGATATGATCCTGCTGGCGATGGATCAGTTTGGTATTGGAGATGCCCGGGAAGTGGTAAAAGTCGGTGATTCCATTATCGATATCGAGGAAGGCAGGAATGCCGGATGTCTCTTGAATATCGGCATTACGACCGGCGCGCATACCATGGAGCAGCTTCAGACGGCGAATCCGGACTATGTTATCAATAATCTTATAGAATTATTGGCGATAGTGGATAAGGAAAATAAAAGGTAAGTTTTATTAAATACTTTTGATCGATAAGTTGATGATTGTAATCATCAACTTTTTTTATGCGTGTTGTTATTAAACTGATTTGAATAAATATTTTATTTTAACTTTGATATCTCAAAGCCCCGGAACTCCTCATCCGATAAATTTGTCCTTCTGTCCGGCCGATCAACTTCTTAGTATCTCTCATTGGATAATAAGCTTATGAGTAGCTTAATTAATCAAAAATTCCTATCATGAGAGTATTTGTAATGGGGGACATTCACGGGGCTTTCAAAGCGCTGAAACAATGCATGGAAAGATCTCACTTTAATTATCGGAAGGATCGGCTGATACAATTGGGAGATGTAACTGACAGGCAAGGGGAAGTGTATGACTGTGTGGAAGACTTGTTAAAGATCGATAACCTTATAACGTTACGTGGTAATCATGACGATTGGATGGATACATTTTGCCAAACCGGGCATCACCCCTCTGACTGGGATTATGGCGGCAAGGCAACGGTAGCTTCTTATCTGGAGCGGGCCGGGAATACCCATTCCAATGTTCCTGGCAAGTGTGCGTTTACAGATTTGCTGAAGCCGACCGATATTCCGGAAAGACACCAGGCATTCTATGCCAATATGCAACTTTATTATACTGATAAACAGGGCCGATGTTTTGTTCATGGAGGTTTCGATCGATTTCTTCCTTTTGCAGGCCAATTCCCTCCTACCTATTACTGGGACCGTGAATTATGGGCGTCTGCACTGGAATGGCAGACCTATGAACGATCTAATCCCGGGCAATGCCCTTTTGAAATAAAGACAAAATTTAAAGAAATCTATCTGGGACATAGCCCTACGACCCACTGGAATACTACCCTTCCCATGCAAGCTGCCAATGTCTATAACCTGGATACAGGCGCCGGCGGGCATGGGAAGCTTACTATTATGGAGGTGGCGACTAAAAAATTCTGGCAGTCTGATCCTGTGGAGCAATTGTATGAGGTTGGCCGTCAGGTGACGGTTTTCTAATCATTTCACGGGAAATTTGGGTAAGATTGCGTTCTGGTCAATGGTGGAAAATTTATTAAAACTCAATAGGTTTGATTATAAATTCGATTTTTCAAGCCCCCAATAGGCATTAACACAAAAAATGAATAAATTTGCAATATGCACTTGAATAATAAGGACATGCAACTTATCAGAGACTACTTTACGGATAAACCTGTTCTGAAGGCTTATCTATTCGGATCTTATTCAAGGTTGGATGCGGATAAAGATAGTGATGTTGATATATTAGTCGATCTCGATTACTCTAAACATATTGGATTAGGATTTGTGCAAATGAAACTTGACCTGGAGCAGCAATTGAATAAGCCTGTTGATTTGGTTTCATCGCAAGCTGTATCCCGACATTTGTTACCTTTTATTGATAAGGACAAACAATTAATCTACGATTCTTCGGGGATCCAGTCTTCATTTCATGCTTAATAATATCCGGTTTTAAAGAATAATATCAAAGGGATGAAAGGGAAAATAGGTGATAAACAAAGATTGGCTCATATATTGGATGCGATCGCCGAAATTGAAACCTATACCGCCGCAGTTCAATTGAAAGATTTTCTGAAAAATTCTATAATGCGTTTTGCCTCTATCAAGCAAATAGAATTATTGGTGAAGCGGCTAATTATATTACTCCTGAAACAAATCAATTATTTACGGATGTTGAAGGGCTTTGAAAGCCTCCGTTCAAAATATTTACTCCACATTAGAATAAATTACCTTATCGGTTATGAAGAAAAGACAAATTCCTATAATTCTCTCCATCCTCGTTATTGCTATTTTTCTCCTTTCCTGGGGGGTGACCGGGCACCGGACTATCGGCAAAATTGCAGAAAACCATTTGAGCGGTAAGGCGAAGGCCGCCATCCAGGCGCTATTAGGCAATGAATCATTGGCCGATGTCAGCACCTGGGCGGATGAAGTGCGTTCCCTGCCGGAATACAAGCAAACGGGTTCCTGGCATTTTTTAGATCTTCCTCTCGGGCTCAGTTACCCGGAATTTCAAAAGCAGGTGGAAGCCATGAAGGAGGCGAATGTATACAGCGCCCTGCAGCAGAACGAGCAGGAGCTTATGAGTAAGAATACCACCCGGGCGCAGAAAATCGAAGCGTTGAAATTCGTCGTTCACTTCGTAGGCGACCTGCATCAGCCGATGCATATCAGCCGGGCAGAGGATAAAGGCGGCAATACGATCCAGCTGAATTTTGAGGGAAAAGGCATGAACCTGCACAGTCTCTGGGATACTTATTTACTGGAGCACCAGGGGCTCAGCTATGAGCAGCTGGCGGAAAAATATGACCACGTTACCCCACAGCAGATCAAACAGTGGCAGGGCGATCCCCTGATGAAATGGATATGGGAAAGTTATGAGATCAGCTCCAGGCTCTATGCGGAAGTGGATGCGATGAAAGGCCGGAGCATCGATGAAGCCTATTATAAAGCCCATATCGGCATTATCGCAGGCAGGATCCAACAGGCCGGGATCCGCCTGGCAGGCGTCCTGAATGAGATCTTTAAGGACGGGCCTGCGACTGACAGTCCTGCCGGTACCGTTACAGCGGGCGGCGGCTCCGCACCGGCTGCCAGCGACTCTAAAACAACCACGGTCTGCGATAAGGTATACAGCACTAAGCTCCTGGAAAGTTCCGGGATGGTATTCCTTAATCTGGGCGGTGATTATCCCAATCAGAAATTAAGCGTGGTGATCAAAGGGAAGAACAGGGATAAGTTTCCCGTATCGCCGGAAATCGCCTATAGAGATAAGAGCATCTGTGTCACCGGCGTGATCATCGATTATAATGGGAAACCGGAAATCATCGTGACCGATCCGGGGCAGATCAAGGTGAAATAGAGGAAGCCGAGCGGTATCTGGCTTGAAGCCGGTGGTAGATGAGATGATCGATTGGGGAGGAAACTTCGAAGAAGGTGAAGGTGTGGTTCGTGGCAAAAGCTTATATTGGTAATATACAATAGTTTATATTAGTAATATACAAGTTTGTGTATTTGTAATGCAAACTTTTAAAATGCTAACACAAGAGAAAGTACCTTGCTTTTTCAGTTGCTGAAAGAACGGTATCCGGATGCTGTATACCTGAATTTTGAAGATCCCCGGTTATATGAATTCGAAATAAAAGATTTTGTAAAACTGGATGAAGTAATCCGGGAGATGGGCAATAAGGTGCTGTTATTCGATGAAATACAGATTATTCCCGAATGGGAACGATATGCCTGAAGGATTTAAACTGGTTATTACCGGTTCAAATGCCAGTTTATTAAGCAGAGAATTGGGAACTAAGCTAACAGGCGTAACACAGAGATAACAGATAGGGAAATAACGTCCCGAACAATAATTGAACGGCAGGCGTTAGGTAAGATAAATCAACCGCAGTATGAAAAAAATCGCATTACATGGATTCGGCCGTATCGGACGTCAGTTCCTGCGTGTCGGCCTGAGCCAGAACCTTTTTGTTCCCGCCTCTATTTCGGACATTAAAGACGAGGCCACCCTGGCGGCTTTATTTGCCGTGGATACTATTTATGGCCGCTGGCATGAACCGGTCTCCGGGAAAGACGGGAAGATCACCATCGGTGGCAGGGAAATTATTTATACCAACGCAACAAAGGAGATCCCTGACTGGACGGCGTTGGGAGTAGACCTGGTCGTGGAATGCACAGGCCGCGCTACCGTCAGGGCCGGCGCACAGGCTCACCTGGACCGTGGTGCGAAGTATGTACTGGTCAGCGCGCCCAGCAAAACGCTGACGGACTGTGATGCCGTATTGCTGAAGGGGATCAACCTGGAAACATTTGACCGGGACAGGCACCATATTATAAGCATGGGAAGCTGTACGACCAATGCTCTGGCCGCGCCCATTAAAGTCATCCTGGAAAATTTCGGCATTCAATATGGTCTTTTTTCGACTGTCCATTCCTATACCAATTCCCAGTCACTGACCGACCAGCCGATGAAGGACCTGCGGGATTCCTGGGCTGCCGCTGAAAATATTATCCCCTCTTCTTCCGGAGCGGCAAGGGCCTTGCAGTTTATCTGGAAGGACCTGAAAATTACCGGCAAGGCCTATCGCGTACCTACCCGCACCGGAAGCATTGCTGAATTGAACCTGGTCACGGAGAAGGACTGTACCGTAGAGGAAGTCAATGACGCCTTCCGCAAAGCGGCTGCAGAAGGTCCTTTAAAAGGTGTAATGGATACGCTGGAGGGCCAGTGGGCTTCTTCGCGGATCGTTGCCGACCCGCATTCTTCCATTATCGATCTGCCCCTGACCGCTAAGCAGGGTAATCTCCTGTCGGTAGCGTCCTGGTATGATAATGAATGGGGATTTTCGAACCGCCTGGCAGAGGTAGCCGCTTATATTGCCGGAAAGATCTAGCCCCGATGCCCGTATTTTGACAGATCAGGAAGAGCGGCGTGCCTGGGGTTTATTTTACATTAAAAAATGACAACATATTACCGCCGTTACGCAACCGGCGCCAAAAGCCAGGGCTAAGCCGGGAAGACTATAACTTTCTTCGTCCATCAGGGTGATGTAGGAAATGATCCTTTTCATAAGTGGTACATTTTAAAGTTTGTTCAATACGGATAACCTGGAAAAGACAAGAGCCGTACCATGTATTAGAGCCTGTCGATCAAACACTTACAGGGATACTATTTTCCAAATACGGAACAAAATTCCCAATTTGAGACAGAACGGGCCTTACTGGCAGGCGCTACCGGTTAAAGTCAGGCTTTGAGATGCCGGGAGTCAGGCTTTGAGATGCCGGGGCTGTGTTTTTCCGGGAGAAGAGATGTCTTTATGATCTTTTTTGTGCAGGGGATAATAGTACTCGTGACAATAATGAGCATTACTGTGGAGTGGAGGGTTTTCATAATCGTTAAGGTTTAGTTTTTATAGGGCAAATCGGACAATTACAAGTTTTGTCTGTCGCACAAGATAATAGATAATTAAAGTAAAAAATAGAAAAAATAAAAATGCCTCCCGCGAGGCAGTATGGATATACATATACATATTAATCAATTCAGGTACATGACTAAAACGCCACGGGCGTTTGGCGCGAAGCGCCATCATTAGACCCGAATATCAGAAAATTCATTTTTCTGGTATTCGCATTTCATGCTCGAATTTTTGCCCCTTAGTCATTTTCAGGAACCGGGCGATCAGCAACATGGAAGCCATGGTGAGGCCGGCGATGAAACCCAGCCACATGCCGGAGGCACCCATGTGGAACACGAAGGCCAGAACATACCCCAGCGGCAGGCCGATCACCCAATAGGCGAGAGCGATCAACATAGTCGGTCTCCTGACGTCCTTGATGCCCCGTAACAGGCCGGCGCCGATAGCCTGTGTACTGTCCGAGATCTGGAATATGGCGGCAAACAGCAATAATACACTGCCCATTTGCACTACTTCTGCATTCTTGTTAAATGCCTCCGGCAATACATTCCGCAGCAATACAAAGCTGACAGCGCAAAAGAAGCCGTAAAGCAAAGCCGTTACCAGTGTACTTCTGCCGATCAGGGAGATCTTAGGCCAGTCACCGCGGCCATAAGCGTTGCTGACGCGGATAGATCCGGCCTGAGCCAGTCCCATGGACACCATAAAGGTAAAAGAGGCGCAGCTGATGGCGATCTGGTGAGCAGCCTGCGCTATGGCGCTGATCGTGCCGATCAGAATGCCCGAGGCGGCAAAAGCCCCTGATTCCATGCCTAATTGCAGGCTGCTGGGGATACCTATATGCAGCAGCTCCTTTAATGTCTTGCTGCGAAGCCGCCACTGTCGCCGGCTCACGGCGATATACCGGCGAAAGGTATTATGTTTGAGAATGACGATCGCCAGAACGACGAATAGTAAGGTCCTGGTGATAAGGGTAGCCCATCCGGCGCCTAACAATTCCAGTCTTGGGAAGCCCCAGTTGCCATAGATCAGCAGCCAGTTCAAAAAAATATTGACAGGCATGCCGGCCAGGGAAAGAAGCATGGCCGTCCGGGTAAATTCCAATCCGTCGGTAAATTGCTTGAGCGTCATGAAAAGCAGCATAGGGATAATCGACCATCCCATTAAGTGCATGAAGGGAAGTGCAAAACGAACAACCTCCGGGTCCTGTCCCAGGTGGAACAATATGTTCCTGCCGAAAATCAGCCCCATTGAAATGAGGACGGCCGTTACGGCACAAAGACAAAATCCATTGAAAAGATAATGGGATACCTGTAGTCCGTCCCGGCGACCATGTGCCATGGATACCATTTGCGATACCGAAATGGTCATGCCGATTCCCAGTACGAATGGGATATTCAGCACATTCACGACCAGGGCCACTGCGGCTAATTGTTTGTAGCTGATAGCGCCTACCATCGCCGTATCGATGATGTGCAGGGCCATTTGCGCCAATTCTCCGATAATGATGGGCAATGCTAACCGTATCGTTTTAAAAGCCTCCGTACGCATCAACGGCGAATATAATGTACTTTCAGACAGGTTAATTATCTGAGGCAGGCGTCTCTGAGCATTTTCATGTAGGCCTCTCCTTTCTGCCGGGCAAAACTGATATTCCGTTCAGGGATCTGTTCGGGAGCAGGATAGTGCTGCAGGGCAACTTCAAGGAGGTCTTCCCGCAGCAAATGCAACATGGGGTATATGGACCGGTTCGTATAGTTCGCCGCGTCATTCTCTGCAGCGCCTGCAAAGCGGTATAACGGATGAAAGCTGGCCACCTGGTAGACGCCTTCATATCCGTTCTTTTTCAGTAATTTTTCAGCCAGTTCAACGAGCTCCAGGTAAACAGCAAATTTTCCGAACGTTTCCGGGAAGATCAGAAAGCTGGTTTCGATCGTCTTATTCTCATCCAGCCTCCGGCATTCCTGCAGGAAGGATTGTCCGCTGATCTTCCGATCGGCCGATCTCTCTACCTGGTAGTGCACCGTATCCATTTTTATCACCCTGGCCGCGAAGGGGCAGAAATTACAGCCCATTACTACGTCTATGATCCACTTCTTTGTCTGGGAAATGATATTTTCTGTTTTATCCATCCGGACCCGTATTTTTATCCGTCGAATATAGGACTTTATACCATGTTGCAACCTGTAGAAAATGCTTAGTATCCTCCTGCTTTCATTATTCCTTTGTATAGGGGCTGTCTATAGTATCAGCGCCCGTAAGTTAACCATCCCCGCCGCTGCAACAGGTGTGGCGCTGGCGTTGTTTGTTTATCTGGGAGCGGGGTGGACAGGTTTTGCGATGATGACGATCTTCTTTATACTGGGTTCGGTCGCTACGGCCTGGAAATTGAAATGGAAACAGCAGCAAGGTCTGGCGGAAAATGAGAAAGGGACCAGGACAACGATGCAGGTGATCGCGAATGCGGGGGTGCCGGCGATCCTGGGTCTGTTCTCGCTGGTGTTCACAGGTCCGGTTCATCCTGTGCTGCATGTGATGATCGCGGCAGCCTTTGCTGCGGCTACCGCGGATACGTTGTCCTCCGAGTTGGGTAATGTATACGGCAGCAGGTATTATAATGTTCTTACCTTCAAAAAAGACCAGCGTGGCCTGAATGGCGTTATCAGCCCGGAAGGGACTTTGATCGGCTTAAGCGGAAGTTTGCTTATTGCCTTTATTTATTCAGCAGGTTTTGGATGGGATACCAATATGATAGGGATCATCGTATTAGCCGGCACGATCGGTAATATTTCTGACTCCATACTGGGGGCCACGCTGGAAAGAGAACAATGGATCGGCAACAATATGGTCAATTTTCTGAACACCAGCTTTGCCGCATTGAGCGCCATGCTGTTACTGATCTTTTAGTACATGTCCACAAACGCCTGCAGCGTCTTTCCCGTCAGCATTTCTTTCCTGTATACCAGTTAGAGTTCAAGAAGTTGATTTAAAATTGCATTTAAAGCAAATTAAAATACATAAAAATATATTTTAATAGGGTAAAATATATTCTTACCTTTATTATTATTAAGTTGCATAATTTACCACTTTAATAGCATATAATGTCACTAAAATGGTGAAACAGAAGCATATTTATAACAGGATTAAATCTATGTTGGCAGAAAAAGGCAAGACAAATATATGGTTGTCTGAACAGCTTGGAATGAATAAAGCAACTGTATCAAAATGGTGTACCAATGACACTCAACCAACAATGGAAAATCTATTCAGGATCGCAGAAGCCTTAAACACTGATGTCCGAGAATTGTTAGTATCTAATAAGATCCGCTAATCTGGGATATAACTTTCGCTCAAAAATTATATTTGCATCAGACGTAAAGGTTTAAATAATTTAGATAATAGACGAAAGCAAGTTCCTGATATGCTGCAACCAAATACTTAATTCGGAATATGATACAAAAAATATTTATAGAAAATTTTAAAGCCATTTATAAAGCTGCAAGTTTTCCTCTTCCATTTTTTACTGTGTTTATCGGAAATAATGGTACTGGGAAAAGTAGTGTAATGGATGCATTAAGAATATTACAACTTGCAATAAATAAAGATTTAAATGAAGCATTTAAAGAATGGGGTGGTTTAAATAGAATCAGAAACTATAATGCTTATTTATCACAAGAAACAATTGATGATACTGAGATAAATAAGAAATATGAACCTATTACAATTGCATTAACTGCTTTAGTAAATGAAAAGACATATGAATACCAAGTCAAGATTAACATTGGCTATTATGATAATCAAGATTATTATATCGTGGAACATGAAGAGTTAATGTGTAACGGGCAGCCCGTTTTCATTGCAAATGTTCTTGCTAATAAAGCACAGGGGAAAGCTATCTTTTTTAAACCAGTCGCAACGAATCAAGTAGAATGGGTTTATAATGCGAGTAGAATATGGTTAGGGTTTTATTCTCCTCATATTTCCGATGAATTGTTGGAATTTAGCAATTACGTTAAAAAATGGCAATTCCTTTATCTCAACGCTCACGATATGGGTCAGCCCGTCTTGCGAAACAGACTATATGGTGCGCCCCGGTTAGACTATACAGGAAGAAATATAGCAGAATATTTATTATGGTTAAAAAAGGAAGCCCCGGAATATTTTGACAGTTTAATAAGGAAAATGCATTTTGTTCTTCCATACATTAAGGATATACAATCTAATGTCCTTGAAGCATTTAATAGTGAGATCGAATTACTTTTATATGAGGCAAGTGAAAAGAGTCAACCATTGCCTGGATGGCTATTGTCATCCGGAACATTAAGAATACTTGCTTTATTAGCCATGTTTGAAACACCTGAAAGGCCCTCTGTTTTATTTATCGATGAGGTTGAGAATGGTTTGGATCCGAGAACGATTGGCTTGCTTTTAAGTCAAATAGAAGATTCTTTTTCGGATAAGTCAATGCAGGTTGTCGTCACTACACATTCACCATATTTTCTTGATCTAGTTCCATTGGAAAGTATTATAGTGTCTGAAAAAGCAGATGAAGGGAGTACTTATCACCTTCCTAAAGACGAATCGAGCTTGAGCTTGTGGAGAGAAAAATTTTCCCCAGGCAAATTATATACGATGGGTAAACTTACAAAGTAAAGCTATGAAAATTGGATTTATTCTTGAGTGCTCCCCAAAAGGGCCAGATGCAGATATTTACCCCTATTTAGCTAATAAATTTTGTCCAGGTTTGGAAATTGCAAAGCCAGAAACCTTGGTCAACAAACAAAGAGTATTGGAAGAAGGCCCATTTGTAGCGCAAACATTGCTCAATGATGGTTGTGATTATGTATTCATAATTTGGGATCGAATTCCAAAATGGGGCGGAACAGGGAAATGTGAAGAGCATACTAAAATACTGCAAGACGAACTTACTCAAATAGGAGTTAATAAAGAACGGGTTTTTTTATGTTGTATTACTGATATGCTCGAATCATGGATGATAGTTGATGGCAGAGCAATAACAAAATATTTTCAACAATTTTCCCCAAAACCTCTACCTTATTTTGGAGATAATAAAGACAGAGCTTCCCAAGTAGAGCCTAAAAGTAGAATTAAGAAATATAACGGAAGATATAATGATTATATAGATAATTTCAAAATTGTGAGGCTAATGGAAGATTTTATTATGCCATCCAGATGGAATGACTCTTTTAAATATTTCAAGGAAAGCGTTGAAGGAATTTGTCCGAATTAATTTAATTCAAATGCAAGTAAATATTATTCACTTGCCAGCCAGAACCGATAGATGGCAAACTTTGTTAAGCGAGCTCTCTACACAGAAAATTTCAGATTATAGAATATGGGATGGAGTTATTGATCCTATCACACCCTTTCGAGGCATATCAAAAGCTCACAAACAGATAGTCCAATTCGCCAAAGATGACGATTTGCCCGAAATCTTAATTGGAGAAGATGATTTGCATTTTACGGCGCCAGGGGCATTCACTTATTTTTTAAATAGTAAACCGGCTGATTATGACATATACCTGGGAAGTATATACCATGGAAATTTAAAAGATGACAATTCAGTTGATTTTTTTTCTGGCCTTACATTTTATATAATTAATAAAAAGTTCTACGAAAAGTTTTTGTCCTCATCAGAAGAAAACCACTTGGATCAGGAATTAAAAGATAAAGGAAAATTCGTTGTATGCGATCCTTTTGCTGTAATTCAACACAATGGTTTTAGTGATAACATGAAGCAATATTGTAATTATGATCATTATTTAAAGGGTAGAAAATTATTTGGCACACCAACGGAAAATTAACTTACAAATATCCGCCCCCGTGCACTTTGGTAGCCACCTATGGTGATCATTACAAGTGAGGTTTACCGGGTTTATAAGGCCCTTCAAAAGGATTAACGCCCCGCACTTTCAGTTTCCGGCGATAAACTTTATCCCAGCAGGACACGTACAGTATATTAAAATCAGGGCCTCCAAGGCAGCAATTGGAAGTCTTTGGCAGGGGTAGGATAACATTTACCCGTCCTGTCTGGTCCAGGATCTGGATGCCCATCCGGGAAGTGGTGTAGATCCTGCCTTCGCGGTCGCATTTAAGGCCATCGGGCCAGGCATTCTCTGCGTCATCCGGGACCTGCAGCCATCCATAATGCTGTTTGTTGGTGAGGGTGCCATCCGGCCGGACCGTATAGATCCAGATCCAGTGGGAGGCTGATTCGGTAACGTAGAGCTGCGTCTGGTCGGGAGAGAGGGCTACCCCGTTGGCAAACTTTAAACCTTCATCCACGACTAATTTTTCGCCGTTGGGGCGGATCAGGTAGATTTTCGAAGGCTTTTCCGTTCCGTCCGGGGCCGTCACATAGATATTACCGTTACCAGCCACCACAAGGTCATTGCCGGAAATGGAGTCTGCCACGACCGATTCTTTTTCATTAGCATCGTAACGGAGGACCTGGTTAGTCGCGCCTGCCACGACATAACGCTTGCCATCAGGGCCGAAAGAAGTTCCGCTTGCCTTTTTTGCGTTAATGGGAAGGACCGACACTTTCCCATCCAGTCCAACTTTATAGGTCTTTGAATCAGGAATGTCCTGGTAGAATACTTCCCCTTTGGCATTTACCGCTACCCCTTCTGTAAATTTATACCCCTGCCCTACCAGTTCCCAGCCTTCGCCGGGAACCAGGACCTCGCCCAGGACCTGGTTCTTAGAGTTCCCTACCGTCACCGGCCGGGGCCAATCTTTCCAGAGCCAGCGCATTACATCGGGAAAGATGGAATTGCCCATGGCACCGCTATGCCCTCCTTCTCCCCAGGCATGCCGTACTTCATAACCGGCAAAGACCAGGGCTCGTTCCATGGTCTCGTTGGCCTTCCACCAATCTCCTCCGTAGATATTCAGGTCATTCGAGCCGTCCTGTAAAAACACCCGGATCGGCTTAGGCTCAACCTTCCGGATAAGTGCAGGATAACGGTCACCGCCGCGAAGGCCGACATACGTTCCGATGGCGCTGAATACCCGGGAGAATTCTGCCGGGCGTTCCCAGGCGGCCGTGAAAGCTGCGATAGCTCCGCTGCTGGAGCCGCCGATAGCGCGGTCATTCCCTTTTTTCGATAGGTGGATCGGACGGCCATCGCCGGTCTTTTGCCGTTCTACTTCGGGAAGGATCTCTTCCAAAATAAAGCGAACGTACGTTTCCCCCAGGCCGTCGTATTCAAAGCTGCGGTTAAACCGGTCGAGAGAAGCCGCCGTGTCGGCAGCCAGCACGCGGCCGGGGTTGATAAAAATGCCGATAGTGACGGGCATTTCTTTCCGATAGATGAGGTTGTCTAATACGGTGGGAGCTTTCCACTGGATACCGTCCTGGTTGACATAAACGCAGGCAGGCTGATCCGGCCGGTATTGCGCGGGGATATAGACCCAGTATTCCCGCCAGGTGCCCGGGAAAATAGTGGAATGCTGAAAGGTGAACTTTAATACCTCCCCCTTCGGGACGCCCGGTAATTCCATAGAGGCGGAGTCGACAGGATATTTTTCTGCGGGAGCCTGGGCAAAGAGACCCGGGGTCGTTAAGGCAAGGGTAATTAGGAATAAGAGGGAATAAGAGATCTTTTTCATTATGGACAGTCGTTTTAGATTATGTGCCAATGGAGTGGCTGTGATCTCCAAATTACCCAATTTTAAACAGAATTGGGAGAATTTCCCCAGATACGTTTATATAGCTGCACCAGCATTAACGGCAACATACTGGCCAATATCGACACTACCCATACCTTAGCCGGCAGCACCGCCAGGTTCAGCACTACCCGCATCTGCGGCAACATATAAACAAGCGCCATCAGAGCAGCGCAAATCAAAACAGCCCACCACACGAATTTGTTTTTGGTGATCTCATTTATCAACAAGGGCGAATGAAAAGAGGACATGTTGAAAACATGAAACAGCTGTGCAAATGCCAGGGTGATAAACGCCACATTATTTACGACCTGGTCGTCGGTGGTAATGACTTGCCTGCAATAGGTTATTCCCAAAATAACAGACAAGGTCATCGCAGCAGAATACAAGGCGATCGCTACCCAGTTCCTGTTAGAAATTATTCCTGTTTTAATATCTCTTGGCGGACTTTCCATTACTTTTTTGTCACCTTTCCCCACGCCAAGAGCCAATGCCGGAAATATATCCGTTACCATGTTTAGAAACAGGATCTGAAGGGGTAACAAGGTTATCGCAGGGGCAATAACACCTAATAAGGTCACTATAAGTATTTCACTCAAATTGCAGGAGATCAGGTAGATCACAAACTGTTGGATATTCTGAAAAATTTCTCTGCCATGGGCCACCGCTTCAGCGATCGAGATAAAAGAATCGTCCTTCAATACAATGCTGGCAGCTTCTTTTGCCACCTGAGTACCTCTCAGGCCCATGGCTATGCCAACATCCGCTTTCTTCAGGGCAGGCGCATCGTTTACGCCATCTCCTGTCATAGCTACTATGTTGCCATCCTTTTGGAATATATCTGCTATGTCTAATTTTTGCCTGGGGGTAGCTCGTGCAAATACGGCCGTAGAAAGTATCTTTTTTTTCCATTCAGGGGTAAGGGAATCCATGAGAGGAAGATCTTTTCCTGTGATCACATTTTTCTCTTCTTCATCCACCAGGCCTGTTTTCTTAGCGATATTAAGCGCCGTCATAGGATGGTCGCCGGTAATCATCACGATCTTGATCCCTGCCCTTCTACAGGAAGCAATAGCTTCTTTGATATCCAATCGGGGCGGATCGAGAAAACCAATCATTCCTACATATACCAGGTCATTCAAATAATTTTCTTTATTAACCGCGGTGTCCTCTTTATAAGCAAAGGCCAATACCCGAAGCCCGTCAGCAGCCATTTTTTCAGATTCCGACAGGATAGCTTTTTTATCTTCCTCCTTCAGGCCGTTGATGGTTACCCCCAATTGAATCCTGCTGCATTTTTCCAGCAGATCTTCCACCGAACCTTTTGCCGCAACGAAGTATCCTATCGGGCTTTTGCATAAGGTCCCCATGATCTTGGTGTCCGAACTAAAAGGGACTTCTGCTATTCGTTCGTATTTTTTTTTAATTTCATCAGCAGACGGATCTGATGTGTTTGCCAAATGGATAAGCGCTATTTCCACAGGGTCTCCCAATACGTTCTCTTTCCCCTCTTGCATTGTTACGATGGCGTTGTTGCATAATGCTCCTACCAGCTTCAGCTTTTCAAAATTATCTTTGCTCTTTTCAATCTGCCCGTTATCGAATTTCAAGGTATTATTTTCAATGCTCACCTGCAGGCTCTGCCCCGGAAAACAAAAAGTATTTACATAAATCCTGTTTTCCGTCAAAGTGCCTGTTTTATCGGTCAATATCACGCTGGTGCTGCCAAGCGTTTCCACAGAAGAAAGCTTTTTAACAATGGCATTCCGCTTCGCCATCAGGAGCATACCATATGCCAACGCCACCGTAGAGACTATTGGCAAACCTTCAGGAATAGCGGCCACAGCTAAAGCAATAGAAGTTTCAAGGATCAGCATCCATTTTTTACCTTGTAAAATCCCTGTGATGGCAAAAAGGGAGGTCATCATCAACGTTATCCAAATAAGCTTCCTGCTTAATGCATTAAGCTTATTGTCCAATGGGGTGGCGGTCTCGCCGGAATTCTCCACCAGGGAAGTGATAGCGCCCAATTCCGTATCATGTCCGATAGCTGTGATCACCGCCTTTCCTTTTCCATTCATCACGGAGCTGCCTTTAAACACCATATTGATCCGATCTCCCAGCACGGTGTCTTTCGGAAGTTTTGCCACATTTTTTTCCGAAGGGAGGGATTCTCCGGTAAGCGAAGATTCATCACATTGCAATTGGTTGGATTCCAGCAGACGGCCATCTCCGGGAATAACGTCACCCGCTTCAAGCAGGACAACATCTCCCGGAGCTAACTTTTCTGAGGGGATCTCCAGGGTTTTCCCATCCCGGGTGACTTTGGACAGGATCACATCCATTTCCTTTAATGCATTCATGGAGCTGCGGGCTTGCCATTCCATGAAAAAACCGATCAGGGCATTGATCAAAATTACCGCTATGATGGCAAACCCTTCTATGAAATCCCTGTAAAAGAACGAAACTGCTGCCCCGAATACCAACAAATAGACAATCGGACTTTTGAATTGCTGAAGGAGCATTAGCCAGAGACTCTTCTGTTTTTGGGTTTTATAAACATTGGCCCCAAATTCCATGGTGCGTTTATTTGCCTCAGCTGTACTAATGCCATTGGCGGCGTCGGTTTGAAAAGCCTGCAGGATCTCCTCTGCAGACCTGGTATAAATATCCTGAACAGGGTAATTAATTTGCACATCTTCAAGTTACTCTAAAAACAGGATATAAGGCAGCCTGGCGGCATTTCCAGTAAAAATGCCTAGATTTTCTCCGCCAGCACCTCTTTCAACGCTCCATTGACCTTTATTTTTACTGTTCGGGGTTGTTCCGACGAGATGCGGTAATGGATGATCTTCCCTTCCTTCCATTTTATATCTACGGTGAAATTACCTCTGGCTTTTAAGCCTTTTACTTCTCCGGAAGCCTTCCAGGCGTCAGGAAGAGCAGGGAGCAATTCAATGAAACCGGCATGGCTTTGCAGCAACATCTCGGCAATCCCGGCAGTCGTTCCAAAATTACCATCGATCTGGAAGGGAGGACCGGCTGATAAGAGATTGGGATAGATCCCTCCCCCTGCCCCGTAGTTGATATTGGTCGCCAGGGTGGGGTTCATCAGCTGCAGGAATAATTTATAGGCCCTGTTGCCGTCGTGCAGGCGGGCCCACCAGAGTAATTTATAGGCGATGCTCCAGCTGGGGCCATCATCACCTCTTGCCTCCAGTGTCTTTTTACAGGCTTCAGCCAGGTCGGGGGTGGATTCGGGTGTGATAAGGGAGGCAGGGTACAGGCCATAGAGGTGGGAAACATGACGATGGTGTACCTCCGTCTCTTTGTAATCTTCCAGCCATTCCATCAGTCTGCCGTCTTTGGCAATTACACCCGGGGGAGGGAGTTGTTTTAATCTTGCCGATAACAATTGCCGGAACCCGTCATCTGTCCCTAATAGCCGGGACGCAGTAATGACGTTGCCGAATAGTTCGCGGATGATCTGGTTATCGATGGTAGGCCCCATACAAATGCTGGCATGAGCGCCATTTGGCAGATAGAAGGCATTTTCCGGGGAAGAAGAGGGCGCCGTTACCAGCCAGCCTGTCTTTGGCTCTTCGATCAGCATGCTGTTGTAGAATTGGGCAGCGCCTTTCAGGATGGGATAGACAGAGCGCAGATAAGCGGTATCGTTCGTGAAGGCGTAATGTTCCCAGAGATTGTTGCATAACCAGCCGGAGCCTACTTTTGACACTCCCCAGGAAGCGCTCTCGCCGGGCTCGGTAAATCCCCAGATATTGGTGATGACATGCGCTACCCAGCCTTCGGCGTTATAGTAGGCTTTGGCGGTTCGTTCTCCGTGGGGGACCATGCCGCGTACTAATTCTGCGAGGGGCAGGTCCAGTTCGGAGAGATTGGCGGGTTCGACAGGCCAGTGGTTCATCTGCACGTTGATGTCCAGGTGATAGTCTCCGTTCCAGGGAGTATGGATCTGGTTGGCCCACAAGCCCTGAAGGTTGGGCGGCAGCAATCCCACCCGGGTGCTGCTGATGGTGAGATAACGGCCGAACTGGAAAAATAAGGCGGGCAGGGCATTGTCTGCGCCGGGGGCGCTGCGGAAGCTGTTGATGCGGATGTCGGTAGGTTGATCGGCTGCTGATCGGCCAGCCGTAGACTGAGTTCCCGTTGCAGCGTCAGCCGTAGACTGATTTCCCGATGCGGCGTCAGGTCCTGACCGATTTTCGATGGAACCGTCGCCTAAGTCCAGGCTCACCCGGTCAAATAGTTTCCGGTAATTGGCTATATGCTGTTGTTTTTGCAGGGCATAGGGCTTTTTTATAGCGGCAGCCAGCACTTGTCCGGTCTTTTCTTTAAAAGCGGGGTTCTTCCAATCCGTCCCGGCGGCGACATAGAGGATGATGGCTGTGGCATTTTTTATGACCAGGGAGTTGTTTTCCGTGGTGAGCTGGCCGTCTTTCAACTGTGCGTGAACCCTTGCCAGGAACTGCATGCCCTTTCCGTCGGTACCGTTGTCAAGATGGCCGGTCATTTCCAGTTCGTTTCCTTTGATGGAGGTGGCCGATCTTTCCGGGCGGCTGATCGAAATCCTGCCATTCAATTGTCCCGGCTTGTCCGCCGTGATCCGGATCATGTCGATATCGTCTCCGAAGCTGGTGAAATATTCTCTTTTATAGGTAACGCCCTTCACCTGGTAGGAGCAGCTGGCGATGGCATTGTCGAGGGAGAGCTCTCTTGTGTAGTGGCTGAAAGAGAGGTTGCTGTCAGCGGTCGCTCCAGTCGCTCCAATGGCAGGATCGTTATTATAGCTGAATTCCAGGTCCAGCTCGCCCAATGTCTGGTAACAGCCGAAGGGAACGTCCCCGGAGCCTTTTCCCGTGCAGATAAAGGACTGATCGATCAATGCCTGGGCCGCATCATTCTTACCTTCCAGCAGCAACTTTCTTATTTCGGGAAGTTTTTTGTAGGCTTCGTAATTATTAGCGTCCTGCGGGGCGCCTGACCAGAGGGTGATATCGTTCAATACGATTTTCTCCTTCCTGACACCGCCATCCGGCATTAAGCCCAGGCGTCCGTTGCCCAGGGGCAGGGTCTCTTCCCAATGGGCGGCCGGCCGGTCATACCAGAGCCGTAATGGACGGGCTTGTCCGAAAGACAGAAGGGTACTGAACAATAAGAAAAAGGCAAAAAGGAACAAGCATTTCTTCATCATGGGCAAGTTGTTGCATTTACTAAACGGGACTACCTTTTATAGGACCTGTAATTATCGGATAAAATTAGGGGGAAGCGGGCAGGCGGAAAATAGATAATCCTGCGACAGGGATGGACAATAACATTATTGCGGCCGGGACAGTATTGGTCATTTAGTAAACTTTTCTAACATTGCTGATAATCATACTTTTTCAATACCTTAACTAATAGATTTGAACCATTTTTACATGCATACACCTACGTCCGGATAGAAAATATTAGCAATATAACCTACAACTTTAGCCGTACATTACCGTTGTTTTCTATTAGGTTGAGACTCCGTTAGTAAAGTAGCAATTCCTTCAATACTCTAAAAATCGATTCAATGCCGTTGCGAAAGCGCTTTACTCTTTTTGTTGTTCTTCCTTTGGTCCTGGTAATCGGATTTTCAATCCCTGGTGCCTGATCATCGCCCTGCAGGCCGGCAGAGAGATCCGAAACCTGATCAACTCCTTTAGCGACAACAGGGATATTTCCTTTGTTGTGATGATCGAAGGGAATACAGCCAAAAAAGACGACGGTAATCCTCAGGGTACGATCGACGGTAACTATGAATTGAGCTATCGGAGGTCGCTGGCGTTGCATACGCTCTGGGAGCAGAACGGCATCCGGTTCGGCAATAACACGGAGGTGATCCTTTCCGGCACCGATCCCCTGTCTGCAATCGTCTACAACGCCAATGGAGATTGCATCAACGAATTGCTAACAGGCGTGCAGCAGATCTCAACAAACAAAACCCCTATCACAGAGCAGAGCCTCCCAATTCGGGATAAGACTGTCGTACAAATGAAGTTGAAGGATGGGGTCTATTTCATTCCTGCCGAATCAATGGGGCTCCTATGTATTTTATTTTCGATACCGGCGCCAGCCTGGTCTCCATCTCTTCTAAAGAAGCGGCTGCTCTATATGCGCAGGGAAAAATAAAAGAAAGCGATTTGATTGGCAAGGGGCAGTTCGCCGACGCCAACGGAAACATCTCCGAAGGAACCATTATCAATTTATCCAGTGTGAAAATCGGGGACCGCATTTTAGAGAATGTGGAAGCCTGTATCGTACAGAATCAGGATGCACCTTTGTTGTTCGGACAATCTGCGTTGCAAAAGTTTGGTAAAATTTCTATAGATTATAATAAGCTCTAAAGCACTATCTCAAGCTTTGGCATTTCTATGACTTTAGAACGACCACCCACCGTGATAAGCCTACCCTTTATTCTCACAGTCTGCCCGCTTTTATGGGCAACACAAGCTTTTTCATAATCCTCGGCATTTAGAATGACCCGCGCTTTGGACACTTTTTCTTCATCCCCCATTACATAATTCAGGATGATTTCACCCTCTGAGCGGGTATGAGGGTCAGGGTCTGCCTTCGTCTGGGAGATACGACCGATAAACACATCTTCAATCCCTTCATCAGAAGGTCGGATACGGTTGATAATTGTTTCAAGGACAGGAGTATAGTCATTGCTGAATTTGATAGATCCGGGTCCCTGGTCTTCTTCATATGCAAAAACAGACCAACTTGTGGTGATTTCAATTTCCGTAGCTTCTTTAGTAGAATTCAGTTCGACAATGCTCTCCAGGAAATTTGCGCTGATGATATTTTCGCCCCCCAGGTCAATGATCCTGTTTTCTTCACCTCGATCTATGGCAGACTTAATAATATTAAGCGCCTTCATCATTCGGAGCGTCACCTTCCGGGTAAAGGAATTCCTAAACTCTTCCTGCTTATTGAAAAAGGTTAACTTCCGGGCCTTTTCCTCCGGGGTTTGATTGATAAAAGGACAGATCACCGAAGCGATAAAACTACTTTTTTCTGTCTGGCCTAACCGGCATTCCTCGATAAACTGCTGGGCCCCTTTCAATCCAAGACGTTTATGATATTTTTCAGGCTGAATTAGGTCGCAAGCAGTGGTAAACAGAGCTTTCCTGGCACTCTCCAGTAAATTAAACCCTTCTAAAAAAGAGATTGTCCCTCCAATTGTATCCTTATTGATCACCCTGAACCGGACAATATCCCCGGGATCATGTGTCAGATCCGTTAGCACCTGGTGAACTTCCCTGTTCTCCACTGTGGCGATAGACTCCAGCACATCAATCACTCTTTCATTGTAGTCTGCAAAGTCCTTACTTAAAGGTAACAGCGTTTCAAAAAAACGTTGCCCTATTTCTTTATGAAAGAGCGCAATACTTTCTTTGCCGGTCTCCACTCGCTGCCAACCCGTATTACGCAGGTAGGCCTGAATTTCCGTATACTTTAGTTCAGGAATTGCCTTAAGAATGTCTGATGACGTCATAGATCCTGATATTTTGAAGCTTTTATCATTAAGTGCCGTAATGAATCGGGTGTTAGCATATTGCCTGCCGGAATATGAACAGTCGGATCAGCCACACCACTTAGGTCAGGCATTCCTTTCAAGTTAAGGAAATAAGCGCACTTTTGTAAAATTAGCTTGTCCGGATGATGCACCAGCCAGTCAATATCCAGTGGAGGCAGTGCCAGTAAAACAAGCAGTCTTGGTAAAACAGTAGGCGCTTTTAAGTCATTATAATTTTTTAAGGGGATCTGATGAGCAATCATGCCATGACTGCTTATCGCAGCATTAATGGTTGATTTCAATTGGATCTCTATTCTGGGAGAGAAGGCAATGGAATCAGGTGCAAGTTTTCCTTTTGCCGCAACAATCGCATCCACACTATCGCTATCAATGTGTGGCACATCGACTGAAAAAGCCGCTTTTGCTGCAATGGCGTGCAGATAAGCAAGACTTAATTCGGATTCTACCTGGCAACGTGTTAGCATAAAATAAATGCAAGGTAAAATAATTTCAATCTGAAATTTTAGTTATTTGGATATCTCCCGAAAAATCTGCGCTCGTTTTAAGTCGCATTTTCAGGCTCCTTGCAGATGGATTTAACCTTCCAGTAGAAAAGTACTTTATCGATTTTAAAAAAAGTCCAAAGACGATCTTAATGTCCGAATACCTTCTTTAACTGTTTGTCGAGGGCAGGCGGCTCGGGATTGATCGCAATGACCTTCCCCTCTTTATCCAGCAGCAAGGTATAAGGGATCATTCTGATACCATAACCGCCTGAGACATCCGCAGCGCTATTATCCCCGGTATAGGTGTCGAGGACCTGCTTCCAGGGCATCTGCTCCTGCTCTACCGCCTTTTTCCAGTTCGCGGCTTTATCGTCGATCGAAACACTGACGAATTCCAGCCCGTCTTTATGATAACTGTCGTAGACCTGCTTTAAATGCGGGATAGACGCCCGGCATGGCATACACCAGGAAGCCCAGAAATCCACGAGAACGTACTGCCCCTGCAGGGAAGAAAGCCGGAGGTCTTCTCCGGCCGGTGTCTTCAACGTAAAGTCAGCGGCCGGATGGTGCAGCACCGGGCGATTGGCAGGCTTCTGCGCGAAGCCTGCAAAAACCGGAAGTAATAATAACAAGGCAAAACCTGTTTTTTTCATATGCGTTATTATATTTTTATCTCAACCAACTTCTTTTTAGGAGGGAAACACTTTGTATCGTTACAGACCTGGTAATACAGGCCGCATTTGATCGTAGCTCCCGGTCGTACCTGTGTGCAATCGACGTTGACCGTAAAGCGCACTTTCCCCTCATAGACGAAGATACCGTCATTTCCCGGAAAAGGCAAACCCGCCGAGCTCTGCCACTCTTTATCCGATGTGGCGCCTTCCGGCAGGTCCAGGAGCATCTCCGTCTGTATGAACGGATTTTCTTTGCTTACATAGGCGTAGATATGCCATCCTTTCAGGATATCCGCGTCGACGATCAGGTGTCGTTTACTCTTGTCCTGGCTGTCTTCCAGGCGGGCGGCTATTACGACCGGATCGGCGGAGGTGGGAGCCTGTTCGGTGTCTTTGGCCGCTGAAGCAGTAGCGGCGGAGACATTACGTGCGGAGGCAGTGGTGGCTGAAGCAGTGACAGAGGAGGCAGTAGTGACGGACGAAAGAGCTGTGGAGGATGAGCTCGAGGTAGTGGATGCAGACGTTGCTGTGTTAGGAGCAGCCGCATAGGTGTTGACCATAAATTTAAACCCTCCTGCTTCCGTATAGAACAGCCGGTCTTTATTCTTCGTGAGCCATTCCCGCCAGGCAGCGGCGTTCGGGAAATGTTCTACCGTATACCTTTCCAGCACCCGCCGGGCCAGTGCCGTATCCTGTTGTTCCTCCAGGAGGCCGATGCATTTTTCCAATATCGCTACCTTCCGGTTGGAGAGACCTAGCTTTTGGGCATCGGTATCCAATTGCAGACTGTACCCGTCGAAGGGATAAAAGTACTCGTAGTTGTCCCGGTAATATTGGTGATACAATTGGGTATGGGCGCCGAAACGGGCGAAAAGTTCCGGACCTGCATACCCTTTTATATAATCATCAAAACTTTCCACGGCATCCGTCATAGGCATTTTGAGGAACATTTCGTTGTTCCAGCCGATGTTCTGACCAGCCGCCTTTTGGGCCCGCAGGGAGTCCTGCATTTTTTTCAGACGCTGGTTGCCTTCTTTCCGGGAAACGATGGCCTTACTATAAACGGATTCATCGATCCGGTACATCTTCTCGTCGAGGCCTTCTCTTGTCTCTATCTGGACTTTTTTCACCAGTACCCGCTGATGATCGAATTTACGGATATAACAGATCGTATTGATGAAGACCTCGTTGGCCTCATTCGTCATATAGTCCGGTGAGCCGGAGAATCCCCACATAAAATAGTTGCCATGCCGGCCCAGCGCTACCGCTTCCGCATTTTTCAGGCAGACGCCTCCGGAGATGACTTCTGCGTCCGGGGAGTCATCGAAACCTTCGCCATGGGCGACCATTCCTATCAGGTAAGGGGAACCGATACCATATGACCGGGTCAGCACCCGCCACATGGGCATGGTCGCGGGAGTGGTCAATCCCTGGAAACCGTTGAAGAAAGAGCCGGGTGTTGGTCGTTCGACCAGGGTCAGGTGCACTTTATTGGGTGTGTTGAAGATGGGATGTTCTGCCCGGATGTGGAGCGCATCTGCCTCCAGGCACTGGCAGTACCAGTCGAACTTGAGTCCGATGGGCAGCCCCGCATTGGGGGCCATAGCTGCCATCAGGATCATGGGCCTGTCAAAGTCCGCCGGCAGGGTCACCGGTCCGGCATCCATGATGGTCACATCTGCCGAATCGGATAGTTTTGCGGAATAATCCCGAACGTCGACTGTCCGGACGACGGTGAAATTCTTTTCCAGGAAGGACCGGAAATCCTTCATTCTTTCCCGGTATATCTTTGGATAGAGGCTATCGGAGGTCATGTAGTATACCAGCTTTTGCGGCATGGATCTGTCCGGACTGTAACCGACGTACAGCACTTTCAGCGGAATACGTTTCTCCGTTACCGGCGTTTTAGCTGATGGTCCATTGGGAGAAATTGGCGCATTATGCCCCTGCGCATCTGCTATCGCCAGGAGCAAACAAGCTATAACTGCTATTTTTTTTATCATTGTTCTTTTTTGTGCAACTTTAAATTTTCTA
>JAATFV010000195.1 GCA_015655015.1 Chitinophagales bacterium | reverse complement strand
TGCGATTCCTTCTGGTACAGCGCCGTTGAAGGGGAAGTGTACGCTTCCTCCGCCTTTTTCACCGCCCTGGTGTTCTGGGCCATCCTCAAATGGGAGCATAATGCCGACAAACCGGGAGCCGACAAATGGATCATCTTTATCTTTTATATGATGGGCCTCTCCATCGGCGTCCACCTGCTGAACCTGCTGACCATCCCGGCCATCGTTATGGTCTACTATTTCAAACGGTATAAGCCTACTACCTGGGGCACCATTATCGCTTTTATCATTGGTTGCGGCATCACGGGTGTCGTTCAGAAGTTCGTCATCCAGTATACCATCAAGGGAGCGGGGGCATTCGATATCTTCTTTGTCAATTCCATGGGTTTGCCTTTCTTCGTCGGGTTTGCCACTTTCTTTGTACTGCTGACAGCAGCCCTGGTTGTGGCCATCCGCTGGGCTGTACGCAAACAATATTATTATCTCAAGATGGGGCTTTGGTGTGCTGCCTTCATGCTGCTGGGTTATTCCACCTATTTTACCACGATCATCCGTTCCAATGCCGATCCGGCCGTGGATATGTACAATGTGGATAATCCCGTGAGCCTGGTAGGTTATCTCAGCCGTGACCAGTATGGTGACTGGCCCATCCTCTATGGCCCTGACTTCACCGATCAGCCTCCTGCCGTTGACGGGGGTGACCTGTATGTAAAAGGAAAAGAGAAATATGAGGTAGCCGGAAAGATCGTGGGACAGGACTGGGGAAATACGCCTTCTTCACATATTTTCCCCCGTATGTGGAACAGCAGCAACGATCGCCGGGAAGTGGACACCTATAAAAAGTATGCGGGTATCGGAGATGGCGATCAGCCTACCATGGCCAATAATATCAAATATTTTATCACGTACCAGACCTGGTGGATGTACGGGCGTTATTTCATGTGGAATTTCTCCGGCAAACAAAATGACCTGGAAGGGTTTGGCAATCCCCGTGACGGGAATGCCATCACGGGTATCTCTTTTATAGATAATTTCTTTTTAGGCGACCAGAGTAAAATGCCGGATAGCATTCACACCAATAATAAGTCCTATAACCGGATGTACCTGCTGCCCTTTATCCTGGGATTGATCGGGCTGGTCTTCCAGCTAAAATACGGCAAGAGGGATTTCTGGGTTACGGGATTATTATTCTTCTTTACTGGTTTTGCCATCGTCCTGTACCTCAACCAGGCCGGCCAGCAGCCCCGTGAACGGGATTATGCTTATGCAGGCAGCTGTTACGCTTTTGCCATCTGGATCGGCCTTGGTGTCCTCTGGGTGAAGGAAATATTTGAGAAATTTTTATTCAAAGGCAAGGCGGCGATGGCATCTTATGCTGCCGCAGGCCTGTGTTTTCTGGCGGTTCCTGTCCTCATGGGCAGCCAGGAATGGGACGATCATGACCGGAGCAAAAAGACGCTGGCCAGGGATCTGGCGAAGGATTACCTGGAAAGCTGTCCGCCGAATGCCATTTTATTTTCTTTCGGGGATAACGATACTTACCCGCTCTGGTATGCGCAGGAAGTGGAAGGCATCCGTCCGGATGTCCGCGTGATGGTCAATACCTTGCTGGGTACGGACTGGTACATGAACCAGCTGCGGTATAAGATCAACCAGAGCGCTCCCTTCGATGTGATCTTCACTCCGGAGCAGATCATGGGGGACAAGCGGAATGTCGCATATTTTACCGATAAAATACCGGGCTATGATCAGAGTAAGTATTATGATCTGTATGATGTGCTGAAGAATGTGGTGGCCAGCGATGATCCAAAGTATACCAGTCCGACGGACAATGGCAGTATCATCAACATGGTTCCCACGCAGAAATTCACCGTACCGGTGGATCTGAACACGGTGAGAGAGAATGGAACGGTGCATGCCGGAGACAGCGTAGTGAGTGAATTGCGGCTGGATATTCCCGCGCAGAAACATTATCTGCTGAAGAATGACCTGGCGATGCTGGCTATCATCGCTACCAATAAATGGAAGAGGCCTATTTGCTTCACTTCTCCGCAGGAATTAGGCGAGCTGGGCCTGGCAAAATATGCCCGTTTGAGAGGGCTGTCGTATCAGCTGACACCGGTGGAGAATGGCAATGTGGATAATGAAACGGCGTATAAGACCATTATGGAGAAATTTGCTTACGGAGGTGCGAATAAGCCCGGCGTCTATTATGATGAGGAGAACCGCCGTCATCTGAATAGTATCAAGTATGCTCATGCGCAGGTGGCGTTGAGCCTGGCGGCGGCTGGAAATAAGGATTCCGCCCGCAAGCTGCTGGAGCATTTCGATCAGAATGTACTGGAGTCCAATTTCCCTTATGGCATGACTTCCAACCAGAATAATCTCCATGATTATTTCTCTTTCCGGTTCCTGGAGGCCTGTTATGTATCCGGTGATATGACCCTGGCAAAAAAGGTGGCGGCTTCCGTGAAAAAAGATCTGGAGCAGCAGATGCGCTATTATAAGTCTTTGGGAGATAATATGCCGGATGAGCAGCTGGCGATCAATGCACAGATGCTGATGCAGGGTAAGGGAGGCAATCTTTCAGACAGGCAGGCGCAATTTGCGCAGGATATTCTTTCTTCTTATCAGATGCTGATGCAGATGGGGGAATGGGAGAAACAGTATGCGAAGGGGGTGACGGCTCCGGCGGTGCAGCAGGAATTGAAGTAAAACTTTAGATGCCGGATATTTTGTAAATTTGTCCTGATCCTCAGATTAAGGAACAAAAATTATGAAGGCAATATATGTAAACCCATTTACGGACTTTGGATTTAAGAAGATCTTTGGTGAAGAAGCCAGTAAACCTTTGCTGATTGACTTCCTGAACGCTCTTTTGCCCCTTTCCATTCCCATAAAAAATCTTTCTTTTAGAAATGCGGAACAATTAGGCCAGGCGGAAGAAGATCGCAAAGCGATCTATGATATTTATTGCGAAAATGAGCAGGGAGAAAAATTTATCGTTGAGCTGCAAAAGGCTAAGCAAAATTACTTTAAAGAAAGGACTATTTATTATTCAACTTTCCCGATCCGGGAACAGGCAGATAAAGGAGATTGGAACTATAATCTGAAAGCCGTTTTTTGCATAGGTATTTTGGATTTCACGTTCGATGATTATGAAACTGAGCCCGAGAAAAGTGAAGTGGTCCATGTTATAAAATTGAAGAACCAAAATGGAAGGACCTTTTACGAGAAGCTCACCTACATTTATCTTGAAATGCCCAATTTTAATAAGGGGGAGGATGAGTTAGTAACCCGTCTGGATAAGTGGCTGTACTTCATTAAACATTTAGAGGACTTTCAAACTATACCCAGGATCTTTGAAGGAGAGGTGGTGTTTGAAAAAGCGTTTGAAAAGGCTGCTCTGGCCAGGCTTGACCAATCTGAATGGAATAGCTACGAACATAGCCTAAAGACATATCGCGATTTGAAAAATGTCATAGATACAGCAAGGGACGAAGGAAAGATTGAAGGAAAGATTGAAGGAAAGATTGAAATGGCTAAAGCACTTAAAGCAAACGGTATTCCGGTCCACATAATAAGTAATAGTTCGGGCCTTTCGGAGGATGAAATCAATAAATTATAGGCCCTAATCCCACTCATATTCTCCATTATTCCCGGTAGTCGTAAAACACGGCGGGTGTTAGGACACCGGTGTGCCCCCATACCGGCTGGGAGCCGATATTGATGTCCGGACCTACTCTGATTTGTGCCGATGCGGACCCGGCCAGGACGCTTTCTGCGAGGAGTAAACATAGGGCTAACTTTTTCATATTCAATTGTTTTGGCAAAAATAACCGAATAAGATGGGTTATGCAAGGGAGGCCGCGGACGACTAGTCCGGCTGGTGGTCAGCAGGTCCCGGGATGGTAAAAATTTATTTTTTAAATGAACTTTCTCCTATATCTTTGTCCATCATAATGGTAGACTTAAAAATGACCAAAGAAATTTCTCCGATATTGTATATGTCCCCCTTTTGTTGCAGCAATTGTTGTTGTTGCTGACCCTGGTCGTCTATCCGCTGCATTTTTAGACATTTCTTTCGACAATAACCACCAATCATGGACAGTACAATTAGAAATCATATTCCCCGATTAATCGACCAAATTAAGGGACTAAACATTGATGAGACTTTAGCTCTTTTGGCAGTCCGTTTTCCGGGGCAGGTAGTATTTTCCACGAGTTTCAGTATAGAAGACCAGGTCATTGCCCATCATATTTTATCGCATGAAGTCCCTGTGACCATTTTCACCCTGGATACCGGGCGGCTTTTTGCGGAGACCTATTCCGTATGGAGCGCCACCAATGAAAAATACAATACCAGGATCCGGGCCTATTATCCCGACAGGAATTTACTGGAGAATTATCTTAATGAAAAAGGCCCCAATGCCTTTTATGAATCCGTGGACAACCGGAAATCGTGCTGTCATATCCGGAAGGTCGAACCGTTAAAAAGAGCATTGAAAGGGCAAGCGGTATGGATAACAGGGCTGCGGGCGGAACATTCTCCGGAAAGAAAAGATCACCAATTGCTGGAATGGGATGAAGGTAATGGGGTTATTAAATACAATCCCCTCCTTCACTGGGATACTTCAACAGTGAGGACCTACATCGAAGAATTCAATGTTCCTTACAATCCATTACATGATAAGGGCTTTGTCAGTATCGGCTGTGCGCCCTGTACCCGGGCTGTAAGGGCCGGGGAAGACTTTCGCGCCGGCAGGTGGTGGTGGGAAGACAGCAGTAAAAAAGAATGCGGCCTGCATGTTTCCGAGGCGCCGGCATTCAGAGAAATTTCGACCGGGCAAAAGACCGGTCAGCATTAATCAGCAAATTATGAGCCATAACAATACCAATAATGACGCGTTGCCCTCCTCTCCTTCCGGGGTCAGGAGCCTGGATTACCTTGACCACCTGGAATCGGAGGCCATACATATCCTCCGGGAAGTAGCGGGCCAGTTCGAGCGGCCGGCCCTTCTTTTCAGTGGAGGCAAGGATTCTATTACACTGGTTCACCTGGCATTAAAAGCTTTTCGTCCCGGGAAATTCCCATTTCCGCTCGTGCATATCGATACCGGGCACAATTTCCCGGAAGCATTACGCTTCAGAGATGAGCTGGCAGCGCAGATCGGGGAGAAGTTGATCGTACGTAACGTGGAAGATACGATACGCACCCGGCAGCTAACGGAGCCTACCGGTAAGTTCGCCAGCCGGAATGCCCTGCAGACTTTTACCCTGCTGGACACCATCGAAGAGTTCGGCTTTGACGCTCTGATCGGAGGCGCCCGGCGGGATGAAGAGAAGGCAAGGGCAAAAGAAAGGATCTTCTCCGTAAGAGATGAGTTTGGCGGCTGGGACCCCAAAAGGCAGCGGCCTGAGCTCTGGAATATTTACAATGGCAGGATCCGGAAAGGTGAGAATGTAAGGGCGTTCCCCATCAGCAACTGGACGGAACTGGATATCTGGAATTACATCCGTCGTGAAAAGATCGGCCTGCCTTCCATCTATTTCACACATGAGCGGGAAGTGATCGATTATGAAGGGCAATGGGTGGCGGTATCTCCCTTTATCCGATTGGATGCCACTGATCAGATCCGTAAAAAGCAGGTACGTTATCGTACGGTGGGGGATATGACCTGTACGGCAGCCGTGGAGTCGACTGCATCGGTCATCGATGACATCATTAAAGAGATTACAGCTACCCGTACCAGTGAAAGAGGGGAAACGAGGATCGATGATAAGATATCGGAGGCTGCGATGGAAGACCGGAAGAAGAACGGCTATTTTTAAAATAAACCACCTTAAGTTCTAACCATTTTAAATAATGAATAATAATGCGGAGTCATTACCGGCGTGCATTTAAAATTCAAAATTTAAGATCCAAAATAAAACAAAATGGATTTGTTGCGATTTATAACAGCGGGCAGTGTGGATGACGGGAAAAGCACCCTGATCGGCCGCCTGTTGTATGACAGCAAGAGCATACTGGCGGACCAGCTCGAAGCGCTGGAAAAGCAAAGCAGGAATAAAGAGGACGGAGAGATCGACCTGGCCCTGCTCACCGACGGGCTCCGCGCCGAGCGGGAACAAGGCATCACCATCGACGTAGCGTATAAATATTTTTCCACGCCCAAACGCAAATTCATCATTGCAGACGCACCCGGACACATTCAATATACCCGGAACATGGTCACGGGGGCCAGTAATGCCAACCTGATCATCATCCTGGTCGATGCCCGCAATGGAGTGGTAGAGCAGACAAGGCGTCATTCGATCATCGCCAGCCTGTTGAATATTCCCCATGTGGTGGTCGCTATCAATAAAATGGACCTGGTGTCTTATTCTCAGGATGTCTATAATAATATCGCCATGGACTTTGCGGAGATAGCAAAGACCCTGAAACTACGGGATGTCGTCTACCTGCCGATCAGCGCCCTGAAAGGGGATAATATCGTGGACAGGTCTACCCACCTGGACTGGTATGAAGGACCCACCCTGCTGGAGCTGCTGGAGAAGACGGAAGTGGCAAAGGATATCAACCTGGATTACGCCCGTCTTCCGGTACAATATGTCATTCGTCCCCAGACGGAGGAATGGCATGATTACCGGGGTTATGCCGGAAAGATCGTCAGCGGCATCTACCGGAAAGGCGATACTATCACTGTACTGCCGGCAGGACTGACCAGCAGGATCAAAAGCATTGAAACCGGCGGCAGGCAGGTGGAAGAAGCCTTTGCCCCGCAAAGCGTCGTATTACAGCTGGAAGATGATATCGATATCAGCCGGGGCGACCTGATCGCCAAAACTGATCACCAGCCCCGTGTCGAACAGGAACTGGAAGTATTGCTCTGCTGGATGGACAGCAAATTACTGGTCCCGGGCAACAAGTACCTGCTGCAGATCGGCAGCCGGACCGTGAGAAGCGTGGTAAAAGAGATTGAATACCGCCTGGACGTGAACACGCTGGAAAAGAATTACTCCCTGCAATCAGCCGGCCTGAATGATATCGTAAAAGCTACTATCCGGACAGCCTCTCCCCTGCCCTTCGATTCCTATGCGGACCTGCAGGTTAATGGCGGAGCGATCCTGATCGATGAGACGAGTAATGTGACGGTGGGTGCTTGTATGATACAGTAGTCCCGGTCCTGAAGGGGTAAGACTGCCGGCCCTTTGAAAAGATGATGTAGAAGCTATTAAATAGTGAATTAAATGAGCGAGGTCAACCAATATAACAACGAATTATCCAACCAATCTTTTAGACTGGCCGGGACTGACATATCCGTTGGAAAGCCAGTGGGCAAGGTGATCCTGGCCGGAGCAGGTCCGGGCGATCCGGAACTGCTGACGATCAAAGCGCTCCGTTACCTGCAAAAAGCGGATGTGGTTATTACAGATCGACTGGTAAGCGAAGAGATCCTTACTAACTATATGAGGAAAGATGCCCTTCTCCTCTCCGTTGGCAAACAATGCAGCAAAGAGGGGTCTACTCCTCAATCCCATATCAATGACCTGCTGGTGGAACATGCCGGCAGCGGCAAGCTGGTCGTCCGGCTGAAAGGCGGAGATGCGTCGATCTTTTCCAATATTTTAGATGAGCTCCGGACCCTTGCTACTCACCAGATACCTTATGAGATCATCCCGGGAATAACGGCCGCCCTGGGCGCTGCCGCTTATGCCGCGATCCCTTTAACGGCGAGAGGTTATTCCACAGCCGTCCGTTTCCTGACCCATTATAAGAAGGATGACCTGAATGAGTCCTATTGGAAGGACCTGGCGCAGACGGCAGATACCCTGGTGTTCTATATGTCTTCCGACCCCCTGGATCATTTAGTAGAAAATTTATTACAATACGGGATCGGGGCTGATAAATGGCTGGCGGTGATCGAACAGGCGACCACCCCCCTGCAACATGTCTACAATTGTCCGATCCACGAATATCTGTCTTCCAAAAGAGGTAGTCATTATGTCTCCCCTACCCTGATCATTATCGGGAAAGTAGCGGCCTTGCATGAGCCTTTTCAATGGCTGCCCGACAGTCATAGCAAAGAAAATTATTTCGCTCCGGTCGCTGTTTCGCAAGCGGCTTCACAAGTGGCTTCACGGACGGAAAAACAATCCACTTCAAAAAAATATTTTTATGCTGACAGCCCCAAAACTTAAAACATTGCAGGAGCTGATAGCCGGCTCCTCCAAAGAAGAGCTGATCTGGCTGAGCGGTTACCTGGCCGGCGTGGTAGCGCAGAGCGCGGGACAGGCCATACTGCCCGGCATAACACCATCATCGGCCCATGAGGCGGAGGCCCCTGCCCGGCCGGCTGTTGGCAAAATCACTATTGCTTATGGCACGGAGACCGGCAATTCGAAAAAACTGGCGACAGACTTTGCAGCAAAAGCTAAAAAGAAGGGCATCAATGCCAAGCTGGTGGGGCTGGAACAATACCGTCTCACCGATCTGGCCAAAGAAGAATATTTCTTTACCATCATCAGTACACAGGGAGACGGAGAGCCTCCTGCTTCCGCGAAAAAATTCTACGATCATATCCATGGGGATGGTTTCCGCCTGGATAAGCTGAAATACAGCGTGCTGGCCCTGGGGGATACCGCTTACCCTCTTTTCTGCAAGGCGGGGGAAGATGTGGATCAGCAATTTCAGAGCAAGGGGGCACAACGTATCGTCTCCCTGCAGAAATGCGATACGGATTATGAGGATGAGGCGTTCCAATGGTTTGACCAGGTATTGCAAAGATTGAATGGCGGCGGTGCTAATGCCGGCAATGGAACGCTGGCAGGGTTGGGTGGTGTGGCGGGCAGTGGTGTGACGGGCAGTGGCGGCGCCGGCAGCGACGTGAACCTGGCATCAGGCGGTGGCAGCGGTTTCGCGGTTGGGGCTTCGTCTCCACGCAAACACAGCGGGAAGAGATTCCACACCGGCACGGTCCTGGCCAATATCAATCTGAATGACAGAGGATCGGCTAAAGAGACCTATCACCTGGAAATTGCAGCAGAAGACACCGATTACGAGCCGGGAGATTCTATCGGGATCACACCGGAGAATCCGCTGGTTACGGTAGAGGCCATTATCAGCCTTACCGGGATCGATCCGACGGCAAGAGCGGCTTACCGCGACGAAGAATGGAAGATCTTCGACCTGCTGAAGAAAAAGCTGAATATTGTATTTCTGCCTGAAAGGGTTGTGAAAAAGTATGCGATCCTTGTAAAACAGGACATTCCTGAGACCAGGATCGGGCTGCTGGACCTGCTGAAGATCTACCCGGTAAGAGATGCTGCGCAGTTCCGGGAAGTTATAGCCATCCTGGAGCCCATTGCTCCCAGGCTGTATTCTATTTCTTCTTCCCCGGAGGCACATGCCGGAGAAGTGCATATCACGGTAGCAAAGGATACTTTTTTCATAAATGGGGAGATTAAACATGGGTTGTGTTCCGATGTCGTGTCTCAATTATTGCCGGACCAATCCCTTGAATTTTATGTTCACCGGAATTCTCAGTTCAAGCTGCCTGCTCATGATAAAGATATCATCATGATCGGTCCCGGCACGGGCATCGCTCCCTTCCGCTCTTTCCTGGCGGAAAGAGATGCCACCGGGGCCAGCGGGAAGAACTGGCTGTTCTTCGGAGATCAGCATTTCACTACGGACTTTCTCTACCAGACGGAGATCCAGAACTGGATACAGACGGGCGTGCTGACGAGGGTCAATACGGCTTTCTCCAGGGATCAGAAGGAAAAGGTCTATGTGCAGCATAAGATGCGGAAGTTTGCCGCCGAGCTGTTCGAATGGCTGGAAGGCGGCGCCTATCTATACCTATGCGGCGCCAAGGAGCCCATGAGCGTAGACGTGGAGGAAACCTTGCTGCATATCGTACAACAGGAAGGGAAAAGGAATGCCACACAGGCTACAGGTTACCTGGATGAATTGAAGGAGGCCGGAAGGTTTGTTAAGGATGTATATTGAAAGGCAATCAAAATAACATTGAAATGAGCGATCCAAAGAATCTGAATTTATCGGCTGTCGAGAAGATCAAACAAAAAAGCGATGGACTCCGGGGAACATTGGCCGAGAGCCTGCAGGATGAGATTACCGGGGCTATCCGGGAGGACGACCAGACGCTGATCAAATTCCACGGCATGTACCAGCAGGACGACCGGGACAGAAGGGAAGAACGGGCCGAAAAGAAGCTGGAACGCCTTTATTCCTTTATGATCCGGCTTCGTATCCCGGGAGGTTTCCTCACCCCGAAACAATGGATCGATACGCACCATATCGCGGGAGAGCATTCTACGGGGGTCATCAAGATCACCACCCGTCAGACGCTGCAATTGCACGGACTTCTCAAATCCGATCTTAAGCCGACCATCAAATCATTCAGCGCGACCCGGCTGGATTCCATTGCCGCCTGCGGCGATGTCAACCGGAATGTCACCTGCGCCGCCCATCCTATGCAGTCTGCCATTCATGAGCAGGTGCATGCTCATGCGGCAAAACTCAGTGAATTAATGTTGCCTAAAAGCCATGGGTATTATGAGATCTGGCTGGATGAGGAAAAGCTCACCGATAAAAAGCAGGAAGAAGATCCACTTTACCAGGACCGGTATCTTCCGAGGAAATTCAAGATTGGCATCTCCATTCCACCCAACAATGATATCGACGTCCTCACCAATGACCTGGGCCTGATCGCCATCATTGAAAAGGAGGAGCTGAAGGGATTCAATATTGCCATTGGCGGGGGCCTGGGGGCTACGCACGGCAATGCGGAGACCTATCCGAGACTGGCATCTGTTATAGGGTTTGTTCCGGCAGACGAACGACTTTTCAAGGCCGTATATGAGATCGCTACTATCCAGCGGGATTATGGCAACCGGAGCGACCGTAAGTTATCCCGGCTGAAGTATACGGTAGACAAATATGGCCTGGAATGGTATAAGACGGAGCTGGAGAAAAGAACAGGGTTTGCGCTCGAAGCTGCCCGTCCCTATTCCTTTACGGACAGGACGGATTATTACGGCTGGGAGCAGAACCACCGGGGGAATTGGTACTATACTCCTTTCGTGGAGAATGGCCGGATCCTGGACGATGAAGAAGTGGCGCTGAAGACGGCCCTGCTGGAAATTGCCGAAACCGGGAAAGCCAATTTCCGCTTCACCGGCAACCAAAACCTGATCCTGGCCGATATCGCCCCTAAAGACAAACCTGCTATCAATAAGATCCTTAGTAAATATAAGATCATCGAACATACGGAAGCTGCTTCCGCTATCCGTAAGAATTCCATTGCCTGCGTAGCCTTACCCACCTGCCCCCTGGCATTAGCGGAAGCCCAACGTTACCTTCCTGAGCTGATCAGCAGGATCGAGCCTCTGCTGGTGAAACATGCTATCAGCGAAGAGAATATCATCATCCGGATGACCGGCTGTCCCAATGGCTGCGGCAGGCCCTATGCAGCGGAGATTGGCTTCATCGGTACGGCCCCCGGGCGTTACAATATGCACCTGGCGGGCGATCATGAAGGCACCCGCCTGAACAGGCTCTACAAAGAAAACCTGGAGGAGGGGGCGATCCTTTCCGAACTGGATCTGTTATTCCGGCTGTATAAGAAAGAGAAGGCCAATGGGGAGAAATTCGGGGATTTCGCGCTGCGCCAGCGTTGGTATAAGGTATGAAAAACAAAAAAATATTTCCACAAAGTCTATCTATTTAGTAGGATTTTATTTAAGTTTGCGCCATGAACCACCTTTTATGCCCCGCGCGTTGTAAGGAATGCTGTTGTCCCACCGGGGACATAATCTGATTTTCGGCATGCAGACATACTCCTTTTTTTACCTACATATTCTACTAAATCAATAGACTAATGCTTACAAGAATTGCCTTATTCACGCTAACCCTTGTATCCTTATTCCTGGGGGCTTCTGCCCAGGATCCCTATGTCATTTCAGGAAAGATCTACGACTCTGTCAACAACCAGGCGCTGGGCGGCGCCTCCATCCGGATCAAGGGCTCGTCTGCCGGTACGGTCGCTGCCGCCGACGGCTCTTTCCATTTAAAGACTACCCGGAAATTACCGCTTACGCTTGTTTTTTCCTCCATCGGTTATAAAGCGCAGGAGTTCACGGTCAGTGAACCAGGAACCAGCAGCATCAGCATATCCCTCAACTCCCAGAACGTGCTGGTAGACCAGGTCGTAGTGACGGCATCGCGGGTATCCGAGAGCATCCTCCGTTCGCCGGTGACGATCGAAAAGCTTGATCTCCGGGCCATTAAAGAGAGCCCCGCTCCTACTTTTTATGATGCCCTGGAGAATATAAAAGGAGTTCAGATGACAACCCTGAGTTTGGGTTATAAAGTGCCGAATACCCGGGGATTCAGCGGCACCACCAATTCCCGTTTCTTACAGATGGTGGATGGGGTCGATAATATTTCGCCGGGTATCGGGGCGCCGGTCGCCAACGCAGTCGGGCCGACGGAGCTGGACATCGAAAGCGTAGAACTGATACCGGGCGCCGCCTCCGCCATCTATGGCCTGAATGCGATCAACGGGATCGCGAACCTTAAGACCAAATCTCCTTTTCAATATGAAGGACTGAGCATTTACCAGAAAGTTGGGGTCAACCATGTCAATGACAAGGATCATGATGCCGCGTTGTACACGGAATCAGCTATCCGTTATGCCAGGGCGTTTGGAAAATTCGCTTTTAAGATCAATGCCGCTCATTCGGAAGGAACGGACTGGATCGCGAACAATACGCATGACCAGTATTTTGATGTAGGCAATAAGACGAATGCTCCTGTAGCGGCCCATAATCCGGCCGCAGATCTGATCAACCGTTATGGAGATGAATATAACAGCGACCTGAAGACGCTGACGCTGGCAGGGAAGAAATACGATGTTGCCCGGACAGGTTATGCAGAAAAAGACCTTACCGGTTACGCTGTCAGGAATACGAAGCTGGATCTTGCCCTTCATTATAAGCTCACTCCTCTTACCGAAATAGCTTATACCTACCGGATCGGTGTCGCCACCAATAATTATCAGCGGGGCAACCGCGTACGGCTGGACGGAGAAAGGATCCAGCAGCATGCCCTGGATATAAAGGGGCGGGATTTCGGCATCAAGGCTTATTATACCTACGAGAATACCGGCAACAATTCCTTTAATTTCCGGCCGCTGGGTGAAAATATCGATATGGCCTTTAAGAAATCCAACCAGTGGTGGAACGACTATACCTCAGCCTTTAACTCGGCCTATAATACCACCGGGGGCCCTGCCTATCAGAATGTGCAGGCTTCGCTGGATGCCGCGCGGACTTCGGCCGATAACGGGCGTTATCTGCCCGGCACCAGGGCCTTTGACAGCGTGCGCAACAAGATCATCCACACCAATAACTGGGATACGGTAGGGGCGCAGATGCTGCTCAAGTCGGCTTTCGTACATGTGGAAGGTCAATACGACTGGTCGCATATCATCCCCTTCATTCAGATCCTTACCGGAGCCAATTACCGGAACTATATCGTTACGCCCGACGGGAACAACTACGTTAACCCCGGGGCTTATGCAGATCCCAAGCTGGCGAACAAGGATTTCCATTACTTTAGCTATGGGGGATTCATCCAGGCTACCAAGCAGCTATTCGATGAAAAATTAAAGATCACGGGATCTGTTCGCGTAGACAAGACCGAATATTTCAGTCCCAAGGTCAATCCCCGGATCGCGCTGGTCTACTCGCCCAGGCAACAGCATAATTTCCGGCTGTCGTTCCAGAATGGATATCGGTTCCCTACGCTGTTTGAAGGCTTTGCCTTTGTGAACAACGGCGGCGTCCGCCGCCTGGGAGGTCTCCAGGATGTTTCGCAGCATTTACAGGCCTTCGAGAACTCTTACCTCAATTCATCGGTAACGTCCTTTAAGAATGCGGTGAATGCGGACATCAACAATAACGGACTGTCCCAGGCTGACGCCATTCAAAAAGAAGCAGGTCTGCTGGTGCAAAGCACCTATACCTATATTCAGCCGGAGCATATCAACTCTTTCGAGGCGGGTTATAAGGGAGTCTGGTTCGATAATAAGCTCTATTTCGATGTGGACTATTATTTCAGCGCGTATGATCATTTTATCGGTCAGCTGGATATCACCCAGCCTAAGACGGGCACGATCGGCAGCGGTGAGAATGTGGCTACCGCTACCCAGATCTATGGCGGGCAGGTCACCAAGTATAAAATGTGGACCAATTCGAAAAGCCAGGTTACCAATCAGGGGGTAGAGCTGGGCGTCTCCTATAATTTTTATAAAAAATATACTATCACCGCCAATGCCAGCTATGCGGCTATCGCCAGCATCCAATCGTCCGATGCCTTCACACCGGCCTTTAATACGCCTGACTGGATCACGAATGTGAGCATTGGTAACCGGGAGATCCTGAAGAATACCGGGTTCAATGTAGGGTGGCACTGGCAGAATTCTTTCTACTGGAACAGTCCGCTGGCGGCTGGCACCGTTCCTTCTTACGGAACGATCGATGCCCAGGTGAACTATCGTCTGCCCAAATTGTATAGTACACTAAAATTGGGGGCTACTGATATATTCAATACGAGATATTACCAGTATCTTGGTGGACCGACGATCGGGGGATTTTATTATTTCACTATTGTATTCGACACGAATACCCGGCAAAAATAAGAATGAGTACGCAGGACGCAGACAACATACAAGGGGGCCCATCGGGGGTGGAACTTTCGGGGGATCGTCCTTCGGAAGTTCAGCATTCAGGGAGCGGGATTACGGAAATTGAATCTTTAGATGGTCAGCAATCTGACAATCAGGAGACGGGGAATAATCTGTTCCCGGTTTTTGTGAAGCTGGAGACGCTGCGCCTGCTGATCATCGGCGGCGGGAATATCGGTCTGGAAAAGCTGAATGCCGTCCTGTCCAATTCTCCTGGTACGGCCATCCGTCTTGTAGCCACGGCCATCCATGAAAGAATAAAAGAGCGGGCGGCGGAGTTTCCCAATATTGAGCTGCTGGAGCGTCCTTATCAACCGGCCGACCTGGACGAAACCGATATCGCTATCGCAGCGGTCAATGACCACGATCTCAGCGAAAAGATCCATCGGGATGCCCGGGAAAAAGGGGTCCTGATCAATGTGGCGGATAAGCCGGAGCTCTGTGATTTCTACTTAGGTTCTATTGTCAAAAAAGGTAATTTGAAAATAGCCATTTCAACGAATGGCAGGTCCCCTACCATCGCCAAACGGCTGAAAGAAGAGATTGGAAGCATGATCCCTGATGAAATGGAAGGAGTGCTGGATAATATGCATACTATCCGGAAGAATCTGAATGGGGATTTCACCGAAAAAGTGCGGCGGCTGAATGATCTGACCAGGGTGCTGATAGCCAAACAGACCAGTCCCGGGGCGCCGGTGATCCTGCACCCGCCTAAACAGCCTAAATGGCAGCAGATCGTCAAATGGTGTCTTTTTGCGTTTTTCTTTATGATCCTGGGGCATGCCGTTTTATCCTGGGTGCGTTTCCAGGATATCCTGGGTTTTGTGCAGACCATTCCGCAGCGGGTGGATACTCGGGCGTTCCTGCTGATGCTGCTGACGGGCTTTCTGGCGCAGATGGTGGATGGATCAATGGGGCTTGGTTACGGAACGATTTCCACTACGTTCCTGCTCGCCTATGGAGTCAGCCCGGCCATCGTGAGCAGCCGGGTGCATTCGGCCAGGGTGTTTTCCAGCGGCGTGTCGGGCTATAGCCACCACCGGTTTGGCAATATCAATAAGAAATTATTCCGCACCCTGGTGATCCCGGGAAGCATCGGGGCGATCCTTGGCGCTGCACTGGCCTTTTACGGGCAGAAATATGCTACTTATGTGAAGGTGCCGCTGTCTGTCTATACAGTGTACCTGGGATATTATATTTTGCGCAAGGCCTTTAAGAAGAGAGATCCGAAGAGCAAGGTGAAGGGGGCCGGGTGGCTGGCTTCTGTGGGAGGGTTTATGGATGCTTTTGCCGGGGGGGGCTGGGGCACGCTGGTCACGAGTACGCTGATCTCGAAAAGAAAAAATCCGCGGTACGTGATCGGGTCTGTGTGTCTGGCCGAGTTCTTTGTTGTGCTGGCAAGTTCAATTACTTTCTTTATACTGTTGAAGAGCATTCCGCTGATCGATGTGGCAGGGATGATCCTGGGGGGTGTTATTGCGGCGCCTATTGCAGCGAGGCTGGTAGGGAAGCTGCCGATCAAGGCGATGTTCATTGCGGTGGGTTCATTGGTGATACTGACGAGCTGTAATACGCTGTGGAAAGCGGTGATGCAGGTGTGGCATTAATGATCCTGTAACTTATTTCTCCCGAAACCGTATGCAAAAACGTGTAAGATCCTTCCTGCCGACCGTAATCATACCTCCCATTGACGTATATCATAAGGCTGGCTTAGCTTTTCAACTATCTTCATTATCTGGATCTGCATTAATTTTAAAAAAACAGGTAATGAAAACGATCTTGATTGCAACCGACTTTACAGAAGCCTCCCGGAATGCTGCTGTTTATGGTCTTGAGTTAGCGGTGGCTTTTAATGCCACCGTAGTTCTTTTTAGCTCTTACCAGGAAATACCTGTTCCGGTTACGGAATCGCCGGTAATAGTAACACCGGCAGATATGAAAAAATACATACAGCAGCTCCTGGAACAGGAAGTAAAGATCATTAATACGGGCAGCAGAGTGGCTATTGAAACGCTGACCCGGGAGGGGGCAGCAGCAGATACGATACTGGAAATCGCCGCCGAAAAGAATGCCGGACTCATCATTGCAGGCATGAAAGAAGGAGGCAAAGGCATACGAAAGATGTTGGGCAGCACTGCAACAGCGCTGGCGGGCAAGACCCGCATTCCTTTAGTCATAGTGCCTGAAAAAGCAAGATATGTCGAGGTATCTTCCATCGCGCTAGCCAATGAAAGTGATCTGGATCCTCATGCAGATAATCACATGCTGGATCTAATACAGGAAATAACAGCAAGATTCCATTCAAAAGTTTACCTGGTCCGGGTGGCCAGGGACCGGGTGAAAGCAGCCTATGAAACACTGAATCGCCCGTTCAAGCTGATCAGGATGATGCACACGCCGGGCCTGCCCTATGGAACTATAGAAGGCAGGAACATTCCGGAAGCGCTAAATCATTTTATCGAAGGGTATCATATCAATATGCTGGCCATGCTGCCCCATCACCGTTCCCTGTTCGAAAAGTGGTTTAGTAAGAGCACTACCCGATCCATGGCGTTTGAAACGCATATTCCATTGCTGATCCTGCCTGAGCTGCGTGCAAAAAAGACGGGTCATAAGCGGGTTGAAAAAGAGACTTTGCTCTAGCTCCCGTAATCACAAGGCGATAAAGTATGGATTTCTGAGGTCGGGCTTATTATACAGGAGCTCAGCATCCAGGTCCTGTTGATAGAGTCCCCTGTTGGAAGCGTTCAGGATCGCATGAGCAGCGGCTGTGTCCCATTCCATCGTTGTCCCTAATCTCGGATAGATATCCGCCTGGTTCTCAAGGAGCATCATGAACTTCAGGGAACTACCGGCCGGGAGGAGGATCACATTTTTAAACTGATTGGCAAAAACCTTTGTCACCCCGGATAGATGGGACCTGGAGACCGCCATGGTAATGTGTTCCCTTTGCAGCAAATCCTCCAGCCTGTTCCTTCGAGCCAATGGAGGGAACCTCGTCAGCACTCCTTTTACCCTTTTACAAACGCCCGTTTCATTCGAACCTGTATACAACGTATCGGTGCAGGGAACATAGATCACACCTCCGGCAGGCGTCTTGCCCCCGATCAACGCGATGTTGATCGTAAATTCGCCATTCTTACTAATGAATTCCTTCGTTCCGTCCAGTGGGTCTATCAACCAGAAATATTCCCAGGACTTCCTTTTTCCGAACTCAATATCAGCTCCTTCTTCAGAAAGAACAGGCAAATTTGTCTTGCCGAGGCATTCCGTGATGATGGCGTGCGCTTTCCTGTCAGCGTTCGTTACCGGTGATTCGTCCGTTTTCATTGTTATGCCGAATTCTCCTGACCTGTATACTTCCATAATGGTCTTCCCCGCTTCCAGCGCTGCCTGTTCGGCTATTCCCAATAAATACAGTATATCTGTCATTTTCTGCTTAATTTACGTGTTCCTTTCAATATCTTAGGATACCGATTGAGGCGGTTATCTTGTAAAAGCCATATAGAGTTAATGAATGCAATTCCAACATTTCCTTTAATCACTTTATTCATTTCTTCCGAATAAAGACAAATTATACAATCATGAGCAAAATAAAAAAGTCTCCCGACCCGTCTGAACTTCCCCAACCAAACCGGAATCCGGAAATTAAACCAGGCACGATCCCTGAAGACCCGGTATTGCCGGAAGAGGAACCAGCAACCATTCCTGAAAAAGAGCCGGATGAACCTTCCCCTTCCGAAATTCCGTTGCCCCCCAAAAATTAAGGCTGCCCCGGATACCTTTTATACTATAACATCTGCATAATTGTTATACTATAACATCTGCATATATTGATCTAATAATGTAAGGTATTTGTCCGCCTCAGCCAGCGATAATTTCCTTCCGGCATCATTACCCGTGTTCCGCGCTCTGAGGCTATTAACCTTTGCACGGATATTGGCCCGATAGCTTTTATAATAAACAAAAAGCTTCCGGTCCTTTTCGTTTTTTATAACGGGGAAGAGATTGTTATAATAATCAAGAAACAAATCAGATAATCCTTGCTGTCCAAAAGCGTCCAGATCCATGCAAAGAAATGCGATCTCGTTCAGGACGTCGATCTGACGGTATTCATCATTGAATTCAATACAGTCAAAGGGTTGAGGATCAGGCAACAAAAAAATATTTCTGGAATGCAGATCCCCATGACAATCCCTGTAATAGCCGTCTTTAAGTCTGGCGAAAAAAAGATCTTTGTACGATTCAATAAATGCATCGGACGATTCAATAGCATGATCAATGAGAGCACTATCGGCGGCGCCCAAATATTCCGCTTCACTTTTCAGATCGTTAAATTCATTTCGAATTTGCAGAACATCCTTTTTGAAAATGATCCCGGTATTTTTGTGAAACCTGACTACTTTTTCCGCCAGGTTCTTCATGTCGGAATCTGTGACTTTATTATTGCTCAAAAGCACATCCATTTGCCTGTTCTTATCCAGCTTGCGCATTCTAACGGCATAATCAATTATCTCTCCCTCTCCGTACCCTATATAAAATCGCCCTGAGATTTCCCTTATCGATTGTACATCAAGGTATATGTCGTCGGTAAGCCTTCTGTTCAATTCAATCTCTCTTTCGCAATAGTATTTCCGTTTTTCCAGGGTGGAAAAATCAAGGAAAGAATAACGGATCGGTTTCTTAACTTTATATACAAACCGTTCGCATAGGAACACCCATGAAATATGCGTCTCAATGAAGTCCGGCCGGCCGGTTTGCCCCGGAAACTCTCCTTCCGAAAGTAATTTAGCAATATGCTCTTTTGTCATCTCTCAGCTTTAAATAATCCGTGGCTTTACGTAACATATCCGCCATGTTATTCTCTGTAGATGGTAAGATCAGGCGATGTACATGTAAGGGCTCCCATTGCTGCTTTATGATCTGATATACCTCAAAATCAGCTTCGCTATCGACTCTTTTCCTTTTTAATCTTTCTTTTATGACGGCCTCTTCCGCGGTAATTTCAATAAAAACAATATTTTCTCCCTCTTCAGCTTCATCGATGAACCTTTTACGAATATCATTTTTGTAAAATGTCGCATCCAGCACGAGGTTCTTTTTTTCCCTTATAGCCCGTCGCATCAAGTCCAGCATTTCATTATAAACTGACAACTTCTCCTTTTCTGAATAGGATCTGTCGGAAAACATGCTTTTTCTTAGCCGGTCGCTGTTGATATAATCTGCATGGATCAGCTCAGCTAACCGGGAGGCAAAATAACTTTTTCCTGAACCCGGCAATCCTACTACTATAACGATCATAAGAATCGGGTTTTTAAGGGAACAGCATTTAAAAGTAAATGATGTGTAACAAAAATGGGCACCGTGGTCCTTTCGTCCAGATCCTGGCTATCAATGGCTAAAAATATCTTTCCCGTCTGAATTTTTTAATAAAGCTATTCCCAATTTCTTCGACCTGCTATGATATCAGTCAGCCGCCATCCTGATTAGGATCAAGCACAAGATTTGCGTCGATGCACCTTCGTGAGCTATTGACAGCCGGAGTTTTGCAGCGGCGGCATCGTGATGGCTATTATCCTCTTGTGTACAGAAAAGGATGAAAAGAATTAAAGATACTACCGCCCCCTCACACCACCATCAAGCTACACCCCCTGATATCACTGTTATCAACCCGCCCGGACACCTCGAACCGTCCATCGGCATGGATGCGCCCGATATCTTCCGTCGCGAGGAAAGAACAGGAATAAATATTAGCAAGGTCGATGATATTGAGAATCCCGTCCCCCTCCTCTCCTATTTCCAGCGGATCATCTTCCGACCGGACCACGGCCTTCATCCAGGGCGGACAGGTAAAGAGGCCATTCCCGTTCGAATAAGCCTGGGACAAGAGTTCGGTCATCCCATATTCGGCGTGGATCACGTCCAGCCCCAGTCTTTCTTTCAGGAAATCATGCAATTCCGCCCGGGTGATCTCTTTTCTACGCCCTTTCATTCCCCCTGTCTCCATGACCACTGTGTGGCGGAGCGATAAAGTATATTTTTCCGCGAAATCCAGGAGTGCAAAAGTGACGCCTATCAGCAAGGTTTTTTGTCCCCTTTGCTCCAGTTTCGCCAGCAATTCATATAAGGTCTTGTGCTCGTAGAGGTAAAAACCGCTTTCCGGATGTCTGCTCATCCGGATTAGCTCATCCACCATTACGACCAGGGATGAGTTCGACCGTTCCAGGTATGCCGGCAATAACCCGATGATACACCAGTCCCGGATGGGCCCATAGAAGAGCTCAAATGCTGCCGTGAAGCTTTTTTTATACAGGCTGAGGTCCTTCACTTCGTGCTGGCTGCCCCGGGTTCCGGTGGTGCCGCTCGATTCGAAGATGGTTTCGGGAGTGAAATCCGTCGTCCTGACCGTATGCGTCTTAAAGAAAGAGATCGGCAGAAATGGGATCTCCCGGATCTGTCGCACTGAATGAGGGTCTATCCTCAGGGTATCGGTATAGAGGCGGTAGATCGGATTATTCTCATATTGAAACCGGAAGATCTCCAGCGCCGTTGCGGTGAAGGCCGTGAAATCCTCATTTTTAAGCCCAAATATCTTTTTTTCCCATTCGTCCATGTCCTGTTATTTGTAGTCCGGGAGTCCGTTGAATTCCGAATTCGAAAAACAACTCTGAAAACCCGGTTTTTGTTCAAAAGTCGCCCAAAGATCCGGTTTTAGATCTGCCACCGGTACTTCCGGTTTATGCCTTGCCTCATGATCCCGGAAAGCCAATATCCCCTTTATTTCTCCCCGCCGCCTTTAGTCAATGAATTGCAAAAATTTATACAATAGTAGCCCTTTTGAACAAAATTAGGTAGGTTTGTATACATATCAAATCAGCATCATGAAGCTTGCGTCTTTTCTGATACCCATATTATTGATAACCATTACGGCTGCAGTGATTTCCTGCAGCAAAAGCAATAGCGGCTCCAAACCAACGATCAAGATCAAATCTATCAATACCCAGATCCCTGTCGGAGGAGGCCTCAGTGTTACTTTTGACTTCACTTCCAGTTCCGCCGATCTGGCGCGGGGCAACTTTGTTGCCATTCGCAACAGGCTGAATCAAATACCCATCCCGCCTACTACAAACGCCGTAGACACTTTTCCGTCCCCTATCCCCGATTTTACGGATGTGACCAAGGGGCAAATTCGTTTTGAGCTGGACTATAATACCCTTCACCAGAGCGATCAGGAAAACGATACGATCGTTTTTAAATTCGCAGCCATCGACCGGGCAGGAAAATCGAGCGACACTATTACTTCTCCTCAAATTGTCATTGAATATCAATAACGTTTATTTACGGGATGTATACCAGTGGTTAGAAAAATCTTCGACTTTTTCATATTCAGCAGCCTTTTTATTGCCTTATGCGCTGTTTTGATGGTCTGGCAAACCAGTCACCTGCTCCTGGGAGTTGCTCCCTCCGGCCGCCTGGTAGGTTTTGTCTTTTTCGCTACTATCTGCAGCTATAATTTCCATTGGTACCTCACTTCCGGGAGTATGAGCCCTTCAAGGCGGGTTACGTGGACCCAGCGGCATAAAATCCTTCATTTCATTCTTTATCTGGCCGGGGGCATCGGGGCGGCTATTTATTTCTTTTCTTTATGGCAGCATGCACTGGCATTATGTTTCGGGGCCTTTGTCACCTTTCTGTACTCTGCGCCCAAGCTACCACAGCCAGTATTCGGGCATCTGCGAAAAATAGCGGTGGGCAAGACGCTCTTTCTCGCCTTTGTGTGGATGTATGTAACGTCGGTATTACCCATTATTGTTGCGGGCGCCGGGTGGAATGGAGGCACGGTGCTGTTTGCGGCCAGCCGTTTCTTCCTTATCTACGCCATCTGTATTATATTCGACTTCCGTGACCGGGAAGACGATAAAGCGGCCGGGATCCGGAGCCTGATCACCTACTTCAACGAAAAAGGAGTTGACCGGATCTTTATCCTCTCCATGATCCTGTTCGCCGTTAGCACTATCAGTCTTTATGGATGTCGTTTTCCGGCATTCTATATCCTGTTGCTGCTGGTCCCCGGGATCATCGTGGCCTCCCTGTATCAACGGGCCAAAAGAGATTTTTCCGATTATCTCTACTATGTTGTGCTGGACGGCCTGATGATGTTTTCCGCCCTCCTGATGCTTATCTTCCGAATTTAATTAAATTTGTCCCTTCAAATAAGACCAGGTCTATTTTATTAACGCAAGAAATAATCGAAAAATTCAATGGCAAAGAGCACCAGGACCGAAGCAAAATCTCCTTCTATACTTTCGACCCGTTCCATGGGTTTCCTGAAAAGCTATATTAACAACCCTTCTCCGGTAGGATTCGAGAGCGGTGGTCAGCAACTGTGGCTGGATTACCTGAAACCCTATGTCGACACCCATTTCACCGATCCTTACGGAACCGCTGTCGGGGTCATCAATCCAAAAGCGCCTTTCAAAGTCGTCATTGAAGCGCATGCCGATGAGATCAGCTGGTTCGTCAATTATATTACCCCGGAAGGCCTTATGTACCTCAAACGCAACGGAGGGGTGGATCACCAGATCGCCCCGGCCCAGCGGGTCTTCATACATGGGAAAAAAGGCCTGGTCCCGGCCGTATTCGGCTGGCCTGCGATTCACACCCGCCTGGGTAATCCGGATTCCAAGGAACAGCAGCCCAAGGTCGATAACCTTTTCCTGGATTGCGGAGCAAGGAATAAAAAAGAGATAGAGGACCTGGGCATTCATATCGGCTCCGTGGTCACCTACCAGGATGGCTATGAGGAGCTGGCCTATGATTACCTGATCGGAAGGGCTTTTGACAACCGGGTGGGAGGATTTATGATCGCCGAGACGGCCCGTTTGCTGTCTGAAAATAAAAAGAAGCTTCCTTACGGGCTCTATATCGTAAATGCCGTACAGGAAGAGGTGGGCCTGCGGGGGGCCGAAATGATCGCCCGCCGTATCAAGCCGGATGTGGCCATCATAACCGATGTTACGCACGATACGACGACACCGATGATCAACAAGATCATTGAAGGAGATATCGCCTGCGGCAAGGGGCCTTCGCTGGCTTATGGTCCCGCCGTTCATAATAAGCTACTGGCGCTGGTGCAGGATGTGGCAGAAAAAAGCAAGATCCCCGTTCAGCTGCGGGCCGTCTCCCGCAGCACGGGAACGGATACGGATTCATTTGCGTATGCCAACGAGGGCTGCCCATCCGTCCTTATTTCCATACCGCTGCGGTATATGCATACGACGGTGGAGATGCTGCATAAAAGGGATATCGAGCAAACGATCCAATTAATGTATGAAACTTTGCTTACCTTAACTCCTCAAACTAACCTGAGTTATCTTTAATGAGCGGTATCCTGCTGTATATAGATCCCGGAAGCGGGAGTTACCTGATTCAGGTCATCATAGCCGCCGTGCTGGGAGCTTTGTTTTATTTCAAAAACCTTTGGTTCAGGATCAGATCCTTCTTTATAAAAAACAAAAAAGACGATCCATCCACGAACGATCATACAGATGCCTGATCACCACGTTCATCCGGCTTCATACAGAGATCCATCCGGTTTTGTATTCCAGTCGGGGTCTCTTAACTACCGGCAGGTGAACCAATCTTATGCGCAGGATTATGACGAGCTGTTTCGTTCGGGGCTCTATGCCGTCCTTACTCAAAAAGGGCTGCTGTTGCCGCATACGGAGATCGGGGAGAACATGACGGGTCTGCCCGAGTGGTATAAAACCCTGCTGCCCCGGCAGATCCCCTTTATCAGCTATCCTTCTGAATGGAGCCCTGCTCAATTAAAGGATGCCGCCCTGCTGACGTTGCGGATACAGCTCCTGTCGATGGATCATGGCATGATATTAAAAGACGCCAGTCCTTTCAATATCCAGTTCATGGAAGGGAACGCCATTTTCATCGATACCCTTTCCTTTGAGCGTTATGATCCTTCCAGGCCCTGGGTGGCATACCGGCAGTTCTGTGAGAATTTTCTATTCCCGCTATATCTGCATCATTATACAGGCAGCGGCATTCACAGAATCATGGTAGCCTATCCGGAAGGCATTCCGGCGGCCATCACCCTGAAGACGCTGCCGTTAAGAAGTCTTTTTAAGCTGGGCGTATGGATGCATGTATACCTACCCAGTAAGGTACACCGGGACCTCGCTTCGGCTAAAGCGGGCATTATGTCCTTCGACAAGAAAAAAATGCGCCATCTGATCAGCCACCTGGAAGACATCCTGCTGCGCTTGCCGGTGGCAGGGGCCGGAGCCACCGTTTGGAGTGATTATTATGAAAAGACGATCAGCAGTCCCGCTTATTTGCTGGCCAAAGAGAAAGTCTTCCGGCGGTTCATACAGGATCTTCCCTGGAAGTCCGCGCTGGACCTGGGAGCGAATGACGGTTATTTTTCAAAGATCCTTTCCGGCGAAATACAAACGGGCGGGGTACGGGCGTCGGACATCGGCCGGACGGTCGTAGCGGTCGATTCGGACTGGCAATGCATACAGCATCTCTATGATTTTGCCCGTAAGGCCGGGTCTCCTATTCTTCCATTGGTGGTCGACCTGGCCAATCCTACGCCGGCTTCAGGGTTTCACCATACCGAGAGGGCGTCTTTTTCCGGCCGGGCCCGGAGCGACCTGGTCATAGCGCTGGCGCTTATCCATCACCTGGCTTTAGCCAAAAATATACCTTTAACAAGAATTGCCGATTACCTGGCCGATCTTACCCGGGGGTATCTTATTGCGGAATTCGTTGCGCTGTCCGATGAAAAATCGCAGGAGCTGATCCGCGGTAAAAGCGGGTGGCACGATGATTATGATGAGCATAACTTTGAGACGGCTTTTGAAAGGCATTTCACGATCGAGAGAAAAGAGTCTGTCAGCGGCTCCCTGAGGATACTGTACTTATTAAAGCGGCAAATGGTATAAATCCATGAAAAAGCGACTACAGCATGTTCCTTTTTTTCTTCTTCTCCTGCCTGCCTTTTTCGTATTGCATGGATATGTCGGGCATTACGGTTACATGGAACCGTGGTATTGCTGGAAGCTGCTGGGTGATTATATCTGCTGGACGGCGATCCTGTATGGGATCTTTTACGCGATCTTCCGCGAGCCGACAGGTCCTGCGTTCTTCGTTGCTTACGTGATGTTCTTTAACTTTTCTTTCGGTTACGTGCAGGATCTGCTCACGGCTCATTCTCCTGCGTTAAGCAGGTACAGGATCATTTTGCCGTTGTACCTTCTTTTAGGAATTCTGCTGGCTGTGCGTCTGCGAAAGGCGCCGAAAAAGTCAGCGGGTCCGGTCTTGTTCTTAAACGTGCTGCTGCTGGTCTGGCTGCTGGTGGATGGCGTTTTATTGGCCGGCGCTATGCTGCGGCCCGGTGTCCGGGGGCTGTTCGTAAAGGAGCCTCCTTTACAGGCCGGCAGCGTCCCGGCGGGCAGAGAACGGCCGGACCGGCGGGATCCCGATATTTATTTTCTTATATTCGACGAATATGGCAGTACGCAATCCCTTAAAAAATGTTGCGGGTATGACAATGGCGGGCTGGATAGCTGGCTCCGGGAAAAAGGATTTCATATTCAAGATGACAGCCGCAGCAACTACAATTTCACCCCTGTGTGCATGGCATCCATGTTAAATATGTCTTACCTGGGTTGGACGGGACCTATCGGCCAATGCAGTGAACATGATTATGCGAGCTGCGAACGGCTGATCCGCCACAATGCGGTAACAGGATTTTTGGCCGCGCGAGGTTATTCGATCGTCAATTATTCCATATTCGACCTGGATCATCACCCCTCGATCGTGCAACAACGAGTATTGCCGCTGAAGGACAAATTGATCAACGAGGCTACTTTCACCTATCGGCTGAGCGATGAATTAGGATGGCATCACTATGAGCAATGGCCTTTTTTACAGCGGTATTTAAGCCATATTCCGTATGAGACCCTGGAGAATGATGCCGTATTGCTGGAAAAAGTACAAATGGAGAGCCGTCAGACACACACAGCCCCTGTCTTCGTATATACCCATTTGGAGATGCCCCATGCCCCCTTCGTTTTTGCAGCGGATGGCAGGTTGAAAACTCCGAAAGAGCTGTCTCCATTGGAAGGCACGGAATCGCTATCAGATTACACCGGATATTTACCCTATACCAATGCCAAGCTGAAAAAGCTGGTCACCGATATTCAGCAAAACACAAAAAATACGGCGGTTATCATCCTGATGGGGGACCATGGATTACGCTGCGAAATCCCTGGCGAAGACCATTTGCATTATTTTCAGAATCTGAATGCCGTTTATTTCCCGGAGAGGGATTATCACCTCCTGTACGACAGCATCAGCGGGGTGAACCAGTTCCGGGTGGTCTTCAACCAGCTATTCGGTCAGCAAATGCCATTGTTGAAAGATTCCACTTTGTTCATAACAGACAGGAAATAATTTTAGGGCCATATTTTAGGTTTTAATTACTTTTGGCGTGCAGAAGAAAATTTGAGAACATCCAACCCCTTTATATGATAAGAAATGACTGGGCAATCGAAGAAATACAGGATATATACAATACTCCTTTACTGGATCTGATCTACCGGGCCGCTACGGTACATCGTGAGTTTAATGAAACGGGAGAGGTCCAGGTCTGTACGCTCCTGTCTATCAAAACAGGCGGCTGTACGGAGGATTGCGCCTATTGCTCCCAGGCTGCCAGGTATAATACGGGCGTAAATGTACAGGCCCTGATGAAAAAAGAGGAAGTATTGGAATATGCTTCGAAGGCAAAGGCGGCCGGATCAACCCGGTTTTGCATGGGTGCGGCCTGGAGAGAAGTAAGGGACAACAGGGATTTTGACAGGGTGCTGGACATGGTGAAAGGGGTCAATGAGCTGGGTATGGAAGTTTGCTGTACCCTGGGCATGCTGAATGAGGAGCAGGCTAAAAAATTGGCGGATGCCGGTTTATATGCCTACAATCACAATCTGGATACTTCTTCTGAATATTATAATGAAGTTATCTCTACCCGCACCTATGATGACCGGCTGTCCACGCTGGACAATGTCCGTAAGGCGGGAGTAACGGTCTGTTGCGGGGGCATAATCGGACTTGGGGAGACCCATGCGGATCGCATTAAGATGCTGCATACTCTTTCCACCTTGCCGGAGCATCCGGAAAGCGTTCCTATCAATGCGCTGGTGCCTATAAAGGGAACTCCCCTGGAGAACAATCCCAAAGTAGATAGCTGGGATATGATCCGGATGATCGCTACAGCCCGCATCCTGATGCCCACGGCCATGGTAAGGCTGAGTGCAGGAAGGGCGCAGATGAGCCAGGCCGAACAGGCTTTGTGCTTTATGGCAGGGGCCAATTCCATCTTTGCAGGAGATAAATTGCTCACTACCCCCAATCCTTCTTTTGAGGAAGACAATATTATGTTCGGATTGCTGGGATTGAAGCCGAGGGAAGCGTTTAAAACCGAGAAGGAACTGGCGGCAGAGATCAATTGATTAGGTCCGTGCCGGACTTCCGGGTCTAGCCGAATATCTGACCGGCCTCTTCGGAATTTTTCCGGGTAATAGGTTTTCGGCGGGTGGAATTCATGTATATACCGGATCTTGCATACTGATGACCGATAAAGGGTATTGACCAGATCATGGGAGATTGATCATCGGATCGCCGGGCTGGCGACAGTGCGATCGATCAGCAGTTGATTGCGCAGATGTCCTATCTCATCACAGAGGTATATATTTCCGGCTAAAACTTCATCGATAGCCATGATCATTTCCGTGCTGGGGGAATTCTTCGTGACGTAACCATTCGCGCCATTGCGCAACATTTCATTTACATAAGACCGTTCTGCCTGTACGGAGACTGCTATGATCTTGATCTCCGGTGCAAACTGCCGGATCGTTCGGGTGGCTTCGATCCCATTGACAGGCTGCATATGAATATCCATCAGGATCACATCCGGCTGCAATTGTTTAGCCGCTTCGATGGCTTCCTGGCCGTTGGAGCATTGTGCAATAACTTCGATCGTGGGAACCTGGTTCAGGACCCAGCTCCATGCCTGCCGGACATGGAAATGATCATCTACGATTATTAATTTGACCATGGAAGATTTTTCTACCTTTGATCAAAATTAGTGCTAAAGAAATGAAAAAAGAATAAAACAGACTATTCCCGGCTCGATTACCCAGTTCCCCTGAGAGTTTTGAAATCTTTACTTAGAATTACCTAGTAATTTAACCTTAGCTGGTGGTATTTTAACCAGGGATAAACGCTGATTATTATATGTGCATTTTATTGATTTGAGATTAGCAGAAAAAAATCCTCCCGTTGAGGAGGATTTTTTAACCTTTAAAACAACCAACATAAAAATTGGGGAAGCCTTGAATAATCAACCAATCAATTTACGAGCGCGAGCTCCAGCACCTGCTGCATGGTCTTTACAAAACTGAATTTCATTCCTTTTATAAATTCAGAATCGATCTCCTGTACGTCTTTTTCATTCTGCCAGCAAAGGATGATCTCCTTCAGGCCGGACCTCTTGGCAGCGAGGATCTTCTCCTTGATCCCTCCCACCGGCAGCACCTGGCCCCGCAAGGTGATCTCTCCTGTCATTGCCAGGTAAGGTTTTACCTTCTTTCCGGTGACGGCCGAGGCGATGGAGCTCATCATGGTAATGCCGGCGCTGGGACCGTCCTTTGGCACTGCTCCTTCCGGAACATGCACATGGATGGTCTTGCGATTGAATAATTCGGGGTCGATATCGTATTTCCGGGCATTCGACTGAAGGTAGGTCAGCGCTGTGACGGCGCTCTCCTTCATGACATTGCCCAGGTTACCGGTCAGCTTGAGATCTCCTTTCCCGTCGCTCAGGCTGGTTTCTATGAAGAGGATATCCCCGCCGACATAGGTCCAGGCAAGGCCGACTGCGACTCCCGGCATATTGGCTACTTTATAGAGATCGTTGCTGTAGCGGGATTTGCCCAATACTTTTTCGATATCTGCCGGTGTGAGCTGAGCCTTGACCTTGTCTTTCATGGCATATTCCTTTGCCTGGTAGCGCATGATGGAGGCCAGCTGACGATCCAGTTCCCGGACCCCGCTTTCCCGGGTATAGTCCTGGATGATCTTCAGCAACACTTTATCGTTGATGGTAAAGTTCAGCTTATCGACCCCATGCGCTTCCTTTTGTTTCGGCAGCAGGTGGCGGCGGGCTATCTCCACTTTCTCTTCCACGGCATAACCGCTCAGATCGATGATCTCGAGCCTGTCCCGTAAGGCTGGCTGAATCGCATTGATATCATTGGCCGTCGCTACGAACAGAACTTTACTCAGATCATATTCCAGCTCCAGGTAATTATCGTAGAACGTATGATTTTGTTCCGGGTCCAGCACTTCCAGCAGCGCAGAAGAAGGATCGCCCCGGAAATCGCTGCCGACCTTATCGATCTCATCCAGGATCATGACCGGGTTGGAGGATTTTATTTTCCGTAAGGATTGCAGTATCCTGCCGGGCATCGCGCCGATATAGGTTTTACGATGACCCCGGATCTCGCTCTCATCGTGGAGACCGCCCAGGCTGATGCGCACATATTTTCTGCCGATCGCATTGGCAATGCTCCTGCCGAGAGATGTTTTACCGATCCCGGGAGGGCCCAGAAAACAAAGAATAGGGCTCTTCATATCCCCTTTCAATTTCAATACGGCCAGATATTCCAGTATTCTTTCTTTTACCTTGTCCATACCGTAGTGGTCCTGGTCCAGGATCTTCTTCGCTTTTTTCAGATCGTAGGAATCTGCCGTATGTTCCGTCCAGGGTAATTCCAGCATCAGGTCAAGGTGATTGTATACGACCGAGTAATCCGGTGTGCTGGGATGCATTCTTTCCAGCCTTTCGATCCCTTTTTTAAACAGATCCTTAGCAGCTGCCGGCCATTTTTTTGTCTCGGCCTTCTTTGCCATTTCTTTTACTTCCCGCTCATTGGTGTCACCGCCGAGTTCGTCCTTGATACTTTTTAACTGTTGTTGTAAAAAATATTCGCGTTGCTGCTTGTCAAGCTCCGTCTTGGTCTTATTGGTCAGTTTATTTTTCAGCTCTGCGAACTGCAGCTCTCTTTGCAGTAATTGCATCAGCAGGTCTGCCCGGGACTTAATATGGTGGATCTCCAGGAGCTGCTGTTTTTCGTGCAGCTCGGTATTCAAATTACTGGAGATAAAATGAATGAGGAAGGACGGGTTTTCGATGTTCTTCAGAATGATGGATGCTTCGGAAGGGATATTGGGAGAAAGCTGGATGATCTGTGCAGCCAGGTCCTTTATATTGGATACATAGGCTTCGAAGTCCTGTTCTTTAGGAGCTTCTTCCTCCTGCAGGAGCACTACCTGCGCTTTAAAATAGGGGTCTTCCGCTGTGATGGCGCCTACTTTAAACCGTCTTTTGCCCTGCAGGATCACGGTGGTGCCTCCGTCAGGCATTTTAATGAGCTTTATAATGCGGGCTACGGTGCCGACATCTTCCAGATCGACTACGGTCGGGTCTTCCACATTACTGTCTTTTTGTGCGAGCACTCCTATGAGCTTGTCGGCTTTGTAGGCATCATTTACCGCTTTGATGCTCTTATCCCGGCCCACAGTGATCGGCAATACCACACCGGGAAACAATACGGTATTACGCAGGGGGAGCACTGGTAATTCTTTTGGGATCTCAATATCATTCAGGTTCTCATTGTCGCTCTCGTTCAGGGGTATGATGGGCATAAAATCCATATCATCTTCGGCACGCAAAAATAAACTGGTTTCTTTCATCCTATAGTTTTAGTTCAATCGATGACAAAATAGCACCTGTAAGGGAAAAATCCTACTGTTTTACAGATGAAATATATAGAAGTCAAGTATGATGCCAACCCTCCGGGCGGGCTATTAATGAAAAAAACCCTCCCATTTTGTCAGGAGGGTCCAAAGGAGGTAGACAAGGCGGCGGAGCCGCCGGAAGAAGAACGTATTATTTGTCTTTAAAAGTCTTTAAAAGAAGCGGAAACCGGCGTAAAGCTGGAAACCCTGATTTTTCCATTTCTCTGAGTTATCCAGATCGCTGATGTCCGACAATCCGATCACGTAGCGGGCGCCTATTTTCAAAGCGGCCAGGTTGAGCTGAGCGCCTCCGACCAGGGAAAAGTCTCCTTTCTTGAAAGCATCTTTAGCCTGGGTAGTCACATGTTGGTCACCGTTGAGCAGTATTCCGTACTGAGGTCCTACGAGGATGCTTATTAACGGGATCGGGCGGATGCTGAACAGGATAGGAATGGTCAGGTAATTCAGCTTACCCTTGAGATCATCCGTTCCTCCGGGATAAATGGAGGAGAAATGATCCGCTGTACGGTAGTTCGTCTGGTTGAACATTACTTCAGGCTGGATACCCAGATGTTTGCTGAAATTTATTTCGGCAAAGGCTCCGGCATTATATCCGAATTTGAATTCATTGTCGTAAGAGGAACCGTCGATCTTAAAGATATTGGCCCCTGCCTTGACACCCAGGTGAAATCCCTGAGCCCGGGTATTCATAACGGTGAAGGTTATGAGAACCAGTGGTAAGAAAAATTGTTTACACTTCATAATGATGGTTTTAGATTAAGTGAAAGACTGGTTTGTGGGTAATGTTTCAACTTATATGCCAGAATTTTAAAGTGCATCCCTCTCACAATTCCTCTCTCTCAAATAATCTCGGCAAAAAACGCCACAGGCGTTTTGGCCGAAGGCCCATCATTAAATACTTGCCGGAAAGGAGATAATTTTGAAAAAGCGACTTTCCGGCAACAAAATCTATCTGAAAGTGAAATAATTTTCGAGACCTGACCGGTTGATTCATCAGAAGATCCGGAAGCCCAGGTAAGCCTGCAGGCCATGGATCTTCCAGGTATCACTTTCCTGGGCGTCAACATCCGTTATACCTACTACATACCGCAGGCCAATTTTTGTTTTATTCAGGTTCAGCTGAGCGCCGAAAGCAATGGAAACATCGCTTTTGGAAAACGCTTTTTTGTCAGGCTGTGAAGGAAACAATTCCGTTGTTTGGGATGCCAGATACCCATATTGGGGTCCCGCCATGATCGTCAATTCGGGTACAGGCTTGAAAGTAAGGAAGACGGGAACCGAGACGTAACTAAGAGAAACCTGCTGAAAGCTTACGCCCCTGTATATTTGATTAAAATCCGCTGATGTTTTACCCACGATCAGGTTATAATCCAGTTCCGGCTGGATCCCCCATTGGTTGCTGATCTTATATTCTCCGTAAAGTCCGCCGGTGAAACCAACCTGTGTTTTTTTGTCAAAAGATCTTCCTGTCATTTTAATAAGGTTTGCTCCTGCCTTGAGGCCGAATTGCCAGTTTTTCCAGTTTGAGCTTTGGGCTTGGGAAGTAGTAGTGGTAAGGGTCAGAAGTACGATGGAGAGAACAATTAATAGTTTGCTCGATTTTAATTGCTTGCTCAATTTCATTGTTGATACTGTTTTGGGTTCAAAATAAGGATGAATTTACATGCGAATAGCTAACCGAGGTGTTAAAATGCTTTAACTACTCGTTAATACTTCCAGACGACGCGGCGAAATTAGGCTCTTTTAGCTTATGTATCAACTGATTATTAAAAGGAGGGTCCCGGAGTCGCGCCAGACCTCATTATACAATGTAATAAATCAGGAGCGGATCAGGCCAGCTCGATCACGGTGATCTCCGGCATAATGCCCACCCTTCCCGGGTAGCCGATAAATCCGAACCCGCGATTGACATATAATTTTTGACGGCCTTCTTCGTATAAGCCAGCCCATTGTTTGTACACGTATTGCACGGGGCTCCATTTGATGCCGGGGATCTCAATCCCGAATTGCATGCCGTGGGTATGACCGGCCAGGGCCAGGTCTATATCGGGGTAGTGAGGCCTTATTTCCGCATCCCAGTGGCTGGGGTCATGGCTCATCAATATTTTAAAGGGGTATTTTTCGGCACCGGCATAGGCCTCGCTCATTTTGCCATATTTAGGGAAGCGTGCTTTGGCGCTCCAGTTCTCAATGCCGATGAGGGCGATCTGCTCTCCTCCTTTTTCCAGGGCGACATGTTCATTCACCAGGAGGCGCCATCCCATGTCAGCCTGGATTTGTTTGAGGCGGTCCAGGTTGGCTTTTTTTAAGGCAGGCGTCTCCCACCAGTAATAATCCCCATAATCGTGGTTGCCCAGTGTGGAAAATACGCCCATCGGGGCTTTGAGCCGGCCGAACACTTCTTTATAATCCTTCATTTCGGCAGCGATATCATTGACCAGGTCACCGGTAAAGAGGATCAGGTCGGGCTGTTCCTGCAGCACTTTATCTACTCCCCGGTTCACAGCCTGCCGATCTCCAAGGCTACCAGAATGAATATCAGACAGTTGAACGATTTTAAGGCCCCTGAAGGAGGCCGGGAGGTTGTCGAAATGAAGGGTGACCCGTCGCACCTCATATTTATATTTGTTGCTGAAGCCGTAGATCAGGGTAGAAAAGAAGGCGCCCCCGACGCCAAGTCCCAGCCAGCTGAGGAAGGCGGACCTGGAAATTTCCTCCCCATCGGCTGAACCATCGGTGTTGTTGAAAAACAGTTTGCCGGAAGCCCACTGAATAAAACGCCGGATATCATCGATGAGAAAAAAGACGGCGGCCAGCAGCTTGGCAAAGAAGAAGACCAGCAGGGTGACGAAGATATAATTCTTAAGTTTCGGCCATTCCTGTGCGTTCAGAAAGGGTAATAGGGCAAAAATGATGAGGGCGGCAACAGATAGTCCCCAGTAAAGGGCAAAAATGGTGAGCCTTACCCTGGAGGATGTTCCCTGGCTGACGGCTTTGATGACCTGGAATATATATAAATCCAGCAGGATGACAAGAACGATTACGACCCATATTACTTTCCAGCTACGCATAGTTGATCTGATTTACACATGAATGACGGATGAGTGATTGATTTATTTTAAAATTCCAAAAACTCGTCTAGCTGTACATTGATGACATCCACGGTGCGCAGATCTTCTACTTCCCCATCTGCATTCAACAGCGTATGGACTAAGGAAATAGGCAATTTATTGTGGTGTACAGTCACTTTCATATAGTTCAGGATGCCCGTCAGATGTTCCATGCCGCGAAGATTACCGGCCCTTCCTGAGGAAACACCTGTTAAGAGCGCTTTTTTCCCCCGCCAGGCTCTGTCGATGTCGGAAATATCGAACAGGCACTTCAGCACACCGGGTATGCTGCCATTATATTCAGGAGAAACAAAGATAAAGCGGAGCGTGGGGATCAATAACTCCCGTTCGATCTCTTCAAAAACGGGGTTGCGTACAAGGACATTGAGCCCTTCGAGCGATAACAGGCGGGCGTCCAACCCTCTCTGAGTCAATAATTGCTGGTACAGCCGCGCTATATGGAGGCTTTTGCTATTGGGCCGATTGGTCCCCGAAATGATCGTGTACATGTACTATTTGTCTGATTAACAGTAAAGAAAAAGGAAAGTTCTCACAATTTATGCTGAAGAATGTATTTTTGTAGCCCCTGCTCCCCTAAAGAGGGTAAAATATTCCTTCTAAGGAAGGGATATACTGTTTATCAGAAATGGAGCGGTTCCGTTTCGGGGGCAGATTTACCCCTTTAGGGGGGCAGGGGTGGTTTACCTCCTGGGGCGGTCAAAATTAAATTTTGCCGTTTTGCCGATTGGTGACAATTTTACCATGTTTGATATATTAAATAAAAATACTAAGTCCTAAGAGAAGGCTCACCGGACCACAATACATTATGGGAAGAACAATTGGAGTTGCAAATCAGAAAGGGGGTGTAGGAAAGACCACCTCCGCTATCAACCTGGCAGCCAGCCTGGCCGTACTGGAATTCAGAACACTGTTGGTGGATGCCGATCCCCAGGCTAACAGCACTACCGGAACGGGCTTTGACCTGCACAATGTCACGCAGAGCCTGTATGATTGCATGGTGAACCATATCCCTGTGAAGGATGTGATCCTTAAATCGGAGATACCCCACCTGGATATTGTGCCTTCGCATATCGATCTGGTAGGAGCTGAAATTGAAATGATCAATTATCCCAATCGGGAAAGCGTGCTGAAAGGCATCCTGGAACCGATCAAAAGCCAGTATGATTTCATTATCATCGACTGCTCTCCTTCCCTGGGGCTGATCACGGTAAATGCGCTCACCGCTTCCGATTCCGTCATCGTTCCGGTACAGACCGAGTTCTTCGCGCTGGAAGGTCTTGGGAAGCTGCTGAATACCATTAAGATCGTTCAAAGCCGTCTGAATCCGGACCTGGCCATCGAAGGCATTCTTATGACGATGTATGACGGGCGGCTGCGTTTATGCAACCAGGTGGTCAGCGAAGTACGCAAACATTTCGACGAGATCGTTTTTAATACGATCATTCACCGCAATACCAAGATCAGCGAGGCCCCTAGTGTAGGGAAGCCGGTGATCCTGTACGATGCGCTCAGTAAGGGATCTGTCAATTACCTCAACCTGGCCAAAGAGATCCTTCAGAAGAATAATATGACGAAGATCCGGCAGGAAGAGAGGATACTGGAGTAACGGACAATGTTGACTATTACATAACCATACAAACACCTGCTTGAAGCTTGCAGCTAAAAGCTTGAAGCCATTTTTATGACTACTCCCAACAATAAGAATACTAATCCGGGTAACAAGAAACAAGAGGCCATGGGTAAAGGGATCCGGTCTTTATTGCAGAGTATCGATGCCGATCTGAAGACCACATCGGGGGATTTGAAGACTTCCGTTGTCGAAGCAGTTACTAACATGTTACGGATCGGCCTCGATCAGATCGAGACCAATCCCAGGCAGCCCCGTCATGATTTTGACGAGCAGGCTTTGCAGGAATTGGCGCATTCCATCCGGCTGCATGATATTATTCAGCCCGTCACCGTGTCCAAATTACCTTCGGGTAAGTACCGGCTTATTTCCGGTGAGCGACGTTTCCGGGCCGCGAAAATAGCCGGCCTTAAGGATATTCCGGCCTATATCCGGCAAGCCGATGACCAGCAATTGCTGGAGCTGGCATTGCTGGAGAATCTTCAAAGAGAGGACCTGAATGCCATGGAGATCGCCCTCAGCTACAAACGCATGATGGAAGAGCTGAACTACACGCAGGAACAGGTAGCAGAACGGATGGGAAAAGAGAGAAGCACGGTAGCCAACTATATCCGCTTGTTAAAACTTCCGCCGGACATACAGGTAGCCGTAAGGAGCAATCAGCTGTCGATGGGGCATGCACGCGCGCTCATCAATGTGGATACGGTAGACAAGCAGCTTTATCTCTTCGGGGAGATCAGGAATAAAGGGCTGTCCGTCAGGCAGACAGAAGAGCTGGTCCGCAAGCTGTACAAGGAGAACATCCCTGTTAAAAATTCGGTAAAACCCACGATACCGGAAGCTTTCAAGAGAATTGAAGATAACTTAGCGTCGCATTTCAGCACCCGGGTAAAGCTCAATCATAACAAGAAAGGGGAAGGCAATATTTCCATTGAGTATTATTCTCTCCAGGAATTAAACAAATTGTTGGATCAATTGGGTGTCTCCGTTAATTAGCGAAGGGCGAAGCTCTCATGAGCGCCATTGACAATTGAGCTTGAGGGCAAACAGGCCTGAAAGATGATTGCCGAACGGGCAGGATGATTCGAAGTAACTAAGTATCAAGTTTCCAGACATGAATATGGTCAGGTATTTCTCAGCAGTCGTTTTTTTTCTGACAATGCACAGCCTGTGCTGGTGTCAGAGAAACGATACGCTCCCTTCCGCTATAAAAGGAAAGCAGGGTGCGGGTTTCCCGGTGGCCGATACGCTCAAAACGAAAGCGAAGGATACCCTGCTTCCCCATAAGAGCGCAAAAGTGGAATCTCCCTATAAGGTTGATTCCGCTACCCGTAAAAAACATGACCCGCGGAAGGCTACGCTGTATTCTACTTTCTTTCCGGGCCTGGGCCAGATCTACAACAGAAAGTACTGGAAGCTGCCGTTAGTCTATGCGGCGGTGGGCATTCCCGCCTATACCTATTTTGACAATAAGAGCTGGTATCAGAAATGCCAGTATGCGCTGTCGGTGATCGTGACAGGTACGACCAACCAGGACAGCCTTAATAAGGTCGATCCCAAGCTGCAGACCTTTGTCGCCGCCAAGGATGATAACTCCCTGCGAAGCTACCGGAATGAGTATCGTAAGGACCAGGATTATTCTGTCCTGTTCTTTCTGTTATTCTGGGGATTGCAGATTGTGGATGCTACTGTCGATGCTCATCTAGCGGGCTTTGATGTAAGCGATGAGATCAGTGTTCATTTACAGGAAGGATCGAATGCTGCGGGAGGTTTTGCCGGATTGGGCGGTATGAATACTCCGGCGGCTGTCAGCCTGGTTTTTGATATCCATAAGGCCAGGTACAAGCCAATTTTCGTCCCCTGATGAATGGGATCTCAGCATTTTAATGTAGGTTTGGCGCAAAATTAATCGTTCGATCATGAAGATTGCTCTTATTGGTTATGGCAAGATGGGAAAAGCGATAGAAGAGGTCGCGCTGGCAAAAGGACATGAGATTGTATTAAAGGTCTCTATTGACAATCTGGAAGATAATACCCTTGAAAATATACGGAAAGCGGATGTAGCCATCGAGTTCACCGGCCCGGACAGCGCATTTGATAATATTCTCCGTTGTATGGAGGCGGGGGTGCCGGTAATTTCCGGCAGTACGGGATGGCTGGACCGGTATGAAGAGTTGAGGCAATATTGTCTAGCCGGTAATAAGGCCTTCTTATATGCCAGTAATTTCAGCATTGGCGTCAATATTTTCTTCGAGGTGAACAAGCGGCTGGCTGAGCTGATGGCCCCCCACCCTGACTATGATGTGACCCTGACCGAAACGCATCATACCCAAAAAAGAGACGCTCCCAGCGGTACGGCCATTACGCTGGCAGAGCAGATCCTGGAAAAAATTCCCCGGAAAAAAGAATGGGTCAACCATATTAGCAATAACTTAGATCAGCTGTCGATCCTTAGCGAGCGGGTGGATCCTGCGCCCGGCACGCACAACATTACGTATCATTCATCTGTTGATAGTATTGAGATCACCCATACGGCGCACAACCGGCAGGGCTTTGCAACGGGTGCTGTGCTGGCGGCGGAGTTCATTCACGATAAAAAAGGAGTTTTCAGTATGAAGGATGTACTGGGCTTCTGAAAAATTGGTTCCAAACATTACAAAAAAACAGGATAAAAATGCTTTCGAAGAAAACCCAATATGCTTTTCAGGCGCTGATGTACCTCGCTGAAAAAGGAAAAGAGGGCCCCGTATTGATTGCAGAAATTGCAAAAAAGAAGAAGATACCCCTGAAATTCCTGGAGAATATTTTGCTGGAGCTTAAAAATGCGGGAGTGCTGGAAAGTAAAAAAGGAAAGGGCGGCGGGTATTTTTTTGCCAAGAACCCCAAGGAGGTCCCACTCGCGCAGATCATGCGGTTGCTGGATGGTCCGATATCCCTGTTACCATGTGTCAGTCTTTATTTCTATGAACGATGTAAGAACTGTGATGAAAAAGTATGCGGGCTCCATGGGGTAATGTCCCAGGTACGTGATGCCAATCTGAAGATCCTGGAAAAAAAGACTATTGCAGATCTGACCAAACATTAACGCCGGCGTCCTTCTTCTATGCCGGAAATCCGCCCGGTCCGCTGCCTTCATCCGGCGGCAGCCATTTTGGTGAGGCTGATAAAGCGGTTGCTGCATACGCGTTCAGCGATAGACAGGAGTCTGCCAATGCGATCTGTCAACAGGCTCAGCTCTTCTTCCGTAATCGTATATTCTTCTTTATACCGGGCATCTACATATCCTTGCAGCAGTAATTTAAATAAATGATCTTCCTCAGCATTATTACGGGGGAACAGGGAAGCCAGCTCGATAGAAAAGCGATTGGTATATCGCCTGAGCTTGTCTAAATTATGGGTGCAGGGCTTGTAGCCGGTGAAGGCGAGCAAGATGGCCTGATAGATCTGTTCGGCTGCCTGGTGCAGGAGGAATACGGCGACTTTCCTTTCTTTCAGCTGCTGGTTGAACAGGGCGCTCCTAAAAAAGGCGGAGGCCTGTAACTTCCATCTTTCAAAGTCCCGCTGTGCAACGGCCCGGATATGTACCAGGTTGGGCGGAGCGGCTTTTGCCAAGGCTATTGAACCTGCGTCATACAGCAGGATAGCCTCCCGGCTCATCATGGAGAAAAAATAATGTCCTTCCGCCAGACGGCTGTTCACGTAATCGATGTCATGCACCAGCACAGTAACGGGGGTATGGATACGACAGCGATTCTCTACGAGGTCCTGTAGTTCATGATCATGGCGGGGCTCTCCTCTCCGGGTGATGACGAGCAGGTCATAACCTCCTAAAAATGCGGAGAGCTGTTTGTCGGCAAAAAGCCCGGGGCCGCCGCCGGCAGTAACATGCGTTCCGAAAAGGATGATCTTTTCAGGCTGAACGGCCTGTATAATAACTTTTGAAATTGTCATTAGCTGCTCCTGTTTCAGGGCCGGCAAATGTGCTATTGAAGTGTTCATGGCGATCAATTAAAGGGTTCGAACTGGTTAGGTGATGATCAATACTGTGCATTGGATTTTTTTACCCCTTTAGCAATATAATTGGCTTATATTTAGGGCGGTTATGTGGGGTTAAAGGTATAGGGATTTTATTAATAATACTAATTTATTTGGGATAATATTTTTTTATGATGCATTTTTTAGGAAAAAATATCCGGTATTTAAGAAAGCAGTCTTCTGTAACGCAGTCTGAGCTTGCGTCTGTGATCGGGAAGGGGCAGACGACCATTGGCAATTGGGAAAATGGCATCAGTGAGCCAAGTCTGGAAGAGCTGCTTATACTAACCAACTATTTTGATATATCGCTTGACCTTTTAGTGAAGATCGATCTAAGCAAAACAAATTATCAAACGGAGAAAAAACGGAAGGAAGGCCCTTCAGCCCGGCGATCTCCGGTGAGATACGATCATACTCCCCCGGAAATGACTACGGCCGGTGAACAGGAGGAAGGCCTTTCGTATGTGTTAAATGAGATTAAGGCGCTCCGGGAAGAGGTAGAACGTATCAGCTCCCTTTTGCCGGATGCTCCGGCTGAAACTTCGACGGGCGGGGAAACCCGGTCTTCGGGGACATCATAGTGCCGGCCGGTTACATCTGCAGGTTTTCGATCACAATGGCTGAAGCGCCTCCTCCCCCGTTACAAATACCCGCTGCTCCATATCGGGCATTATTCTGCAGCAGGATATGGATGAGGGATACGATGATCCGGGCTCCGCTGGCGCCCAGGGGGTGTCCTATCGATACGGCGCCTCCATGAACATTTACCCTGGCAGGATCGAGCTTCATTCTCCGGCTGTTTTCAATGCCCACTACGGCAAACGCTTCATTTAACTCCCAGTAAGCGATGTCCTCCATTTCGAGACCTGCCTTGGCCACTGCTTTCGGAACGGCGATAGAGGGTGTCGTGGTGAACCATTCCGGGGCTTGTTCCGCATCTGCATAACCAATAATTTTTGCGAGTGGTCTCAATCCCAGCTCCGCTGCTTTTTCACTGCTCATCAGGACGAGGGCCGCCGCTCCGTCATTCATTGTAGAGGCATTGGCAGCGGTTACGGTGCCGCCTTTTTGAAATACGGGATTTAATGTCGGTATCTTATCGAATTTGACATTGTAAGGCTCTTCGTCTTTTGCAAAGACCACAGGCTGCCCTTTACGCTGGGGGATCTCCACCGGAATGACTTCCTCTTTGAATTTGCCGGCTTCCCAGGCGGCCTGTGACCGCCGGTAGCTCCCGATAGCGAAAACATCCTGCTCTTCGCGGCTAATGCCACAGGAAGCGGCGCACAATTCTGCGGCGTTGCCCATCGCCTTTCCATCATAGGCATCCGTCAGCCCGTCTTTGGCCAATCCGTCTATCATCGTGCTATTGCCATACTTGTTGCCCCACCGCATATTTTCCACATAGAAGGGAGCATTGCTCATGCTTTCCATGCCGCCGGCCACCGCAATGTCTATGTCTCCCAGCAAGATTCCCTGAGAAGCCTGTATGGTTGCTTTCATTCCGCTGGCGCATACTTTGTTTACGGTCGTACAGATCACTTCATCCGGCAATCCGGCGCCTTTCGCCGCCTGGCGGGCCGGCGCCTGTCCGAGATTGGCCTGTAATACGGAGCCCATCAATACTTCCTGCACCTGGTCAGGCCGGATGCCGGCTTTTTGCAAGGCGCCTTTAATGGCAATAGCTCCCAGGCGGGTGGCGGGTAGATCTTTCAGCGATCCGCCGAAGCTGCCGATCGGCGTCCGGACGGCAGCAACAATAACAACTTCTTTATTAGCCATATGGTCATTTTAAAATTAGGGGATAAAGATATGAAAAAGCTAACAGCTGTTAGCATGGTCTGTTAAAAAGGGGGATGTGGAAAAAGGGGGATTTTTAATATATATTGTTTGTTGTATCTTTGTGTGAGTAAAAAAGCCGGGCTGCTATCCCGGCCTTTACCATCGCTTCTACTTTAATAAGTGAAGGATAGTGATCGCTAGCTTAACTATCATCAAAATTTTGATGATGTCGCCCAGCTCCAGGCTGGGCTTTCTTTTATGGACCATTGTGAAGAAAACAGGTGTTTTGTCACCTGAAAGATTTAGCATGCCCCTAGCTGGCATGCTACTTTTTTACATCTTCATCATCCCATATAGCAGTGAGAATAAATTCCCAAAAAGAGTTAAGCAGCGAATACAAAAATATATAAAACAGGCTCTTCCCAATTTGATATTTGCCGTCAGCTGTCGTCATTTTAAAAAAAATACACGATTACAATCCAATGCCGTTTACTTAAGCCCTAAAGTTGCTTGTACTCCATTGATGGCGGCTTTTTGGGCAAATGCTTACGTTTAAATTTTCTTCCGGGTCGAACTCTTTCACAGGTCTTTTTCAATATATCGTCCATAGCGTCCAG
>JAATFV010000075.1 GCA_015655015.1 Chitinophagales bacterium | reverse complement strand
TACCAGGTAGCTACAAAAGGAGAGATCATCCGCATGGCTTATTGCCAGATCGTTCATCACCGGGCCCAGCTGGGAGTATTCCTCCGGTTGCTGGATGTTCCTATTCCGGGGAGTTACGGGCCGAGCGCGGATGAACAGTGAGCCAGCCCCGTAGGTGCAAATTGAAAAAATATCCTGGATGAGTCCGTGTGCCAACCCTGGTCATCTTCCGGTATGGATGCTGACCAGGGAATACCATTCCAGGGTCGATGCCCGCGTCTTATAATTTAAAAACTCCCCCGTCAGCTGGCTGATATGAAAGTTGGGGAACTTTTTTATTTCTTCCACCCGGAACCCTTTTTGCAGAAGACTGTCAGCGTAAGCCGTTGGCAGAAAGGCCAGAACAGCGCTTTGCCCCGGTATCCGGGCCAGGCTGCTGACAGGGATCCGTTGAACGGGTAGCCTGCAATAGAATTCGAAAGAATAATTCGCAGGAGTTTCCTCCGGCATATATATAGTGGGAACAGTCACCGGACCTTTCAGCCTGCTGACATAATTCCCCGCTTCCGTGCCCGCCTGGTATTGGAGAATCGCGGGATACAGGCAAAAATTGATAAACGTATAGACCAGGAGCGCCGCCCAGAAACAACGCGCCGTTACCGCCGGCAGCCCACCGCCCCGGAAGATCCGGAAGGAAAGGAGAGAGAGCGCAACGATACTGCACATTATAAAAGGCCAGCCTTTGAAATGAACAACTACGGTAAGAAAAAGAAGCAGGAGCGGCAGCAGGAGCGTAATCACCTGCTGGACGGCGCCAACGATCTTTTGCGTCTTTTTCCGGCGGATCCGGAGCAGATATCCTGCGGTAAGAATAGCAAAAAAAGGGAAGAGAATATTAAGATAATGAGGCAGCTGAAAGCGGGAAAGAGAGAATATGATAAAGCTCGCGAGCGCCGCACCCAGGCAAATAGCATCTCCCGGGACAGACCGGCTATCGTTCTTCCTGCATTTCTGCACCACGGCCGCGTACAGCAGCAAGGACCAGGGTAAAAAAGCCCATAAGAGCGTATGAAAATAAAAGAACGGATCACCGCTCCCTTTTATAGGACCTGTATTGAAGAAACGGCCAAACTGGCTATCCCAAAAGAAAAAGCGGATCCCTGACACTCCCGTATGACCGAATACTATTTTCTCCGGGTGAAGATCGAACTGGATATACAGACAATACAGCTCAGGAGTGATAAAGAGGCCAATCAGCAGCAGGGCGATCCACCAGCGGATATTCCGGAACTGGGTCCATTCTTTTCTCAGGATCCAGTCGAGGACCAGACCCGCAGCAATCGTTATCAATACAAAGGGGCCCTTTGTCATGACGGCACAGGCGGCCAGCAAGGAACCCGCTGCCAGGTGCACCCCGGGCCCTGCAACAAAACCGGCGCCCCACCCCGCTTTTCCGGTATTCATCCGCGCAGCCTTATAAAAATGAAAGACTGACCCGATGACAAGGGCGGTAAGATAAGGCTCGGCCCGGACATCATTATTAGAAATGACCAGGTGAGCCGCGGAGACATAGATGAGCGTCGCCAGCTGAGCAGTGGGCTTCCCATAAAGAGAGCGGGCCAACCGGTATGTATACCACGCGCCGGCCGCCCAGAACAGGAGCGCCGGGAATTTGTAAGCAAAGCTATTCATTCCGAAAAGGCGGAAGCTCAGAGCCGCCATCCAAAAAGGGAAATGGGGCTTGTCCAGCCAATCCTTTCCTTCCACCCGCAAGTTGATAAAGTCTCCTGTACGGGCGATCGTCTTGGCGATGGTCGCATAGAGGGCGCCGTCAGGTTCCAGAATAGTGATCAACAATCCGCCGGCATTTACCAGGATAGCGGGTACCAGGAGTCGTACAAACCATTTTTGCAGCCAGCTGTCCCAGGAGTAGCTATGTGGATCGGTCATCGCAGTAAAGGTATAAAAAAATGTGCCGGAGATGCTCTGTTGGAAATTTAGCGCATCTCCGGCAAATGGCTAATGTCTGTCCTTCGGACAAAACGCTTTCAGCGTTTTATCAAGACGATGCCGGTTATATTTCAAGAGGCTTTTCAGGAGACTTTTTGAACAGGAACGTAAAGACGTTGCGGCGGTCGCCCTGCCTGCCAGCCCAGTACGCGAAGAGTCTGGATATACCCAGGCCCGTTATAAAGCCCACGAAGGAACCCGCCAGGACATCGAAAGGATAATGTTTCCCCACATAGATCTGTGCATAACAGATGCACGCCGCCCATAACCATAACCAGCTCCATTTTTTACCGTTCATCTTCCTGATGGAAAAATACCAGAAAGCCGCCAGTCCAAAGTGGTTGGCCGCATGATTGGATGGCATGGAATACAGGCCGCCGCAGTCCACCAGCCCTCTCAGGACAGAAGACATCTCGGGATCATAACAGGGACGAAGGCGTCCGAACAGAGGCTTGAGCAGCTGAGCAGCAACACTATCCGTAATGGCAACGGTCAGCACGCTCAATATAATGAAGGCCCAGGCCTGGCTCTTCCCCTTGCGAAGAGAATAATACAACATGAAAATATAAAGAGGTATCCACGTATAAGGGTTCCGCAGTACCGGCATTATTTTATCCAGGAAGAAATGATCCGAATCATGCTGCACGAGCATGAATAGAACTTTATCAATATGATCCAGCCATTTAAGCAAAGGCATATTATCCGGAGTTGGTGCAGCTAAAACTATATACTTTACTTTATACCAGGATGACCGGAAGATTATGGTTAAGTTAAAAGTACCCCGCGTAAAAGTACCGCCGCGTAAAGTACCCCGCTCCGGGAACAGGGATAATGTTAAATTAATGTTCCATTAAACATGCGGTCATGTCCCCGGAGTAACTTTGGCAAACCCATTAAAATGAAATTATTCATGCTCTTGCTGGCGGTCATCTGCTCTTTTTTCGGGGCCGCCGCTCAGCCTTCCCTAATGCAGGTTCCCATGACACCGCCCGACAAGGCTGCAGACTTGCCGACCACCGGTCTGCAGAGACAGATCGCCGGTCCGTCGAGAACCCGGCGCCTCATCATCGTCACGATCGATGGATTCAGGTGGCAGGAAATTTTTTCAGGGGCCGACCCTTTACTCGTCGCCAATAGCGAGTATGTAAAGGACACGGTGCTGACCCGGCAGCTTTACTGGGATTCCACTCCCGAATTACGCAGACGCCGGCTGATGCCATTTTTCTGGAATACGATCGCACAGAGAGGTCAGCTATACGGCAACCGCCTTTTTGACAACAAGGTCAATGTTAAGAATTTCTTAAAGATCTCTTACCCGGGCTATAATGAGATCTTTACCGGGCATACCGATGCGGTGATCAGTCCCAACCTGCCTATCAACAATAGAAATGTCAACGTACTGGAATACCTCAATAATAACCCGTTCTACCATGGGAAGGTCGCGGTCTTTACTTCATGGAATGTCTTCCCCTATATTTTGAACCGGACACGCAGCGGATTGTCTATCAACAGCGGTTATGAAAAATTGAATGAACAAAATGATACGACCGCAGAAATGATCGATAGCGTACAGGAAAATATGCCCGGTTCAAAGACCCGTTATGATCTGCTCACTTACCTCAGCGCCCGGGAATACATCGACCGGCATCATCCTTCCGTTGTATACCTTGGATTGGGAGAGACGGACGAATGCGCTCATGCAGGCAGGTATGACCTTTACCTGCAGCATGCCAGTCATATAGACCAGATGATCGCCGAATTATGGTATACCATTCAGACCGATCCTTATTATAAAGACAGCACCACGCTGCTGATCACTACCGATCATGGAAGGGGATGGAAGACCGGTAAATGGACCACCCACGGATTTTGGGCGAATGGTTCGGCACAGGTCTGGGTAGCAATGATGGGCCCGGATATTCTTCCGGAAGGCGAACTTAAGACCCGGGGACAGGTGTATCAGAAACAGCTGGCCTCTACTATTGCCTTATTGATGGGAGCCCCTTCCGGTGCAGGATATCCGCCGGGTAAGCCTGTTCCTTTTCACCAGGCCGCCGCTAATGACGGCCCTATGGCTAAAATGCCCGCGTCTCTAACGCCTGCTGCCACAGCCGCGGCCCCTCTGACACCTCTTGCTTCTGTGGATCGGATGACAGGCAGCAAGTAAATAACACAAGTAAATAAGAGGTAATCCCATCTAAGAAGAAATCCCGCATAAGAAAGAAGCATAAGAAAGAAATAAAGTACTTTCCCCCCATGAAGCGACCCATTTTCCTCTTTGTTGTCCTGGCTGTTTCTTTTACTGTATACGCACAGACAGAAAGCCGTTATCCTGCCGGCATTGAGCATGTGATCGTTGTTGGCGTGGATGGAATGAGTCCCGACGGTATACGCAGCGCGTCCACTCCTGTCATGCACCGGCTGATTGAAGAAGGGGCGGTGAAATGGAATGTGCGGACCGTATTGCCTTCCTCCAGCAGTCCCAACTGGGCGTCGATGATCATGGGGGGAGGAACAGAGCTGCATGGCATTACCGATAATGACTGGGGCAGACAGGAGTATAGCTTACCCCCTGTCGTAAGCGACGAGGAGGGCATATTCCCAACTATTTTCGGATGGATACGGCGGTACAGACCGCGGGCAGAGATAGGAGCCGTTTATCAATGGGAGGGTTTTGGACGCCTTTTCGAAAAGGCAGCGGTGAATTATGATATGAACGAACCGGACGGTCCTTCTACTGCAGATGCTTTTTCAGCCTATATAAAAGCGAAGAAACCGGATTTTGCCTTTATGCACCTGGACTTTGTAGACGACGCCGGGCATGAGCACGGGCATGGCACCCCGGCCTACTACCAGGCGGTGTCCAAAGCAGACTCCCTGATCGGACAGGTATATACAGCCGTTCAGACCGCCGGGATGGGCTCCTCTACGCTGTTCATTGTTACAGCCGACCATGGCGGGATGGGATACGGACATGGGGGCGCCACCGTAGAAGAAGCCGAAATTTGTATGATCCTGAACGGAAAGGGCATTAAAAAAGGATATAAAGTTCAGCAGCAGGTATATACCTATGATCTGGCTGCCACGATCGCCTTTGCTTTGCATATCATTCCTCCTTATGCCTGGACAGGCCGGCCTGTAAGGAGCGCTTTTACCGGTTTCGGGGAACCGGCCAATCTTTATCTGGGCAAGGGGCTGATCCCAAGCCCCAGACTTTATCCCGACCGGTACCTGTACCGGCAGGCCGGGGGATTATACGTGGATTCAACGGCTACGGTAAGCATGCGCCCTGTTGCTGAAGGAAGCCGGATCTATTATACTACAGATGGCTCCCGTCCTACGAGCTCGGGGACCCTTTATACCCACCCTTTTATCCTGGACAGGACTACGGTGATCACGGCCTTGTCCATTGACGCAGCCGGCAATGAAAGCCCTCCCGTCCAGGCCTATTACCGGTTGGTACGGTCCGGAAAGGGGCATGGATTAAAAGCGAAGTTCTATCCCGGTACATTGGGCTGGGATCATCTGCCCGTATTCCCGGCTATTCCCGCTACTCATGAATGGAGTAGTTATGAGTTCAGCCTCGACAGGGACCAGATCCTTTCTTACCAGGAAAAGGACAGCTCCACTTTCGGGGCCGTATGGGAGGGCTGGATCCTGACGGAAACGGCAGGGGATTATACCTTTTACACCCGGTCGGACGACGGCAGCAAATTATTCATCGACGGGGCAGCAGTCGTCAATAATGATGGCGATCATGGGATAACGGAACGTTCGGGCTCTGTCAGGCTCACGCCGGGAAAACATGCCATCCGGGTAGAGTATTATAATGCACAGGGAGGTTTCTGGCTGGATGCCTTTTATAAAGGGCCGGGCATCCCCAAACAATTGATCCCTGCCGACAAGCTCTACCTGGAAAAATAGGCCGCACCCTCAGGGGCCACTGTCGAAAAATAGACGGCCAATCCGGCGAATAGCCCTATTTTTGCCCAAATTTCTCAGCATGGCGTTCAATTCGATCATTCAACTTTTCACGCCCAAGGACCGGGTATTCTATTCTTTATTCGAAGAGGTAGCAGACGGGGTGGCGAAGATGGGTAAACTGATGAGAGAGGTGGTACAGGAACCGGATTTTGACAAAAGAGCCGGTATCATTTCACAGGTAGAGGACCAGGAACACGTCAATGACGATCTCACGCACCGGATATTCACTGAATTAGGCCGGAACTTTATCACGCCTTTCGACCGGGAAGACATTCATTACCTGGCAAGCTCCCTGGATGATATCTGCGATTATATCTACGCCACGACTAAAAAGATAAATTTTTACAAAGTCAATCCCAACGACAGCGGTATCCAGAAAATGGCCGACCTGATCGATCAGGGCGCTACCCAGATCCAGATCGCGGTGAAAGAGCTCCGCAATATGCGGGATATGCGTAAGATCACCGATGCGCTGGTAAAAGTGAACAGCATTGAGAACCAGGCCGATGATATCTTCGACCTCAGCATCGAACGCCTGTTCGAAACAGAGCCGGATGCCAAGGAAGTGATCAAGAAAAGAGAGATCTACCAGGTCATGGAGATCGTCACCGATAAGTGTGAAGACGCCGCGAACGTAATAGAATCAATTATTATTAAATACGCATAGCTGGCAGCCTTGCTGCCGGCCGCTTCAAGCGACAAGCTTCAAGCCTCCGGCCAGACGACCTTTCTAATATCAACATCTTTTTAAACTTAAAAAACATTGGCTGGCAGTCCGAAGCCTGCAGCTTGTAGCTAACAATGACTTTCCTGATAGTTATTATCGTTTTGGCCCTGGTATTCGATTACATCAATGGATTTCACGATGCGGCCAATTCTATCGCTACCATTGTTTCAACCAAAGTCTTAACTCCCTTCCAGGCAGTGCTATGGGCGGCATTATGGAATTTTGCCGCTTTTTTCATAGCCCGTTATATCCTTAAAGAATTTAAGATCGGTAATACCATTGCCAGTTCCGTGAATCAGGACTTTATTACCCTGGAGGTCATTTTTTCCGGCCTGATCGCCGCTATTTGCTGGAACCTGCTCACCTGGTGGTTTGGCATTCCGTCCAGCTCCTCCCATACTTTACTGGGAGGGTTCATGGGTGCTGCCCTGGCGCATGCAGGCGCCTTGAGCAGGCATGGAGTAGCCGTTATCAATTATACCAAGGTAATCCCGACCTTCCTCTTTATTTTCCTGGCCCCGCTGATCGGTATGGTCATAGGGTTCTTTATTTGCATCCTTATCATCAATATCTGCCGCAGGGCGAATCCGTACCGGGCGGATAATTGGTTCCGCAGGCTGCAATTAGTGTCTTCCGCCATGCTGAGCCTCGGGCACGGCAGCAATGATGCCCAGAAAGTAATGGGGATCATCGGGGCAGCCATGATCTGGTATCAAAAATCCAAAGGACACGAGCTGTCTTTCAAACAGTTTATCGATGCCAATATGTGGGTGCCGGTAGCCAGCTTTTCGGCGATCGCCCTGGGAACCATGAGCGGCGGCTGGAAGATCGTAAAGACCATGGGTACCAGGATTACAAAAGTCACCCCATTGGAAGGGGTAGCCGCTGAAACGGCAGGAGCATTAACGCTCTTCCTTTCTGACAAATTGGGAGTGCCCGTGAGCACCACCCACACGATCACCGGTTCGATCATCGGCGTGGGAGCTACCAGGCGGTTGTCAGCCGTCCGCTGGGGAGTGACCATCAACCTCCTTTGGGCATGGATACTGACAATTCCTGTCAGCGCCATGCTGGCCGCGCTCGTTTACTTTATCGTCAGCCTCGTCCGGTAAATAATGCGCCGAAAATGCGCTGGCGGAAACCAGCGCGCATTCCCGCCATATGTCTAAAACGCTTCCGGCGTTTAAAAGATGGAAGGTTAGCATATCTTTACTATTTTGAGGACTCTATTAACCAATTAAACGAACATGAAGGGAATTATCCTGGCCGGAGGCTCCGGAACACGCTTACACCCAATCACTTATGCCATCAGTAAGCAAATTATGCCCATCTATGACAAGCCGATGATCTATTATCCTCTGTCTACGCTCATGCTGGCCGGGATCAGGGAGATATTGATCATTTCGACCCCTCATGACCTGCCCCTGTTCAAAAAATTATTCGGAGATGGCTCACAGCTGGGCCTGCAGTTTTCCTATGCCGAGCAGCCCCTGCCCAATGGACTGGCGCAAGCCTTTGTAATAGGAGCTGAATTCATCGGAAAAGACCCCGTAGCCCTTGTGCTGGGAGACAATATTTTTTATGGCGCCGGGCTGGGCAAGCAGCTGGAAAAAAATAACAATCCCGATGGCGGTATTGTATATGCTTACCAGGTGAGCGATCCCGAACGTTATGGCGTGGTAGCGTTCGACGAAAATATGCATGCTATTTCCATCGAGGAAAAGCCAGCCAGGCCCAAGAGCAATTATGCCGTGCCGGGACTGTATTTCTACGATAACGAGGTGGTGAATATTTCCAGGGACCTGCAGCCTTCCTCCAGGGGAGAATATGAGATCACAGATGTAAATAAGGAATACCTTAAAAGAGGCAATTTGAAAGTTTCCATTCTTGACCGGGGAACAGCCTGGCTGGACACGGGTACTTTCGATTCGCTCATGCAGGCGTCCCAGTTTGTCCAGGTGATCGAGCAAAGGCAGGGGATCAAGATCGCCTGCATCGAAGAAATTGCATACAGGAAAGGCTTTATCGACAAACAACAGGTGGAAAAAATGGCGCAGCCCCTGCTGAAAAGCGGGTATGGCCAATACCTGATAAGTATGATCAATTAACCCACTAATTTTTATTCTACAATCAGCGATTATGCAAAAAATTCTTGTTACCGGGGGATGTGGCTATATAGGGTCACACACAATTGTAGATCTCATTGCAAATGGATTCGAAGTTATCTGCGTTGACAACAATTCCCGTTCTTCCCCCAGAATATTGGAAGGCGTGGAAAAGATCACCGGCAAAAAGATAAAAAATTACAAAGTGGATCTTTGTAACTACGATGACACTTTCGCCATTTTCCAGGAAAATGACAATATCGCGGGCATTATTCATTTCGCGGCTTATAAAGCCGTGGGAGAATCCGTAGAGCAGCCCCTGATGTACTTTGAGAATAATCTGTTGTCCCTGATCAACCTGCTGAAATGCGTACAGGAGTTTGAGATCCCCCATTTCGTATTTTCTTCTTCCTGCACCGTATATGGCAATCCGGATGAAATTCCGGTAACGGAGCTGACACCGCCCAAGCCGGCTGAATCCCCCTATGGGTATACCAAACAAATGGGAGAGCAGATCATCAATGAATTTTCAAAAGCCGCCGCCCATACAAAATGCATCTTATTGCGTTATTTCAACCCCGTAGGAGCCCACCCCAGCATCCTGATCGGGGAAATGCCTATCGGACGTCCCGCCAACCTGGTGCCCGCCATTACCCAGACAGCGATCGGCAAATTGCCGATGTTGACCGTATACGGGGATGACTATCCCACCCGGGACGGATCCTGCATCCGCGATTTTATTCATGTTTGCGATATTGCACATGCCCATACGCTGGCGCTCCAATACATGCTGGACAAGAAGATCGCCAAAAAATGCGAGGTATACAACCTGGGAACGGGGAATGGAGTGACCGTGCTGGAAGCTATCAAAGCCTTTGAAAAGGTCAGCTCCGTCAAGCTCAACTACCAGATCGGAGCCCGCCGGCCAGGCGACGTAATCGCCATTTATGCCAATAATGATCTGGCTAAAAAGCAATTAGGCTGGCAGCTCCAGTACAACCTGGAGGACATGTTATCCACGGCCTGGAAATGGGAGCAAAAGTTAAAAACGGACGAGAAATTCTATAATGGAAAATTCTCGGAATTGAACTGAAAAACTGGAAACTTCTCCTTTACTTTGCAACACCAAATTATAAGGGATTTACGCCCTGAAATCTATTTTAATTCATTCTAATTACTGATTCATGTTAAAAGAGATACAAGTAACCGGCCAGAAGGACACCCGCAGCGGATTTGGAGATGGAATTGCAGAAGCAGCACGGAAGAACCCGAATATAGTCGCCCTGACGGCGGACCTGTTAGGCTCCATGAAACTGAATCAGTTTATCAAGGAATTCCCCGAACGATTTGTACAATGCGGTATTGCAGAAGCCAATATGATCGGCATTGCCGCAGGGCTGACCATCGGAGGGAAGATCCCTTATACCACTACATTCGCCAACTTCTCCACCGGCCGTGTATATGACCAGATCCGGCAGTCCGTCGCCTATTCCGGTAAAAACGTAAAGATCTGCGCTTCGCATGCGGGCGTCACCCTGGGTGAAGACGGCGCTACACACCAGATCCTGGAAGATATCGGCCTGATGAAAATGCTGCCGGGCATGACAGTGATCGTTCCCTGCGATTATAGCCAGACAAAGGCTGCTACCATGGCGATCGCCGATTATGCAGGACCGGTCTATCTTCGTTTTGGCCGTCCGGTATGGCCGATCTTCACGGAAAATCTGAAATTTGAGATCGGTAAGGCCCAGGTATTCTCGGAAGGAACGGATGTCTCCATCTTTGCCTGTGGTCACCTGGTATGGAAAGCGATCGAAGCCGGAAAGATCCTTCAGGAGAAGGGCATTTCAGTGGAAGTGATCAATATCCACACCATCAAGCCCCTGGATACTCCCGCCATCATTGCATCTATACAGAAGACCCGTTGCGCTGTCACCGCCGAAGAACACAATATCATCGGCGGCCTGGGTGACGCTATCGCACAGGTAGCTGCTAAAAATTTACCCATCCCCATCGAATACGTAGGCACCAACGATACTTTCGGCGAGAGCGGCACTCCTACCGATCTTCTGAAGAAGTATGGGCTGGATACCCCCAATATCGTTGCTGCCGCAGAAAAAGTGATGGCCCGGAAGAATAAGTAATGTTTAGTTTACAAAATCGCTAACCTTATGGGTGTGAATATCCATGATACTGAATTGTTAATTCAATTCCGGGACCCTGGCACCAAGGAGATGGCTTTTACTGCTATTATAAAAAAATATCAGGAGAAGCTGTATTGGCATGTGCGCCGTATGGTCGTGGAACATGAGGATGCCAATGATGTATTGCAAAATGTCTTTATACGTATATGGAACGGATTGGAGAACTTCCGGGAGGATTCCCAGCTGTATACCTGGTTATACCGCATCGCCACCAATGAAAGCCTCAGCTTCCTCGAACAGCAAAAAAAGAAATCAACCTTACCCCTTAGTGATATGGAGTCAGGCCTGAGCAATAAGATCCAGGCAGACAAATTTTTCGATCCGAATAAACTGGAATGGAAGCTTCAATTAGCCATTCAACAACTTCCTGAAAAGCAAAGAGTTGTATTTAGCTTACGCTATTACGATGAAATGCCTTACGAGGAAATGAGCCGGGTGCTGGACACTTCGGAAGGAGCTTTGAAAGCATCGTATCATCATGCGGTTAAAAAAATTGAGGATTATATCGTCAATCATTAAACTTTAGTAAGCAAAAAGGGTCTGAAAGAAGTGTATGGAAGGCAAGGAAAACATATTTGATGAGTTAAGGCTGCTCAGCGGGTTAGTCGCTGGTATTAGCCGGGTGACTCCTTATGCATTGCCGGATGGATATTTTGAAAGCCTGGCCGACGGGATATTTTTGCGTATCAGGACTGAAGGCGATGTAAATCTTTCGGGTCCCTTAACCGGGGAGCCGGAATTCAGCGTTATGGGCAGCCCTGAACCCGTCTACTCCGTTCCAACGGGCTATTTCGAAGAGTTTGCTGCAAAGCTGATGGACCGGATAAAGGCCGGTCAGGGTCAGCAGACGGGTAAGCCGGAAGAATCAGGGATATTATCCCCCCTGCAAGAATCACGGATATTATCCCCCCTGGAGGAATTAGCGGACTTATCCCCTTTCCTGGGCCGGATCGATAAAAAAATGCCTTTTCAGGTGCCGGAGGGATATTTTGGCGACATAACCAACAGATTATCCCTGATCATAGAAAGCGCACAGACCATCCGGTCCAACGAACAAGAATTTGCGCCGGAGAACGCCGGTGAAGAAAGCTTCTCCCCCCTGCTGGCCGGTCTTAAGAACATACCAGCCTACCAGGCGCCGGCAGGTTATTTTGACGGGTTGGCGGATAGACTGCTGCAAAGAGCGAAACAGCAGGATAAGAAGGAACAAATGTTTCCCCAGGTACCTATCCCGGCACAACCGGCCCCGGCCATACAACAGCCGGTTTTTGCAGCACAATCAGCTCCTGCGAAAATGATCCCCTTTAGCCGGAGAAGAACCTGGTTGAAATATGCGGCGGCAGCCATAGTCAGCGGCCTGATGCTGACGGGAGGATGGATGAAATGGCACAATTCCGGGGTAACAGCACCCATCGATCTTACCAAAAGCCTGTCGAATGTAAGTGACCAGGAGATCGAAAGTTATCTTGCCAATCAGAATGCCCCGCTGGCAGAAGATCTTTCCAATAGTACAGCCTCGGTGGATATAACAGAAAGTGACATCAACAACCTTTTAGGAGATATATCCGACGGAGAATTGAAAGAGTATGTGGACGAGCACGGGGATGCCAAAGATATTGCAACGAATTAGATAAGAATCATGAAAAGAATATTACCCGTATTGATCTTCTCCCTTACCCTTCTGCTGAGCCTGCAGGGCATGTCCCAACGTCCCCAGCAGCAGCGACAGGCCGGCGCCCTGGAAGCTATGAAGATCGCTTTCATTACTAAAAGACTGGATCTGTCTCCCGAGGAAGCGGAACGTTTCTGGCCAGTTTATAATAAATATGCGGCCGAAGTAAGGCAGGCCTATATCATCTATAGGGACCATCAAAATGAGATCGAGCTGGATGAATCCCTTCTGGGCATCCGGAAAAAATACAATCCGGAATTCTCCAGAGCCCTCTCCTCTCCTGCAAGGGTCAATGATTTCTTCCGGGCTGAAAAAGATTTCGGGGCGTTCGTTCAAAAGGAAATGCAGCGGAGGCAGATGCAGCGAAGACCGTACGGCGGCGGGCAATAGAATTTCATCCCCGGGCATACAATAGACCCTGAGATTTTGCTCATTGACCGATTAATTTTACCCACAGCCCGCCAATTAACGATATTTGAACCTGGTGTTTTTCATAGGTTAGCAACGGCCGGCCCTTTCCAGGGCAGGCCTTTTTTCTTTAATCCTATTTTAATATCACAAATATAGGGATCTTTATTTCACAAGACATAATATCTCTCCTGAAATTCTAAATCTTATAATTCCCGCTTGGGGAAGCTGGCGTGATACTCTTCAGGCGGAGGATTCCCTTCAGGCGGGGGCGTCAGGCGGGGGAATACTCTTCAGGGAGCTAGGAGGCAGGGTACAACGGCGCCTTCACATCGTGATAAAAAAGAAATGTCCAGCTCTCTTCCTTCCCTTTTTGCCACCATTCCTGCCGCAGCTCCATCGCCCGTTTCCCATCATAATCATATTTTGCGACGAAGCGGCTTTTCATTTGCTGTAGCTGGGGAGCGACATCTCCGCCGAAAAAAACTTTCTCGCCGCCATCTACTATCCAGAATACCTGGTGATAAGGACAGTGAGCGCCTGTTACCTCATATTTAATATATCCGTCCAGCACTCCATTCCCATCCAGGAAAACTACCCGGGAAGAACCTTCCAGCCCCGCCAGCTCTTCCACCCGGTAAGAAGACGGCCCTTTTTCAAAAGCATATTCCAGCTCTTTGCGCTGGATATAATAGGTGGCGTTCGGAAAGGAGAGCTCCCTGCTATCGGAACGATCGCTGCGCGGCCTGCTGATCCCGCCGGCATGGTCCTTATGAAGATGACTCATTAATACCTTCGTTACTTTAGCCGGATCGATCCCCGCATTCAGAAGATTCTGATGGATCTGCAACATTCCATTCTTTTCAAATCCCAGTCCCGTATCCAACACTAAAATATCTTCGGAAGTAATGACGGCAAAGGGCTGCACTTCTACCAGCAGGCTGCCGATGGAACGTGACTGCAGGTCATCGTTTTGCGTGTCAAAGGGGACGAATACCTTCGTTTTATCGATCGTGAATGCGCCTTCTGATAATGGGATGATCTTCATTGAGCAAATTTACGGATTAAGAGGGCATTATCTCATTATCTGCCTGTCCGGAAGCGGGCGGAACTCACTGCATTCAATTACCTGGTCACAGCCGGGCAGATCTTACCGCAGCACCATCTGCCTGTCCGCATCCAGGCGGACCATAATAAATAACATAATGCTGAAAGTGAGCAGGGAGGTGCCCCCATAACTGACAAAAGGCAGGGGTATCCCGATCACAGGAGCCAGACCGATGGTCATACATACGTTGATGATAATATGAAAGAAAAGTACGCTGGCCACCCCATACGCATAACAGCGGCTGAATACACTTCGCTGTCGCTCGGCCACCGTTACGATACGCATCAGCAGCAGCACATAGATCCCCAGAAAAAGGATGCTGCCCGTAAAGCCAAACCCTTCTCCGATCGTACAGAAAATAAAATCAGTCTTTTGTTCCGGCACAAAGTCATAACGGGTCTGTGTCCCCTTCAGCAGGCCTTTCCCGATAAGACCGCCGCTGCCGATGGCTATCTTGCTCTGTTTTACATTATAATTATTATCTTTCTTCTTACTGGTCTTCACTTCATTTTCCAGGGCGGCTTCCGTAGCCTGGTCTTTAGGAACGTAATCCTTACCGATAGCATCATAAATACGCTTGACCTGGTAGGGCTGAAATATATGATCGAAGGCGAAGGGCACGACAAAACGCTGGACGCCCACACAAACGAACCAGATCCCTACGATAAGAAAAAGAATGGACCGGCTCCGCCTGATCGGTCTCCTCAGGATATAAATTGCCAGTAAAGCTACAGCCGTAAGTATGATCGCCAGGGTGTTGGGATCCAGCAATAAGGTCGCCACCACCAGGACCGCAAAAGAAAAACCGATGATCAGGACCGAAGGAGGCAGCCCTTCCCGGAACATCACCAGGAAGAAGGAAAAATACACCAGGGACAGGCCCGTCTCTTTCTGCATGATGCTGAGCATCGCCGGCACCAGGGCTATGACAGCGGCAATGAGATGGGAACGGGGGCGGGTGAAATTAGTCTCCACCCTTGACAGGTACTTCGCCAGGGCCAGGTTGACAAAGATCTTACAAAGATCGGCCGGCTGCAGCTGGAAAGCAGATCCAAACCGTATAATGGATTCCGTTCCTTTCACCCGGGAGTGAAAAGGGAATACCAGTAATAAAAGGAAAATGCCAAAGGCATAACCCAGGTTGGCCGTAGCCGTAAAGAATTTACTATCTGTCAGCAGGATAAAAGTGCCTACGATGCCGGAGATGATAAAAAACAGCAATTGACGGCTATAATCCGTCTTCAGCGAAATAAAACCCTGCGCGATATTGTCCCCGTCATGATAGGAAGCGGCAAAAATGCTCATGACGCCGATGGCGCAGAGCGTGAACCAGATCCACACAAGTGACCAGTCTACACCTTTTGATATGGTAGCGTTCTTTGGGTTCATATTATTGGGGGGTGGAATCTTTTTTTGGAGGAAGGTCGGCCTTTGGCGCCGATGGCTGGGCCGGCGGCGACTTGCGGCCCGGGCTATCTGCTGCGGCCGGATCTTTTCTATAGGCCGGCGGCTTTTGTCCGGTTCCCGGTCCCTGCACCGGCGGCTTTTGCAACGCTCCCGCTCCCTGCGCCGGAGCTCCTGCCTTGCCCGAATCCGGCTTCTGCGCCGGAACAGGCGCGACGGACGGAGCAGCTTTAGGCTTTTCCATCCAGGGAAGCCTGATCACCTGCATCTTCCTGATAGCCTGCAACAGCGGACTATGGGAATTCTCAGAGGTATCCTGCATCATGGCCCGGAAAGAAGGCGTCTGATATTTCAGCAACCGGCTGCTATCCCCGCTCTGCCTGGCCCAGATGGCAGCCCGGCTGGAATCATATTTAAATTGCAGACGTACCAGGTATTTAGGCATGAGGTTCAATCCGGAGATCCTGTTCACTTCCTGGATACGTTCGGTCCTCAGGGTATCCCTGAGGTACTTCTCCACTAAGAGAGAGGCGATCGGCGCAGCCTGAGCCCCTCCGTACCCGCCATTTTCAACGATAACGGCAACGGCTATTTTCGGGTTTTCCCGCGGGGCGAAACAGACGAAAATGGAGTGATTATGTAATTTTACGACCCTGTTATCGATGACCTGCTTATTTTCAGCCGTACCCGTCTTGGCGCACATATTGATTCCCGGGATCCTGGCAGGACGGCCTGTTCCGATCTCCGTCACATCCTGCATCCCGCTCTGCACCGTCTCATAGTCCTTCTCGGAGATATGTGTGACGGCATCATGCCGCTGCTGAAAACGGTGCAGCAGCGTGTCCTCATCCCGGCTGCCCTCTACGCTTTGCATAAAATGAGGCGTATAAAAAAATCCTTTATTCGCTACGATACACATGGCGTTGGCCATCTGAAGAGGGGTAACCAGCATTTTATCCTGTCCGATGCCCATCGTCACCATGGTGCAGGAATTCCAGGACCGGTTATACTCTTTGTCATAGGCCGTCGTATCCGGAATATTGCCCCCATCTTCGCTGGGAAGATCCAGGCCGATGCGATGGCCCAGTCCGAAGGCATTTACATACTCCTTCCACTTCATCAGGCCTAAACGGGGATTATGGTATTGGGGATTATCCACGATCAGCCGGAAAGTATTGCAAAAGAAAGAGTTACAGGAATGGGCAATCGCCAGGCGGAGGTTAGCGGCATGCCCGGGAAATTTTTCATCGCATTTTACAGGCCTGTTACAGCCATAATAATAACCCAGACAGCCAATTCCGCTGGCAGGATTAATGACGCCTTCATCCAATCCGATAAGCGCCTCGATCGGCTTGTAGGTGGAGCCGGCAGGATATTGTCCTTTAATAGCCCTGTTCAGCAGAGGACCGGAGACGTCAAGCGCCAGTTTCGCATAGTTCGCCTGCTTGTCCGGACCTGTCAGTGAGTTAGGGTCAAAGCTGGGACCGGATGCCATAGCCAGGATCCCCCCGGTAGAAGGCTCTATCGCTACGACGGCGCCCGTCTTTCCCGTCAAAAGTTTCTCCGCCAGCTGCTGCAATTCAATATCCATATAGGTATGCAGGTTCTTTCCTGCAATGGCCGGCGTGTCCAGGGTCTTATCCTGGTAGTGCCCTACCAGCCTGTTCTTATTGTCCTTTAGCCAGAATTCGATACCCCGCTGGCCCATCAGCTCCTTTTCATAGTATTGTTCCAGTCCGCTCCGGCCCACATAGTCACCCAGCTGGTAGAAATTATTGGATCTTTTCAGGATCCCCGAATCCACTTCCCCCACATAACCCATGATATGGGCGGCGGCATTAAAGGGATAGATCCTTACAGGACGTTCCTGCAGGTTGAAGCCGGGGAACTTCCAGATATTCTCCTCCAGCCGGGCATACATGTCCGGGGTGAGCAGATCTTCGAAAATAGTGGGCCGAAAAGGACCGTTCTTATATTTTGCGTCCAGGACCCTGCTGCGGAATTCGGCGGTATCGATCCCTATCAGCTGGCAGAGATAGGCAGTATCGATATTTTTCACCTGGGAAGGAGTGACCATCAGGTCGTAGAGGATGGTATTATTGAGGATGGCCCTTCCCTTTCTGTCATAGATGATCCCGCGGGTAGGGTAAATGCTCTTTCGGAAAAGAGCGTTCTCCTGTGCCTGTTTCTTATATTTCGCGGAAATGATCTGCAGGTGGAACAGCTGCGCTGCGATGACCAGGAACATGCCCGCAAAAATGAGGCGGATGATATTACTACGGGATTGATTGAATACAGACATACAAAAGGTACTACCTACAAGTTACGAAGTACGGTTAATTAACGTGTAAAGAATAAATTATACTATGCGAACAAGGATTTATTTTATTTGCCCGGCAACGGCTCAAATCGTATTCGTCCTGAATTTTTGTTTGCGGTAAAATAACAGCTCTGTCAATAAAATGAGCAATAAGCTGACGGCTGTCGAAGCGATCACTTTTCCCAGGAAATACATAAAAGAGCCGAAATTCATCCATTCCAGCAATACGAGCCAGGTATGATGGAGCAGGGTCAGAACGATCACGTAGGTTGCATAAGGAGCCCATCCCATACTAACAATAGAAGGGGATATATAGTTCTTATCGGCGCCTTCCTGGGATATCAGCAATCCGATGACGAAAGGCCTGACATAAGCGATCAGGGTGCAGGCTGCAGCATGTAAGCCGGGAGTTTTACTGAAATAGTCGAGGCTTAGCCCGAAAATAAACCCTATCAGGGTCAGGGAGGCCCTTGATAAATTGAAAGGCAGCCAGAGAATGAAGAGAAAATACAGGTAAGGGGTGATAAACCGGTGCAGGGGGGGCATTTTAAATAAGATGAATACCTGTACCAGGATAAACAATATGAACCGGATGGTATTTTTCAGCAATTCGCTCATTGGACTGTTTTACGGGTAGAATCTTCTATGCGTTTTTGCTCATCATATTGCATATTATCAATGACATACACATATTCAATGTTAAAAAAATTGGTGGATGGACGGACTTTTAGGGTATAAAAATTGCTCGTAGGGTCCGGCACGATCTCAAATACCGTCCCTACCATTATATTCGCAGGGAATTTAGAGGAGATCTGGCTGGTAAGCACCGTATCTCCCTTAGCTACTTTGGCGCTTTTTGGAATATCCTTCAGGCTGACGAAAAGAGGGCTTAACCCATCCCATTCGATCGTACCTCTTTCTCCGCCGTTCTTCAGCCTGACCACGGCTTTGTACTGGCGGTGCAGAACGCTCATCACCGTAGCAAAGTTCTCACTTACGTTGACTACAGTCCCTACGATCCCCTGGGGGCCGATCACTCCCATATTAGTCCGGACCTGTTGGGCAAATCCCCGATGAATGGTGAGATAGTTCGTCTGGGAAGCGGTAGTGCTGTTCACTACTTTAGCCTCCATGATATTGTATTTGAGCACGGATCTGCCGGAATCGAGCTTTATCGTGTCCCGGATCAATCTCCTGGTTGAATCGGGAGCTTCATAGTTTTCCAGCAGCTGCCGGCGAAGGCGAAGGTTCTCTTTTACCAGCGCTTCATTGGTCTTTTTCAGCTGGAAGTAGTATTCTATCCCGTTGTACTTTTGATTGATCCGACCCGTGATCTCGGTGCTGACGTCCATAAAGGCGGCTTCATGGAACTTATTGTAGCGGAACAGGAAGGACAGGGCTATGATCTGCAACACCAGGAAGAAGAGGAAGTTGAAGTGCCTTCTGATGAAGAGAAAAACGTTACGCAAGGTCTTTTATATTTTATCTCATTACAAACGGATACCTGTCGTAATTCTTCAGGGCAATGCCTGTTCCCCGCACTACACTCTTTAAAGGGTCATCGGCGATATGTACCGGCAGCTTGATCTTTTGGCTAAGCCGTTTATCCAGTCCGCGTAGCAGCGCGCCCCCCCCGGTAAGATAAAGGCCCCGGCGATAAATATCGCCTGCCAGCTCGGGCGGAGTCGTTTCCAGGGCTTTCAAAATAGCTTCTTCGATCTTAAAAATGCTTTTATCGAGGGCTTCTGCAATTTCCTGGTAGCTTACCATGATCTGTTTGGGAATACCTGTTACCAGGTCGCGGCCATTGACCGGGATATCATCCGGCGGATTGTCCAGGTCTTTCAGCGCAGCGCCAATCTGTATTTTAATCTGTTCGGCCGTTCTTTCCCCAATCAATAAGCTATGATAACGGCGCAGGGCCTCCATGATATCCGCGGTGAACTCATCTCCTGCGATACGGATCGACTGATCGCAGACGATCCCAGCCAGTGCGATGACGGTGATACCTGTCGTACCGCCGCCGATATCTATGATCATATTACCGACAGGCTCTTCCACGTCGATCCCGATACCCAGGGCAGCCGCCATGGGCTCATGGATCAGGTAGACCTCTTTGGCGCCGGCCTGTTCGGCACTGTCCCGGACAGCTCTTTTTTCCACTTCGGTGATGCTGGAAGGTATACAGATCATCATTCGCCAGCTCGGGGGGAAAAGAGGCTTCTTGGGATAGATCATCTTGATCATTTCCCGGATCATCAGCTCTGCCGCGTTGAAATCCGCAATAACGCCGTCCTTGAGAGGACGCACCGTGCGAATGCTCTCATGGGTCTTTTCATGCATCATCAGGGCTCGTTTGCCTACGGCCAGCACCGTTTTCGGGTTGTTACGGTCGAGCGCTACGATGCTCGGTTCATTCACCACAATTTCATCGTTATGTATGATTAGGGTATTGGCTGTACCCAGGTCCATGGCTATTTCGTGTGTAAGGAAATTGAATAATCCCATTTTATATAAAGGTCAGATTTTTGAAGTTCTAATAGTACACCGGGTATGGTTTACTCCGAAATTTAACCCATCCCCGGTGTACCTCTGATGATGGGCCTTCGTCCGCGATCAGCGATCCGATCGCTGTTTCGCGCCTTCGGGTTGACTGAATGTAACCCTCGTCGCGAAACCAATTATATCGGGCCTTTCGGCCAGCGAACCAGTGGTTCGCTTAATGTCAGCAAAATTGAAGGAAATAATTTGAATTAACAAGGTGAAACCCTTGATTTGCCGGATTATTTTCCACAAAACTTTAACTGCCAAATTTTTTTTTGTATCTGCCTGCTCTCTAATAAAAATAGTGCCTGCTAAGAGAACGACAAAATGGCTGCTCTCGTATTTGCGGAAGCAATTAAAGTGTCGGAAAAGATTTATTGAAATGTCAACCTTCCCGAATACGAATAAATGCAGGTGAACTTCGGCGGTTCACAGCGAATGCCGAAACGGGTGAGCCGTTTGGCATTCGAGTCTAATGATGGGCTTTCAGCCAGCATAACCGAGCGAAGCAAGTTCTGTGGTCCGCTTATGCGTGAACAAAACCCAGCCGTCTTTCCATTTCAGGGTTCAGCGCAGGCAGTCTTCTCCGTTCGATCAGGAAGCTGGTAAGTCCGGCGACCTCTTTGAACAGGTGATGTTTGTCCAGGGCCGAGCTCAGGTAATCCTTTCCTGTGCTGCCGCCTGTACCAATACGGGTGCCGATCACGCGATGCACCATGCTCATATGCCTGTATCGCCAGGTGCTTAGCTGTTCATCGATCTCCAGCAATTGATTGAGTACCTGGAATGGCAGCTGCAGAACAGGATATCCCCGGTACAGCATGATGAACAAGGCAGAACGGCAGGCAGCCGGGGAGAGCGAGCGGGAGGGCTGCACGGCCGGTGACGGATCCTGCCTGTCTGATGGCCTGCCTGATGCAACGCCTTCTATAGCTGATGGCAGCTCTTGCGCAGCCTGAGAGAAGCCAAAGATCCGATCGAACAATTCCAGGTTGGTCTTTTCCGCATCGGCTAAACTTTGCTGGTAGCGAAGGCGATAGTCCGACCAGAATATATTTCCTTCAGAAGAGGTTTCTGCCTGCTCCGCGTTGCCCGGTATGGATGCTCCGGAATGATCAGCCGGCCCGGAAAACGCAGACGCCGCAGCGCTGGTCAGCGTGAAGAACGGCATCCGCTCCAGCCAGTTGTTTACCAGCTGCAGCAGGGAAAGTTCTTTTTCCGCCGCTTTTATGAGGTCTATTTCCGGCTGCCTTAGCTGCGACGTGTAATACTGCTGACCGAAACGATGTTCGTATTTGAGCCCCAGCCTGGCTTCCAGCAATTTGAATTGCCAGCTCTGAAACCCTGAAGCAGGGCGGAGCTTGTTCCGGAAGTCCAGGAAATCCATCGGGGTCATCGTCTCCATTATGTCGATCTGGTGGACCAATACTTTCAGGATCGTTGAACAGCGGGACAGCCGGTGAACGACGGTTTGCAGCTCCGGTGAATTGTCATTCAAGGCAGGCTGTTCCATGATCCCGATGACAGATCCTGTCTCGAACAAGAGCTGTTTGAACCATAGCTCATACGCCTGGTGAATGACAATGAACAGCATTTCATCATGCGCCGGTTCTCCCAGCTTGTCGCTCTCCGGGTGCTGAGCGTCCAGTATTCTCTCTAACTGCAAGTAGTCGCCGTAGTGAACCATATATGTTTATTTTAGAGAAACTCGTACCCTATATCACGCCTGTAATAGATCCCTTCGAAATTGATCTGCTCCAGGACGTCCCTTGATTTATCAACGGCCTCGTACACCGTCTCTGCAAAAGAAGTGACGCACAGCACCCTTCCGCCGCTCGTTACAATGGCATCTTTTTGCAGTTTGGTGCCTGCATGAAAGACCAGGCTGTCCGCCGGCCAGGCGGTATCCAGCCCTGTGATGGGGAGGCCTTTCTCATAGCTGCCGGGGTACCCTCCGCTCACAGCCACGATGGTGCAGGCAATACGTTCATCTTTTTCAATGATCACCTGGTCCAGCCGTTGTTCGGCCGTTGCCCTGAAGAGCTCTACCAGGTCGTTCTTCAGCCTGGGCATCACCACTTCTGTCTCCGGGTCACCCAGCCGGCAATTATATTCTATCACAAGAGGATCCTCTCCCACTTTGATCACGCCGATAAAAATGAACCCTTTATAGTCGATATTTTCCAGGGAAAGGCCTTTAACGGTAGGCTCGATAATGCGTTCCGTTATTTTACCCATAAAAGACTCGTCGGCAAAAGGAACGGGGCTTACGGCGCCCATACCGCCGGTATTGGGCCCTTTATCTCCTTCTCCCACGCGCTTGTAGTCTTTTGCTTCCGGCAGGATCACGTAATTCCTGCCGTCCGTCAATACAAAAACGGAGAGCTCGATGCCCGTCAGGAACTCTTCTACCACCACCTTGCTGCCTGCTTCTCCGAACTTGTTCCCCTGCAGCATCAGCTCAAATTCAGCTATTGCTTCAATATGACTTTGACAGATAACGACCCCTTTACCGGCTGCCAGTCCGTCCGCCTTCAGCACGATAGGTAAGGAATGCTGTTGTAAATAAAGGACGCCTTCCGAATAATTAGCTGTATTAAACTCCCGATACGCCGCAGTGGGGATATTATGGCGATCCATGAATTTTTTTGAAAAGGCCTTGCTGCCTTCCAGCAGGGCGCCTTTGGCAGAAGGGCCGATGACATGGATCTCCCGCAGAGCAGGGTCAGCGGCAAAAAAGTCGACGATGCCTTTGACCAGGGGCTCTTCGGGGCCCACGACCACCATCCCGATCTTTTCTTTCAGACAGAATTTTTTGAGCCCGTCGAAATCCGTGGAAGAAAGATCTACGTTGGTGCCGCACCGGGCCGTACCCGCATTGCCCGGAGCGATGAACAGCGCCGAGCAAAGACTACTTTGAATGAGCTTCCACGCCAGCGCATGTTCCCTGCCTCCTGAGCCTAACAATAAAATATTCATGGGTGTTAATTATTATTCACGTTCCAAACCAAATCGGACCACAGGTCCGATGGCCGAAGGCCCGACATTAATGGTTTCGCGCCGAAGGATATATTTCAGCAAATCCGGAGACGCGAACCGGGCCCCGAAATTCGAATATCATAAGCACATTCTGAAAAAGAATTTTATGCGGCGGGTTATAAAGGAGGATCGCGGTATAAATAACAGGGGCGGGAGCGGGGAGAAGGACGAACGGCAGAAAGGATTTAAAGAGAGCACGGATCTGACCGCGAAATGGACAAAAGGGCCCCTGAAAGATTGTCGGAGACGAGTTTCTGGAAATATAACCCGTCTCCGACAAATGTCTGATGATGGGCCTTCGGCCAAGACGCCTATGGCGTCTTAGGTGACAGAAGCCGTGACGGGTTATGCGAAGCATAATTTGCCGGCGTATAGGGATTTATCTGTATTTTAGGCCCTAATTTTTAAAAAGCATGAGCCTCCCTACCACCAGGACCGGCAGACATCCTAAAGCCCTGTATGTACTTTTTTTAACAGAAATGTGGGAGCGATTCGCCTATTACCTGCTTGCCGGCATCCTGTTGCTTTACCTGAAGGACGGGAAAGGGTTCTCCAAAAGCTCGGCAGCCGATGTCACCGGCACCTTTCTTGCCCTTATCTGGCTTCCGCTTTTCATCGGGGGTATGATCGCAGACCGCTATTTAGGTTATGTCAAATCCATTTTCATAGGGGGGGGGCTGCTGGCCGCAGGATACCTTGGACTGGTGTTGCCGGGGGATACGGCCATGTATGTTTCCCTGGGCCTGATCATTGTCGGCAATGGCTTCTTCAAGCCCAATATCAGCACCTTGCTGGGTAATATCTATAACAGGGAGGACCTGAAGCCCCTAAAGGACAATGCCTATAACATCTTTTATATGGGCATCAATATAGGTGCGCTGGTCTGTAATTTCGCGGCGGCCTATCTGCGCAATAAATACGGTTGGGGATTTGCTTTCGGCGCCGCCGGTCTGGGAATGATCATCGGGCTGATCAATTTCGGGCTCAATGTAAAACATGTGAAGATAGGGGATGTCCGCAGAGAGCCGCTAAAGGAAGATATGTCCCTGGGGCAGATCCTGCTGTATGTTTTTGTCCCCGGCATCATAGCTGCGCTGATCGGGTATACATTGCCCGGCAGATTATTTCATACGACGATCATGGGCAGCACTTCCAGTGATGCCTTTGTATTCGCCTGCGTTCCGGTGATCGCTTTTTTTGTTTCCCTTTGGGTCAGGGCAAAAGGACAGGACAAGAAAGGGATCGGCGCCTTACTGTTCATCTTTGCCATCTCCGTTATCTTCTGGGCCGTGTATTACCAGAACTTCACCGCTTATACCCTTTGGGCAGAGCAGCATACGGACCGGACGATCTCCTCGCCTGTCATAGAAAAAGGAGCGGATTGGCTGGGGATGATGCAAACCGTCAATACGACGCCAAGGCCAATCAGCAAGCTGGACGCATTTATGGTGCCGGTCCAGGGCGATAGCGGGAAGATAGCGACAACGATGGGACCTGATCCTTATTTTTTAAATGTCCCCAGGCAGGACTGGCCTCCGCCCGGTCAGGATGTGAAGCTGGTAAATACCGAGATATTCGAATCTATAGGACCCTTCTTTATCGTAACGCTCACCCCTCTCCTGGTGGCTTTGTTCAGCTATCTCCGGAAAAAAGGAAAGGAGCCGACGACGGCTTCCAAGTTTGGCATCGCCCTCTTCCTTTCGGGCCTTTCTTCGGTGGTCATGTTATTTGCCGTGCTCTCCGTCTCTTCCATCTATCAATATAAGGTCTCCCCGGGCTGGTTATGGGGTACATATTTCGTCATTACCGCGGCCGAGGTCTGCTGCAGCCCCATCGGCTTGTCCCTGGTATCCAAGCTGGCGCCGCCGCGCCTGACGTCCCTGCTGATGGGGGGATGGTTCCTTACCATGTCCCTGGGAAGCAAGGTTGCCGGACTAATGACCAGCTCCTGGGATAAATTCCCGGACAAAAGGGTTTATTTTATCATCTGGTTCGTCGGGGCCGTCATTGGAGGCATCCTGATCTACAGCCGCATCGGATCCCTGAACCAGATTATGCGCGATAAGACAGGGGAAGCGTGAGGAGCTGATTTCAAACTGAACAGAATAGTCCGATTATATAATAACATAAGTAACCAACCTCACTTTTATGGCTGAAAAGAAATTTGTCCCTTTTGTTAGTCCTGAAACGGAAATGAAGGAGTTCACCGTCAAGGCATTGCTGCTGGGCAGCATTTTCGGGATCCTTTTTGGAGCATCTACCGTGTATTTAGCCTTGAAAGCGGGGCTTACCGTTTCAGCTTCGATCCCCATTGCCGTGCTGGCCATTACCCTGGGCAAGAAATTGTTCAAAACCACCATCCTTGAAAATAATATCATCCAGACAACAGGCAGCGCCAGTGAAAGCATCGCTGCGGGAGTAGTATTCACCTTACCGGGTTTTCTCTTCCTGTCGACAGCCGACTCCGGCGGTTTCTTTAATTATGCCGTTATTTTCATACTGGCCATCTTCGGCGGCATGCTGGGCACGTTGCTGATGATCCCCCTGCGTCGTTCCCTGATCGTCAAGGAACACGAGACCCTGCCCTATCCGGAAGGCACGGCCTGTGCATCCGTCCTGAAAGCGGGTGAAAAAGGCGGAGAATTTGCCAAAACTGCTTTCCAGGGACTTGGCCTGGCCTTTGTCTACGCCATCCTGCAAAAAATGTTCAGGATCATTGCCGAGACGCCTCTATACGATACCGTAAAGAATAAGGGGCTGAACAAAATTTTCCCCTCCGCCCAGATCTCCGCCGATATCACGCCGGAATATATGGGGGTAGGTTACATCATCGGACCCAAGATCGGTGGAATACTGGTTGCCGGCAGCGTACTGAGCTGGCTGGTGCTGCAACCCTTGCTGGCCTCCCTGATAGATCCCGTGAACATCGCCCTGCAACAGGTGAAGCTGGGATTCCTGAAAGATATTGGAACAGCCGGCGGTTATGGCGGCTGGGATCCTGTCACCAGGACCTTTGCCGATCCTGCCTCCGCCATTTATCGTGCTTATATACGCCAGATCGGCGCCGGCGCAGTGGCCATGGGAGGGCTGATCACCTTAATAAAAACAATCCCTACCATTGTTTCCTCCTTTAAAGAGAGCATTGGCGCAGTAAAAGAAAAAGGCATGAGCGTCCCGCTGAGGACGGAACGTGACCTGAATATTAAAGTAGTATTATTCGGGAGCCTGGCCCTGGTCGTGCTGATCGGATTTCTTACCATTATCCCCGGAAATAGCTTTTTCAACCGGTTATTGATAGGATTGCTGATCCTCATATTCAGCGCCTTCTTCGTAACGGTAGCTTCCCGGATCGTGGGGATCATCGGCTCTTCCAACAGCCCGGTCTCGGGTATGACCATTGCCACTGTGATGGGCACCTGCCTGATCTTCCTCGCGGTGGGCTGGGGGGGAAAGGTGTATGAACCAATGGCCCTGGTCGTCGGAGGTATGGTCTGCATTGCAGCATCCAATGCAGGCGGCACCTCCCAGGACCTGAAGACAGGTTACCTGATCGGGGCTACCCCCCGCTATCAGCAGCTGGCCCTCTTTATCGGCGTCATTGTCTCCGCGATTGCCGTCGGGCTCACGATAAAGGTGCTGGATATCCCCAGCAGCGAGATGGCCGCCAAAGGGATCACCCATGCTATCGGCAGCCAGTATAATGCTCCGCAGGCTACCTTAATGGCCACGCTGATCAAGGGCATCCTCTCCAGGAACCTGGACTGGAATTTCGTCCTGGCCGGGGCAGCCCTGGCCTTAGTGATGGAATTATGCGGCGTCAGGGCCCTCAGCTTCGCCATTGGCGTATACCTGCCTATCTCTACTACCCTTCCTATTTTCCTGGGAGGAGCCCTCCGTGGATTGACGGACCGGGTAAAAAAGAAAAGAGGGTTTGTCGCCAAAGAAGGAGAAGAGGACCTGGAAAAGGGCAACCTTTTTGCCACCGGGCTGGTGGCGGGAGGGGCTTTAATGGGCGTGATCTTCGCCTTCCTGAATATACCGGATAAGATCGTTTATCTGTTAAAAAAGGTGAACATGGAAAGCTGGCTGACGGGAACGATGGGCGAAGGCGGTTATTACCTGCTGGGAGTGGCGTTCTTTGCCCTGATGGGTTATGCGCTTTACAGGGCGGCTACAAAGGAGGACAAACAAACGGATGCCATTCTTTGAGAAAAGCCGGTTTACGATACATAATAATTAAACACAACGATCCATAATATTAAACAGAATGAGGTCTCCCGCCGATGGGAGGCCTCATTCATTTAGTCCATTTAAGAGAATCCTTTTTAACGAGACCTAATTCATTTTAAAAGGCACGATCATTTCAAATATGGGGATATTGACCTCGAAGGTGGTCTTGTTATTGAGATTTTCCATCGTGTAAGAGCCATACATTTTTCCCATCTCGGTGCGCAGGTTGCAGCCGCTGACATATTGATATCTTTCGCCGGGATGGAGGATGGGCTGTACTCCTACGACTCCTTCCCCTTCTACTTCACGGGAGCTTCCATTGCTGTCGAAGATATGCCAGTGACGGCGGTGCAGCTTTACGGAGAAGTTATTATGGTTCTCAATGGTAATGCGATAGGCAAACATATACTCACCGGATATGGGATTAGAATAATCCGGCTGATAAAAGGTCTCGACACTCACCTCCACCCCTTCTGAGATCTTGTTTGCCATCTAATCAAATTTTTCTAAAATTAATCAAAATCACGAGGCATTAAAAGTAATGTTCACAATTTAATGCCCTTATATCAAATCTAGCCTAATTTTGCGCGATCTTTTCAAAATAGGAAGAAGAGAAATACGTTTAGGCTGGGAATTCAGTTTTTATACAAATAATAAATTTTCAACATATGAAGATCGCAGTTGCAAAGGGAGATGGAATAGGTCCGGAAATCATGGATGCAGTCCTTACTATATTCCGGATGGGGAAGGTTCCCCTGGAATATGAGTTCGTGGATATGGGAAAGTGGGTATTTGATAAAGGTTTTTCCAACGGGATGACGCCTGAGGCTCAGCATACGATCGAGGAATTGGGGATCTTATTCAAAGGTCCGATGGAAACACCCAAAGGGAAGGGAGTGAAGAGTGTGAATGTTACTGCCCGGAAAACCTGGAACACCTATGCCAATAAAAGGGTATTTCAGACATTACATGGTGTGGACACCGTTTTTTCAAAGGCGGGCATTCCTATAGATATCACCATTGTACGGGAGAACATTGAGGATACTTATGGCGGCATCGAGCACATGCTGACGCAGGATGTAGCGCTTAGCCGCCGTTTTATCACCCGTCCCGGAAGTTTACAGGTGATCAAATATGCCTTTGAAATGGCTAAGAAAAATGGCGCCAGGCGCATTACCTGCGGGCATAAGGCGAATATCATGAAATTGACGGATGGCCTCTTCCTGGAGTGTTTTATGGAAGTGGCCAAAGAATATCCTGAGCTGAAGGCTGACGATATCATCGTAGATGATCTGGCCATGAAGCTGGTGGTGCGGCCTCAGGAGTTCGACGTCGTGGTGCTGACCAATCTGCAGGGAGACATTATTTCGGACCTTTGTGCCGGCCTGGTGGGAGGCCTGGGCTTTGCGCCTTCAGCCAATATCGGGGACCATATCGCCATTTTCGAAGCCGTACATGGAACAGCTCCGGATATTGCCGGAAAGAATATCGCCAACCCGACGGCTCTATTGCTGAGCGGGATCGCCATGCTGCGGCACCTGGGCTTTATGGAGAATGCAGCTATCATCGAAAATGCCCTTTTATTTACGCTGGAACAGAAAGTGCACACAGGTGATTTTGGCGATAAGAGCACGCCGTCCCTGAATACTACGCAATTTGCGGCAGCTATCATCGGCAACTTTGGCAAGACCCCGGTACAGGGAGCCAAGCCGATCCTGCCCAATATGACCCCTACGCCAACTTCCTTCAAGCTGGACCGTAATGAAATGATGGTCACGGAAGAGACACAAAAAGAATATATCGTCGGGGTGGACTTCTTCATCGAGAGTTCGGAGCAGCCTGTCAATATCGCTAAAAAATGCCAGCGGCATGGGGGAGTGAAATTCAACCTTATCAACATCAGCAACAGGGGCACCCAGGTATGGCCTACCGGGTCGGTGTATACGAACCTGGTGAACCAATACAATGTCCGTTTTGAAAGCATCGACGGATCTCCCTTAAATCAAATGGACGTGCTTGGACTGTATGTAAGCCTGAGCGGTGATTTCAAAATATGCTCTTCTGAATTACTTAACATGTGGGGAGGTAAAAAAGCGTATTCCCTGGCCCAGGGACAGTAACAGGAGTAAATAGACGTTTCCGGAGATGCGCTTAACTTCCGGCCAGCGCATCCCCGGAAATGGGTAATGTCGGTCCGCAGACTGAAAACGCCTTTGGGATATTCAGATTGGCATGAGAATTGGGGCAAGTTGATTCCCCCCTATCCCGTCTTTCATAGTGCTGCCCGGTATGACCGGCGGCTTTTTCCTGGTGCTAACTGATTTCACGCTGTTGTTAATCCTGTGTGTATGCAAGAATTCTTCCAATTCTGTATGAGGGCATTGTTATGCCTCGCTCTTATTGCAATTATCCCCGGCCGGGGAATTTCGCAGGTGCAAACGCCCCGGCATGTGACTACCAGTCCATCCAGCAATGGGTTCTATGAGTATTTACCAGCAGGGTATGAGACAGGGTCGCAGAATTATCCCCTATTGGTCTTCGTTCATGGAACAGGAGAATTAGGGGACGGGGGAGACGATCTTCCCAAAGTATTGGCCAATGGTCCCCCCAAGCTACTTAACGATGAGGCACATCCTTTTCCGACCTCTTTTACAGTGAACGGGCATACTTATTCCTTTATCATACTTTCTCCGCAATTTATCTATTGGCCGCCTTCGGCTGATGTCGATGCTTTCATTACATATGCCGTTGAGCATTACCGGGTGGATGCCAATCGCATTTACCTGACGGGAATAAGCCTGGGTGGCGGCGTTACCTGGTTTTATGCTTCCATGAACAGCACTTATTCCAATAAGCTGGCGGCCATCCTGCCTGTTTCGGGATCTGCTATCGATGCCCCTTCGGCGCAGATCATCGCTTCCGCGAATCTTCCCGTATTCGCTACACACAACCAGGATGACCCGACCGTTCCATCCTCCAATACGATCAATAACATAGCGTTGATCAACAATTCTTCGCCGCCACCCACACCGCTTGCGATTGACACTATTTTTCCCGTCAGCGGTCATGATAGCTGGACCACGACCTATGACCCTGCTTTCACACACCGCGGGCTGAATGTATACCAGTGGATGTTACAATATTCCCGGGGTATTACGGCTCCTTTGCCGATCACCCTGGGGGATTATGGGGCATCCTTATCGACCGATAAAATGCAGGTCGATATTCACTGGACCACTCTTTCTGAACAGAACAACCGTTATTTTATCCTTCAGCGATCGGCCGATGGGCAGCAGTTTGCCAACCTGGATACCATTGCTGCGGCGGGGATCTCCGGCGGCGGAGATTCTTATACATACGCCGACCATACCCCCTTTCCCGGAAAAAATTTTTATAGACTAACCCAGGCAGACCTGGACGGCAAAACCAGTTTTTATGGTATCCTTCAGGTGATCGTTCCTGCAGCAAATGTCTCTTTGCGAATAAGTCCCAATCCGTCCTCAGGCACACTGTACCTGGATCTCGTGAATCCGGAACAGGGGATGTTACAGGTCAGTGTATTGGATATACAGGGGAAAGTTCTACGGAGCTTTAGTTTCCGCAAAGAGAGTCCTGGCTATCATCAGCCGGTCGACCTCGGGGGCCTTGCGGCGGGAAGTTATTTTATACGGATCCGGGGAAATACGATCCGGGAAATGCAACCTTTTATTATAAAGTAGCCGTATTATAAAGTAGCCGTGATCATCCGGCGAAGAGCAGATCGGCAGAAATGGTCCGGCAGAGAATGAGCCCTGGTTATGGTATTCCGCGAAAAAATGATCCCGCGGGATCATCCGATCCGTTTAGTGGAAGCATACCCATTCTTGAGCAGCCAGGGCACCAGCTTATCCCGCTGATCACCCTGGACGATGATCAGCCCATCCTTAACCGAGCCTCCTGTGCCGCAAAAAGTCTTCAATTTTTTTCCCAGATCTTCCAGGTCTTCCGCTTTACCGGAAAAACCTTCAATGAGGGTCACGGCCTTCCCAGCCCGTTGTTTGGTATCGAGCCTTACTTTTAATTTTTGTTGTTTGGGCATCAGCGTTTCCTGTTGGGGGAGGTCCTCTTCCAGCTTGAATTCCGGATCGGTAGAATAGACGATCCCGTTGTCATTTAACTTTTTCTTGTTGCTCATAGTCCGCCGTTAATTATTCTGATAATTATTCTGAATTTTCAAAATACTGCCTTTAAGCTCATATCAAGGCTCCTGGCCTGGTGGATGAGAGCGCCGATGCTCACGTAATCCACTCCTGTCCTGGCATAGTCTTCCACATTGGTGAGATTGATGCCTCCGCTGGCTTCTGTTTCAAAACGTTCATTGATGAGGGCCAGGGCTTTGGCAAGCTGCCGGGGGGTGAAATTATCCAGCATGATGCGGTCGATTCCGCCAACATTCAATACCCGCTGCACTTCTTCTATATTACGTGTTTCCACTTCGATCTTCAGGTGAGGCTTGTAGGTTTGCCGGTAGGCGCCGGCTTTTTCAATGGCTTTCTCCAGGCTGCCGGAATAATCAATATGATTATCTTTCAGCATGATCATATCATAAAGGCCGAAACGATGATTGATGCCGCCGCCGATCCGGACGGCGTCTTTTTCCAGCAGACGGAAATTGGGAGTGGTCTTGCGGGTGTCAAGGACTCTTGTCTTGTATTTCTGTAATTTATCGACATATTGGCGGGTGAGGGTAGCAATTCCGCTCATCCGTTGCATGCAATTAAGGATGAGCCTTTCGCATTGCAGGATAGTGAACACGGTCGCCTCTGCCTCAAAGGCCTCTTCGCCATCTTTCATGGAGTCGCCATCCTGCTTGAAGGGAGTGAAAATAGCGGAGGGCTCTTTTATCCTAAAGATCCTTTCCGCGATCTCCATCCCGGCCAGGATGCCTTCCTGTTTGATCTTCAGGACTGCCTTCCCCCGGGCTTCCGGTGGTATGCAGGATAAAGTGGAGTGATCGCCATCCCCTATATCTTCCCGCAGAGCGGATTCTATCAGGCTCTGTAATTGCTCATCGAAATTGGACATGGCGCAAAGATACGAAAGGGGGGCATTTACTGGGCAGCCTGGAACCGGATCTCCTGCAATAGCTGTTTTTCGCCTCTTTGCTTGATGAATAAGGTAGTCCGGTAGTCCCCATTACGCGTCTTCAGGACACCTACACAGAATTCAGAACCGCCATTCTCGCCTTTATGCCTGACCAGAAAGTTCTGGACGACGTTGGTAGCAAAAAAATCCCGGATGATCATTTCTGCCTGGCTCTTGCTATAGGTATCGCTTTTTTCGGGGAGAGAGATATCCACCCTTGTATCCAGGTAGCGTGACAGCTGGCCTGCATTGCCCGAACGCATTGCTCCTGTAATATCGTCGATGCTGTAAGTAATAGAAATTCCATGCATATCAGGAATGCTGTCGGAGCGGAATGAAGCAAGGATGAGCGAAAAAGTAAGAACCGCCAATCCGAAAATGCTTTTCATGTTAATAGAATATTAGTACCTCGTACAATCCCAAAAATATGCCAAACTGCCTTCCACCCGTTAAAATACCATTAACAGGGTATTCTTTCTTACCTTTGGCGCGCGAATTTTCCAGGGGCAGGGCCTTCAGCCGGCATGCCGATGGCGTTGCTCTGATCAACTTATAAACCTGTTTTATTTATGTCAAAAAAGAAAGTTATCCTGGTCATTATGGACGGATGGGGACTGGGCAAAAAAAAGTCTTCGGATGCAATACAGCATGCCCGGGTCCCTTTTGTCAGCTCCTTATATAAGCTATATCCCAACACCACCCTCGTAACCTGCGGAGAAGCGGTAGGTCTGCCGGAAGGCCAGATGGGCAATTCCGAAGTAGGTCATCTGAACCTGGGCGCCGGCAGGGTCGTCTACCAGGAATTGCAACGTATCAATGTAGCCATCCGGGAAGGCCTGTTTGCCCGGAATGAAATACTGCTGGAAGCTATCCATGAAGCCAGGGCGAATGGAAGGCCGATGCATTTATTGGGCCTGGTAAGCGACGGAGGGGTGCACTCCCATATTAATCATTTGAAGGCAATTACAGACGCCTGCAAACAGGAAGGGCTGAAAGAAGTATATATACATGCCTTTACGGACGGACGGGACACGGACCCTAAAAGCGGGCTGGGATTCATCCGGGAATTACAGGAGCACCTCAACAAGACCGGCGCTGCAAAGATCGCCACCGTCAGCGGCCGGTATTATGCCATGGACCGGGACAAACGCTGGGAAAGGGTGAAGCTGGCTTATGATGCGCTGGTGAACGGGGCCGGCGAAAAAAGTACAGATGCACTTGCAGCCGTGGAGTCCGCCTATGCAGCAGGGCTGACGGATGAGTTCATCAGGCCTACGGTGATCCTGGCAGAAGATCAGCAGCCGCTGGCTACGATCAAAGAAGGAGATTCGGTGATCTGTTTCAATTTCCGGACAGACCGCTGCCGGGAAATTACCCAGGTGCTGACCCAGACGGACATCCCGGAACAGGGTATGAAAAAGCTGGCCCTGCATTATACGACGATGACCCAGTATGACCAGAGCTTCAGGGGGATCCGGGTGATCTTTGAAAATGACGACCTGAAAAATACATTGGGAGAGATCGTTGCCCGTCAGGGACTTAAGCAGATACGGATTGCGGAAACGGAGAAGTATCCGCACGTGAGCTTCTTCTTCAGCGGCGGCAGGGAAGTGCCTTTCGAAGGGGAGAAAAGGATCATGGTCCCTTCTCCCAAGGTTGCCACCTATGATCTGCAGCCGGAAATGAGCGCCAATGAGCTGACGGATGCCATCATACCCGAAATCGAAAGCGGGGAGCCCGATTTCATCTGTCTCAATTTTGCCAATACCGATATGGTGGGACATACAGGAGTATGGGAAGCGGTGATCAAGGCGGCGGAAACCGTTGACAAAAATGTGGAAAGGGTAGTAAAAGCCGCTCTGGCCAATGGATATACCGTATTCCTTACCGCCGACCATGGGAACGCGGACTTTATGATCAATGAGGACGGCAGCCCGAATACGGCCCACAGCCTGAATCTTGTTCCCTTCTTTATCATTGATAAGGAATGGAAAGGGACGGTGCGGCCCGGCAAGCTGGGGGATCTGGCCCCGACCATTCTCACGATGATGGGGGTGGAAATCCCGAAGGAAATGACCGGGGAGGTCCTGATCTAAGGGTTTTCCCGGCAGCCGCCGACAAAAAAATTAATAAAAAAGAAGCCGAAACCGGCTTCTTTTTTTATTAGTAACGCAGCTTTACCTCATAAAAATTGTCTAAATTACAGGGCAACCAATCCGGTTAACATATGACCGAAGAAGCCATATTACAAGGCTGTTTAAAGAACGAGGCGGCTGCCCAGCGGGAATTGTACAACAGGTACAGCCCAAAAATGCTGGCGGTCTGTTACCGGTTTGCCCATAACAGAGAGGATGCAGAGGATATGTTACAGGAAGGGTTCATCAAAGTTTTTTCACAGATGCACACCTTCCTGAATAAGGGCGCCTTCGAAGGTTGGATCAGGAGGATCATCGTCCATACCTGCATCAACAATTTGAAAAAGAACAAGCGTTTCAATGAGAGCCTGGATATCGTTCATGCACACGGGATCCAGGTGCGGGAGGAAAGTGTTCCGTCCATCGTACAGGCCAAGCAGATCGTAGAATGCATAAGACTGCTGCCAATAGGGTATCGTACGGTGCTGAACCTGTATGCGATCGAAGGATACTCTCATAAAGAGATCGCCGATATGCTGGATATTGAAGAGAGCACGAGCCGCTCCCAATATACCAGGGCCAAACAAATGCTGGAAGATATTCTGATCAAAAAGAAGATCCTTCAGAAGCCAAGAGAAAAGACAAGCTGGTTTGCAGCTATCCGATAATAAATCCGAATCTATGAAAACATTCCAAAAACTGATTGAAAATGAAGGAGACCAACTTCTATAGTGATGAATTTGAACAACTGATCAGGGAAAAAACGGAGCAGTATAAAATGTACCCTTCAGAGAAAGCCTGGAAGGGTATCCACGGTTCATTGCACACTAAGAGAAAATGGTTTATCGCAGGCATGTCCCTTCTCGTAACCGGGATCCTGTTTTTCTCCGGTAAGGAATTAATTGTTCCGGCTAACCATTCCGGCCTCTCTAAAAAGAACAGTGCGCTTAATTCCGCTGCTGCCGGCGCTTCCAGAACAGCTGAAGGAACGACAGAAGAAAGCCTGCCATCCACTTCTTTTTCCACCCAGCCTTCAGGCCCTGCCATCCCTTTAGCGGTCCGGTATAATAACAAAACGGCCGACCCATCTTCCGATAAGCAGCTTTATAAAGGAATTACCATTACGATCAGCGATCCGGTGATCAGCCAGCCGGATCTTACCGAAATACTTAGTCATGCCATCCATTTGTCTGCTGAGGCGCCTTCTTTGCCAGTTATTGCGGCCAGGGGCATTCCCGGAAATCCGGCAGACGAGAAAGCCGGCGTGGATAACGAGAAGGAGTATGCGGACCTGGCCGTTACCAGCAAGGCTGATGGCCGGGCAACCCGGGCGGTCAAAAACAATCCTGCATCCAGGAACAACCTCGCGTTGACCCGGTCAACCCCCGAGCCGGGCGCCGGCAACGAAACATTGGCGGATTCCGCCGCACAGGCCGTCCAGCCCTCTCCGACCCTTCTTACCGAGGCGATTGATCCGCAAAAGGTCAACTGGCTCCAGGATTATGCGGTATATAATTTGACTCCCCTTGCTAAAAAGGGAAGGAAGTTCGTGCAATTCTACCTGTCGCCGACTGTCAATTACCGGACCTTAACAGGAGCAGACTTTGCTCCCCCCAAAAACAACGTACAGAACGTGCCGGTATCTTCATCACATATCGGGGATGCCAAAAACTATGTCGACCATACGCCGGCCCTGGGATTTGAAGTAGGAAGCAACTTACTCTACAAGCTCACGCGCAATCTGACCCTTAAAGCAGGCTTGCAGTTCAGCTTCAGCCGGTACAAGATAAAAGCGTATGCCAGCAGCCCGCAGCAGGCCACCATTGCGTTAAACTCCTATTATGGATATTACATGGACTCCATCACCGCCTATACCAGCATTCGCAATTTCGGGGGCAAGCGGGTGGAAAGCCTGAACAATGACTATTATCAGCTGTCTGTTCCTCTTGGCTTTGAATTGAGAATAATGGGAAATGAACGGTTGCAACTTAATATAGCGGGCACGGTACAGCCATCTTATCTTCTCAACACCAATTCATACCTCTTAACGACGGACTATACTAATTACACCAAGGAGCCCAGCCTGTTCAGAAGATGGAATATCAACGGGGGCGTCGAAGCTTTCCTCTCCTATAAGGTCCGCAGCGGCATCCGCTGGCAGGTCGGGCCTGAGTTCCGTTACCAGCTCCTTTCCACCTACAGCAACCAATACCCCATCAATGAAAACCTGAAAGGGTTTGGCCTTAAGTTCGGGGTAGTCAAGGAGCTGCCGTAATCTGCCCCCCAACCCGTAATTTTGCAATATGAAGCATTTCACCGCATTTTTCCTCGCGGGCATTTTACTATTAGCCAACGCCTGCACCTCCCCCCTGCCGCCGCCTGCTCCAAAAGAAGATTCAACGGGAACTGCTTATCTCCCGGTAGCAGACTATCTGCGGGCCGAGATCAGCTATGTAGATTCTACCCCGCTGGCTATTCAGAAATACATTATCCGGGACATCCGGAGAGATTCTTCCTTTATTCAGCAGGATGAGTTTAACCGGCTGTCGCAGCAGTTCCTCCTGCCGGAGCTGAAACCTGATAGCTTTAAAATGAATTATTCGGAAGGCTCTTTCATGGATAAGACCACCGGTTATCTCAGCTTTACCTATTCGAGCCTGAATAAGAAATTGCCTTTACAGCGGGTCGATGTGCTTGCCGCTCCCGGGCCCGGCACGAATAAAGTAAAAAGCATTTATCTTCAAAAAGGCTTTTCGACCGGCGATACCGCCGTAGTGCAAAAGATGTTCTGGCAGGCAGGGCATAGTTTCCTGATCCTCACCAGTCTTCAAATACCCGGCAAACCGGCCGTCGAACACCAGCTCAAGGTGGTTTGGGATGCCGGAGACACCCAACAGAACTAAGCATACATGACCCAGGAACAGTTTAGCCATATTGCCCATACGATCCCTGTAGATCCGGGGATCTATAAATATTTCGACGAGAAGAGCGAGCTGATCTATGTGGGGAAAGCCAAGAGCCTCCGTAAAAGAGTCAGCTCTTATTTTACCAAAACCTTTACCACCTATAAGACCCATGAGCTGGTGCAGCGTATCCGGCGGATCGAATTCACCATCGTGGATTCGGAGCAGGATGCCTTTCTTTTGGAAAACTCCCTGATCAAGCAATATCAGCCACGATTCAATATCAATCTGAAGGATGATAAAAGCTATCCCTATATCGTTATAAAAAACGAGCCTTTCCCCCGTGTATTCCTTACCCGTCGTAAGATCAATGACGGATCCGAATACCTGGGCCCCTTCACATCCGTCGGGAAGGTGCGGGAGCTGCTGGATTTCGTGAAGAGCAATGTTCAGCTAAGGACCTGCCAGCTCAATCTCATCGACAGCAATATCAAAAAAGGCAAATTCAAGGTATGCCTGGAATATCACCTGGGGAATTGTAAAGGCCCCTGCCAGGGATTGCAAACGCCGGAAGATTACCGGGAAGGGTTGGTCCAGCTGAAGAATATCCTGAAAGGCAACCTGGGGCCCCTGATGCAGGACTATAAAAAAGAGATGCGGGAGCTGGCAGAGAAAATGGATTTTGAAAAAGCGGAGATCCTCCGTAAAAAGCTGGAGCACCTGGAGACCTATGAGTCGCGGTCGGTGATCGTAAGCAGGCATCTCAGCCATGCGGATGTATTCTCGATCGCAAGGGATGGCGATTTTGCCTATATCAATTATCTGATGGTAGAGAATGGGACGATCGTTCAGACGCATACTACGGAAGTGGAAACGCATTTGGAAGAGTCGAATGAAGAGGTGCTGTCCTTTGCAGTAGCCAGGCTGCGGGAGACCTTTAACAGCCTGTCCCGGGAGATCGTTCTTCCTTTCCCTATCGAATATCCGGAAGAAGGCATCCTCATCACGGTACCCAGGGGAGGGGACAAAAAGAAATTGCTGGAGCTGTCTGAAAAAAATGTCGAATACTTCCGGGAAGACCTGCGCAGAAAAAAGACCTTACACCTGGAGGGGAAGACACTGGATGAACGGAAAAAAGTGCTCTACCAGCTGATGGAGGATCTGCAACTATCCGAGCTGCCGGTCCATATCGAGTGTTTTGACAATTCCAATTTCCAGGGCAGCTTTCCCGTGTCGGCAATGGTATGTTTCCGCGACGGGGTGGAAAGCAAAAAGGATTATCGTCATTATAATGTAAAGACGGTGCAGGGCATCAACGATTTTGCCACCATGAAAGAGGTTGTGCACCGGAGATACAGGCGGCTATTGGAGGAGCAGGTATCCCTGCCGCAGCTGGTGATTATCGATGGGGGAAAGGGGCAACTAAGCGCCGCGATGGAGAGCATCACAGACCTGGGGCTTACAGGAATGCTGACCGTCGTCGGGCTGGCCAAGAATGAAGAAGAGATCTTTTTCCCCGGAGATACCGAATCCATCAAGCTGCCCTATAACAGCGACAGTCTCAAGCTTATCCGGCGGATCCGGGATGAAGTGCACCGGTTTGGCATTACTTTCCACCGGCAGAAAAGAAGTAAAGGCACCTTTGTAAATGAATTGGAGAAAGTATCCGGGATCGGGCAGCGTACGGCAGATCTTTTGTTGAAACAGTTCCGTTCGGTGAATAAAATAAAGCAATTGACGGAAGAAGAGCTGGCGGCAGTGATAGGGCCGGCTAAGGCAAGGATGGTGCGGGCGCACTTTGAAAAAGGGGAATAAAAAAAGGGGCCCGGATAGACATCCAGCCCCGTTTTTAAAATCCAATATCCTATGAAAAACCAGTGTAAAAATAAGAAAAGCTTTTTATTTAGCAATACCCGCTTTTGGGTATTTTTAAAAAATATATTGTACTATAACTAATTAATTTCTAGTTAATTAGTTATAATATAACCCGGGAGGAAATAAGCGCATACCCCAAAAGGCAAGGGGCGCTGTAAAATTACAGCGCCCCTTGCGGAAAGAAATTATTTTTTCCTTTAATAAGACCAGAGATCCTGTTCGTAATTGAATACTTTCTCTTTAATATTTTCGCCTTCGAGCAATTGAAGGATCGGGTCCTTAATATATCCGGCTACAAATTGATCACCGGGATTATCGATGGTCGATTTAATGATGCGGCTGGAGAACATACGGCTTTCGAACAATTCTTCCCAGCTCATGCGGGCGCCAAAGTTCTTACCATTGTATGCTTCGTATTTAGCGAGCATGGGCCGCAGATCGGGATAGTATACCCAGAAAATAGGCGTTACAGCTCTGAAAGATCCATCAGGATTGAGGATGGTCTTTTCAGGAGCGATACCCAGGATGCGGACATGCAGGCGGGATGATTCCTTATCGAATACCCATTCCTCCTTGATCATATATCTTTCGACAGCTTCAGGATTGAATTCATCCTGGATGACCGTATCCCTCATCAAGCCTTTGGAGCCATCCGGATCGGCCACATTATCAGGAACCTGGATAGTCTTAGGTTTGGAGACCAGTCCTTCTGCTATCTGTTTGAAGGTCATGGGGGTAGTGAACCGGTCATCGACGGTGGCGTCGAAGGCCGTAATGCCGCCTCTCTTGATCTCGCTGAGCAGAATATTGATGAAGCGTTGATTACCATTGTCTTCCGTGGCTTTGTAAACAAAGGCCAGGTTCATTTTTTCATGAACATCCACTTCTCTCCATATCCGCTGGCGATATACGGCATCATCCTCACGGATATGCTCATAGGTCAGGGGAGTACGGTCTTTTACCAGATTACGCTCGATGATGGCGTCATTTCTCAGGGATTTCCGGGGAGTATCCAGCTTGATATCCGCTTCCAGGACAACAACCGGCGGCTTGGCCGTCGTGTCTTGCACAGGAGCGACGGCTGTGTTTGCCCCGGCCTTGTTCTTCGTGACGGCCTTCTTTTTACCGGCTCCGGCTACTGTTCTCTTTTTAGCAGGGCGCTTGGTCTGGGCTTCCAGGGATCCTACTGCTAATGCGAACACCGTCGCCAGCAAGCATAATCTGATAAAATGCTTTTTCATCTCTCTTGGTTTAAATCTTATATTAAAGTTCACTAAAATTTTCCCGGGTTAAACCCGGGAAAATTATTACGTTGTTATTTCAAGCTAAATACCATGGGAGGAAGTTCTCTCGTCCTTCCGTCACGGCCTACTACCCTGATTGCGTCAAAGAATATGTTGGTGCCGGGTGAAGCTTTCGAAACAATGTTCAGCGCAGTTCCTGTCCAACGGTTGCCCTCATTATTCGCTTCCATGTATTGGGGAACATTTCCTCCGATAGCAGCCAGCTTGTAGCTTACCACCTTGAAAGGAGATTCAAATTCTGAATTTTCCAGCTTGGCCAGCAGGCCGCCGATCGCTTTAAATTCGGCAGCAGAGATAGCTCCGCCTTTTTTGGTACCGACAAATCCCGTAGGATCCGGCAGGAATTTCACCCTCATCGGGAATTCGGCGATCTTTCCGGCCGAGTTAACGACGATCTTAGCCATGCCGGGAGCCGTTGGTTTGGCAACATACTTGTCACCGCCGACCTTGTTGACAGCGCCGCTGCCGGAGAAGCTGACCGATACTTTTTCACTGCCGACGCTACCGCCGGAGATCGTGAGCGGGTTCTCCTCACCTACATAAAGTACGTTCATTTTTTCCAGGAAGACAGAGGCTCCGGAAGGCTGACCCACCGTGTAAGGGATATTCTTTTCGGTAACGCCCTTCGAACCATCGGGCTTGATATATTCAATCTTTACATTAACGCTGCCGGTAGAAGTTACATGTGTTTTGAAAAGCGCCGTTCCGTCAGCGCCAAGAGGTTGTTTGGCGCCGTTAATATATACGTCAGGCTTGGCGGCATCACTGTAGGCGCCGATACCGGCCGTAACGTCCAGCTCATCACCGGGCATCAGGTAAGTGGCATTGGTACCTATCAGAGGTTTGAATTCATCAAACACTACTTTTACTTCACCGATCTGTTTGTGCAGGAAATCGATCACATGTGATTCAGCGTTCTTCGCATCGCTCTGGAACTTACTGAGGATGGTCAGGGCTGCAATGGTCGGCGTCATATGGAAATAGTTGATCGTCCAGTCTTTCGGAATGTTGCCGGTGGCGGCATTTCCGGATTCCGATGCAGGCACGCTGAGATCGAGCGGCAATTTCTTATCGAAATTCTCCCTGGCCGCGGCCAGGTCTTTCTTCGTGATATCAGGCAGCTCGGGATAATGAGAGGGGTCGACTACATCCAGCAGGTCGGCTTTAAACTTAACCAGGCTGTTATATAATTTCGGGCCTTCTCCCTTGGTATCGAAAATACGGGTGGCGGCATCGAGATTACCGTCCGTAAACTCTCTTTTACCATCCTTCATCTGGGGGTTCGATTCATTGATCAGCTGCTCTTTCAGACCTTCGATATAGGCTGTCAGCGTTTCGGAGAGTTTTTTCACCTGTTCGGCCTTGGGAGCCCATATCGCCGCTTTGGCGGCAGTCTGGGGGTCCTTGGAGGCATCCTCAAAAGAGGTGTATGTCATTTTATTCTTCTGGTCCACAACTCTATTGGACTTTTCGATACTTGCATTCACGGTCTTAAAAGCGTTCAATACCTCCACCGATACATTCAGCGCCAGCAGAGCTGTAAGCACCAAATACATCATATTGATCATCTTTTGCCGCGGTTCTTTAGGTAAAGACATGGGCTAGTAAATTAATAGTATAACGGTAATAAAGTTTTTCATAAGTGTTTCAAACGGTCCGGACAAAACGGGCGCTGGCAGGGCTTATGCAGGACGACCTTGCATAGCCGTCAGCATATTGCCATAAACACTGTTCAGATTACCCAGGTTCTTAGCCAGCAGGGCTATTTGTTCCTGCGTTTTCTTAGCATCCGTTACGCTGCCCTGCATGGTCTCGGAAGCCTTAACCAGGTTGCCATAAAAGCTGTTCATTGCTTTAAGGTGGTTATTGGTGTCCTGCAGCTCCAGCTCATAGATTGCATTGAGCGAACCCAGGTTCTTCGTCAATACCTGTACCTGTGTATGAAATTGTTTGGTGCCTTCTGCTGCTGCATTGAAGCTTGAAATGGTATTGGTAGCATTCTGGTAGGCGCCTTTCATGCTATCGAGGGCAATGGAGGCTTCTTTAGTCTTATTGGTATAGTCCGTAGTGGCGGCCAGGGCTCCGGACACATCGCTGATCTTGTCAACGGTAGTGCCGAATTTTTTGAACCCTTCGCTCAGACGGCCCAGGTTGGCAGGAGTGATATCTGCATCCTGTAACATTTTATCCATTTTTTCCAGGGCAGGGTTGCCGCTGGGTCCGCCGCTGGCTAATTTTGGCAGCGCTTCTACCAGGGCATGCATTTCGCCGCCGGGAGGAGGTAAGAAGGCATAGACCACGAAAATCAGGGCTTCTGTCAGAAGACCGGCTGTCAGGAAGAAGTCAGCCAGCTTAGTATGCAGGATCTTTTGCAGGGCTCCGAAGATTACAACGGCAGCACCAACGCACACTATAATGTTTATAAGTCTTTCGGTAGATTTTGATACACCAGCGCTCATAGTTTAAATTTTAAATTGTTTTGAAAGGGGATTTAAAAGGGTTTGGAAAAGAGTTCCTGTTGATTAATGCAAATTAACTGTTATTTAAAACGAATTTATCAGGGAAAAATTTTGTTGGAGAGACAAGGTTTTGTTAAAAATTTAACCCCGCCTCTCCAACAGTTATTTATGGCTTGCCTTCGGCAGGTTGCGCTGATTATCTCCGGGTAGACAAAGATTCCTATGGCAACCAGCCGTCGCGCGCAGGCGACTGCTATTAACGGTTTGTCATGGTAGGCGGCAGATCGATCACACAACGGAATCCAATGTAGGATTTCGCGGTGTCCTGGTACTCATAAGTACGGGTGCTTGTCTGCAGAAAATAACCCACGTCTTTCCAGCTTCCTCCACGGATCACCTTACGTTTCATGCGGGGAGGATCGGAATCCTTCGCATTCCAGCGAATATCGGGGTTCATGTCATGCTGAAAGTTGTAAGAACCTTCATAGTAGAAAGAAGAGGTCCATTCTGCTACGTTACCAGCCATGCAATACAGACCAAAATCATTAGGCCAGTAAGCATCGGCACGAACCGTATAAAACCCGCCGTCTTCCGGGTAATTACCACGTCCGGGCTTGAAATTCGCGAGTAAGCAGCCTTTTTTATTTCTCAGGTAATAGTTACCCCAGGGGAACATAGATTGAGAGCGCCCGCCTCTTGATGCGTATTCCCACTCAGATTCGGTGGGCAGGCGGAAATCCGATTCAGTAGCCATTTTCTTCTTTTCCAGATTGGCGTTCAGATAATGGGTCCGCCATTCGCAGAACACGGTGGCCTGGCTCCAGTTCACCCCAACTACCGGATAATTACCGAAGGCAGGATGGGAATAATAACGTTTGGTCATCGGCTCGTTATAGGAATAGCTGAAGTCACGGATCCAAACGAGCGTGTCCGGATAGATCTTCACATCTTTTTTCCGGATGAACTGGCCGCGGGGCTTGCCTTCATTCTGTTTTGCAGCAGCCTCTTTCAGATCGAATGTTTCGGAATGATAGACCAGCTTGTTGGGATCAATATCTTTTTTCCCGAAAATACGGTTGTCAGGAGTCACTACCATCTGATCGATCTTCTCGATGGTAGCTTTATCGCCCCACTTGATGGCCTGGGTCTTTTTCCAGTCGATCTGGAACCTGCCGTCGACGTCTTTCCCATATTGCATCAGGGTAGCCGCAATCGAATCCCTCACCCAATTGGTGAACTGGCGGTATTCGTTATTAGTGATCTCTGTAGCATCCATCCAGAAACCGCTGATAGAAGTTTGACGATTGCGTGCGGTGTAAGCGAAATTCATGTCCTCATCGCTGGGGCCCATGTGGAAAGTCCCAGGTGGAATGTAGACCATCCCGGGTGGCTTCGAAAGATTATAAGCACCTGCAGGAGAAGCCCCATGCAACTGCCCGTCATCGGGTAATCCCTTGTGGGATTTGCCTATTTTACCGCATCCGGCCGCAAAAATAAGGGCGGATAAGGCCGTCAGTGTGGATAGGTTTTTCATTTTCATAATTTTAAAGGGTACTGGGCAAATAAAATCTTTTGACAACATCTCGCTACAAGTTTAAAATTAATTTTTCGAAAGTCAAAGCTTTTCAAGACGCTAAATTCATTAACGTAGGCCTTGGCCAACTTATTGTATTATTCTACCGCTAAACTTTTGCACATTTTCGAGGAGTCGGATAAGCGTATTTACTTCATTTACAGGAAGTTGACAAGAGTAATTTTCGCATAGGAAAATAAGTGGAAAGTCTTCAACGGGCCTGCCGGACAATAAAGGAAAATGGGTATTTTCTCCTTTGGCAGATTGAAAGACCCGGTAAGGGATTAGCTGTTGAAGAAACTCCTTCCGGGTATTTTCCGGCCGCTTGCCGGTAATAACAACGGCTGGAATTATATACGTAATTGCCTGGTACAGGGTTGCCCATATACCGAAAGAGCCGGGATAGCTGGTGACAGGACGCTGAAGAGCAGCAGCCATCCGGGTAGCCCGGGACATCCATTCCGGCTTATTAAATATAATAGACATATATGATAAGTTAAAGGCCATCAATGCATTTCCGGACGGAGTGGCTCCATCATAAATTTCTTTTTTCCGGACGATCAGGTCTTTCTGATCCCGGTGAGTAAAAAAGAAAAAACCGGATTCCTCCTCTGTGAAATTCTCCAGGACATACTCCATAACTTCCTTTGCCTTAATTAGATAGTCGGCATTTCCCGTTATTTCCTGCAATTGTAGCAACGCTGCGATCAGACCAGCATAATCATCCAGAAAGGCAGGAAATTTAGCTTCTCCCCCCTTATATGAGTGATAAAAGAAATGTATTCCTTTTCCTCTTAAATGCTTCCAGCAGAACTCCATATTGGCAATTGCCCGTTCTTTATACGCGTCTATCCCCAGGGCTCCGTAGGCTTTTGAACAGGCAATGGTCATGAGCGCATTCCAGCCAAGCAATATCTTGTCGTCCAGGGCAGGGCGGATCCGCCCGAAACGGTGCTTGAGGAGCTTGCGACGGGCATCGGCCAGTCTTTCCGCATCGGCCGGGGATAACACCGAAAAAGGGCGGGTAAGGATATTCTTTCCTTCCCAGTTGCCTTCCTCCGTAACGCCATACCAGGAGCAAAAAAGGGCGCTTTCATCGCCCAGAACAGCATCGATCTCCCCCTTGTCCCATACATAATATTTACCTTCCTCTCCCTCGCTGTCCGCATCCAGGGCAGAATAATAAGCCCCCTGTCCATCCGACAGCTCCCTGTCGATGAACTCTATAGTCTGTTGAATGACTTCCCTGTATAAATCTTTTTTAGTCAGCTGATACGCTTCGCTCAGGACAATCACCAGCAGGGCATTATCGTATAACATTTTCTCAAAATGCGGCGCCAGCCATTCATTATCAGTAGAGTAACGGGAAAATCCTCCCCCAATCTGGTCATAGATACCGCCCCTTATCATTTTATCCAGGCTCAGACATGCCTGCTCCAAAGCGGGCTCTTCCCCGGTGAAATGATAGTAATGAAGAAGGAACTGAATGGAAAAGGTCTGGGGAAATTTAGGCGCGCCCCCAAAACCGCCCTGCTGCCTGTCAGCTGTCGCCATTAGCTGTTCATAGATCTGCCGGAGGGTAGCAGGGTCGAAAATACCGGGATCCGGAAGGTTGATCTCTCCGTTTGCCGGGGAGCCGGCCCCGGCATCGGAGGCCCCGGAAGGGGCAATGCCAAAGGAATTGGAGGTAGCCACATGCCGGGTAAGATTCTCGGCCTGCTGCTCTATCTGATCCCTTTTCTCCCGGAAAGAAGTGGATATAGCGGACAGGACGTCTGTCCAGGAAGACCGGTTGTGTACCGGGCGGGGCGGAAAATAGGTGCCGCCATAAAAAGGTTTTCCATCCGGCGTTAAAAACACATTCAGCGGCCAGCCGCCACTACCCGTAATAGCCTGTACCGCATCCATGTAAATATGATCGAGGTCAGGCCGCTCTTCCCTGTCTATCTTTATATTGATGAAATTCTCATTCATATAGCGGGCAGTATCCTCATTTTCAAAGCTTTCTCTTTCCATTACATGACACCAATGGCAGGCGGCATAACCGATGCTGACCAGGATGGGCTTGTTGTCCTCCTTCGCCCTTTGCAACGCTTCCTCCCCCCAGGGATACCAATCCACAGGATTATGAGCGTGCTGTAACAAATAAGGGCTGGTCTCCCTGCTTAATCGATTGGTGTGGCGCATTGTTGAAAGCTTCAGGCTGCAAACTATAATATCCGCAAGCTGCAATCTACAAGGTTCAAGCCAAAAAATAACCGGGAGCTATATGCTTTTAGCTTCCAGCCGGAGATTTATATGTTAAGAAATGGTTAAGGCTGTCGGTAACAGGAGGCGAACAGCCTTCAGTCATATTTTACGGCCTACCACAGCCAGGTATTTCTCCAGAGCGGAGACCATCGAAGGCGCCTGCGGCAAAGGGGCTTTGATATCCAGCGTGAGCCCGGCCTCTTCCACCGCCTTGGAGGTATTGCTGCCAAAGGCCCCTATCTTGGTGCCATTTTGCTTGAATTTGGGATAATTATCGAAAAGGCTTTTTACGCCGCTGGGCGTGAAAAAACAAATGATATCGTACTCGCTCTGGCCGAATATCACGCTCAGATCATTGCTGATAGTCCGATACATGAAAGGAGTGGCAAAACCGCAATTGTTATGCTTCAGCCAATTGATGATCTCATTATCCTGTTGATTCTCAGAACAGGGATAGAGGAAGCGCTCATTCTCCTTATGCTTGTTGATAACATCGAACATGCTTTTATTCAATCCATCCGCTCCGTAGAATACTTTCCGTTTGCGGTACAGGATGAACTTTTGCAGGTAGAGCGCAACAGCTTCCGTAATACAAAAATATTTGGTGTCCTGAGATACAATGACCTTCATTTCTTCGCAGATCCGGAAGAAATGGTCGATGGCATTGCGGCTGGTGAAGACCACCGCCGAATATTGCGCTATATCTATCTTTTGCTTGCGGAAATCTTTGGCGGGAATAGGCTCCAATCTTATAAATGGATGAAAAGCAAGTTCCACGTCATATTTCTTAGCCAGTTCGAAATACGGCGACTTCTCTGTTTCTGGTCTGGGTTGAGTGATTAAAATCTTTTTTTTATCCCCGTTTTTAATCATTGTGTGTGCCCCTCTGTATTTGCAAAATTAATACACTTTTTCCAAATATGTCAATAACACCTTGTAAATCAATAGCAGGGGTGCTATTTCGAAGGCGCAAAGGTACAGAAAAAAATAAAATGGTGTTAGTTTTATTTCATTGCGCACCGGTCGGTAGGCCGCTAATATCCGATAGGACCACAATACGAAAGTCATTGCCAATGAAATAGTTATAAAAATCTGGCGCCATTCCTCGCCTGAAAAAATGATTACGATCAAGAACGGAAGCAGGAAAATTCCGAGCATTTTGTTCACCAAAAAGACGATAAAGATATAAATGTCGGTTGCCCGGGAGATTGAAAATACCCAGCCGACAAATTTCAGCACCACGTATTTGACCAGGTAGATGGCTGCCAGCAAGGCCATACAGTTCAAATAAAGAATCCAGAACGGGATGCCGGCCCCCAGCTGGGAATAATGGAAAAGGAAGCAGGCGTAGAGTCCGGCCGAGATAACGAAGAGGATATTCAACAGCAGGGAAGGCAGTTGGGTCTGCAGGACCTGTTCCCTGATCTGTTGCTGACGGAGCGACATTCGAAAAAACAGGGTCATCAGGTTATTGAAATATTTCTCGAAAAAAATTCGGACAAGCGCAAAATAGAAGAGGATGGCAACGATAAGGTAGAAAAAACTGTCCCTGGAGTTGGGGCGGTGGACCTCGAAGATCCCTACTATGGGTATGCCGGTAAAGTTGAAAAAGGAATTTTGCGCCAGCACTTTCTGCCAGAAGTCCAGCGCGGTCGGTCCCGCCATAATTTCGGTTGCT
>JAATFV010000042.1 GCA_015655015.1 Chitinophagales bacterium | reverse complement strand
ACTATTTCCATTACCAGGGCAAGGAAATGCAGGACCGCCCCAGGCATCACCTCTCTGCTTCGCCGGCCTTCGCCTTGACCCCACCTTATCCGACTCATCGCACAATGGCAGCCAATAACTATCAAACGCTCATCCATTTATTAACACGATTTGATACCTTTGAAATCATTTAGCAACCATGGACGATTTTTCACCAATTATTAAATACATCTCCAAACACATCCTACTGGAGGAGGAAGAAGAAGCCCGGTTCACCTCGTATTTAAGAATTAAGAAAGTAAGAAAAAAACAATATATCGTCCAACCGGATTTTGTTTGCAACCACAGAACCTATATCGTCAGCGGTGCCTTGCGTGCCTATCTGGTTGACGACAGAGGACAGGAGCATACCGTTGCATTTGGAATAGAGGATTGGTGGATAGCCGATTTTAACAGCTACTTCTTCCGGCAGCCGGCGACCCTATTTGTTGAAGCGCTGGAAGACAGCATCCTCATCCAAATCGAATACAACGCAGAGCAGGAACTGCTAAGTACCATTCCTAAGTTTGAAAAATTTTATCGCATTATCTCCCAAAACGGTTATGCTTTCCTGCAAAGAAGAATACTTTCCAACATCAGTCTGAATGCGGAACAACGCTATGAGGATTTTATGCAGCGCTATCCAGACATCGCAGCCAGAGTGCCGCAGTACGCCCTGGCTTCATATCTGGGCTTTTCTACCGAGCTGTTAAGTAAGATAAGGAACAACCGCCTGAAAAAAAGATGAAATAAATCAACTTTATTTCCTAAAGAAGTTCATTTTCCTCCCGTGCTTTTTGTGCCAGCTTTGTGTTGTCAATCACGATAGATAACAAGCAAAAACAAAAAAGTCATGTCACAGAAATTAAACAACAAAGTAGCCGTCATTACCGGGGGAAATAGCGGCATGGGTTTGGCCACTGCAAGACTGTTCGCCGAACAGGGTGCAAAGGTCGCCATCACCGGCCGTAACCAGAGCACTATCGACAGCGCACTCGCAGAAATCGGTCACGGTTCTATCGGCCTGGTTAGCGACGCAGCCAATATCGATGGCCTTGCCGGTACCTACAAAACGATCACCGATTCTTTTAGGAGCAGGATCGACGTGCTGGTTGTAAACGCCGGCGTGTTCCTGGGCGCACCGTTGATCGACTATACCGAAGAACTGTTCGACAAAACCAGCGATATTAACTTTAAAGGCGCGTTCTTCGCCGTCCAACGTTCGCTTCCTTACTTGAATGATGGCGCTTCCATCATTCTTACTTCAACTGCCCTGAATGAAAAAGGCCTGGGCATGGCGGCGGCTTATTCCGCTTCCAAGGCCGCAGTCCGTTCCCTGGCCCGGAGTTTCTCTGCCGAGTTACTAAATAGAAGTATTCGCGTTAACGTCCTATCCCCGGGCCCGGTGGACACCCCGATTTATGCGCGGGGCGGCGGTTCTCCAGCGGAAGTACAGGGTGCCAAAGACTATTTCGCCAGCCTTAACCCCTCTAAACGGTTAGGCACTGTTGAGGAAATTGCCGAAGGTTTCCTTTACCTGGCATCAGGCGATTCCCGCTATATGATAGGTGGTGAGCTGGTTTTGGATGGCGGAGTAAAAACACTTTAATCAATCATAGGCAGGTTGCTTGCAGCCTGCCTATAAATCAAACAAAAAATGAAAAAAGTAGCTTTGATCACCGGCGCATTAACCGGTATCGGCAGGGCAACAGCGATTGCCTTTGCCAGGGAAGGATACCAGGTCGTGGTGTCCGGACGGAGAGAAAAAGAAGGTATAGCATTAGCCAAAGAACTAAATGCCACAGGTGCTACAGCCGAGTTCATCAAGGCCGACGTCCGGCACGAAGATGACGTTAAAAATCTGGTGGATAAAACTGTGGCCCGCTTCGGTCGCCTGGACGTAGCAGTGAACAATGCCGGAACAGAAGGACAACCAGGCCCGATCACTGAGCAAACCGCCGAAAGCTATGCCTCCACTTTTGACACCAATGTTTTGGGCACGCTGCTAAGCATGAAGCATGAGATGAAAATAATGTTACAACAGGGCAGCGGCAGCATCATAAACATTTCCTCTACGATGGGCTCGAAAGCCGCCCCGGGTGCATCCATTTACACGGCCAGCAAACATGCCGTGGAAGGGCTAACGAAGGCAGCTGCATTAGAAGGCGCCATCCAGGGTATTCGCGTCAACGCCATTGCACCAGGTCCCGTCGATACAAGAATGCTTACCCGCTTCACCGGAACGGACGACCGCAAAGCCGCTTTGATATCAGGTGTTCCTATGAAACGCATGGGTTTGCCTGAAGAAGTAGCGCAATCTATTGTATTCCTGGGATCGGACAAATCACCGTTTTTAACAGGGCAGATCATCGCTGTGGATGGCGGCAAGCTGGCGTAAAGTAAATTGATAAATATGTTACCGGGCCCATAAGCGGCCAAAGACTTTATCAAATCCAAACTTGTCCTATAATTTTTTGTCGAAAATCGCCACCTGCCGGGGAGCACTTCGAACACCTTAGATAAATGAAGGGTGGCCACACGGTCCTATTGTAACCCCGTCAATCTGAAGCGATTTACATATAGCAAACTTTCAGCAAGTTTCGAAAGGTGTTCGAACCAATTCCCCGACACGGTACACGCCTAACTAAAAAGCCATCTCTTACAGAGATGGCTTTTTAGTTAGGCTCTTTTTCCTGAATTACAAGACTAACTCTCCATTGTCATATAGTCAAGTTCGCCCTGATCGTTTGTGTTGATCACGACTAAATAATCTGTCAGGTCACTGCTTATAGAATAGTCGAATACAACGAATTGGTCTGATTGATCAGGATAAAAACCGATCCTAACCAAATGGAGTGCTTTCATCAACTGAAATTCGGGTGGCAGTGATTTGTTTTCGAAGTCGATAAAACCGTTTAGTTCGTTTTTAGGAATGTCTTCCAAGTGGTGCTCCACATAGGCCCTAACTGTATCGCCATCATCACTTTTGTAATCTTGTTCGATATTCGCCTTATTTTTATTGTGAAAATCGGCGATCTTTTCCAAGACTGCTCTTACTATGGCCAATCTCGATATGTCAATGGTTTCCCTTTCAAATTTAAGGCTAATTTCGACTTCTTTACCTTCAAACTCTATCTCCACATCGTAGTAATCTTCGAGGTCGTCAGGATCGATATCTCCGAAATGAGGCAAGGAATAATTCGCCATGCTTACAAATGATTAGATTAATAAAACATTTTACCGGACTAATATAAATGAATTATCTTAATATACTTCGACAAACCTCTGAATGATGTGAAGGGGGGGCGAAAACCGTAGCGGTCTCCAAAATGTGGCACAGATTTTCTTGATGTATCAGGTCGAGTGAAAAATACGGAGCAATTAACCGAAACAATAAACCTTTTTAAAAAAGGCGAAAATATCCTTGCAAATCGAAAATCTCATGTTACAATTGCAAGGATGATAAACCTACAGTCCCGATCAAAATCATCCGTTTACCGCGGAATTTCCAGCCATCGACGTTACTGATCCCCGCCACTGAAGACTTCCCTACTATTGAATTGCCCAATAATTAATTATTATAGCGGGCCAATCTATACCGCTGGCTTTCAAATTCCGGATAAGCTGGATCAGGCATACCCATGCTGACCTGCTTGCGGCTTAAAGGGCTTTAATCTCAGTCCCCGAATCTTTTCCGCTGCAAACCAATTCTGATATTTCATCTGCAACCGGGTCCAGATATCGGCTGTTCCACCAAAAACAGCCTCAATCCGGAAGGCCATTTCTGCGCTGATAGCGGCCTTTCCATTAAGAACATCCGACAAAGCGGTACGGGTAACGCCAAGCATTTTTGCAGCATCGGTCACGGTCAGGCCGTACTCTTTAATTACATCCTCGCGTAAAATAGTACCGGGATGAACGGGTGGTTTTTGTCTCTTGAGCATATTTTCCTCCTTTAGTGATAATCGACGTAATCGATCTCGTATACATTCTTGCCGTCAAAGCGAAAAATAATCCGATAATTTCCTGTAACCTTGACGCTCCAAAACCCCGCAAGACTGCCTTTCAGGGCATGAATTGCCAATCCCGGAAATGGCAGCAAATCCTTTGGCAGTTCCTCAATCTCGTCCAATAGGTCGAGAATACGGTCGATTTTGTTGATATGATCGGCAGGCAGTTTCTTCCGATCGTTATCCGTCCAGAATCGCTCCAGCCCCTTATGCCGAAAACTCGTTATCATAGGCGCAATTGTAGCCTGTAAAGTTACACTTGTCAAATTAAATTTCCAAATCCTCCCTAGCGTTACATCTGTCTGGAAGGAAAAGCGCGCAGAAGGCTATTATTGGGATAAAGTACGGCGACGGGATCGGCTTTATTTGCCGGGTTGCTTCGTCTGAACAAGGCTGGATTCCGTGCAGGGGGGACGGCTTTCTGTTTCTCCGGCTTTTTCTGTCCGGACAGTTCGTCACCCCGGCAATTCGCTAAAAGCCAGAAAATCAAGCAGGATTTGGTTAGATAATTGTCCCTACGCGGTACACAGGTTTTTTAGGAAGCCCCAATTTTAGGATTGGGGCTTTTTTATTGTGGTAAATCAATCGCTTCTGAGGCCGTTTTGAAAATTTCCATAATGAGTTACGAATTCAGTCATGTCTTGCAGCTTTTTCCGTTACCCGACTCCCCTAGGGTGTGCTATGAGATCAGACCATAGATACTAAAGTTCACTCGCGTTCTTCCTCATTACAGCGGCGTAATAAGTAATATCCGATTTGGTGTTCTTTGCTTGATCTTTCTCAATGACGGCATTCAGTCTTTCAATCTCAATCGTCAAATTATGCTTGCGCAATGTTACTTCTAATCCTCTGTGGACCTCGTTAAGAATTGCCAGTTTTTCCTGGGCTGTAAAACGTGGACGAGAATTATTTATATTTTTAGGAAATATACGGCATGAACCATCCATTTGAAATCACAGCTCTCCGCGATCACCACAACCGTGGGCAATTCATCTTCGCCCGGCGGCTCCAAGTCGATCAACCCCTTGTCGTGCCCGATGGAGCGCTGTTGAACGGCGTTGCGGTGTACCATTACGATGCCATCTTCCCATTAGGCAACCCGAAGAAGAATCCCAATCGGGATATGTATGTCTTCCGACCCGAATTGCAACGATACCCCGAAGGTCATTTCCAGGTAGGACAAGTAGTCGAGCTCGTGCTTCCTGAAAAGCCGGCCTAAACCCGAAAATTAAGGTTGCCGGCTAGAATTGTTGCTATTCCCTGATCATCGTATCTTCCCTCCCCCAAATTGTCATTTACCATGGCGAAGAAACGGACCACGTTACCGAAAGATTTTGAAGAGTTGCTGGAAAAAAGCGATCTGCCCGCGCTTAAAGCGGTGTTTGACAAGTGCGAAGTCGGGGCCTGCGGCGGTTATAGCAAGCAAACTGCGCTGGCGTTTGGAAATTGCCCGCACGAGCTGGCTACCTGGTTGGTAGGACAAGGCGCCGATCTGCAAGTAACCGATACCTACGGCAATACCCCGCTGCACAACCGGGCGCGAAGCTTCCGCGGGAACATCAAAAGTCTGTTAGATTTGGGTGCCGATGTACACAATACCACACCTTCCGTTGGAACTCCCCTTCATGCGGCGGCCGATTCGCATAACGTGGAAAATACCGCACTGCTGCTGGAATATGGAGCAACTGTCGATGCCGTCAACAAGCGAGGCCTTACTCCGTTAGAGCAAGCGTTGCTGACCTGCAGCAACATCGATATCGTCAAAATGCTCGCTCTCGCCAAGCTACACCTGAATGCTGGCGCGCCCATTACGCAGCGCATGAGCGAATTCGTGATCGAGATTGGCAAACGGTTCGAGTTTCACCGGGCTGGCTTCAACCCCGAGTCCGTTAGTGAGTTCAGTCAAGCATTGGAAGATCTGTGTACCCTATTCGGTTTGGCACCGGTTGCTAAGCGTGTGTTGCATGACGGGAATGCTCCCATTCAAGCAAAGGCCACTATCTTGCCGGAGCAGCACAATGAATTGTGGGAATTGCTCGTCCCCTCCAGTGGACCCGCGGCGACGATACAAGGTGAGGTGATCCGGATCAGTGGACGCATTGCCCATGAACTGGATGGCAATGGTGGTGGCAACTGGGACAGCGAGTATAAAAAAATGGCAGATGCCTATCTTCGCTTTGTGCAACAAGGGAAGCCGCTTCCTTCTAACGAAATGACCGAAGCAGAAGGTGTTATGACCGAAGTGAAGAAAAAAAGCGGGAGATCCCAGCCGGCTCTGCGAGCTTGGTGTTCAATGGGTGCTCGCGAATCCGACACCAATTCTTCTGCCGTCAGTTGACTATAAGGGATAAATAATCGGAATAAAAGATAATTGCAAAATATGACATCTAAAGAAGAGCACAGCGTACATGACGCAGCTGCTAAACAGGCCATCCTGGACGATATTGAACAATATGGTTGCCATTTAGCGTTACTTGCTCCTACCGATTATCTGCCGGGTTTTGCCTATTCCATTGGGTTGTACAAAAAATTCGACCATCCGGAGATCATTTGCTTTGGATTGCACCAAAACGTATTGGGTGCGGTCCTGAATCATGCCTGTGATCTGATCAAAGCCGGAGAACGACTCATCGCCGGAGTAGAGTATCCCGGCTTTTTGGAAGGGTACAATATCCTATTCATCGAAGTAGATCCAGACTTTTATCCTAACTACGTGGGCTACGGCACGTGGTTTTATGATCGAAGTATTGATTTTCCGCTTTACCAACTGGTTTGGCCGGATAAACAACATCACTTTCCGTGGGAACCGGCTTTCAATTCAGACTGGAAGCGGAAACAACCCTTGCTGGACCGAGACACGGACTTTAAATTCTACGAGGAGCGAAACTTGGGTGTGTTCACCACGAAAAAAGCGTTCGCCGGCGATCCGATCCTGTATGTCTACCACAACGCGGACGGTGACTGGCAATTCCATACCACGGAGGAGCCGGATCTTAAGGATGCCATGCTGGTCTGCCTGGAAGAGATCACAAAGCTCGATCCGACCATCAATGATATTTATCATTTAGACTATGGCGCTCGCGCCTGGCGCGCATCGAGAGAGGCCGAGTGGGAATGGGAAGAGGATACCAAGGAGGAGGAATAGCAATTTATGACAAAGCGACAAACCTTCTTTATTGATTTGGTCAACCCGGTCCCGGATCACACCGGGCCAACGATCGAAATGTTTAAAAAACTGCCAAAGCCCTCAACCTTCCAGCTGTGCTTACCCACATCATGCTAATTTGAATCGCCTTATATACAATATTTTTTCTATAAGTCGAGCGAATGGTTCGAACTGGTTCCCCAAGCGGTACACACGCTTTAGGGCACGAAAATTTGAAGGCCATCTCAGAACGAGATGGCCTTTATCGTATCAATCAAGAGATAGAATCTTAGAGGAGCTGATTTAGCCACACCTACAAAGTGATCATATTAGTATTTAACCCCCACTCTTTGTAACGACGGCTTTTTATAAAGGTGAAGATCCCACCCGGCGATTTCAAATTACCGTCGCCCAAGCCGGTCCATAACTTCTCTATCTTCTGACCGGAAAATTTGATCAGTAGCAAATGTGATTCAACACCTATGCCCCCAGTTAAGTAGGTCATCACAAACATATCCCTGCTTACTGCAAAGTAGAGCAACTTGCGCTTGGGTAGCTTCGTGGAAGAAGTACAGCAACACCGATATTCCTGGCCTGGATTAGCCAGAGAGAAACTTCCGGTAAGACAATCAAGCTGATCCATGATAAACTTCGGAATATCTTTCTTTTGTGAGTAAGTAATGAATGTGCCGTGCTTCAAACCTGATAGGAATTCATCCAGATCTGAGTTCAAAAGGATCCGATTCGTGTCAACCATGCAACTACAATGCTTTTGACCTGCAACAGAAAAGGTAATCGCAAAAAGAAAAAATAGGGCAAAACCTCCGGTACGCAGCATAATAATTTTTAATAAAAATACGGCATTCCTTCTTGTCCGGACAAGTTGTCACCCCGGCAATTCGCTAAAAGCCACTAAATCAAGGAGGATTTGGTTAGACAAACCTCCCTTTCGCGGTACATAACCGGGCAATTGCCCGGTTATCTTACTTTCCGTTGCTTGTGCTAAAGTCTCAATTCATCCAAAATGTGATTTTGGGATTCAGCCAATAGTTTTTCGGTTAGGTTCAGCATCTTTATGTGCTCGTCTATACCATAACCATTGTTGGTGCCTTTTATTCGGGCAAATCCATCGCTCATTTCGATGAAAGGTAGAATACCGGACATAATTCTGCTGCGATTCTCCAGAAATGTGTTTATGAATCTTTGAGAATTGAGTTCGATTTTGGTGTAAATGGATTTAATGTTTTTATCAGCCATTATACATCGATAAACGTCAGGCCATTTTAGTTTCGAATATTGCAAATACCAGGATAGGAACAATTTAAATTCGTTAATTGCATAAATTTCACTCCCCTCAATATTTAAGTAGTCAAGCCAAATTTTGGGCCTGGACCAGGCAAAACTATCTTTCAGGAAATAGTAGGTCGAAGTATATGCTGGTGATCTATACGACCCATCAGCGGACAAAGGAGATCGGCATCCGAAGGGTTCTCGGCGCCTCCGTGGTGCAGGTAATAAGCCTGCTATCGGCCGGTTTTTTGCGACTGTTCGGCTATGCGTTCCTGGTAGCAGTCCCGCTGGGGTGGTGGGGCGCCCATGCGTGGCTGGCTAATTATGCTTACCGCACCAGCCTCAGCGTGTGGATCTTCCTCGACGCGGGCCTGCTCATAGGTGCATTCGCCGTGGGGATATTATTGCTTCGCACCTTCAAAGCAGCTATGGCCAATCCGGTAAACAGCCTTAGAACTGAATGAGCTTATAATAGGGCAGAAAAATACCAAGACTCCAAAAATCATTCCGTCTTGTAAGATCAAAGTCATGTTTTAAGATAGCATTTGTCAGATCAAGTCCTGGATAACTCACCATGTCGATGACAATAACTGGCCTGTCACCGGCTGGGTGTTGAAAAAATATCTTTCGAACCAGTTCCCCTACACGGTACGAACGGGAATTTTCGAGGAAGACTTGGGAATTCCCATTTTTATTTTCCTTCCACTCTCCTGTAACGAAGTTTGTTAAGCTCACTAAATCATTCGATTTTTCGGTTGATACCGGTGATTTTCCGCGTCGTAGAAAACTCCCTCCGGAAAGAGCGTCTCTTGCATTCTTCGATTATCCTCCAACGTGCGGGAAGCCCGGATATACGACTGGGTTGCTAAGTTTTTTCAGCGAACATATAAGCAATTTATCGAAGTTAGATATTTGGGCAACCGCGGACGAAATTTTCCTTTTTGAGCATTTTAAAATTATTTTTTATTTTTGTTCGATATTGTGTCCATAACCGCAACGGTGCCGCCCGGCACATTTTGTATCCATACGGTTTTATCTCCAACAGAACCTGGATACACACTAAACAACCAACGCTGTTGAGTGGGTGTTGCGGGAAAATTCCCGAAAATCACCCTAATCAGTGCCATAACCATTGAACCGAGTCCGCCAACCGGAACCTTCCTATCAGACAATTCGCCAGCGCATTTATGCCTCGACATGCCTATATGCGCTGCATCCCTTTGTGTGCATGTTTTCATGCGATACAGGGCGATACTCTTATGAAATAAAACGGGGGCAAGAGTTAGTGGCTCTTAACCCCCTGCATTTATCATCCTTAAACGATCAAAATGACAAATGATCTATTTAAAGGTAAGGGAAATGCCTTGCCTGAAAAATCGCCTGTGGGTGCACCAGAACAAGATTATCGGTTCAGATTGTTTTCGATTTTGCGCAGGGCATGGAACTTTCTTTTTCCAAAAGGTGGGGGCACCATTGAGATTGACCTTGAACGCAAGAAAATAAAAAGAGACGGCACCCGCAAGGAAACGAAATTCAGATTCCGGAAAGGTAATTGACATAGGTACAACTTCACGTTGCCAGGCCATTGTTATTGCGGAAGGACACTGCCAGGATTCGCGTTGCAGAGATGTAAAAGTAAATTTCTCTATTGAACTGGAAAAATAAATTTCAGATGTAGCAACAATCTGTAATAGATTTTTTTTAAATCTATGATCGACTTAAACCGCATCTGATTATAATTTCCTGCCTTTCTTTGAAGAATGACGAAGGACAAGCGTTATACGGTCGTTAAAAATCTAATCTCGGGAGGACATTTAAAGTCATTCCAGGCAATATTCGAAATCATTCCCAAAACGGTGGTCCTGAAAGACCTTCATATTCACAATCAGCGATTTAATGACATGTTAGACGATGTATCGCTGTTTCTGTTACTGGAACTCTATGAGCTTGCTGACCTGTTGGAGGTAGATGGTAAGATCATTATCGACCTCGCCCATGACCAATATATGGCCGATCAAAAAAGGAAAGGTAAGAGAAAATAGGTTTTTGACTTCGTCTTTCCTGGCGGACAAACCATCCCCCCGTAATTTACTAAAAACCAGTAAATCAAGCAGGATTTGGTAAGATGCCGGGCCGTCCCTTTCATTTTCCTCCCTGGTAACGTTCAATGAACCATTTAAGCGCTGCGTTTTTGTTGCCTTGCTTATAAGCCAATACGACCTCTGTGCTCACCGGTATATTTTCCAATTCGATGAACGACACTTTCAAATAACTATATTGCTGCTTGAGCGAATAAGGCAAAATAGACACACCAAGGCCGGCTTCGACCAACTGTAAAATTGAATGTGCATTGTTAGCTTCGTGCACAATGTCCGGCTTAAAGCCCATCCTTGCACATATTTCAATGAGCTTGTCATTGTATTGGGGCGCAAAATCCCTGCTAAAAAATATGAACGGACTGCTTTTCAGGTAGGTAGCAAGCTCCTCCTGTTCCTTAAACCTGCTTTTCATGGCAGGAGCAACCACCACAAAAGGATCAAAAAAAAGGGTCCGCACCTTTAATTGGTCGGAATGTACAGGCGCACGAAGGATACCCACGTCAAGACTCCCCTGTTCCAGCGCTGTTACCTGCGGCAAGGTCGGCATCTCGAATAAATTTGTTTTAAGGTAGGGGAACACATCTCGCATGGCTATTAAAACGTCTGCCAGGTGTGACTGGTACACGGAACTGATGTAGCCGATTTTCAGTTCACCGCTTCCGGCTTTGTGTATCTGCCGCATTATGGCTTTACTTTCTTCAAGACGGGCAAAAATAGCATCCACTTCCGCTTTAAAATATTTCCCGGCGTCGGTCAGGCTTACCCGCTTATCTTTCCTGGTAAATAGCAGCACGCCTAATTCATTTTCCAGCTCCTTTATCTGCCGGCTTAAGGGCGGCTGAGAAATAAAGAGCTTTGAAGCGGCCTTTCTGAAATGTAATTGCTCGGCTACCGTTTTAAAATACAAAAGATGTCTCAGTTCCATACCTGTAAGGTATCAATACTTGACAAAATTGATACCTTCAAATATGCCGAAACCCGGTAACTTCACCAAATTAATTGTAAAGTATGAAGCCGGATTATTCAAAAAAAGCAACCAGCCAGGAGATCAGGGAAAGATTTGACAAGGACACCGAACGTTTTTCTAACCTCGAAACAGGGCAGCAAACCACTATTGACGCGCCACTAACCATGGAGTTATGCACGGAAGCGGCAAGGTATGCCAACCCGCATGCAACGGAACTGCTGGACATCGGTTGCGGCGCGGGTAATTACACGCTGAAGATGTTGAGTAAGATCCCTGACCTGAACTGTGTGCTGAATGACTTGAGCATGCCCATGCTGCAAAAAGCAAAAGAAAGGGTCTCGCCGCAAACAAAAGGCACGGTTACGTTAATCCAGGATGACATGCGGAACCTGGCCCTGCCGGACAATCATTTTGATATTATTCTCGCTGCTGCCACCTTGCACCACCTGCGCGATGATAATGACTGGGAATTGATGTTTACTAAAATATATAAAGCGCTCAAACCAGGAGGCAGCTTTTGGGTGTCGGACTTAATCACGCATCACTCCGAACTCATCACTAAACTATTTGAGGATAAATACAGCAGCTATTTAGAAACGCTGGGCGGCGCGGAATACCGTCAGAAAGTATTAGACTATGTACATTATGAAGACACTCCCCGCTCGCTGAATTTCCAGCTTGCTTTGCTGGTGAAAGTTGGTTTTAATGAAATAGATATATTACACAAGAACTCGTGCTTCGCTGCTTTTGGCGCAATAAAATAGCGATTTAGAAAGATGCGATGCCATTCAGTTTTCTGCTTCTATAGCAGATTCACAATGCAAGCAGGAACAACTATTTTATCCTATTCACTATCCTTAGGCTCCCAAAGTTGAACCTTGTTGCCTTCGACGTCAATAATATGAACAAATTTGCCGTATTCAGAATCTTCAATTTTATCTACAATGGTTACTCCTTCATTTTTAAGTTGCTCTACAAGAGTTTCTAAATTCTCAACTCTGTAGTTTATCATAAAGTCCTTTGTTGAAGGTTCAAAATATTTTGTATTTTCTGTAAAAGGATTCCACTGGGTAAGTCCCTTTTTTGTGCTGTCATCCATTTGCCGCCATTCAAAGCTTGTTCCGTATGGGCTTGTGTCAAACCCAAGATGCGTTTTATACCATTCGTTAACTGCTTTTGGATCTTTACATTTGAAGAAAATACCACCAATTCCTGTTACCTTTTTCATGTTTGTCATTTTAGAATTATTGCAGCAGGTGAGGAAATAGAATTCCGTCCGTCCACTGAACTAAGTTAAATATTATTTCTTTTT
>JAATFV010000182.1 GCA_015655015.1 Chitinophagales bacterium | reverse complement strand
GACGATGACCGGAGAGGCGGGCCCCGCAATAAGATACTGGCTTTCCGGAACTCTTATCATGGCGATACCTTCGGGGCGATGAGCGTGAGCGAGAGAAGTGTGTTTACGGCGTCCTTCCAGGATTATCTTTTTGAAGTGCTCTTTATCGACACGCCGACGCCGGATAATATAAGCGGGCTTCAGTCCTTTGTTCAGCAGCATGCATCCGGGATAAGCTGTTTTATATACGAACCCCTTTTGCAGGCTGCCGGAGGAATGCGGATCTATGAGGCGGACCTGATGGATCGACTGCTGGATACGGTTAAATCCTCCGGGATACTCTGTATAGCGGATGAAGTGTTGACAGGGTTTGGCCGGACGGGTACCTTATTTGCCGGAGAGCGGCTTCGGAACAAGGCTGACATTATTTGCCTCAGCAAGGGGCTGACCGGGGGTACGATGGCGCTTGGCGTCACCGCCACTACAGAAGAGATCTTTCAGTCCTTTCTCAGCGATGATAAAAGAAAGACCCTTTTTCACGGTCATTCCTTCACGGCCAATCCCCTCGCCTGCTCGGCAGCCCTGGCCAGTCTCGATCTGATACTGCGGGATGATTGCAGGGAGCAGCTGCAAATGATCCCACGGCTGCATGAGCAATTTGCGGAGAGGATAAAGAGGAATCCGCTTGTCAGGAATGTACGTATCCTGGGGACCATTATTGCCTTTGAGGTGAATGCGGGAGAAGACGGCTATATTAATACGATCGGTGCGGACATTACGCGGGAGTCCTTACTGAATGGGATCTATCTTCGTCCGCTGGGCAATACGGTGTATATTATGCCTCCTTATTGTATAATGGCCCGGGAGTTGCAGCAGGTGTATGATTTTTTGGAGAAGTTCCTGGCAGGCAGATCAGATAAGTCTGAAAGGGTTGCCACCCTGTAATGGTTTTAGCGTATGCTTTATCAGCTGAAGATTAGGTATATGCTTGTAATGTTTATAGTTCATGGTGAGCAAAGGCAATTGATAATGCAAAGATGTAGCAGCTACAAAGGTGTCGCCTATATCCGTATCGTGGCTAAGAACATATTTCTGTACCAGGTTAGTAAAGATGTTTGAAATGTGATATTCTATGGGCAGAACGATATATTGCTTTAAAAGCCGGTTGATTTGTAATAAATTTTCTCTATTAGTCGCCCCTTGTTGAATTTCGGCAATTGTAACAGCCGACAATACCATATTGAAAACGCCAATATCATTTCTCAGGAAAGAAGCTACGGCAGGGTTTTTACGTAAATAATTCAATTATTACGTCTGCATCTACCACTACCATTTTTTGCGTCGTTTTGCCGCACGGATTTTATCGATGGAGATATCCTTCCCTTCCCATAATCCATACAGGCCATCGATAGCTTTTTCAGGATTTCGTCCTGGTGTAACGTATTTTTTGATAAGTCCTTTATGTAAAGCAGATTTGTTTTTCTTTTGCCGCGGTACCTTTATTATAGTTGCCATAATCTTCTTATTTCATATACAAAATAAGCAAAAAAGCTAATAATTAAAGCCTCTATTTATTAGCAAAATAAAAAGCGACTGCCGGATAAATACCAGCAATCGCATTTTTTTCCGGGAGCGTCCGATTTCGCAGGACCTCCGGCCAATGATTTCATTAAAAGGTTACAGGGATCGCGACCTCGGTCTTATCCCAGGTGATGGTCAGGTTCTTGCCCGGAGCGGCAATGGTGAGCTGCTCAACCGGGGTGTCCAGGTTCTTGACGGGCACCGTCACTTGCAGAACGTCCTTGTCCTTAAACTGATCGTACTTATAAGCGCCCCATTGTCCCAGTTCGCTGTTAAGAATCACCGTCCATTCTTTTTCGTTCGGTATGGTAAACAGCGTATACGTTCCGGCCTTAACAGGCTTGCCGCCGAACTTCGCATCTTTGGCGAAGGAGATGGTCGTCGCAGAATCGGCCCCGCAACGATAGACTTTTCCGTAAGGCACCAGCTTGCCGAATATCTCTCTGCCTTTCTTATAAGGCCTTCCGTATCTAACGGTGATATTCTTTGCCGTTAACGTTTCGTGTGGGCTTGCAGGCGGATTCTGGCAGAAGGCAGTAAGGCCGATGAACAGGATCGCAGAAAGTACAAGAGCTTTTTTCATTAATGTTCTGTTTAGTTTAAAAGTTGGTTCAATCTTATTAATAAATAATTAAACGCGGCGAAAGTCAAGGAGATGACTAAAAGAGGTCCTTCTCCCGGCAGGTGATGGAGACGAAGCTTATTGGTCAGGCCCGTTATTTATTTAGAAGTCTACAGGCAACGCTGAGAAGTCTACAAGCGCCGCTTAGAAGCTTACGGGCACCGCTACCTGCGTCTTATCCCAGGTGATGGTCAGGTCTTTACCCGGAGCGGCAATGGTGAGCTGCTCAACGGGTGCAGACAACGTTGTGACTGGCACCGTCACCTGTAACACATCCTTATCCCTGTACTGGTCGTACTTGAAAGCGCCCCATTGTCCCAGCTGGGAATTCAGGATCACCGTCCATTCTTTTTCGTTCGGAATGGCAAACAGGGTATAGGTTCCGGCCTTAATTGGTTTGCCGCCGAAGGTGCCGTTTTTCACAAATGTGATAGTGGTAGCTTCGTCTGCCCCGACACGGTATACTTTCCCATAGGGTTCCAGTTTACCGAAGATATCTCTTCCCTTCTTATAGGGCCGGCCATAGGTCACCGTGAGATCCTTCGTTTTCAGTGTATCATGCGGGCTCTTGGCATGATTGGGCTGTGCGGAGGCCGATAATCCGATAAAAGCGACACAAAAAAACAATAAAAATTTTTGGAAAAAGGAGTGAGCCCCGGAGAGACTCAGCGTGTTGGTGTTTGCTGGCAAACATTCATAGTTCTTCAGACGCATATGAAAAATTTTAATGGCGTAAAAAAATGAAAATGATTAGACCGGTCTAAAGTTAGGGAGAGTTTTCGACATAACGTTTGAGACTGTCCAAAGATTCTTCCATGACAGGTCCAAATTTTTTATCATATACCAGCAGGCCCAATTTCTCCCAGGGATACCATCTGAAATGAAAGTCGAACCACCATTGTACCGTGAGGCTGTCGGGCCTTAATTGCAGCAGGTTGAATCCGCCTTCGGCGTTTTTCCCTTTTGGCTGTTTCCAATTGAACTCAATCCTGCCCGGTTGCGATACGGATTCGCTCACGGTGAGCTGGTTGGAAGACAGGAAGGCTCCTTTTCCGGAAGAGGGGGAGGAAACTGATTTGTTTGTCAGGGAGCTTGACCGGATAAATTCATTCCAGTGGTCCCAGGTATGCAGGTCACCGATGACGGCCTGCACTTTTTCGCGGGGGGCGGCGATATTGATATCCCTTCCTACCCGCAGATGTGAAGGGAATAATAAGGAAAAGGCTGTCAGCACGATGAAAAGGGCTATCAGGCTGATCAGGATAAATTTAACAAAATGCATAGTTATTGATTTTGGGGCCTGGGGCTTGCAGCTTTTAAAGCTACTCCCATTTGAAAACCTTAATTGCTACTGCATATACCGCTACACCCCAGAGGGCCAGGATCCCCAGCTGTTTGCCGCAGTCGGTAAGATGGGCGCCTTCGAAGGCAACATCCCGCATGGCGTCATTCAATTGCTTGAGGGGAAGTATTTCACAGAACTTTTGCAGCCAGCCAGGGAAAGCTTCCGTGGAAAAAAAAGTACCTCCCAGTAAGAACTGGGGAAGGGTGAACAGGTTCGCAAAGGGAGGAATGGTGCTCTCGCTCTTAGCCACACTGCTTATAATAAATCCAAAACCCATGAAAACGATCAATCCGAACAGGCTCAGCACCAGCATCTCCAGGAAAGTGACCCAGCCGTGAACGAGGGTGAAATGAAAGGCGACCTTTCCGATGACGATGATGACAACGGCTGTGATCAGCTGGAAGAGGACTCTTGCCAGGCCTTCTCCCAGGACAATATATTTTTTGCTGATGGGCGTCGCATAGAACCGTTTCAACACCAGCTGCATACGCAGGCTGAAAAATAAAAAGGCCACCCCAAATACGGCTGCGCTGAGCAGGGAAAATCCCAGCATACCGGGAAGGATGAAATCGATCATGGAATATTTTCGTCCCTGCAGGGGAGGCAATTCATCGACGCTCAGTAATTTGTATTGGGGTGGGATGCTTTTCTCCTCGATGTTCTGGATCGTCTGGGCAAGGGCCATTTTGACCATTGGATATTTATCGCCCGCCGCCGAAGAAGTGAGGGTATGGATCTTGTACTGGGTAAATCCCATGGCCGACTGGCTGGAATCCAACGACAGGACTGCCGCGATCCTCCCTTTTTCCAGGTCTTTGCGGGTGCTGGCCGTATCTTTTTCGTTGGCCAGTCTTATCAAAGGATTGTACAGGAGGGCCCTGATCACGTAATTATTCGAATCATTTCTGTTCCTCAATGCTATGGCCACCGTAGGTCCTCCTCCGGTGATGAAGCCAAAGACCAGGATAAAGACCAGGGGAAAGCCGAAACTGAATGCTACTGAAGAAGGGCTTCTGAAGATCGCTTTCAGGCTGCCTTTCGTGATAGCCAGCATAGCGCGAAACTGATTATACTCTTGTGCCATATCTTTTTATTACGCCGCTTTAACTTTAAGAGATCGAGGCTATATTATTCTTCCTTCAGAGATCAGTGTGTTATTTTTCCTTGAGAGAGACAAGGATATTATTCCTCTTTCAGAAGAATGAGTGTGTCATTCGATGGTGAGGTCGAACGGCCATTTTGCCTGGGAAACGCCCACTGACGCTCTTATTTTTTTTATCGTCATATAGGTCCGGTAGCCATCTTCTCCCAGCTCATCTTTCATAGCCTTCATGCTGACCGACCTTTTGAAATTACCCATCACCAGGTCCAGGAAACCCTTGGGTTCCGGGTATTCTTTCAGGTTATAATCGGTTGTTTTTGCCATCCGGGCTGCGCAGTCGATGGCATCCTGCATATTGCCGATGCGGTCCACCAGTCCCAGTTCCAATCCTTTTGTTCCGGTCCATACCCTACCCTGCCCGATGCTGTCTACGTAATCGATCGTTCTACCCCGTCCATCGGCGACGCGGGTCTTGAAATCTTGATAGGTGCTATCCACCCCGTTCTGCACGTAAAATCGTTGCAGGGGTGTCAGAGGTTTGGTCACGGTGAGACCTCCTGCTTCCGGGGCGGTCTTTACGCCATCGAAAGTCACCCCCAGCTTGTTATTGAAAAATTGCTGGAAGTTGGGAACGATGATGAATACTCCGATGGAGCCGGTGATGGTACCCGGCAGGGCAAAGATGCTGTCTGCGTTGCAGGACAGATAATAGGCGCCCGATGCGGACACGTCCCCAAAGCTGACAACCACCGGTTTTTCTTTTCTTGCCAGGCTGACTTCCCGCCAGATATTCTCACTGGCCAGGGAGCTGCCGCCTCCTGAATTGATGCGGATCACGATGGCCTTGATGTCTTTGTCGAAACGGGCCTTGCGAATGAGGGTACGATAGGTGTCCGACCCGATCTCATCTTTATCACCTTTTCCATCGACCACCTCTCCTTCCGCATAAATTACGGCAATATTGTCTTTTCCGCTGGCCTTATAATCCACGGCCTTTGCGTATTTGCAGATGGAGACGAAATTGATGGCGTCATGCCGGTCTATCTTCAGCTTTCCCCTTAATTCGTCTTTTACCTCATCATCATATTTCAATCCATCCACCAGCTTATAGGTGAGGGCATCCTTTGGATAGTGAACAAGGTGCTCATTGACACATTTGCGCAATTCCACGGTATCCAGGCGGCGCTGCTGCGCAGTGGTATACAAAAGACGATTGTAGAAGTCTCCCAGCAGCTCGGTCAGCTGGAGGCGGTTGGCTTCGCTCATATGGTCCTCCCGCAAAGGTTCGGTAGCGCTCTTAAATTTACCGGCATAAAAGATCTGGGGCTCTATCTCCAGTTTCTGCAGTGCGCCCTTCAGGTAGGTCATTTCCACGGCAAAACCTTTCCATTCAAGGCCTCCTTTTGGATTGCAGTATATTTTATCAGCAGTATTGGCCACATAATAGGCTTTCTGGGGAATAACATCTCCATAAGCGTAGACGAATTTGCCGCTTGTTTTAAAATCCAGAACAGCGTTGCGGATCTCTTCGTTGGTGGCGAACCCATTGGGGTCACCATTACATTTCAGATAGATGCCTTTGACGGCGGTGTCTGTTTTTGCATATCGTACAAGGCGCACCAGGTCGTATATTCCGGGTACATCGTACTGATCTTCCGACCCCAGCTCTGCCAGGGGATTACTCTGTTCCTGTTCCCGATAAGACTGTCCGAGGTCTATGACCAATACGGTTTTAGCGGCTATATCCGGTTTTTTAGGTGATAAGAGCCCGCTGACCTTCCCCGCCAAAACGACCACGATGATCGCAGTAAATGCGATCAATGCCAGCAATGCCGCAAAAAACGTTTTAAAAAAGCCTCTCATGTAAAGGTAATTTTTAAGCTAAATCCAAAATTAAAGATATTTGGGCCCCCGAAAGTAATGGAATCTATGAACATATCCTTTTTATTGATAGGTGGCAATGACGGAGACAGGAAGGCAAACCTGGCTAAAGCCCTCGAAAACATAGAGGGAACGGGCAGCCGGATCCTGCGGCGGTCTTCCTTGTATGAGACTGCCCCCTGGGGTAAGGCGGATCAAAATGATTTTCTCAACCAGGCTTTGCAGGTGCAAACTTCCCTGGATGCTCCTGCTTTGCTGGAGGAACTGCTGAAAATAGAAGAAAAAATGGGAAGAAGGCGTTTGGAAAAATATGGAAGCCGTATTATTGATCTTGATATCTTATTTTTTAATGAAACCATCATCGATTCACCCCGGCTGATCGTTCCGCATCCTGAAATTCAAAACCGCCGGTTCGTGCTGGCGCCGATGGAAGAGATCGCACCGGATTATGTGCATCCTGTCTTACGGAAATCCATCCGCGAGCTGCTGGAGAGCTGTCCGGATAAATTAGAAGTAAAAAAATTAACCCCGGATGACGGTTATCAGACGGGATGACGGATAAGCGGGATGGCCGGTAGATACATGGCGAATAAACAAACATTACAAACCCGGCTTATTGACCAAACCCTATGAGCCAACTAACTTAAAACAAATTTAACGGATGGATTATCACTTTATCACCATTGAAGGCAATATCGGAGCGGGAAAAACTACCCTGGCCCATCTGCTGGCCAAACATTTCAATGCGCGCCTGATCCTGGAGCAATTCGCCGACAATCCTTTTCTGCCTAAATTTTATGAAAACCCGGGGCAGTATGCCTTTCCGCTGGAGCTTTTCTTTATGGCCGAACGGTACAAGCAATTAAAGGAGCTGGTGCATACCAATGATCTGTTCCAGTCGATCACGGTCACCGATTATTTGTTCACCAAATGCCTGTTATTCGCCAAGGTCAACTTAGAGGAGCCGGAGTTCCGGCTGTACCAGAATTTTTTCGATATTATCGATGCCCAGCTGGTCCATCCGGATATACTTATCTATCTCCATGCGCCTGTCAGTAAATTGCAGCAAAATATCCGGAAGAGGAATCGTTCTTATGAGCAGGCGATACCGGATGGCTACCTGTTCAATATACAGGAGACTTATACTAATTACATCCGGCAGCACAATATCCGGACTATTTTTGTGGATGTCAGCAATGCCGATTTCCTGGGCAATGACAAACATCTCCAGGTAGTCCTGGATGCGTTGGAAAAGGATCCGGGTGAAGGGCAGCATTATTTTACGTTACCATAGATATCATCATTCGAAATAAATATCGATTATGGCAGAAGAAAATAGTTCGGAAGAACGAAGACAGACGGCACTGGACGTATTAAGGATCGCCGAGTACAGGAATTTTATTCTTTCCCGTTTTTTTTATATCATGGCTCTTCGTATGGTGACCACGATCGTCGGGTGGCGCATTTATGAGATCACCCATAATCCTTTGGCCATCGGGCTGATCGGGCTGTCCGAATTTCTGCCGGCATTCACGCTGGCTTTATATGCCGGTCATATTATCGACAAAAGTGATAAAAGGGCCCTGCTCCTGCGTACGACGACCTGTTACCTGGTGTGTGTGATCGGGCTGATCGCTCTTTCTTTCGGGCCGGTAATGCGATCCCTGCATAATCACTGGATCCAGTGGCTGACGTATACGATCATTTTCTGTACGGGAGTGATCCGGGCGTTTGCCGGACCGGCTCTGAATGCCATTATTGCCCAGATCGTTCCCCGGCATCAGCTATCGGGGGCGGTGACGCTGAATACCAGCGCTTTTTTAACGGCTTCTGTGCTGGGGCATGCGACAGCCGGTTTTTTGATCGCCCATACCACGTACCTGGTTGCTTTTAGTATTGTAGGGCTGTATGTAGTGATCGCCTTGTGCGCCTTCTTCACGCTAAGCCCCAAACAGATTATGGTGGCCGGAGAAAAAAAGACCTGGGAGAGCATCAAGGAAGGTTTGCGCTTTGTGGTCCAGACCAAGGAAGTGCTGGGCGCTATCGCGCTGGACCTGTTTGCTGTTCTTTTTGGGGGTGCTGTTGCCCTTATCCCGGTCTACGCCCGCGATATCCTGCAGGTGGGGCCTATCGGTTTTGGCTGGCTGAATGCGGCGGACGATATCGGTTCGATCCTGATGATCCTGGGCCTTACACTCTGGCCGCTGCGTCACCGGCAGGGGCTGATCCTTTTGTATGCGGTAGCCGGTTTCGGCGCCTGTATCATCCTGTTCGGATTGTCCAGGATCTATTTGCTTAGCTTTTTCGCCCTCCTGTGCAGTGGCATGCTGGATGGCATCAGTGTGGTGATCCGGGGCACCATCGTGCAGTTGAAAACGCCGGATGCCTTGCGGGGAAGGGTATCGGCCGTCAACTCCATGTTCATCAATTCCAGCAATGAGCTGGGACAATTCGAGAGCGGGGTAATGGCGAGGCTCCTGGGGGTTGTCCCCTCTGTTGTATTTGGCGGGTGCATGACCATCGGGGTGGTGGTCGCTACCTGGTTCAAGGCGCCCAGCTTAAGAAAGATGGAGTATTAGGCGGGGGATACCCGGCAGGAGGGTGTGGGCTTTGAAGTGACGGGCTGGATGTGAGCAGTTACGGGCTGAGAGCCGGGTGAGTAACGCAGAAACTTTATTCGAAATACGTCTTTAACACCGGGAGCCTCTCCCCTGTTGGATAAAAAATAATGGCAGGCATGCTGACAGAAAATCCCTGGAAAATGAAACCGTTACGCGGAGATATCGGCATTTTCACCGAAAAGGGGGGAACGATCGCCTATCTCCTGTCAAAAAAGGGCATTGTAGTAGTAGATGCGGAATATCCGGAGCAGGCCGGGCATCTGATCGGAGAATTAAAGAAACAATCGGACAAGCCTTTTGAATTACTGATCAATACCCATCATCACGACGACCATACTTCCGGTAATATCGCATTTAAGGGGCTGGTGCAGCATGTGGCGGCCGCTGACGGGCTGATTGATGTCCTGAGTAATAAAAAAATAAATACAAAAATGAGAAAGATCATTCTAACGATGCATGTCAGCCTCGACGGATTCGTGGGCGGACCAAATGGGGAAATGGATTGGATCCATGTCGATGAAGCTATTTTTGAATATTCCGGCAAGATGACGGACGAGGCCGATACGGCACTGTATGGTCGTGTAACCTGGGAGATGATGGACAGCTACTGGCCGACGGCGGCTGATCAGCCAACGGCGGGCAAACATGATATCGAGCATTCCCGCTGGTATAACAGTGTCGGTAAAATCGTGCTGTCAAGGACATTGCAGGGCAGCAATTTGAATAACGTGTCCGTTATTTCCGACAATATTGAGGAGGAGATTAAAAAGCTGAAGGCGCAGACGGGTAAGAATATACAGATATTCGGGAGCCCGTCGGCTTCTCATGTGCTGATGCAGTATAATTTGATAGATGAGTACTGGCTTTTTGTAAATCCTGTTGTGCTGGGGCAGGGAATTCCTTTGTTCGGGGGTATAAAGGAGAGGGTCGGGCTGACATTGGTCGGATCGAAGGCTTTTGATTCGGGGGTGGTGGGGTTGCATTACAAATCGACCCGTTGAGATTGAGGCATTTAATAATCAATCAGTTAGAACGCAGGCTCTATTTTTCGAAAAAATTACCTTTTTTTGGGAAATTTCCCTAATTTTGGGAAATAATAAAACCCGGTTACCAATGAAAACAAGTTGAATCAGAAACAGTTCTTTATTTTATGGTCGTACAATTTGAAGATGCTTACCTGCAAAAGCTTTTTGAAGGTAAGTCTGTACCAGGCAAGCCCCGGTACAGTAGCGAGGTTATAACGAAGTTTAAAAAGACAGTCCTGAGGCTGCAATATGCCGACAACCTCAGAGAAATCAAAAGTCTTAAAGGATTAAACTTCGAAGCTTTAAAAGGAAATTTAAAAGGTTATTATTCCGTAAGAGTGGACTACAGTTATAGGTTGATCTTAACTGTAGACAAAAACGAGACAGTAAAAATCACAGAAGTTCTCACTGTTCATGATTTGACGAATCATTATCAGTAGCCCGGATCACATTTAACATTTACGTGGGCGAAAGGCAATATAGGCATAGCTTTCGCTACAATTATTTAAGACAATGAACAATTACAAAGTACTTAACTCGCGTGGTAAAGAGATTCACACGGATATTACTATACATCCCGGTGAAGTCTTGCAGGATGAACTGGATGCCAGAAATATCAAGAAATCCTTGTTTGCGGAACAACTAGGCATGAAAGCCGGGCATTTTAGCGAACTGCTTCACGGTAAGCGGCATGTAAGTGCGGCTACCGCTTTGAAGCTGGAAAAACTACTTGGTATTTCTGCAGAGTACTGGATGCGTGTACAAGTGTATTATGATCTTTTTATGGAAAGACACAAAGAAATGGAAGTAGCTTAAACTTAAATTCCATAAAACGAAGGGCTCCGGGGAGAACCCCGGAGTTTTTTTATAGGATAAAATAAATCACTATGTAACAGGACAGAATTGAACGTAAAGACTTAGTGCGTCCTTAAAACAGTACCGGGAAAAACTGTCCGGGGATAAAGAAGCTTCGAGACGTTTTCTAGTGAATGCTGGTATAATACCCCTAAAGGAAATCTGAAGAGGCCATACAAGCATTTGTCTTTGTGTATTCAACAAGATACAGATTGATTCCACGCAGTCTCACCGGCCGGCCTCAATCAGCTTTTCCACCACATAATACGCGATAGGGCAGAAAGTAGTATTCTTTTGGGTGAGCGCAGGTCTTTTTATAAGCACATCCTCGTCTGTATAAGGGAATCTTTCGCAGTCGGAAGGACGTACTTCGTAGATGCTGCAATAATTGTCCGGTCCCAAAAAGGGGCAGGGCGTTGTCTTCACCACGTAATCCCCCTCTTCATCCAGGCGGAGGTAGCGTTCGATAAAATCGCTTTCCCGCATTTTCAGGTGTTTGGCGATCCTTTTAATATCGGGCGTTTTAAACCGGGGAGAATAGTTTTTGCAACAATTGGCGCATTTCAGGCAGTCGATCCGCTGAAATGCCTCTTCGTGCAGGGCTGGTAGTTGGTCCAGGACCCGGTTCTTTTCCCCTTTTTTATCTGCATTTTGCAGAAAACGGCGGTATTCCTTCTGCCGGGCGGCCGATTTTTTCTCCCAATTGTGCAATAAATCATTCATGTTATGTGTTTCCCTGCTTTAATTGGGTAGTTCCGCGGATATCCGCATTAGTACCTGATTAACAAGCGCAAATTACAAAGATCCGGTAATTCTCTTATTTTAGCATCGTGGAAAACCTCAAAGAACAAATACTTCTCCTGGTAAGCACCCCTTTATACCTTATCATCATCGGGGTGGAGATCCTGTTAAGCAACTACCGGCACCTTAAATTGTATACGTGGAAGGGGATCGTCACCAATGTCACTTTAATGTTGCTGAACGGGGGATTGGACATGTTGTTACGTGGAGTCACCCTGTTTGTCCTGGATTATTTTTACAGTCATCATTGGATGTCCATTACCAGTGTGGCTTCCTATTGGTTCCTCCTGCTGCTGGGAGAGGATTTTCTGTATTACTGGCTGCACCGCTGGGACCATGAGATACGGCTGTTCTGGGCTGTGCATGTGACCCACCATTCATCCGAGCAAATGAATTTTACGGTAGGATTCCGCTCCTCAGTCTTTCAGCCGCTCTATCGTTTCGTTTATTTCATTCCGCTGGCTTTGCTGGGTTTTAAACCGCTGGACATCCTTTTTATGTATTCTGCCACGCAGATCTGGGGAATTTTCGTGCACACGGAGCTGATCGGCAAGATGGGCTGGCTGGAATATATCCTGGTCACCCCCTCCCACCACCGGGTGCATCATGCCAGCAATCCAAAGTATTTGGACAAGAACATGGGCATGTTCCTCATAATATGGGATCAGCTATTTGGCACCTTTCAGCCTGAGCTTTCCGCGGAGGAGTATCAGCCAAAGAAGTATGGTCTTACCAGTCCGCTGGTAAAAACGGGTCCTTCGGACATTATTTTTCATGAGTGGCGGGCGATCGGGGATGATCTGTCCCGTACAGATATCGGCTGGAAGGAAAAATGGCAGTATGTCTTCGGTCCTCCGGGATGGAGCCATGACGGCAGCCGGCTGACCAGCGAGCAAATGCGCGCCGTCGAAGACAGTTCGACCGGACGACTAAGCCCCCTGCCCCTGCATGAGATACGAACGAAGGAAGGCTGACCGTAGGCGCCCCATTCAAAGAAAGTGATCGGCCAGCGGTTTGCCTACTGGCTTTTCATGGCCGCTGGGGGGATCCCAATAGCTCCTGCAGCTATCCTTTTAATTTGCTTTTAATTGATTATGAACCTCTTTCCCGCTGATGTTGACTAATTTCATGGTGCATTATCTCATAGATGCAGGTTGTATGCAGGAGTGCGTACAATCTTAGTTTAGTGTTAGGTTTTAGGTTTAGGGGTTTTACGTAAAAGATTTTCCCGGCTATGCCCGCGAAAATCTTTTGCGTTTTATGACCCGGGAACGGCCTTTTATCATGCCGGCCGGGGCGTCGGGATGGACATATTGTTTTCTCCCGCTATCGCCGTACCTTTGCACATCTTTTTTTAAACGGTCAACCTCTATACTTACTATGAATCTATTCGAACAACAGGCGAATGAATTTGCAGAGCGTCATATCGGACCCAATGAACACGAGACTGTCCAAATGTTGAAGACGATCGGAGTGCGGTCCCTTGATGAGCTCATCGACAGAACGATCCCCGCATCTATCCGCAGTAAAACTCCTTTGGCCATTCCGGGCGCCCAGAGTGAGTTTCAGTATCTCACGGAGCTGAAGCAGGTGGCTTCTCAGAATAAGGTGTACAAGTCCTACATAGGACAGGGATATTATGACACGATCGTCCCCAGCGTGATCTTACGGAATGTATTTGAGAACCCGGGCTGGTACACCCAGTATACTCCCTATCAGGCGGAGATCTCCCAGGGCCGCCTGGAAAGTCTGCTGAATTTTCAGACCATGGTGTCCGATCTCACCGGTCTGCCCCTGGCCAATGCTTCCCTTTTGGATGAGGGCACAGCTGCCGCAGAGGCGATGACCATGTTCTTCCATCTGAAAAACAAGGATCATGACCATGCTGTCGCCCCTAAATTCTTTGTAGACACCAATATATTCGCTCAAACCAGGGATATCCTCCTTACCAGGGCGCAACCGGCGGGTATCGAGCTGGTGGAGGGAGACTTCCGCCATGCTGCGATCGACGCCTCTTATTTCGGCGCTATCGTACAATATCCCGGCAGCGATGGCTCTATTCATGACTATCGTTCCTTTATACAGGAAGTGCATACGGCAGGGGCCCATGTGGTAATGGCCTGCGATCTGCTGGCGCTTACCCTGTTGACGCCTCCCGGTGAACTGGGCGCTGATGTGGCGGTAGGCTCTTCTCAGCGATTTGGCGTACCGATGGGATTCGGTGGCCCCCATGCGGCCTATTTTACCGCCAAGGATGATTTCAAACGGATCATTCCCGGTCGTATCATCGGCGTAAGCATCGATGCGCAGGGCAATCGCGCGCTCCGTATGGCCTTACAGACCAGGGAGCAGCATATCAAGCGGGAAAAAGCCACTTCCAATATTTGCACGGCGCAGGCCCTGCTCGCCAATATGTCGGCCATGTATGCCGTCTATCACGGGCCGGAAGGACTTACCCGTATCGCCAAAAGGGTTAGCTTTCTTACCCGTACCCTCTCCCAGGAACTGGAAGGGCTGGGGTATTCCAACAGCAATGAGTTTTATTTCGATACGATCCACCTTAAAGTGGCCGAAACTTCTCCTATCCGAAAACTGGCGGAAGCGCGAGGCATCAATTTCCGGTATTCCGGCAGCCAGTCTGTCGGCATCACCCTGGATGAGACCACCTCACAACAGGATGTGCTGAACATCCTTTCGGTATTTGCCGAGGCGGCAGACATCGATGTGGCTACTGCCACTTTCGATGTGGAAGATGTCAGCCTGGATAATATTCCTTCGGGGGTCACCCGTGTCTCGGAATTCCTTACGCACCCCGTATTCAACACGCACCATAGTGAAACGAAGATGATGCGTTATCTGAAAAGCCTGGAAAATAAAGATCTTTCCCTCAATACGTCCATGATCTCCCTTGGCTCCTGCACGATGAAGCTGAATGCGGCGACTGAGCTGATCCCCGTGAGCTGGCCTGAATTCGGGAGCCTGCATCCTTTTGCTCCGGCCGATCAGTGGAAAGGATACCGGAAGATCCTGACAGAGCTGGAAAACTGGCTCAGTGCGATCACAGGGTTTGCCGCGACTTCCCTTCAGCCCAATAGCGGGGCCCAGGGTGAATATGCGGGGCTGCTGACGATCCGGGCTTATCATGCCGCCCATAATGGGTCCCACCGCAATGTCATGCTGATCCCTATTTCCGCGCATGGCACCAATCCTGCCAGCGCTGTAATGGCAGGCATGAAGGTCGTGGTTGTGAAAAGCGATGAGGACGGGCATATCGATGTAGCAGACCTGAAAGCCAAGGCGGAACAATATAAAGGGGAGCTGGCCGGACTGATGGTCACCTACCCGTCTACCCATGGCGTATTTGAAGAAAGTATAAAAGATATCTGCCAGGCAATTCATGATAATGGCGGCCTGGTCTATATGGATGGGGCCAATATGAATGCCCAGGTAGGGCTCACGAGTCCCGGCCTGATCGGCGCGGATGTCTGTCACCTGAACCTGCATAAGACTTTCGCCATTCCCCATGGCGGCGGCGGCCCGGGCATGGGACCGATCTGTGTAAATGAGAAGCTGAAGCCTTACCTGCCCGGACATGTGGAAGCGACCAGCCTCCGGACTACGGTGCATGCCGTCAGCGCAGCTCCTTTTGGATCTGCCAGCATTCTGCTGATCAGCTATGCCTATATAAAAATGCTGGGCGCAGAAGGAGTGACCCGTGCTACCAAATATGCGATCCTCAATGCCAACTATATGAAGGCAAAGCTGGAAAAACATTATAAGATACTTTACAGCGGTACGAACGGCACCTGCGCCCACGAGTTCATCGTCGATCTTCGTCCTTTCAAGACCAGCGCCGGGATCGAAGCCGAAGATGTAGCCAAGCGCCTGATGGATTACGGTTTCCACGCTCCTACCCTTAGCTTCCCCGTACCGGGCACGATCATGATCGAGCCCACCGAGAGCGAGGATAAGGCCGAGCTGGATCGTTTCTGCCATGCGCTGATCAGCATCCATGGAGAGATCAGCGCCATTGAAGAAGGCAAGGCAGACAAGGCGGATAATGCGCTGAAGAATGCTCCTCATACGCAAGCCGTGATCTGCGGGGATGAATGGTCCCATGCGTATACGCGTATGCAGGCGGCTTTCCCCCTTGCATATGTGAAAGAAAATAAATTCTGGCCCAGTATCGGCAGGGTGAATAATACCTATGGAGACCGCAATCTTATCTGTACCTGCGAGCCGGTGAGCTCTTATGCGGATGAAGCTGAGGTAAATTAATATTTTTTATATAAGAATGAAGCCGCCTCCTTATTTTGAGGCGGCTTCTTCATTTTATACGGTTGCACTAACTGCTGATACGGTTGACTAACTGCTGAATCCATGAACACCCTATTATATTAACAAGGGAATAACCGATTTTAAGGCCTGAGTTGTCGTAAGGAGAACTAAATTGACAACAAAAATCCTGTTATGCCCAGTCCCTTTATCCCGCAAAAATGGTTACCGGCTACTCTTTTATTTGGAACCCTGTTCTGCACCGGCTGCGCTCATAAGCTGGCCCCGGAAGGTCATTACCAGGAAACGCCGGTTGTAGCAGACGGCAGTGCGAACGAATGGAGTCAGCCGCTCCGCTTCAGCAATCCGGAATATACGCTCCAATATAATGTTACCAATGACAGCAAGAACATTTATGTCTGTGTCCTGTCCAGGGATGAGCCTACCGAGCTGAGGATGTTGCGGGCAGGCATGACTATCTATTTCGATCCGAAAGGAGACAAGAATAAAGAGATCGCTCTTCATTTTCCGCTCCGCAAACAGCCTGAAGCAGAAAGGGCCCGTTATGGAGCTACCATCACGGCGGCGGATTACAAAGCCCGGAAGGAGGAGCTGCTCCTGCAATCCGATTCTTATGGTACGACGGGATTTCCCGGCATTGAGAACGGACAGTTCGGCGTGGCCGATCAGAAGGGGCCTTTCCAGGTGGCCATGAAGCTGAATAACCAGGACAGTCTGCTGGTCTATGAGGTAGTTATTCCGATAAAAAACGTATTGGGCATGGACCTTAGCGCCCGGTCTAAAAAGAAGAATTTCAGTGTAGGGATCGTATTAAACATGATCCCCGGCCAGGAAGGCAGGGGCAATGCGGGTCCGCGGCACTCTTTTGGCGGAGGTGGAGGAGGCATGCATATGAGCATGGGCGGCGGGCGTGGTATGGGCGGGGGAAGAAGGGGGTATGGCTCTTCCAATAATGCGGGGCAGAAGGAAGAGGCCAACTGGTATGAATTCAGGCTGGCAAAATGAACACAGTTCGACAGAGGACAGAAGGCAAGGCCTATCTGTCCGCAGGAAAAAACAGTTCGAATTTCAGCGAGCAAAAACAAACCCCGGAGCTTTCGCCCCAGGGTTTATTTTTTTAAAGGATATTTTTACCGGATCACCACCTTCGATATAAATACATGCTGTTGCTGATCCACTAATCTTATAATGTAAGTGCCTTGCGCCAGGCCGGAGCTCAGCGGTACTAATTCCGCATAACTGGCCGAATTGCTCACCTGGATACTTCTGGACTGTATCACCTGACCTGCCGGGCTAAGCAGGCTCATCTCATATCTGCCGGTTGGCATATTTTTAAATAACAGCTGGAAACTTTCGTGTGCCGGGTTCGGATAAACGGCGATCACATTTTGGGAAGGACCACCAAAATTGACAGACACGACTTTGCTGTACATGGAATTTCCGTCCAGGTCCACTTCTTTCAGCCGGTAGAAATTATTCCCGCTGACAGGAGACGGGTCCGTAAAGGAATAGTTCATTTGCATATTACTGTTATGTGCCGCCGTGACCTGTCCGATGGAAACAAAATTGCTGTTATCCGAGCTGCGTTCTATCTCAAAATGATCGCTGTTCTGCTCTTGTGCAGTCGACCAGTCCAGGAGTACGTCCGTCTTCTCAGCGGTGGCCGTAAAGGAAAGGAAGTTCACCGGCAGGGGGCCGGTGAAGCCAAAGTAGAGATAGACGCCGCCGGAACTGGCGGAAACGATCAGTCCTGATCCGGTCGTAAACGCACCCAGCAAGGAGCCAATGTTAAGGCCGAGGTCGAGAATACCGCTGGGGCCGCCGATGAGGAAATCCGGGAATCCGTCGTGATTGACATCCCCGGCATAATGCACGCTGGCTCCCAGGAGGTTGGCGTTTAAAAGACCGCCGGGATTATTATCTGCGATCGTCAGGAAGGGTGCGGAATTGTTAGGCATGTGCGCCAGGAGGGCGCCTTTGAAAAGATAGGCCTGGCCCGATAAGGTAGTAGTACCGGTAAGCAACGTCAGTAAGGTACTGATGAGAGGGTTGCTAAGAGCGAGGCTGCCGGGCTCCCCGACGAGGACTTCCCCGGCGGCATCGCCGGTTGCATTGCCAGCCTTACCTACGCTGTAACCGAAAAGAAGATTGGGACCGGTCAGCAGTGACAAAGCGGACGGACTGCGGGGGCTGCGAAGGATCGTGCCGGCTGTCGCGGAAATGCCCGCAGCGCTGCCATAAAAGATGGAGGCCCGTCCTGCGGCTACTCCGTTATCAATTCGCAGGGGTTCTCCAACGATCACATCGTCGAAGCCATCCCCGTCAACATCGCCGGCGCCGCTGACACTAAAGCCAAAAAGCGATGCGATAATGCCGGATCCTCCGCCTAAGACCTGATCTGCCGTGGCCGTGCTGGTCGCCGTGACCCCGCCTGATTTTCCATAAAACAAATAGGCATGCCCTTCCAACTGGCCGATGGAGATCAGGCCACCGGGCGCTCCGGCAATAATAGCATCGAAGGCGCCTGCTCCTGCCCCTTTTACTTTGCCTGCTGAACTGACACTGAAGCCAAACAGCGATGTGGCGGTCTGGCCAAAGATCGTTCTGGCGGGAGTAGTGACAATCCCTGTTGCGCCGCCCTTAAAAATATCTACCCGGCCGGCCGATAAGGGGCTAAGAGGAGCGACGTTCGTAGAATAAGGAGTTCCTACTACGATATCATCGTATGCATCGCCATCCAGATTACCGGCGTCGCTCACGCTGAAACCGAAGAGTGGGTTGGGGGGAGGAGCTATTAAAAGGCCGGGGAAATCGTCGGATGATAAGGAAAGAATAGCTGATGGAGCAGGTCTTGTATTAATATCCGCCGTGAAAGCATTGCCTGAAAACATATAAACTTTGCCAGCCGCGACTTGTGTAGTCAAAAATGAAACGGTCAGGGAGATGGCGTCTGCCGGAGCGCCGACCACGACACCTGCCCGGGTGGTTCTACCATCGAATTTTCCGGCGGTGCTCACGCTATATCCGAACAATGCCCCTGTAGCCAGGCCAGCCGGCTGCAATACCTGGGAAGGGGTCGTAGCGGGTCCGGTGGTAGGAACGCCATAATAAATAAAGGCGGCTCCGGTAACGCCGACGCCTAAGGTCAGATTACCACCGGAGATACCGGTAATCTTTGTAAAAGTAGGAGACCCGATAATAATATCATCTGTACCGTCGCCATTCACGTCTCCCGCGCCGCTGACGGAAAAGCCGAAGAGCAGGTGCGCGCTGGCATCCACCAGGGAGGTACCAAGGATATTATCACCCGAGAGGATCTTGCCGGGAGCATGGTTGAGCGGGTCTACCGTGATGGGGTAAAGGGCCTCTCTATCATCGACCGTCAATACCAGGCGATGGGCGCCTGTTACCTGCAGATGGGCGGGCAGGCTCTTTTTTTCCCGGTCCCATACTTTCAGCTGATCATATACCAGCTTTACCGCTGACGGATGGCCGGGAGTATACAGGATCAATTGATTGTCGTCCCCTGTCCTTGCTGCCAGGTCGCCATCCAGTCCGATCACGATCTGCAGGTCTTTTTTACCGGAAGGTCTTTCCCTGATAAGGAAACTTTGTTCCATCCCCTCCTTCCGGTTATCGTAGGTGATCGTATAATCCCTGTAATCATATTGCAGGGTCTGATCTCCCTTCTGATTGGCATGAAACAAAGGCATCTGGCGGATCCGGTCCTTTCTCCCGATACCTGAAAAGAGAAAGCGGGTACTCCAGATATCCTTCGTGGATCCATCTTCGTTAAAGTTGGTGACAGCGTACCCTTTGTCGGTAAACAGGTATCCCAGGTGCTGTGCATGATTAACAGCGCCAAATACACCGGGATTATCCTGTGTCCGGATGAAATATTCTCTGTCTTCCAGGTTAGCAACGGCCTGACTATACCAGTTCCTGGTGGTGTTAAACGGCAATACCTGTGTGTTGATATCTCTTTTCGCAAGAGTAGATGTTATTAAGTCATTACTATTAGGTTTATCCTGGCCGAAGGCTGTACCGGAAAGCAACAGGACTAAGGATAAACGGAAAATGAGGGCTGATCCGGCAAGCGTAAAATTAAATTGCATAATTATTTTTCTTACGATGATTTGGTGATTAATAGAGATAATAGATCTCCCTGTGAGCGGACCCGTCCGTTCTGTAAAGACATAGACTATCTGTATAGGCATAGACTAACAGTAACAGCACGGGGCTATTCACCTGAAAAAGGAGCTACCGGTAGAGCCAGAACCATTGTTGAAATTCAACACTGTTGGGGGGAAAATACAGCCATCATCGTCCCTGTCCGATGAGCTTGCAAGTACTAATCAAATTGTCTGGAAAATTTGCGAAAGGGCTGTTTCAAGAGGCAATCAAAATAAATCTCTCAACCTTTATGATGAAAGATATCGGATAGAGGCAATTCAAAGGAATAGAGGCGGTGTCGATAAAAAACCAATTCAATGTAGTAAAGGTACTACACTATTCCTATAACAAATGCCTCAATCAACTCAAAATAGTACCTCATTACGGTCAACGTGGCGGCAGGTGATTTTCCCGCAGAAAGATATATAGCTGTTATACAAATCCATAAACCGTTTATTTTCGTATATGTGTGTTGCATTAAAAACTAATATTCTATCAAACCCTCTACCCGCTTACCGATGCAGCGTTTCATTTTGAGAGATGACAACCTGGAATCCGCTTTTATCGCCTTATCGAAACAACTTCCTGCTCCGATCATAAATAATACCATGCAGATCCCTGTCGTTATGGGCAGCGGCATCATAAAAAGCATATTCCTGGAGGAGGGTTTGCACATGCGTTATACCCGGCTTCGTTATTATGAGGATATTGAAGTGATCCGTCTCGCCAGGCAGTCTGACTGCGAGATCATTTTCGCCTTATGTTTTCTTTTGGCTCCGGGGCCTTTCAAATTGACAAAACCTTATATTAAACCTGTTGTACATCCCGGCTATCCGAATAATGTCTTTCTTACGTCTAATAATAGCCGATTGTCAACGCGCATCCCGGAAGGCGTTCTATCTCATACTATTGAGCTGTTGTTCTCCCGGGAATGGCTTTATACGCACCTGTCCGGTATGGAAGATAAAATAGAGGCCGTCACAGCCGTGCTGGGGGAAGAAGATCTGATAGCTGTGCTGGCGGAGACGACGCAGCCTGCGGACGAGCATCTGTTAAGTGAGATTGAAATGGAGGTACATAAGCCTTTGTTCAATTTATTGACTATCCGGTCAAGGGCATTAACGCTGCTTGCCAATATCATCGATCGGTTACCGGGACGTGATAAGGCATCCCTGCCTGCCAGGGAAAGCTATTATGTGCAGACCATACGGCTGGTAGAGCAGCGGCTGGTGCAAAGCCTGCAGGATATGCTGCCTTCCCAGAAGCAGCTGGCCAGGGAGTTCGCTCTGAGCGAGTCTACTTTAAAAAGGCATTTCAAGGCTATTTACGGCAAGACCATGTATGAGTATTATCTCGAAAAGAAAATGGACCTTGCCAAAAACCTGTTGCAGGAGAAAAAGATCAGTGTTTCTGAAACCGCTTACCGGCTGGGCTATGAAAAGGTGAGCGCTTTTATCATCATATTCAAGAAATATCATAAGGTTCTTCCCGGATCGCTGAAATAGGTTGTGAGAACGAACGATGTTCGTTCTCACAACGAAAGAGATTTATCAGTAGGAAGCCACTAATACTTTCAATGCAATGGGGTTGGTGGAATTACCGGAATTCCCCGTTAAGAAAATGGTCGAGGCGGTCTGTGCCGCCATCGTTATACCACTCACGGAGGCTACCACGGAATCCGTTCCTGCCTTTTTTACCTGTACACTATAGGTGCCGGGACTTAAGGGCTGAAAGCTGTTAAAGCCCGAATTAATCACATTATCTGCTGTAGTCCTGTGGGATTGAGCCGCGGTGCTGTTGAAATAAAGATCTACGGAAGGCACGTCGGGAGACATGTTGAAGAACCGGTAACTGGCTGCCGTGGCTGATATCGTACTATAATCGTCCAGGATCCTTACGGCATTGAGCGTTGCGCTGCCTGCATTATTGTACAGGATCACGGTATTAAAATCCGTTGAATCATAAAGATAGGATTGGACTCCTGCCACAAGGCTGTCCTTGCCTGCCGCCTTGAACTGTATTTGATAAGTTCCCGGCGCCAATTGTTCGTATCGCTGATCAAAATACCCCGATGGCAGGGCATTGGAGGAAGCTTTGGTCCCATTAAAATAAATATCCGCCGGAGTGGAAGCCAGGTTCATTATAGTCATGAACGTGACGGCATTGCCATTATTGGAGTAATTCGATCCGGATTTTACGCAACCGGACAATCCTGCTATCACAAAAGCTAAAACTGCTAAACGGTAAAATATACCTTTTTTTCCCATGATTTTCATTTTTTAAGATTGGTAAACGCCTGCAAAAACAATTCCATCCTCCTGACAACTTCTACGTTCTTTTCGTTGCGCCGGTTGTTTTTTTTGGGGATTTCACTAAAAAAAAGTTTGCCATCCGGGGGCAAAAGTGAACAAGGTTCACCTGGATAAAGGCTCCCGGATGGCAAACGTGGAAAAAAGGCATGCCCGATAGGGCTACTTCACTGTTACCGTGATGGTAGCAGCTAATTTGCTGCCATAAGAGCGGTGGATACCATCGGCAAATTGCAGGGTCAATACATGTTTCCCGGCAGGCAGGGTCACATCGGTACTGGATTGCGCCTTTCCAAAATGCAGGTGAGTGGAATCTTTTGGCACTGCCAGGCCGGCAGGAATAGAATCCCCGGCATCGATCAGCAGGTGATGATGTCCCGAACCGGCAACGATGGCGCCGGCCGTGTCGAGCTTCAGCCCATCAATACCCATTTCTACTTTGAAAGGGGAGGTGACGGTCTGGCCATCCTTCAGGTTCTTGAAATATACTTTAGCGCCGGCCGGTACGTCCGGTAAAGCTGTCGCCATGGCAGATGAATCGGCAGGTTTCATATTCATCGTGTCTTTAGGTGCGGCAGAAATGGTCTGAGTGGTGTCTCCGGAGGAAGCTTTGTCCCCGGAATTGTTGCAGGCAGTCAGCGCCAGGAGCAAAGCGGCAGGAAGAAAATGGATAGTACGCATGTTATTGGTATTTGTTTATTGAGGGATAAATTTAGGCAATAAGCGGCAATTCTATTCTTTCACCCAAATTGTTTTCTCCTTTATATCTCCCCGTTTCCCTCCGGGCGAAGTTATGCGGACCATTCCCAGGTAGAAGGTCCCCATCAGGCGGTCCTCTCCTTCCAGTCCCAGAAAGGTGCGGGCGGCGGGGTCATAGGTAATTCCCCCCGTGCTCCAGTATCCTCCCAGTCCGTATGCGGTGGCGGAAAGGTAGATGTTCTCGACGGCACAGGCTACGGCTGCGATCTCTTCCATTTCCGGGATGTTCACGGTGGTGCTTCGCTTCAGGATGATCGCTACAATATGGGAGGATAATAGCGGGTTGTTGAGAAGCTTGTCATATTTATCCTGCCTGAATTTTTCTCCGGCGCTCTCCTTATAGCGGGACGCCTGGAAGGAGGCGAACTTTTTGCGTCCTTCCCCGCTGAAGACTACGAATCTCCAGGGTTCTGTCTGCTTATGGTTAGGGGCCCAATTGGCATTTTCCAGCAATTGCCAGATAATGTCGTCTGGTATGGAAATATCCTTCCGGAATTGATCCGGGAATACGCTTCTGCGGGAACGGATGAGCTGATTGATCTGCGCGGGTAGAGGCAGGTTTTCACTGGAGGATGACATAGCCGCTTTTTTAGTGGATGCAAAGATAAGCGGAGGGATGCGCACAAAAAAAAGCCCGTCCGCCAGATGGGCGGACGGGGTAATTAATTTACTGCAGGTTTGGACGTTCCCTACAGTTGAGAGCCCTAAACAGGACAGGACATTGGACATTTCCGGTTTTCAGGGATTTGGATCAATTTGCCTTAACGGCCTGGTTTTACATTTCGGATACGGATCATTCATTCACTACGCAAAGTTCCGCCGATCGCGACACAAAACAAATTTTTCGTATGAACATTCTGTAACTATTTGTGGTAATCTTATTTCCTTCTACTGACAAACTCTTATGGGTCCGTAAATATCTCCGGGGACAACGTAAAGAAACCTAAGCCTTTACCGTACCCGCCCTATTCCGTCCTCCGTAATTTTCCTGTTCCCCCTGCAGTAGTTCCCCGCCCCCTTCCCCCCGCAGTCCCCCCTGAATAGTTAATTCTGGGTCCTCAGCAAAAAAGTCGTACCTTGCACGCCTATTTTATTACCAATACAATTAATGATGGACAACAAAACAACAGGCATCGTAAAGTTCTTCAACGCAGACAAAGGCTTCGGTTTTATCAAACATGATGATTCCAGCAAAGAAACTTTTGTACACGCCAGCGGGCTGATCGACCAGATCAAGGAAAATGATCGCGTGGAGTTTGATCTTCAGAACGGGAAAAAAGGCCTGAACGCAGTAAACGTAAAATTGATCCGATAAATCCGGTCTTTTTGCAAAGAATTAGTAAGGGCCCTTCCGGCCCTTATTTTTTTGCCATAAATTGCAGGAAGTAACTTTTTTTTTACACACAATCCTGTTTATGCGCCTTCCCTTCCTGCTATCGATCCTCTTATTGTCGTTGTCCGGTATTGCTCAGAAGTATTATCTTTTTATCGGCACTTATACGGAAGGGGGCTTGTCCAATGGTCCCAGCAAGGGTATTTATGTATATCAGTTCGATGTTGTCACCGGTGAGGCGAACCCTGTGAGCACCATCGCTACGGATAACCCTTCGTACCTGGCCGTGGCGCCCGGGGGAAAATATCTTTACTCCGTTAATGAGACGGATGGAGCCACGCCGGGAGGGGTCAGCGCATTTGCATTCGATAAGACCACCGGACAACTGACATTCCTGGATAAGCAGTTCAGCGGCGGGGACGATCCCTGTTATATATCGGTGGATGCTCATGGCAAGTGGGCGATGGTGGCTAATTACAGCGGGGGAAGTTTTGGCTGTCTGCCCATTCATGCAGACGGATCGGTCGGGGCCATTACCCAATTCGTTCAGCATACGGGTAAAGGCGCTACTTCAAGACAGGAAAAAGCGCATGTACACTCCACGATTTTATCGCCCGATGAAAAATACCTGGTGGTGTCTGATCTGGGTCTTGACCAGCTTTCGGTTTATCGTTTCAATGCCGGCGCTGCTACCCATCCGCTGACGCCGCTGTCCGATTCCATCGTCACCGTAGAGTCCGGTTATGGTCCCCGGCATATCAGTTTCCATCCGGGAAAACCATATGCATATGAGATCGGCGAGCTGGGAGGCGCGGTAGATGCGTTTCATTTTGCGGACGGTAAGCTCACTCCTATTCAGCATATCAGCTCTCATCCTGAAAGATATAAAGGGGATATCGGCAGTGCCGATATCCATGTAGGCCCGGGAGGAAAGTTCCTTTACGCCACTAACAGGGGGGATGCCAATAACATTGCCATCTATGCCATCGATCATGCCACGGGAAAATTAAGTATCAAAGGGTTTCAGTCCACGCTGGGAAAGGGTCCCCGTAATTTCATGATCGATCCATCCGGCAAGTTTCTGCTGGTGGGAAATCAACGCAGCAATAACATCATTATTTTCCGGATAGATCCTGTTACAGGGCTGCTTACGGATACCGGCAAGAAGCTCGAAGTGCCGGCGCCGGTCTGCCTGAAAATGGGGCCGAAGGTGCCAGGTATGTAGGAAGTGCCGACGATGGTGCGGGTTGGTGTCGTCTGGCGGCATTCAGCGTTGTCAAATCGCTCCTGGTTGCTGCTGGTTTCCGGAAGCTTTATCCCGGTACTCTGCGCTCAGATGAGGACAGGAGATAAGTTCCCGGGGGCGTTATGCTTTCCATGCTTTACGTAGGAAGCTGAGCCAGTTGCCATGCATGATATTTTCCACGTCAGCCGGGCTGTACCCTCTTTTAGCCAACAGAGCAGGAACTTTCTGCAGATCGGCGATGGTATCCAGGTCATAAGGGCTCTGTTCTTTTCCAAATGCTCCGTCAAGATCGGTGCCCAAACCAACATGTAAGGTATTCCCGGCTATCTGGCAGATATGATCCAGGTGATCGATCATCTTTTCCAGGTTGCAATTCATTCCTTCCGGGGTAGATTGTCCCCGTATCCAACCGGGCACCATCATCCAGGCATCCAGCGCGCCACCGATCACCGCTCCTTTTTCAATCAGGATCTTTATCATCTCATCACTGAACTGGCGGTTGTGATCGACCAGGGCCCGGCAATTATTGTGGCTGGCCCATACGGATCCGCTGAACATTTCCATCGCGTCCCGGAAGGCGTCGTCACATAGATGAGTTGCATCTAAGATGATGTGGAGGCGTTCCATCTCCCGCAATAATTCTTTTCCCTGCGGGTTCAACTTTCCCGTTGCGTCCGTGCCATTCGCATAACGGCCGGGGCCGTAATGGGCGGGGCCCAATGCCCGGAGTCCGTATGCATAGGCTTTTTCCAGGTAAGCGGGTGTGATGATCGAATCGGCTCCTTCCAGGCTGAGGATGTAACCGATGGGTTGGGAGTTTTGCGCCGGAAGAGAGGTATCGCTTGCCTGAGATTGCGTTGATGTGGCCGAATGAATGTCCGGGGAAGCCGATCCGGTCGTTAAAGCGGGGCCGGCTGCTGACCATAAGACCAGGTGTTCTTCCAGGCCGGCGAGATCCTTTATCATTCTCATTTCTCCCGCCGCCTCCATCGCTTTATACCAGGCCAGCTGCCCCTGTGTCTGGGCCCAGGCCTGTTCAGGAGAATGCCAGCCAGGCAAAGGATTGTCGGGCGCTACGTAACGGCCGATCTGTGTTGCTACTACCAGGCCGATATTCCCTTTCCGCAATTCCGGTAAGGATACGGTCCCCCGGGTCCTGTCAGGTTTATCGGTGAGGCCTTTTTCTCTTTCGCGTATTTCGGGTGCCGGCAGCCTCAGGTCCCGGTTCCATTCCATGGCATTCATACTCAGGTCGAGATGGGCGTCTATAATGAACATAACAGTTATTAGTTTTTTATCGGATGATACGGCCTGAAGAACCGTTCTGAATGAACTGTTCGACTTCCGCTTTGCTGATGATGGCCCAGTCTCCCACGATACTTTGTTTTAAAGCGCCGCTGGCCGTTGCGAAATCAATGATCTGCCGGGGAGGCAGCCCGGTCATCAGGCCATATAACATTCCCCCGGTAAAAGCATCGCCGCTGCCGATCTGGTCGGTGACAAAAGGCAGCTCATGCCGGGCTGAATAATAAATAGCTCCTTTGTATAAGAGCGCCCCGAAATAGGTATGTTGAATGCCTTGTGTTTTTCTGAAGCTCATGGCTAATACTTCCAGCTGAGGCAGTTTTTCCTGCAGGGCCTTGCAGCACTGTGAAAAACGTTCTTCGTATCCTGCATTCGGGTCCGTCTCTATCCCGTAGTATACAGCGACCGAATCTAAGTCTGCCACGGCGACCCGGCTATATCGCAGCAGGTCCGGCATCACTTCGCGGGGGGCTTTACCATATTTCCATAAGGTGGTCCGGTAGTTAAAATCAGCGGAGATCGATATTCCCATCTCCCGGGCTATGGCCAGCGCTTCCGCGCAGGTGTCCGCAGCGCCCTGTGAGACGGCGGCCGCTACTCCCGACCAATGGAACCAGGTTATTCCTTCCAGCGCCTTCCTCCAGTCGATCATCCCCGGCTGCAGGCAGGCATAAGACGTGCCCGCTCTGTCATAGATCACCCGGGTGGAGCGAATGCCATTTCCCTGTTCTGTAAAATACAGGGCCAGCCGGTCGCCGCCATAGGATATTTGAGCGGTATCCACTCCATGACCTTTCAGCTGCTCCACTCCGGCCTTTACCAGATCATTATCCGGCACCCGGGTGATATAACTGACAGGAATACCCAGTCTGGCCAGTAATACGGATACATTCGCTTCAGCGCCTGCATAATAGGTTTCGTAAGCGCTGGTCTGTAGAAAGCGGCGAAGATCACTGCTATGCAGTCTTAGCATGAATTCGCCGAATGCGGCTATTTGCGGGATATTCCGGTCACCGGTGGGCAGCATTTTTCAGGTGGTTTTATTGTAGTTCAAATATAGCTTCAATTTCGACAGGAATATTATCCGGCAGGGACCCAAAGCCGACCGCACTGCGAACGCCTACTCCATTCTCTTCCCCCCAAATGGCGGCAAAGAGTTCACTGCAGCCATTGATGACATAGGGATGGCGTTCGAATTCAGGAACACAATTTACCATGCCCAGGATTTTGATCACTCTTTTAATTTTATGTAATTCCCCTACATGGGTGCGTATGGTGGACAACATGGTCAGTCCCACCTGCCGGGCCGCCAGCTTACCTTGTTCGATATCCAGGTCTTTTCCGATCCGGCCGATGATGAGGGTCTTATCATCCTGTACGGGTCCGTGCCCGGACAGATATAGGAATTTCCCTTCGATTAAACAGGGTTTGTAAACACCCAGTGGTCCGGGAGCGGGAGGCAAGCTTAGTCCTAATAGGGCGAATTGTTCGTCTGCGTTGTTGTTGTTCATATCTCTCTGTTATAGATTTTTGTCGTAGAAGCTTGGTTTTTTATTCATCTCGCTGGTAAAAATAGTTAATGCAAGGTAGCGGGCCACTCAGAGCCTTTTTTTTAACAAAAGCGGATAAAGGTTCGCTGAAAAGATAAAGGTCTGCTGAAAATAAAGGGGGCAAGGAATTGCCCCCTTTTTAACCAAAACGTGCTTGCTTGAGAAACACTCTTTTATACTAAAACGACAACGGCAACTTTATTTATCCCACCAGATATGTTCATTTATCCCACCAGATATGCGTCATCAGGTCATCGGCGCCTTGTCTGGCGATGGCTGCCTGGTAGTTGGTATTATTCAGGTTCTGCTCCGATATCGGGTAAATACACCTTCTGAATATCTGTCCACCGGTAGCGTTGGTAGGATAGTTGTTGGGGACCAGGGCGGGGTAACCGGTACGACGATAGTTGTTGTAAGGTTCCTGAGCTTCCGGGAAGCTGCTTACCCAGAACTGGGTGTAAATCTGTTCCATCTGCTGATCAATGGATCCTGCCGTGTTAAACGGGTTAGCCGCCAGGTAGTCGTTGGCCTGGGGGGATGAAATAGTCCCTGCTCCGAAAGTGATGACCGACCATTGGCGCATAGCGGCCTGGACTCCGGCATTATACAGGCTGGTGACGGTAGCTCCGCTGTACCAGCCTCTCAATGCAGCCTCTGCCATCAGGAAATTTGATTCAGCGACTGTGAACAGCAGCCTGGGCGCGTTGAGCAGCAATACTGTTTTGGGGTTGGGTTCCGAGTAGGTGACAAAATTCCCGGGTCTTGCGTTGGCGATGGTCTGGTGCATTCCCTTTTGAATAGAAGACGTAGTATCCGGTGTTCCTCCTACCGGAACGCCTCCTGCCCCTGGAACGCCTCCTACCCATACCACGGAAATCACGGGCAGGCGCGGGTCTTTGGTAGCCTGCAGGTAATTGATCCAGCTGTCTGCGTATTTACCACCTTCCGTATTGGAGAAACCGTTCTGCGAGATATAGTCCGCATTCCACATATCCAGGATCAGCGGGTTCTTATTGATGTCCTGGCCGGAGCTGTTATAGGACATTTTTGCGATGTCTGCGTCGTCGGTGATCACACCGCCTGCGATGGCCCTGGTTACCCAGCTCTGGGCCGAAGTGATGTCTACTTTTGTCAGGCGCATGCCGAGACGGAGCATCAGGGAGCAGGCGAATTTTTTCCACTGGCTGACATTGCCTCCATAAATCAGGTCGGCTGTTCCAAAAGTAGCAGATTTGGACGGGTCAAGGCTGGCAGCAGCCGCATCCAGCTCGGAAAGCATATCGGCATAGATATCTTTCTGAGCATCATACGCGGGCTTGTAGACGGAAGAATCATACCCTGATCCCGCCTGGAAATAAGGTATATCCCCATAGAGGTCCGTGAGCTTGCTATAACAGTATACACGCCAGATACGGGCTTCGGCCAGCTCATTGATCCTGGCCGCATTGCCTTTTAAGGCTTTGATCGCAATGCTCACCTCGTTGATCTCGTCGGGATAGGCGGCGTTAAAAGCGCCCGATGACGAGTTGACCTGGCTGGTGATATATTTCGATCCAAAACCGGCCACGTCGTTATAGCTGGTAGTGTATTGCATGGTGCCCATCAAAAAATTAGAACCGCTGGAACCATAGTGTCCGTTATATCCTGCCCCTTCGTATTCCGCCAGGGTGAATACGTATTCAGGAGTAGGAGAAGTTACGGCGTCCGGATTGATATTGAGACTCTTATATCCTTTATCACAGGATTGCAGAGAAAGGACGAACAGCGCTCCCGACAGAAGTCCCGCCAATTTTCTTATATATTTTTGCATATTAATTTGGTGTTGAGGTGTTAAAATTTGATGGCCAGATTTAAACCGTATGATCGTGTACGTGGTAACCCGATGGATTCAAAGCCCTGGTTGTTGCTGTTGGTAAGGCTCTGCTCGGGATCGAAATCAGGCGTCTGTTTGTACAGGGTCAGCAGGTTGCGGGCAACAAAAGAGATGTTGGCCGATTGGAGCTTGACCATTTTCAGCTTAGCCACCGGAATATTGTAGGTAAGGATGACCTGGCGGAGCTTGATGAAACTTCCGTCATGTACGAACAGTTCGGAATAAGTCTTGTTGTTGTCATAATAGTTACGCAGTACACCCCCTGTCTGGGTGATGGTAGTATCATAAGGCGCTCCGGACTGATCAACTCCTTTCAGCTCCAGGCCATTCGCTCTGCCGGGCAGGGTGCTTTTCAGCTTTCCCATACGGGTAGCATATACTTCGAAGATGGAGAAGATCTTGTTGCCGAATTTGCCGTCCAGCAGGATATTAAGGGAGAAACTCTTGTATCGGAACTCATTGGTCAGCCCCATCGTATAAGGGGCAACGCTGTTACCCAATTGCTGGGTGGCGGAAGTCGCGACGGGAACGTGGGATGTTCTGTTGTAAACGATCTGTCCGCTTTTGGGGTCCCTGGCCATGCGGGTGCCGACGAGGGTACCAAAGGGTTTGCCTTCGATATGATCCAGGAAGGCCCAGCTGCCGACGGCGCTGGCGATCTGGATGGAAGGAAGGCCGGGCGCCAGCTTTATCACTTTATTGGCGTTGTAGGCGACATTGTAGCTGATGTTCCACGCGAAGTCGGAACTACGTATAGCCTTGCCAGTTAACAGGAGCTCAACGCCCCGGTTCCTTAATTCACCGATGTTCAGGATGGCGCTGCTGTAACCGGATGTGGTGGAAATGGCGGTGGGCAGGATATCGTTGGTGGTCTGACGGTTGTAGTAGGTGACGTCAACGCCGATCCTGTTCTTTAACAACTGTATTTCCGCACCGGCTTCATAGGTAGTGGAAGTATAAGGCTTGAGGTTAGGATTGGCGATCACATTATTGGCAGTAACGGGATCGGGTGTCACGTTCTGCAGAGATGCGCCTGAGCTGGCCACATTGCTATAGGTGAGGTTGATCTCGTAAGGGTCCGGCGCACCGCCGCCTACCTGTGCCCAGGAGCCTCTCAATTTAACAAAACTGAAGACATCGGGCAGGCTGACCGCATCCGAAAGGATAAAACTTCCTCCGATGCTCGGATAGAAGATATGGTTAGACTGGGGGCTCAGGGAAGAGAACCAGTCCTGGCGTCCGCTTGCGCTCAGGAACAGGAGGCTCTTGAAATCCAGGTCGATCGAACCGAATACGGAAGTGGTGGCGATCCTGGGAGTATAAGGGACCGTAGACTGGGAGGCCAGGTTGGAGAAACTGTAAAAGTATGGGATCGTCCAGTTCTTACCGGTCATGGTAAGTCGGTTCTCCTGGAATCTGCGGTCGTTGAAACCGGCAAGAGCAGAAAGGTTCAGATCCCTGGTGATGGCGGTCTTATAGGCGCCGGTGATCAGGCTGTTGGTCTCGGATACGTCTGTCTTCAGACCGCTGTATTCACCGTTTAACTCGTACAGGGTCCCGGTGGGCAGGACGTTGGAGTAATTATAGGCATAATAATCTTTGCTGATCGTGCCTTTGACTACCAGGTTCCTGATAAGCTGGTAAGACACCGATGCCTGCCCGATGAACCTGTTCTTCGTGTCGAGCTCTTTATTCTTATTCATCACGAAATAACCGTTGGAGGCGATGGGGGCGTCGTTCCAGGCCTGTTCGTTGCCGAGTGAGTCATAACCGGGTTTGAGCCAGCGTACATCGGCTGTATTGGCGATCTCCAGGGGTGTCCAGTTGGGATTGGCAAGTGCGTCACCCGCAGTCGTGCGGTTGTGTCCTACTTCCAGGTTGTACTGGGCCATAGCTTCGATAGAGAGCTTATCGTTGAGCTTGCTGTTAACGGAGACGTTCAATGTCTTACGGTCATAGACAGTATTAGGCAGGATCCCTTTGCTGTTCAGGTCGGCTGCAGAAAACCGGTAAACGGTATTCTCAGTGCCACCGGAGAAGGCTACGCTATTGGTATAGGTGGCGCCGGTCTGGTAAAAGTTCCTGATGTTGTCTTTTTTAGCAGTGTAAGGATGGTTCTTCCCGTCAACGGCTACATAGTTGGTATTACCATCGATGGGTGCGCCCCAGGATTTTCTCCCGGAAGCTACTGCGTCATTGATATTGGCAGGCATTACACCGTCGAGTCCCTGACCATACTGGTATTGGAAATCGGGAT
>JAATFV010000243.1 GCA_015655015.1 Chitinophagales bacterium | reverse complement strand
CTGCCGGTACCCTGGGGGAATCTACTCCCAGCTTCGAGGTGATGAACCCGGGCCTGCTTATCTGTACCCTGGATTCTTCTGCTAAGCTGGACATCGAGATCACGATCGGTAAAGGCCGTGGCTATGTTCCCGCAGAAGATAACAAACCTAAAGATGCGCCATTCGGTTATATCCCGACAGATGCTATTTTCACACCTATCAAGAATGTGAAATACTCTATCGAAAACACCCGTGTGGAGCAGCGCACAGACTTTGAAAAGCTGATCATGGAAGTATCCACCGATGGGACCATCCATCCGGAAGAAGCCGTTAAACAGGCGTCCCGCATCCTGATCCAGCATCTGATGATCATTACGGACGAGAATATCACTTTCGACAATAAAGAAGAGAAGAAAGAAGACCTGGTCGACGAACAGACCTTGCAGCTGCGTAAGATCCTGAAGACGCCATTGGAAGACCTGGATCTTTCCGTACGCGCCTTCAACTGTCTGAAAGCAGCCAAGATCAATAGCCTTAGCGAACTGGTGACCTACGAGCAGGAAGACCTGATGAAGTTCCGCAATTTCGGTCAGAAATCACTGGCTGAGATCGAGCAGGTGCTGGGCGAAAGAGGCCTCCATTTCGGAATGGACCTCGGCAAGCTGAAAGTGGATGATGAATGATTTTAACGGGCGGTTCGCAACCTTGCGATCCGCCATGGTTGACCACGGGTCAACCGGCCGAAGGCCCATTATTAGCCATTTTGCGGCGATGGGCTACATTTCGGGAAGACCATAGCCGCAAAATATTTTTTAATATGGCCTTGTAATTCCTGACACGGTACAAGGCTCCAAATTTACATGTCATGCGTCACGGAGACAAAATCAACAATCTCAGCAGAACGGCTTCCCACCGGGCAGCGTTGCTGAAGAATTTAGCCAGCCAGCTGATCACGCACAAAAGGATCGTAACTACCCTGGCCAAAGCAAAAGCTTTAAGGACCTATGTAGAGCCCCTGATCACCAAGGCAAAAGAAAATACTACCCACCAGCGCCGGATCGTATTCAGCTACCTGCAGGATAAGGATGTGGTGGTGGAATTATTCGGTACCGTTGCTGAAAAAGTAGCAGGACGTCCCGGTGGTTACACAAGGATCATCAAGTTAGGCGCCCGTGTGGGTGACAATGCCGAGACCGCTATGATCGAGCTGGTAGATTTCAATGAGATCTACGGTAAGGGTAAAGGCGAAGTCAAGGAAGCAGCCGGTAAGAGAACACGCCGCTCAGGTGGCAGCCGTAAGAAAGCCTCCGGTGCGACAGAAGGTGCCGAAGCCGCTGAAGTAGCAGCAGAAGAAGCCCCTGTAGAAGAAGCAAAAAAATCAACGAAAAAAGAGAAGAAAGCAGGAGAATAAAATGCCGATCTTTTAAAATATGGAAAGCAAGACTTTATTAAGTCTTGCTTTTTTTTAGCCTGAGATTTTTCAGTTTCGGCCAAAAAAATCGAATGAGAGGGCCTAAATTTCTTAATTTTGCAAAAATTTTCACTAATAAATGCCTCACACAACTTCCCACTCACCAGCCATCCTTTTGCTCGAAGACGGTTCCGTTCACTATGGTAAAGCCTTCGGCAAGACAGGAACTACCACCGGAGAGATCTGTTTCAATACAGGGATGACAGGATACCAGGAAGTATTCACGGATCCCAGCTATTACGGACAGGTATTGATCATGAACAGCGTGCATATCGGTAATTATGGGGTAAAGGACAGCGATATCGAATCCGATGGCGTCAAGATCCGCGGATTGATCGGCCGTAACCTGGAAGATCAGTTCTCCCGCAAACAGGCCAATGGCTCCCTGGATGAATATCTGAAGGCCAATAATATCGTCTGTATCGAAGGCGTGGACACCCGGGCCCTGGTTGAACATGTCCGCATCAAAGGCGCGATGAACTGTATCATCTCGTCTGAGATCACCGATATCGAAGCTTTAAAGGCTTTATTGGCAAAGACCCCTTCCATGGACGGACTGGAGCTGGCATCTGTGGTCAGCACGGTAAAAGAATATGAAATGGGCGATCCGAAAGCGGAAATCCGCATCGCGGTATTGGATTACGGGGTCAAACAGCATATCCTGAAATGCATGGTGGACAGGGGCGCTTATGTGAAGGTATTTCCTGCGAAGACACCGGTAGCACAGCTGAGAGCGTTCCAACCCCATGGTTATTTTCTGTCCAATGGTCCCGGCGACCCGGCGCCCATGGATTATGCCATCCCGATGGTGAAAGAGATCCTGGAAGAGAAAAAACCTTTATTCGGCATCTGCCTCGGCCATCAGCTGCTGGCGCTGGCCAACGATATACCTACTTTTAAGATGCATCACGGGCACCGGGGGCTCAATCATCCCGTGAAGAATGTTATTACGGGTAAGTGCGAGATCACTACCCAAAATCATGGGTTTGGCGTAGATCCGGTAGCCGTAAAAAAAGCGGCCAATATCGAGATCACCCATCTGAACCTGAATGACGAATCCATCGAGGGGATCCGTCTGAAGGACCGCCCGGCGTTCTCTGTACAGTATCATCCTGAATCTACCCCCGGGCCCCATGACAGCCGGTATCTTTTCGATGATTTTATAGAGTTGATAAAGAAACATAAATAGGCTTGTCGTCCCGGGCCGAAAAGCATAATGATATCTAAATAGTAAAGCCACTGAAATTTTCAGTGGCTTTTTTTATGGTGTATATTCGTAGGCCAATCGAATCAAAAGTCCGATGGCTGCAAACAAATATTTACTTATGCGTATAGCAATCCTTAATGGTCCCAATCTGAACCTGTTAGGCACCCGGGAGCCGGAGGTCTATGGGAACCAGACTTTCGACCAGTATTTTGCCGGGTTGAAAGAAAAATATCCGGCTGTTGCCTTCACCTATTTCCAGAGCAATGTGGAAGGGGAGCTGATCAATGAATTGCAGCGGGTGGGATTTTCCTATGACGGGATTATTATTAACCCCGGGGGATATACGCATACTTCAGTCGCCATCGGGGATGCGATCGCGGCTATCAAAACGCCGGTAGTGGAAGTTCATATCAGCAATGTACATGCGCGGGAGGAGTTCCGGAAGATATCACATGTGTCCGCCAGGGCAAAGGGGACGATCATGGGGCTGGGATTGAAGGGGTATGAGCTGGCGGTGAACTTCTTCCTATAAAAATATCCTCATCATCAGCGCAAAGCCTGTATCCTTACGCGGCTCATCTGTCTTACGGATAATATGCAGCCCGCTGGGGCTCCAGATCTTAAATACATCTCCTTTCTTTCTTAAAGATAATTCATGCTCGATCTGCGGCAGGAGCACCCCCCGGGCTATCCAGCCCAGGTCGCCTTTTGTGGACCCTTCTCCTCCCATCGAATAGCTCTGTGCCAGTTCCTCGAAAGTGGCTGAGCCATTTTTGATCTTATCCAATATTTTGTCACCCAGCGAGTCCGCTACGCGGAAACGGAATACGGAAGTGTCGATAAAGATCTGACCTACGTGGTAGAATTCATTAGGGGCCTTGACCAGGATCTGCACCAGGAATTGGCTGCCTTTGTCTCCGTATGGTCCGTAGACCTTTTTTACTTTTCCCGTATAAGCCAGGCTGTCCGCCAGGCTGCTGAACCCCTTTGTCTTCGTCACCGCGATGGTATCGATCCTGAACCTCTTTTGCAGGATCTGTTTTGTATATAATACCGGATTGGGGGATTGTTCCAGCTCGACTTTCATCTGGGCGATGGTCAGCTTTTTAGCCCGGGCCTGGGCTTGCGCTATTGCTTCCGCCTCTTGTGCCGGGGTGAGCTGCCGCGTCTGAGGCTGCCCCTGAGGAGGAGCCTGCCCCTGGGCATTTTTTCCTCCGGATGATGGCTGTCCCTGAGCCGGCGTCTGTCCTTGTATTTGGGTACAGACTGCCAGGGTGCTAAAAAGCAGGCAGATCGGTATAATAAAAAAGTTCTTCATGTTGGTCAGTTGAGGGTGCAAATATAGGCTCTACTTCCTCCTATTTACTGCCATACCCATCATAAATTGGAACGATTTTCGTTCTACCTTGTGCGGGATCTTTCTCCGGGTGAGGAAAGCTCTCTTATGTCCGAAATAAAACGAATAGATATGCGGCGGATTTTATTTCCTTCTTTATTGATTCTCTTACACTTATGTGCATTTAATGGATATGCTCAATGGAAGGATTATACCATTAGCCCCAAGGGAGATACCTTGAACTGCCTTGACCAGCAGGATAAAAAGCAGGGCAGGTGGGTTAACCATTATGATGAAATAAGGGGGGAACCCGGATATGAAGAGGAAGGGGTCTATAAGAACAGCCGTAAAGAAGGGACCTGGCGTTTGTACAGCCTGGCAGGAGACCTGACCGGGGTGGAGTACTATAAATGGGGCAACAAGGACGGAGTCTGCCAGTATTTTGGGATCAACGGGACTTTGCTGCGGGAAGAAAGCTGGAGGGCCTTAAATCCGGACAAACAATATGATACGCTACAGATAGAGGATATCGATCACCTGGATAAATACAAGACTGTCATTGTGAAGAACGAAGGGGTAGCCATTAAAGACGGCAGTTGGAAATTCTATGATCCGACGACGGGCATGGTAGCCAGAACAGAAACTTATACCCTGGGCAAACTGGAAAAACCTCAAACTACTTCCTCCACTGCAGCAGCTGCTCCGCCAGCTCAGACCAAACCCAAGGAAGTGCTGGACTTCGAAAAAAAGGCCGGGAAGAAAAAAGTGAAGGTGCAGACAGGGAGCGCGTATTAAATGTGCGCGGCCAAGATAAAAATTGACCGGACCCGCTAAAATATAACATTGACTTTAAAGGTGTGGCAACGATCCGGCCGGCTTTTGCCGCCGGATTTTTTTAATGGTTATATTTGTACCAAAGCCATGGATCTTTTATGCGAAAATTACCAGTAGGAGAGCAGGATTTTGTCTTTTTGCGCCAGGAAGGTTATGTATACGTGGATAAAACTCCCTATGTGCATCAGTTGCTGACAGGTTCAGGGAGGACCTTTTTCCTTTCCCGCCCCCGGCGCTTTGGAAAAACCTTGCTGCTCTCCACCATGAAAGCGGTATTTGAAGGAAAAAAAGAGCTTTTTGAGGGGCTTTTCATTTATGATAAAATTGATTGGGAAAAACAATATCCGGTATTACACCTGGATATGAGTGGGTTGACGACTCAATCGATTGAAGAATTTAAAGAAAGTCTGGCTTTTCGGTTGGGTTTGCTGGCAAAAGGGGCGGGAATTGTCCTGGAGGCTTCTTCCCCTGCAGATCGTTTAGATGAATTGATTGAAGGGTGGAATATTAAAAGCGGAAAACGGGTGGTGGTGCTCGTCGATGAATACGACAAACCTATCCAGGATGTTCTACATAAGCCGGAACTGGCGGCAGAGATCCGGGAGATTCTACGAAATTTTTATACCATCCTTAAAAAACAATTCGCCAAGCTGCATTTTGTATTTCTGACCGGCGTTTCGAAAATAGCGCAGGTGTCGATCTTTTCGGGGTTGAATAATTTGAAAGATCTGACGCTTGACGAACGTTACGCAGGTATCTGCGGATATACGCAGGCAGAGTTGGAAGTCAATTTTAAGGAACATATCGGGCAATTAACGTCAATCGAATCGCTTAATCGGAAGCAGATCCTCGAAAAGATCAAATACTGGTACAACGGTTATTCCTGGGATGGGGAGACCTTTATGTACAATCCTTACTCGACCTTGCTTTTATTGGAAAGCGGTAAATTCCTGGCCCATTGGTTCCGGACGGGCACGCCCACCTTCCTGCTGGAACTTATGGAACAACGCCGGGATTTTTCTCCGGTATTGGAGGAGTCCATCACGGTGGACCAGGAATTTTCCGATAGCCAGACCCAGACGCTGGAGCGAATGGATACAATTCCTTTATTCTTTCAGACCGGCTACCTGACGATTAAAAAGAGGGTAGAGGATAAGTATCAATTGGAGATCCCTAACAATGAAGTAAAGATCTCGTTATCAAATTTCCTGTTATCGCGCCTAACGGACAAGGCAGAATATGAAGTCAGGAACCTGGTGGAAGGATTCCGCAAAGGACTGGAACAACAAGACCTTGAAGAAGCGATCAGGTATCTGCGGTTACTGTTCGCCCATATAACTTATGACACACATCTGCCTTACGAGGCGCACTATCATGCTTTATTGCAATTGACGCTCCTGCTGATGGGCATTCCAGGGCGGTCTGAGGTACACACGGATAAAGGCAGGCCGGACATGATCATCCGGTTACCGGGACTGACCTACATCACAGAACTGAAATATACCCCAACCCCGGAACAACTGGAGGCCGCCCTGGTCGAAGGGATGGAGCAGATCAAGCGCAAACGGTATTACGAACGGGAAATCGAAAAAGGAAGAAAAGTATGGTTGCTGGCGCTGGCTATTACGCAGGGGCAGATAGAATACAGGGCGGAGTTATATGCGTAACCGGGTTTTCGAGGGCATCCTGTGATTAATACCTTGCAGAAAGAAAATCAAGGATCATTTGCACGAATGCAGCAAGTAAAATAAAAGGCAATATTTTTTTGGAATACTCCTTCCGCAGGTGTTTCAACGACAAATTGATCTGCTGTTCTACCGTGTCCCTGCTGATATTCAAAAGGCTGGCTATTTCCTTGTGGCTCAGACCTTCCTCCTTACATAACAAATAAATCTTCCGGCGCCTTTCCGGCATCTGCGCCAACATTTCCTCCATTACTTCATTGGATTGTTTGTGACGCAGATACATATTGATGCTGTCATCTTCTTCATTCGACAGTGTCCGCTGCCATTCCATTTCCTTTCGCTGTTCGGCCAGCATTTTCCGGTGTGCATTGATCAGCAGGTTCTTCGAGATCGTGTACAACAAAGGAAGATAGTTGACGTCCTCATCGGGTAATTCAACGGTATTCCACAGCTTGATGTAGCAGTCCTGTACGATGTCATAGGTCAGCTCTTTATTGTTCCAGGAAAGCTTTAAAATGAAATGATACACCTTAGAGTGGGTGGATTCGTAGATTTTTTTAAAAGCAGTATTGTGTACGCCGGGTATCATGGTGAGGGCACGAAACTAAATCGTTTTTTGTTACGGAATTATTAAGTGTATCGACTTTCCATTATTTAATCCGGCATATGTTACCAAATTATGAAGTGAAAAAAAATCACCTGTTTCCCTATAAGGTTTTTTGATCTCGCTTTGTAAATATAAGTGAGCCGCCCGGTAGGGGCGATTTTACAAGATTTCAAATGGATAAAGCGTTACTGGAAAAATATTTTAGGGGAGAGAAATGTACGGAGGACGAACTGCGCCTGATCGAAGAGCACCTGGATAAGGCGGGTCAACAGCAGGATACCTTTTTCTACGAACAGTGGAAGACGGCACAGGGTGCGATCGATAGGGAGGAGAGTGAAAAGATATGGACGAATATCGAAAGCAGGATACCTGTCGTCAAAATACGGAAACGTTCTCTCCCGTGGAAACGGCCCGCTGTTGCCGCTGCCATCGTCGGGATACTTCTTTTATCCGGCTGGCTGATTCGCTACCAATCTTCCGGGTTTATGGATGTAACAGCCTGGAAAAAAATCAGTAATCCATCGAAAGGAATTAAATATATCCGTCTTGAAGACGGAACGCAGGTCTGGCTGAATGCTCATTCCGTATTGAGCTACGAAAAAGGTTATGCCAATAAGGGACGGAGAGAGATAGCGCTGGAAGGCGAGGCTTTTTTTGACGTCGCGCCGGATCCGGTACGGCCTTTTGCCGTCAATACCCGCCAGCTGAGAACTACGGTGCTGGGTACTTCCTTCAATATCAGGGCCTGGCCCTCTTCGGCACAGACTCAGATAGCGCTGGTCAGCGGGAAAGTACGGATCACCTCTTCGTTGACGACTGATTCTACGGTACTGTTACCGGGAGAAGTGATGAACTATGACAGTGGGAGCCGCCGGTCGCTGGTGCTGGCGCAGGCGGTGCGGGAGGACATGGTAGAATGGGTAAAGGGGAAGATCGTGCTGGACAATACGCCGCTCCCGGAGATCCTGCATCAGCTGGAGCATATCTATAATGTATCCATTCTGTTCGATGCGGACCGGCTGGGTGTTATCCGCCTTTCCGGACAATTCAGAAGAGATAATATCGGTGACGTCCTTAAAAATGTCTTATTCCCGTTGGACCTTGACTACTCTTATGACAACGGGAAGTATAGTATTTATAAAAAGAAGAAAGAGTAATCTTTCATAAACTCAAAGCAATTTCTATGCGATCATGCAGACGTGGCTATCCATGCCCCAGGAATCTATTGTCCATTCCGTTGCTATGTTTTTTATTATCCGTTACGTCACTGGTGAAGGCTCAGCAGTATTCTTCGTTGAAAGAAAAAGTATCCATTGGCTATTCTTCCGCCACGGTAGATGTCTTATTGAGAGACCTGGGGAGCCAGACCTCTTTTGATTTTGTATTTCAGAAAAGCGAAATGGCGCGGCTGCAATTGAAGGAGCTGAATTTCAAGAGCACTTCGCTGGGTGTGGTGCTGGCCTATTTGCATAAGGAGGCCGGTCTTGAATTTTCGATCAATAACCGGACGATCTCCGTAAAACCTCCGCCGCAACGGCCGGCGCCCAGACAGTTGCGGGTTGCGGGACATGTGACGGACGCAGCGGGCAAGACACCGTTGACGGGTGTCAGCATCCAGGTGATGGGTTTGCGGAATAGTACTGTTACGGATGATGCGGGAAATTTTTTGTTAGTGACAGACAGCAGCCATCTTGTGCTGATTATCAGCTATATCGGGTATAAGGGGCAGCAGGTCAAGGTAGATGGACCTTCGCTGGGGATCGCCCTTTTGCATACCGGCGAGTCGTTGGGTTCGGTGACGGTACAGGCGAGGAGGAAGGTGAATACGGAGGCGGCGTTGCTGGATGAACGCCGTCGTGCGGCCGTTGTCTCCGATGGTATCTCCGCGCAGCAGATAGAGCGGACGGCCAGCATCACGACGACGCAGGCGTTGCAGCGGGTGTCGGGGGTGACAGTAACGGATGAGAAATACGTGGCGGTGAGGGGATTGGGGGACAGGAGCGTCATCGGGGAATTGAACGGCATCCGCCTTTCTTCTTCGGACCCTGACCGCAGCACTATCCCGCTGGACCTGGTGCCGGCGAACCTGTTGGATAATATCGTCGTTTACAAGACCTCGTCTCCGGACCGGCCCGCCGATGCTTCCGGTGGCATCGTAGAGCTGAAGACCAAATCCATTCCTACGGAAAAGACGCTGTCTTTCACCGTGCAGACGGGGTTCAACAGCAATATCGGGATTGGCGGAAAGGTGAACAGCTATTACAACAGCAATATGGGGTTTCTCGGAGATAAGGTAAAGGACCACGATCTGAAGGCAGATTTTTTGGCGCTGAGCAAGCAGTATCCTGGCGGAGTGGCACAGATACAGCAGCTGGTGGCAGGGTCCAACGATGGCGTCTCGATGCAGCCGGAGATCAATCGCATCAATGGCATCATGCACGAATTCGATCCTGTCCTTACGACGCGGTATAAGCAGGCGCCGCTGAACGGTATATACAATGTGACGTTCGGCAACTCGTACCGGGTCTTTGGGCATCATCAGCTGGGGCTGCTGCTTAGCGGCAGCTATTATAGCCGGAGCACCGATATCAGCAATGGCGTGCTGAACCAATACAGCATCTTTCAGGGAGTGATGACGGGGAATCCGTCGATAGACGAGTCGAGGAATGTGCCGGCGTATATCACGCCTAATACGCCTAACCTGGGCCGTTATGTCAGCTATAGAGAGAATACCGGCGATCAGCAGCTGAACTATGGCGTGCTGGTCGGCCTGGCTTACCGTTTTGACGCCAACAATGAGATCAGCTTTCAGTACCTGGGCAGCCGTGGTGCGGAGACGCAGGCGACCAGCCTTACGGGGCAATACGACTATACGACCGCGCTGAGCGGCCCCGTCTACAGCTATATCTATTCGCTGAAGCAGACCTTTCGTACGTTCAATACGTACAACCTGCAGGGGGAACATAAGTTTGGCAATGGGAAATATGCGCCAAGGCTCAGCTATAATGCAGCCTCTTCAAAGAGCACACAGGATGATCCGGACTATCGTTTCGTGAACCTGGCAGACTACCGGCCGGCAGGCGGGGGCTATGTTCCCGTGTTGCCCGGCAATACTCCGGCGGGGACCCAATATATGGGCGTCACCGACTACTATGCGCTGGTGTCCGGCTATGTCAATGGTTATGGCCCATATGGCAAGATCCAGGCCGACCCCAACGGACGGCGATTCCGGAACCTGACGGAGACCAACTACAACTATAAGGCGGACGTCACGCTGCCCTTTCCTCTGCTGGGTCTCGACCAGATCTTTAAGACAGGCGTCAATTACCTGTACCGGAAACGTGAGTTTGGAGAAAATGTACTGTCGCTGCCGGGGAGCAATTTCTCCACGCTGAAACAGCTGCCGCTGTACCAGGTGTATGGCGATCTGGACCAGCTGGTAGGGTATAACCAAATAGGTATCCACGCCATCAATGGTACTACGCCGGAGGGAGCCCCCACCGTCAGCGGTTTTATATACAACAGTCAGCGGTCGCCTGATAACTACAAGGGTTTTTTTGAGACCAATGCCTTTTACGGCATGCTGGATCTGCACCCGCTGAAAGATCTGCGGCTGGAAGGCGGCGTGCGCTGGGAGAAGACAAATATCGGCAGCCGGGTGGACACGTCCAATATCTTTATCGATCCTTCGCTGGCCGACGGTGGCGTAAACCTGGTCTATATCAATCCTGTCAGCAAATACGAGACGAAATACAAGCCCTATTACTCGGCCAACCTGACCTATACCCTCAACCAGCAAATGAATTTCAGGCTGGCCTACAGCACTTCTCTGGCCCGTCCGGAGATCAGGGAGCTGACCAGTGTTTTCGAGTTCGATCCTTTCCAGCAGGCGTTGGTGGTGGGCAATCCGAACCTCGTCAACCAGGAGACGCGCAGTTATGACTTTCGCTGGGAGTGGTTCCCGCACAGTGGAGAGGTTCTCTCGGCTTCGTTTTTTGCCAAGGAGATAGACCACCAGCTGGAAAAAGTATTTATCCAGAATTCGGATGGGGTGAATGCCACTTACCCGGAGTTCCCCACAGTGGAATTCAGGAATGATCCCAACAAGGGACATGTCTGGGGGATCGAGCTGGAGGTGGTGAAAGACCTGGGGCTGCTGTGGAGGCCGCTGCAGCATTTCTTTATCGGGAGCAATGTCACCATCGCCCGGAGCAGCATTGTCAAGAATCCCGAAAGGATCCATGCGGCGCGGATAATCGACCGGCAGTCTCCCTCGAAGAGTCCCCTGTTCGAGCAGGCGCCCTATTCCATCAACGGGTTCCTGAACTATACCAACCCCCGGAGCGGGACGGATATCACGGCGTCCTTTAATATGGTGGGCGAGCGGCTGGTGCAGGTGAACCTCGACGGCAGTCCTGACCTCTACAGCCGCCCGATGCCGGTGCTGGACTTTGTTTTTAGTCAGAAGATCACCAAACGGCTGCTATTCAAGGGGTATGCGAAGAATGTACTGAACAGGCCTTATGAAGAGAACTATACCAACCCACAGACGGGAGGATTGTACTATGGAACTAAATATGTTCGGAGGAGCTATAAAAAAGGGGCGGAAATAAATCTGGGGCTGACCTATAGTCTTTTTTGAATGAATTAAACCATCATCGAAAACATGAAACGAACAATACAATATATTCTTATAGGCGCGGCGCTGGCTGTGTCCTGTACAAAGACGAAGACGGATATCCTGCCCGGGAACCGGCCAACGACGGTGAACATGGCGCCATCTACCATACGGCTGATGCTGCCGACCGGCTATGAGCTGGTGGTGAACGATGATACGCTGACTAACTGGCGGCCCCCTGCATATTATGATACGGCCGGACATCCGCCCATCCCGGTAAATCCCACCCCCTGGTTCCCGGCGACCGGCAAGACCTCCGGGCCCTGGTATCTGCCACAGCAATTCCTGGACAGCAAGGGGCAGGCTATAGTGAAAATATATTTGGGAGCGGTTACTATAGGCGGGGGGGCGACAGGGCCCAATCCACCGTTGTACTCTTTCCAGGTAACGGAAGACTATGCCCACCCCAACGACTACTATTTTGCGTCTGTTCAGCCCACAAAGGTACCGCGAGCGGTAACGCCGGCTTCGGACCCGACACATATCCGTGTCCGCCTGGTCAACCTGGGTTTCAACGACCCGTTGGACCCCGCAGCCCAGGTTCCGTTGACGCTGGCTTTTGCCGATGGCACGCCGGTAAATCCCGTTACCTCCGGGATCGCGGAAGGAAATTGGTCGGACTATGTAGAGCTGCCCTATGGTACCTATCAATTTCGGGTACTCGCCGATGGCATCCCTGTGCAGGTACCGGCCAAGCCGCCGCAGCTGACCACGATCAGGGGTGACTATGACCCGGTCATCACAGGTGGTCAGGTATATGTCCCTACCATGACCTTTCAGCCCGGGGGGGCATACTCTCTGGCCGTGTCAGTGAATGGCAACTATCAGCTTGACGGCGGTGCGTCAGCCCCTCTTAATAGCTTTGTCGTGCAGACCGATATCAGCCCTGCCGCCAATCTGACCTATGCCCGCGTCCAGGCCGTCAACGCGGCAGAAGCCAGGGGTATCCATTTTCAGCTGGATGGCGCAGACAGCGCCATCGGTTATGGCAGCGCCAGCGGATACACCACCCTGGTAGCAGGGGCGCATGCGATGAAGATAACGGATGCCGCGGGTAAGGTGCTGATCGAAAAAACGATCACTGTAAAAGGCGACGACAATCTCACCGCATGGGTCTATCCTGCTACAGCGGGAGACAGCGTTACCATCGTACAAAACAATATGGGCGGCCTGCGGCAGCAAGGAGTGATCAGCGATGGGGGAGACGTTTCCAACCTGATATACAACCCGCTCAATTTTCGGGCTTTGGTGCAGACGCGTTTTCTCAACCTTTGCCCTGATCTCCCTTATGTGACGTTCACGACGGATAATGGCGCATTGATGCGGGAGCTTGATTTTTCTTCGGCAGCTGCTGCCGTCAACCTGCAGCCGGGGAAACCCGTCGATGTTTCAAAGGTGAGCTACCCCTATGTGGATCTGGGTTTTGGGAATTATTCGAAGATAGAAGCCTTTGCCTCGCAGCCCTCGGTAGTACCCGGAGACAGGCTAAGGGCGGTGCCCGATCTGGGGCCATCAGACTTTATACATATGCCGGCCTATTATTATCCCGGTATAATTCCGGGGATGGAACCGGGAGTATATACGGTAGCCCTCATCGGAAGGAACAAAACCGGTGAGCAACCCAGGATGATCGTCATCAAACACAATCTTTAATTTATGACTTCGATGAAAAATACATTTTTTTTCCTTCTGGTAACGTTGGGGATAACGTCATGCAGCAAGACGACCTACAACACGCTGCCGGGCGCGGCCTACCTGCGGGTCTTCAACAGCCTGAATTTTGCACCGGACATCTATATAAAAGATCTGCCAACGCCTTTCCTGACCATGATCATCGATCCGGAGTATGACAAAACCGGACTGGTAAAGGGGGGAAAGATCATCGGAGATTTCCTGGACAAACGGGCGCCTTATGCGCCGCCCTATCCTGCCAATGCGGGGAGTACGGACTTTAAGAATACCGAGTATCCGGGTATCGAGAACGTACTGGTCGGACCGGTGGTAAATGGCTTCAATTTGTCCAGCTGGGCACAGGTGCCTCCGGGTAAACACCGGATGGTATTCTTTAGCCGTCCGATCAATTCCACGCCCTTTTTCAGTCTCGATGCACAATACCGGCAGACGGTGGTGGCAGACAGCACAGTGGACCTGACTTCCGGAGAGGTCTATACGATGGAGGTGCTGCACAGGACCGTGTCCACTACGGAGTCAACTCCGACACAGCTGTACATCCGGCAGGAAGAGATCACCAAACGGGCTTTCAATGACACTACACTCTATGTTAATTTTTACAACTTAAGCGCCGAAGGGTATGCGGCTGCGCATCCGGGGATAATGGATGTCGGCGCTTATTATTTCCCAACCAACAGTACAAGGCCTTTCGGGGATACCATGAACCTGTACTATAACCTTT
>JAATFV010000095.1 GCA_015655015.1 Chitinophagales bacterium | reverse complement strand
CTGCCATATTCATTAGCCGGCCGAGACCGGCGACCCGGGCGAAAGCCCGCGAACAAGGGTCGCACCAGTGGTGCGAGCCGAAGTTCTGTCAAACATAAGTCTCGAAGCCCTGTCACTAATCCTGACAGGGCTTTTTTTTGCCCACCCCTTTCTCTGTGCATCCTCCCTGATCCCCTCTGGCCGCTGGTTCTCCTTTGCTCCACTCTTGTTGTCGATACTCCTTTTTCCAGTCTGACTGTTCACGCTCCTTCACTGTCTCTGACTGCTGATACTCTCCCGCCTTCCACTACCTGTCACCCCTATTCTCTTTTTAGTTTTTTATGTCATACTTCACCCTGAACCCGTAACTTTATTCCCCAAGAATAAACAATCAGGCATATGAAAAAAACAACGATCCTCTTTATCTCCGGCCTACTAGCATCTATTGGCCTTTCTGCACAGCAGTCCGGGTGGACTGATCTTTTTGACGGCAAGACATTGAACGGCTGGAAGAAACTTGCCGGCACAGCTGACTATAAAGTCGAAGATGGCGCTATCGTAGGTACTACCGCCTTTAATTCCGGCAACACTTTCCTGGTTACAGAAAAAGAATTTGGAGATTTTATCCTGGAGATGGATATCCGTATCGAAGATACCACCAGTAATTCCGGGGTACAGGTAAGAAGCCATTACGATCCTGCAGGTCATGAAGGCAAGGGACTGGTATATGGCTGCCAGCTGGAAGTGGATCCCTCCTCCCGGCGTTGGTCGGGCGGGATCTATGATGAAGGAAGACGAGACTGGCTGTATCCCGGCTCTCTGAACCCGGCTGCACAAACTGCTTTTAAGGTCGGAGCCTACAACCATATCCGGATCGAGTGTATCGGCCATAGTATGAAGACCTGGATCAATAAAACGGCCGTTGCCTACCTGGTAGATACCGTGGATCAAACCGGATTTATCGGGCTGCAGGTGCATGCGATCGGCAAGCAGGAGCTGGCAGGGGAGAAGGTATATTTTAAAAATATCCGTATTCAGACTTCCGGTCTCAAACCAGCGTCTTTCCCCAAAGGGATCTATGTGGTGGGAAATATCCCGAATACGTTGACGGATTATGAAAAGGCGAACGGCTGGCAGTTATTATTTGACGGTCATAGTTCTGCCGGATGGGTGGGGGCTTATAAAGAAACTTTCCCGAAGGGAGGCTGGCGCATTCAGGACGGTATCATCACGGTGCTGGCTTCACAAGGGAAGGAAGGCGGAGTAGGCGGCGATATTGTCACCACTGCCGAATACAGTGCCTTCGACCTTTCCTTTGAATTCAAGCTGACGCCTGGCGCCAACAGCGGCGTAAAATATTTCGTCCGCCTGGCTCCGGAAGAGAAAAACAGCGGATCAGCTATCGGTCTCGAGTACCAGGTGCTGGATGATACACTGCATCCCGATGCCAAGCTGGGCCGGGATGGCGATCGTACGATGGCATCGTTATACGATCTGATCAAAGCCAATAAACAGAAGCGTTTTATTCATCCAATGGGACAATGGAATACCGGCCGGGTCGTCGTATATCCTAATAATCATGTCGAGCATTATCTGAACGGCATCAAAGTCCTGGAATATGAGCGGAGCTCGGCAGCTTATCGGGAGCTGGTAGCTATGAGCAAATACAAGATATGGAAGAACTTTGGGGAGGCGCAGCAGGGGCATATCCTGCTGCAGGACCATGGCAATGAAGTGAGCTTCAGAAGTATAAAACTTAGAGAACTGAAATAATTATTGAAGCACTACAGATAGGTGCCGGAACCGGATGGTGGTTATGTGCAGGGCATGTGGGATGACGGCCTGAGATTGATTGAATTTACCGCAACGGGAGTAGAAGAGGCTATATCGACTTTGATATAGCCTCTTTTGCATGTAGTTGGGGTTACCGTCGTTTATACAACCGGTTCCCAGCCTTTTTCATATTCCCGGCGCCAGAGAGCCATGGCTTCCGGGTTGTTGATCAGATGTCCGTTGGAAGGATCGCAATGCAGGGCGCCTGATGTTCTTTGCGCGATATTGGCCAGGTGGCAGAGTAATACGCTCTTATAAGCCTCATCTACCGGAGCTGTCAGCTTAGCTTCTCCCCGGATGGTCTGGACAAAATTTCCAAAATGATAGAGGTCCATATTGCCACTGGCAGCTACCGGGTTGGTGGGATCTGCCACCACTTCCGATTTAACTTCTTTCACCAGCTTATTTTTTTCGTCGAAGATCTTATAGTCGCCGCCGCCCAGGTTAACCAGGCTGCCTTTGGTTCCATAGATGACAAAACCGCGGTCACTTCCTTCCGTGGGAAAATGATTACAGCTGCGTCCTTCCCAGGTAATGGTCTTTCCTTCTGCAAATTCGAAGCTGGCTATTTGGGTATCGGGTGTCTGCCAGTCATCTTTAAATGCGTAACGGCCACCAGCGGATACTACTTTTTGCGGGAAGTTCATACCCAGGAACCACCGGCAGCAATCGATCTCGTGTGTTCCGTTGTTGCAGGCTTCTCCTGTACCCCAATGCCAGAACCAATGCCAGTTGTAATGGACCAGGTTGTCCTGGTAATCTCTGCGTGGAGCCGGACCCTGCCATAATTCGAAATCGAGGGTGGAGGGAACGGGGATCTTTTTGCCATAACCAATGGATTTCCGGTTATTGGCATACCAGGCTTTGGCGAGGTAGGTATCTCCGATGAGACCTTCTTTAACCTGCCGGACGGCATCGATCAGGGAAGGGAAAGACCGACGCTGGCTTCCCATCTGGATATGACGATTGTATTTGTGCAGGGCGGCAGCCAGCAATTCGCCTTCATAGGGATTCTGACCGCAGGGTTTTTCCACGTAAACGTGTTTGCCATGAGCAGCTCCCATCAGGGCGGCTGGAGCATGCCAGTGATCAGGGGCGGCTATCACCAGGGCATCTATGTCTTTTTGTTCGACAAGCTTCCGGATATCGTGGACGATACCAGGTTTTCGGGGCGCATCTTTTAGGGCTGTCAGCCCGTTCTGAAGCGCTTTTTCTTCTACATCACAGATGTAACCGACTTCGACGCCTTCCAATTGGGAGAAGGATTTTGCCAGGTAAGCTCCCCGGCTATTTACTCCCATGACTGCTACTACTACTTTATTGCTGGGTGCCATTTTGCCACGGACGGGGAAATTGATGATTGTCAGGCCGGCAGTTGCCAGGGAGACATCTTTGAGAAAGGTTCTGCGACGCATAGAGCAAACAATTTAGGATCTAAGATAAGTTTAAAAGTTTTAGCAAGTCGAGGGAGGGGGCTTGCAGCGGTAAAAATTAGTAAGAGCGCACCACGGGTAGCTGGAAATCATGACAATAAAAAAAATCCTTTCCGATATTACCGGAAAGGATTTTAACAAACAAAGATGTATTGATTGAATAAATTAATAATCCCTGTTGTAGCCGCCACCGCCGCCGCGGTCGTAACCACCTTTTTTGTAACCTCCCCCGCCGCCGCTACCGCCGCCGCCGAAGCTTCTCTTTTTGTAGCCACCGCCGCCACCACTGCCGCCGCCTTGTTGCTTGGGCTGTGATTCGTTTACGATGATCTTACGGCCCATCACTTCACTGTCGTACAGGTTAGTGATAGCTTGTTGAGCTTCGCCGTCGTCTTCCATTTCAACGAAACCGAAGCCTTTGCTACGGCCGGAAACTTTGTCCTTAACGATTTTGGCAGACGCAACGGTGCCGTGTTGTTCAAAAAGGTTCCTGAGATCCTCATCGGTCATTTGCCATGAGAGGTTGCCTACATAAATGTTCATTGTACAAAAAATTAAAAAATGAAAAAAACTCACTCTACCTATTTGCTAGCATACACGGAACTGAGGGATCTGACTAAAAAGAAAGTTACGACAGCACACAATAAACTAAAAATATTAGAGCTATTGTAAAGATAGGGATTTTTATTACTTGTAGAAATTTTGTGATAAATCTCTGAAGATTAGGCTTAGTCAGGTTTTTGGCGGGTTTGGTCCCTGTGAAAAAACGATTTTGTACCCTTCCGGTTTGATTTTTTTCAAACAATAGAAGGAATTATCATAATATCAATAAAAAAGCCCGTGATTTATTCACGAGCTTTTAAGATAATTAGCTATTGCTTTTATAAAACGATGCTTATTCAGCGCTAACTTCAAATTCTACCTCAGTTTCATTGCTGTTGCCGAAGTCGACCTTAGCCTTGTAAGTACCCAGCTCCTTGACTTCATCAAGGATATGGATTCTGCGGCGATCGATCTCGTAACCTTTCTGGTCACGGATGGCGCGGGCAAGCTGAACGGAGGTGACACTTCCGAAGATCTTACCGCTGGTGCCTGTCTTGGCTCCGATCTTAAGCGGAGAAGATCTCAATACTTCGATCACTTTATTGACCTCAGCCAGGAGCTTCGCCTCTTTTTTCTTCAGCTGCTTCACCCTTTCTTCCAGCTGTTTCAGGTTGGAAGGGTTGGCTTCTACAGCCAGTTTGCGGGGAATCAGGTAGTTACGTCCATAACCATTTTTTACGGCCACTTTTTCATGAGCGGCACCCAGGTTATCAACGTCTTGAATTAAAATGACTTCCATACTTTGTTTTTTGTTCACCGTAGTCCCAATCCGCCGGTTGACGGACTGTTTCCCGGCGTGGCCGGGATTAGGGTGAGGTTACTTTAAAAGGTCTGTTACATAAGGCAATAAGGACATCTGACGGGCTTTTTTCACCGCATCGGAGACTTTACGCTGATACTTCAAGGAATTCCCGGTGATCCGGCGGGGCAATAACTTACCCTGTTCGTTCAGGAATTTCTTAAGGAATTCGGCGTCCTTATAGTCGATGTACTTAATGCCATACTTTTTGAAACGGCAGAATTTCTTGGCGCGTTTCTCCGGTTTGATGGCCGTCAGGTACTTAATTTCATTTGCTTTTGCCATAAGTTAAGCCCCCACTTTTTCGTTTCCTGTTGGTACGCCTCTTCTTCTTCTGGAATTGTACTCGACGGCGTATTTATCGAGTTTGGTAGCCATGAAACGTAACACGGTTTCGTCGCGGAGAATCTGGATCTTCAGCTTCTCATTGAAGTCGGATAGCGCATTGTACTCCAGAACCCAGTACAAGCCTGTGGTTTTCTTCTGGATTGGATACGCCAGTGATTTCAGACCCCAGGGATTTTCGTGCACCACTTCTCCTCCATTATCTTTGATGAAGGCAGTGTATTTTTTCTGGGCGGCTTTATAGTCCTCCTCAGATAGCACAGGGGTAAAAATCACCATCAATTCATAATTGTTCATGATCCCTGTTTTTGGTTTTAAAAATTAAAAAATTCAAATGGGTTGCAAAGGTAATGCATTTGCGGCAAAAGGCAATACCCTGGCATATAAAGTTTGGACGGGGATTCCGGTGTAGAGGACTTCGGAGAGGGACTGGAGGGAATTGGCGGGAGGACCGGGGGGAATTGGCGGGAGAATCGGGGCAATTGGCAGGTAGATTGGGGAGGAATGCTCGATTGGGGCTGAATGATGGGGGACAGGGACGGTAATTGTCGGAAGACCGGACGGTAATTGGTAGGACCGGAGGAGTAATTGACGGTAGGACAGGGGGAAATTGATGGGGTGATTGGGCACCCGGGGCAGAAAAAGGGATATTCCTTCGGTGGGGGGGGGATGCACCCGGCAGGAAGTCCGGAAGAGAAGAATTGAGACCCAAGGGGAAGAATTGATGAATTGGGCATCTATTCTGTAAATGGGCCGGATATCCAGTCAAGGGCTACGATGCAGGAAAGGAAATGATTATATCTTTCATTATCAGTATTTTATGAAATAAAAGGGGTACTGGCTTATCCGATTGTTCATTCCGGAAAAGAATACTGCTTGACAGTGTGTCAGTTAGCGCTAAATGGCACTTGGTTTGTTGACCCCTTTTTGCCATTAAACTACTTTTAAAAAATATTCAGCTATGCAAAAAGGAAGTATTCGGGTACAGACAGAGAACATCTTTCCCATCATTAAGAAGTTTTTATATAGCGATCATGATATTTTCATCCGGGAGCTGGTAAGTAACGCCGTAGATGCGACCCAGAAACTGAAGACCCTTTCTTCCCTGGGCGAGGCCAAGGGGGAATTGGGGGATCTGGGCATCGAGATCCGGCTGGATACGGAGAAAAAGACCATCACGATCTCTGATAAAGGCATCGGCATGACGGAGGAGGAAGTGGATAAATTCCTTAACCAGGTTGCCTTTAGCGGTGCGGAAGAGTTCCTGAACAAGTACAAAGGACAGAATGAAGCAAATATTATCGGCCATTTCGGACTTGGTTTCTACTCTTCTTTCATGGTGAGCGAAAAGGTGGAAGTCCTGACAAAAAGTTACAAGGAAGGAGCGAAAGCCGTAAAATGGGAATGTGACGGAAGTCCGGAATATTCCCTTGAAGAAACTGATAAAGAAGGAAGGGGTACCGACATTGTTCTTTATATCAATGAAGAAAGTAATGAATTTCTGGATGCGGAACGTATCCGGACCATTCTGAAGAAATTCTGCCGTTTCCTGCCGGTGCCGATCTCTTTCGAAGGGACACAGGTCAATAATCCTAATCCTGCCTGGGTAAAGAAGCCGAGCGAGCTGACCACACAGGATTACCAGGATTTTTACAAAGAGCTCTATCCCTATAGCGAGCCGCCTCTCTTTTGGATCCACCTGAATGTGGATTATCCATTCAACCTGACAGGGATCCTGTATTTCCCCAAGATCAAACAGAGTTATGAGATACAGAAGGATAAGATCCAGCTGTACAGCAACCAGGTCTTTGTCACCGATGAGGTGAAGGACATCGTTCCGGAGTTCCTCATGTTGCTGCATGGTGTCATAGACAGCCCGGATATACCGTTGAATGTGAGCAGAAGCTATCTACAGGGCGATCCGAATGTGAAGAAGATCGGCAATCACATTACTAAGAAAGTAGCGGATAAGCTGGAAGAGATCTTCAATACTGAAAGAAAAGAGTTTGAGGAGAAATGGGAGAGTCTGGGTCTGTTCGTGAAGTACGGAATGATGACGGATGATAAGTTCATGGAAAAAGCCAGCCGCTTTCATATCATGGAAGATGTGAAAGGGGGTAAATTTTATACCCTGGACGAATACCGGGCGGCAACGGAAGTGTTGCAGAAGAATAAAGAGGGCAAATTGGTCATCCTGTATACGACGAGCCCGGTGCAGCAGGATAGCTATATTCAGCAAGCGCTGGCAAAGGGGTATACGATCGTCAAGCTGGAAACGATCATCGATGCATCCTTCATCAACCAGATGGAATCGAAATGGCAGGATGTTCATTTTACCAGGGTGGATGCGGATATTGCGGACAACCTGATAGACAAGGCCGAAGTGACGTCTACTGTGCTCAATGAAGAAGAAGAGACCAGCCTGAAAGAGCTATTTAGCCGGCAGGTTCCGGAACTGCATGTAACGGTGGAGATAAAAGGCCTGAGTCCCGAAGCCCCGCCTGTCATTGCCACCCGCCCGGAATTCATGCGCCGTATGAAGGATATGGCTTCTATGAGCGGGCCAATGGGAAGTTTTTATGCGAATATGCCTGATGAGGTAACGCTGACGGTGAATGGGAATCATCCCATCTTTCAGACGGTGTTGAAAGAGGAAAATAAGGGCAAGCAGGAGAAATTAGTCCATAATCTGGCCGATCTGGCCTTACTTTCCCAGGGACTGCTGAAAGGGGGGAACCTTACGAGCTTTATCGACCGGAGTGTTGAACTTTTGTCGGGAGAGCGGACAGGGAAGATAATATTGGAGGCGTAATTGCGGTGTCAAAGAGCGGCTAGTCCTCTTTGACGATAATTAATACGGAAGAAATTGACAGGGGCTGACCAAAAAGGTCAGCCCTTTTCTTTTGGAAGAAAGAGGGCTGAGATGTAATTTTAATTACCACATCAAAATTACATGTCAAAAGTAAAGACTTCGGTCATATTCAAGCAATACCATCAGCAACAAAGTTTATTG
>JAATFV010000171.1 GCA_015655015.1 Chitinophagales bacterium | reverse complement strand
TCACCCTGATGTTCCAAACCGGCTATCTGACTATCAAATCTTATGATAAAGAAAACAGGCTGTATACACTTGGGTATCCGAACCGGGAGGTAAAAGAGAGCGTGCTGGTCTACCTGATAGCGGCTTACAGCTATATCGAACCAGGTTATGTCCGGCCCAATATAACAGAGCTGAAAATAGCTTTTATCCGCAACGATATACCTAAAGTCATCCGCATTATAGATACATTGCTGGGTGATATACCTAATCAGTTATGGACAGGAGCAAAAGAATCCTTCTATCATGGACTTCTTCATAATACGTTTCAATTGCTTGGCATTCAAATCGCCAGTGAAGTAAATTCCGCTACGGGACGCCTGGACGCCAGCGTAATGACCAAGACCCATATTTATGTGCTGGAATTTAAACTGGACTCGACTGCTCAAAAAGCGCTGGACCAGGTAATAGAAAAGGACTACCTGCGGCCCTATCAGCTGGATCCAAGAAAAAAAGCAGCCATCGGCATCAACTTCTCTTCGGAGAAGAAAGCCGTGAACGATTACCTGATAAAAGAATACTGATTTATTACCATCTTTTCCTGAATCTCCCCGCCATATTGAATTTTTCTGCAACTTTACGGTATAATACAGGACTTGACTGACAATGTTTTACATAACGAGAAAGCCATCCTTCGCCAGGTGGCGCTCGGTGATGAACAGGCTTATAAGGAATTGTTTGTCCACTATTGGGGCAGGGTCTATTCCATTGCCCTGCTTTTCGCCAAAGTACCCGAAGTGGCGGAAGATGCCGCCCAGGATGTATTTGCCCAGCTGTGGGTCAAGCGGGAATTATTGATCAATGTACTGGACTTCCGGTCTTACCTCTATACCACCGCTAAGAATCTTATCTACAACAAGCTGCGCACCCGGATCTATGCGGGCGAGTTCAACGACTATCTGCAGGAGTATTTCGCAGACCCCTCATCCGGCCCGCAAACGCAGCTGGAAATAAAGGAAGCCGGCCGCATCGTCGAAGAAGGCATCCGGACACTCACTCCCCAGCAGGAGAAAGTATTCCGGCTCAGCCGGTTCCAGGGATTGAGCCATGAAGAAATAGCCCAACAGACCGGGCTCTCGAAAAGGACTGTAAAAAATTATATGGTCAGCGCCATTTTAACTCTTCGCAAATACCTGGAACAACACCCTGATTCTTTTCCCATTTTCCTGTGGATCATTCTTTTTTTATAAAATCTTTCGCCGGACCAGGGGCCTTCCTTTGAAAAATGGTGTCTATATATAAATCACATTACCGGAATAGGCCGAAAATGTTATGGAATAGTGACTTTTTACTTTATTAAATCCCTGACGCGGATGGAAGATTTTAGTCGGATACTGGAGAAATTTATTGCCGAAACGCTCACGCCGGAAGAGCTTCCGGAATTCTTATCGCGCGCGGGTGAACCGGCTAATCAATCGTTGATACAACAATCGCTGGCACAAAAAATGGAGTCGGATCATTTTGTGGATCTGTCCGAAGGCGCTGACCTGGAGGCGCTTTTTACTCAAGTGTTGGGAAGAGCCGCTCTTCAGGAATGGACCGGCCAGGAAAGGCAGTCTGATCCGGAAAAGCAGACTGATCCCGAAAAGCAGACTGATCCCGAAAAACAGGCTGGCTCAGAAAAGCGGCCTGATATAGAAATCCGGGATAACAGATTCCGTCGTTCCTGGTTCCGATATGCTGCCGCAGCAATCATCCTCTTCCTCGCTGCCGGTTCCGTCCTGGTCATAGTTAGAAAATCACAAAAAACCAACATAGCCGCCCGGCCGGTCAAAAGCGACGTATTACCCGGCGGTAACAAAGCCATCTTAACCCTTGCCAATGGTGAAAAGATCACCCTGGACAGTGCAGCTAACGGGATCCTGACCCAACAAGGATCTGCCACTGTTTCGAAAACCGGCAACGGACAGCTGGCTTATAACCAGTCTCCTGAAAAAGCAACCCGCATTCTCTATAACACGCTCATTACCCCGAGGGGAGGGCAGTATCAGCTGATACTCCCGGACGGGACAAAGGTCTGGCTCGATGCAGCCTCTTCCATCCGTTATCCGACAGCCTTTACCGGAAAGACAAGAAAGGTGGAAGTTTCCGGTCAGGCTTATTTTGAAGTAGTGCATAAAGAAACGTCGTCTTTTGAAGTGAGCGCCGGCGGCCTGGAAATCACCGACATCGGCACCCATTTTAATATCAACACCTACCCGGACGAACCATTGAAGAAGATCACCCTGCTGGAAGGCGCTGTTGCCGTTACCGCCAATGAGACAAGACTGGAACTGAAACCCGGCGAGCAGGCGCAGTCGGCGGGCGGAGGCTTGCATCTTGCCGGGAAGGCAGATGTCAATGCGGTCATGGCCTGGAAGAACGGAGAGTTCCAGCTCAGCCATATCGATTTCGGAACGCTGATGCGGCAGATCTCCCGATGGTACGATGTCGATATCGCCTATGAAGGAAAAATACCGGATAAAAAATTCTGGGGAACGATGAACCGCAATGTCAATCTGTCCAGGCTGCTGGAAGTATTGCATGACTACGGCATCGAAACAACCCTGCAAGGTAAAAAACTGATTATTATGAAATAAAAAGCTGTGGGCGCCCGGAAATAAAACAAGGAAGTGTTTGTACCACTTCCCTGCGAATAGTTCAGGTCAACCCATTATTCAATCGTTCCAGACTGCTTATTGTTCAACCCAAACCAACACAAATTTATGCATTTTAAGGCTCTTTGTAGCATCCCCCGATGGGCGGGATTAACCAAAACTATTCTTATTGCGATGAATGTAACCGCCGCACTTCTTTTAGGTGTTGTTCTGCAGGTCTCGGCCAGCGGATATGGCCAGAAGATCACGATCAAGGTAAAAAATGCCCCGGTGGAGCAGGTGTTCAGCCAGATCCAGCAACAAACCGGTTTTGCTTTCATCTGTGACGAATCTCTTTTACAACAGGCTCATCCCGTTACGGTGAATGTGACGAACGCTTCCATTGAAGAAGTGCTGGATGCCTGCCTGAAAGGGCAACCCCTGACCTATACGTTTAAGAACAACCTGGTAGAGATCAGGCAGAAAAATATCACTGAACAACCCCCTGTTCTTCAGTCCGGGGATATGCCGCCGCCACCCGCTGACGTTCGCGGGCGGGTAGTGGATAGTGCCGGGGCGCCACTGGAAGGGGCATCGGTGAAGGTAAAGGGAACGAAAATAGCCGTATCTACGGATGCGAGGGGCAACTTTGAGCTGAAGAGCCCGGCAGACCCGGACAGCCGCCTTACCCTTGTTGTTTCTTATGTAGGCTATAAAACCAGGGAGATCATGGTGAAGGGCCTCTTGATCAGGATACCGGATATCGTGCTCCGGCACAGTGAGAGCCCCCTGGATAACGTTGAGGTAGTCGCCTATGGCACCGAATCAAGGCGATTCAGTGTAGGGTCCACGGCCACCGTGACGGCAGCCGGGATCGAAAAACAGCCGGTTACCAATGTCCTGCTGGCATTGCAGGGGCAGGTGCCCGGCCTCGAGATCACGCCTTCCAGTGGGGCGCCCGGAGCTGCCGTGCGGTTGCAGATCAGGGGACAAAATTCATTGCTCAGCAGCCTGACCTCAGGTGTCAAACCTTATGATCAACCTCTTTTTATCATCGATGGAGTACCCTTCGCTCCGCAAAACCAAAACAGCAACCAGTTGTTTTCTTTCGGCGGTAGTAGCCCATATACCCAATATAGCGGGATGAGCCCTTTCAGCAGCATCAATCCTGCCGATATAGAAAGCATCTCGGTATTGAAAGATGCTGATGCGACTTCCATTTATGGCAGTCAGGGCGCCAATGGAGTAATACTCATCGTGACAAAAAAAGGCAAACCGGGTACGACCAATTTCGATCTTTCCGCGAACAGCGGTGTAAATATCGTCACACGTAATATCCGGTTGCTGAATACGGCGCAATATCTTTCTCTCAGAAAGGAGGCCCTTGTTAATGATGGGGTCGATCTTTCGTCGGCAAGCCCATCGGACTATCCGGATCTGCTTTTATTCGACCAGACCCGGTATACCAACTGGCCCAAATATTATTTTGGCAAGACATCCAACAACACCGATATCCATGCCAGTCTCTCCGGCGGCAGCGCCTCCACGAATTTTAATATTTCGGCGGGAGTCACGCATTCCAACTATAATTTTCCCGGTAACTTTGGCGACAACAGGCTAACCCTGCATTCGACTGTACATCACAGCGCCTTGAATAGCCGGCTCAATGTCGACCTTGGCATAGACTATTCTTATGATAAGAATAATTCATCCACGCAGCCGAGCCTTGCCCTCGCCACTGTCCTTCCTCCGAATGCACCGGACCTCATCGACCCCGGCGGCAACCTGGTCTGGAAATACCAGGGAGTCGATGTTTCGCGGTTTCAAATGAACGGCTATCTCCGGCAGCCCAGCGATCTTCAATCGTATACCCTCAACAGCAGCCTGCGAACGTCTTATCAGATCATTTCAGGTCTGAGGGTTTCGGCTAATTTGGGATACAGCCGCTTTACCACGACTGAGGCGCAGCAATACCCGGCTTCGTCACAAAGTCCGGAGGATGCAACGTCTTATGCGATTTTCGGCAACAGTGCGGCCCAGACCATTAACATAGAGCCACAGCTGGACTACAAACATCGTATCGGTAAAGGAGAGATCGCAGCGCTGGTCGGCGGCACATACAAAAAAACGACCAATAACAGTACCCAGATGTCGGGATATGGCTATACCAACGATGCGTTCCTGGGCTCTATCTCTTTGGCATCCTCCGTTCATGCCTCCAGTGCAGCCGAAATCTATAAATATGCCGCTTCCTACGGGAGGATCGGCTATGTCTATGACCATAAATATATCATAAACCTTACCGGTCGCATGGACGGGTCGAGCAACTTTGGCCCGGGCCATCGGACAGGTAAATTCGGATCGGCAGGTCTTGGCTGGATATTGTCGGAAGAGGATGTTTTTAGATCCGCATTGCCTTTTATAAGTTTTGCCAAGTTGTCGGGCAACTACGGCACCAGCGGGTCCGACGGGATCGCCCCCTATCAATACCAGGCTTTCTGGCAACCGCAAACCAGTGCAAATCCCTTCCAGAATGTGCAGCCCCTCAAACCTACGAATCTTTTTAATCCGGACTATAGCTGGGATCTGAAAAAGACGCTGAATCTCAGCGTCGACCTGGGATTTTTGCAGGACAGATTACTGGTGAATGCAACCTGGTACCAGAGCAGGACCGGAAATCAACTGACAAATTATATGCTGCCCAGTCAGACGGGCTTTACTTCGGTGCTGGAAAATTTTAATGCCACCGTCCAAAACAGAGGTCTGGAGCTTACTGTCTCTTCCAATACCATAAAGACGACCACCTTCAGCTGGACGACCAACTTCAATTTTGGGCTCAACAGGAATAAATTGCTGGCTTTTCCCGGACTGGCGACTTCTTCCTACGCCAGCTTCTATGCCCTGGGAAGATCCACCAGCACGATCCTCGGCTATAAGTATAAAGATGTCAACCCGACTACAGGCATCTTTGAATTTTACACCGGCGCCGGCGGCCTAACCTCATCGCCCAACAGTAACGTCGTTGCTAAAGGCGGCGATATGCAGCCTATAGCCGATATGCAGCCTTCTTTTTCCGGCGGCATAGGCAACTCGGTTGGATACAAAAGATTCAGCTTGTATTTCTTCTTCCAGTTCGAAAAAAAGAAAGGGATTAACTATTTAGGCAGTATCTACGCACAGCCCATTCCCGGCGGACCGCAAAATGACCCTATACAGGTCCTTGATCACTGGAGCAAACCCGGAGATGTATCCGATATGCAGCGGCCGACTGCTGGTTATGGAGATGCCTATTATGCAGGCTCCTATTTTGTCCGTTCCTCCGGAGCCTATAGTGACGCCTCTTACATAAGACTTAAGACGGTGTCATTATCTTATGACCTGTCCCATTCCTTTTTAAAAAAGATGGCGCTAAAGAATGGCAAGGTCTATCTCAATGCGCAAAATCTCCTGACTATCACCGGCTATAAGGTAGGTGATCCGGAGATGGCCGGCCAGCTTTTTAATTTTCCTTTGCAACGCACGATCGTCGGGGGGGTATCCTTAAATTTTTAATTGAACAATCATGAAAAGCGAAAAAAAACTCAATAATAACAGCGCGGTGGTATTCCTGCTGTTCCCTTTCCTGCTCATCACGGCATGTAACAAGCTGATCGATATACCCGCCAGCCCCTCCGATAAGATTGCAACCAGCGTGGTGTTTGCAGACAGCGCCACTGCAATGGGCGCCGTGGCCGGTATATATAATAACTTCGATGTTTCAGGCTCTTTTAGCTTTCATAATGGAGGAATTACATTGTTCACTGGACTTTCGGGTGATGAGCTTATCGTTCCGGCCTCTGCCTATGTGGAATACAATCAATTTTACAACAACAACATATTGTCGACATCACTGACCATCGGCAGCCTCTGGTCCAATGCCTACAGTTCCATATACCAGATAAACGCCTGCCTGGAAGGCATTTCGGCAAGCACAGGTATCAGTTCCTCCCTGAAATCCAGCCTTACTGCAGAGCTCAAGGTGGACAGGGCTTTATATTATTTCAATCTCGTCAATATTTTCGGTCCCGTGCCGTTGGTGCTGTCCACCGGCTATAAGACCACAAGTATCCTGCCGCGGGCTTCCGTTGACAGCATTTACGGCCAGGTGATCGCCGATCTTCAGAGCGCACAGAAGAGTCTATCGGCCAATTATCCTTCGGATGGACATCTGCGTCCCAATCTTTACGTGGCCGATGCTCTTTTGGCAAAGGTGTACCTATATCACGGCAACTGGAAGATGGCTGAAAATATGGCGGACAGCGTCATCATCCCGGGGGGGTACAGTCTTACGGATCTGTCCTCGGTGTTCCTTGATGGCAGTAGTGAGGCTATATGGCAATTGCCCGGCAATGGGTCTTACAATCAAACTGCAGAAGCGGCGAATTTCGTCCCCACCGACGACGGAATTACCGTGGCAACCGATGAGGTCCCCTCATTCTATCTGTCCGCTTCCTTACTAAATGCATTCGAGACGGATGATCAACGCAAGGCGCAATGGATCGGCGTCAGCACGGTCACGGAGAATAACCAGGCTGTTTCTTATTATTTCCCCTATAAATACAAGAACATCTCCACTGCGGCAGCTACGACTGAAGATTATATGATCCTGAGACTGGGGGAGATCTACCTGGTCCGGGCCGAAGCGCGGGCCAGGCAAGGTAATTTGAGTGATGCGCTGTCGGATCTCAACCTTATACGCAACCGGGCAGGATTGCAGCCAATTGACGTCTCTTCGCAAACGGAAGTATTAAGCGCGATCATGCACGAACGCCAGGTCGAAATGTTCTGCGAATGGGGCAACAGGTGGTATGACCTGAACAGGACCGGTGTCATAAATAATGTGCTGGGCAAGGAAAAGACGGGATGGGATGCAAAGGACGCCTTGTTCCCCATCCCCCTGATTGAACTGCAAAGTAACCCGTTTCTCATCCAAAACAAGGGTTACTGATAATCACAACTCCATTTCAACAATAATGAAAGAACCTATTTTAAAGATTGAGCACCTGTCCCACCGGTACAGCAGCTCCTGGGCTATTCGTGATATTAATCTGCAGCTCGGAAACTCCGGTATTATGGGGTTGCTTGGGTCCAATGGCGCCGGCAAATCCACCACTATGAATATCATGTGCGGCGTATTGAAGGCGACCGAAGGACATATATCGATCGACGGCGTGGATATGATGAAGTCGCCGGAACAGGCGAAAAAAAAGCTTGGCTTTCTTCCGCAAAACGCCCCGCTGTATATGGACTTTACCGTGGATGAGTACCTGACCTATTGTGCCGGTCTGAAATTAATGAACATATCGGAGATAAAGCCGGCCCTCGAGGCGGCCAAACAGCGGTGCGGGATAGCTCATTTCAGCTCGCGGCTGATCCGGAATCTTTCGGGCGGCTACCGGCAGCGGGTAGGTATCGCCCAGGCCATCATCCACCGGCCCAGGCTTGTGGTCCTGGATGAGCCCACCAACGGCCTGGATCCCAACCAGATCGTGGAAGTCAGGGGCCTCATCCGTGAGATCGCGCAGGACAGAGCCGTTATCTTCTCTTCTCACATTCTATCGGAGATACAGCTATTGTGCAATGATATCACTATGATCGAAAACGGAAAAGTAGTCTTTGCCGGCACCATGGACGCATTCAATAACTATGTGGAACCCCACAGCGTACTGCTGAGCCTCGATAATACGCCGTCCGAAGATGCTTTTCTGCAGATACCAGGGGTAACGGGAGTGGATGTGCTCAGCCACAACCAGGTAAGGCTTTTTTTTAATGACAGCAGGGACATCACCAAAAAGATCATCGCTATCAGTATCCATCATGGCTGGGAACTGACGGAGATCGGTCTCGACAAAAGCTCTATTGACGAAATCTTCGCACAATTATCCTCCAGGCATCAAAATATATCATGACAACGACGATAAGAATAGCCAAAGCCGAGTTGAAAACTCTTTTTTATTCACCGATCGCCTGGTTTCTGCTGATCGTGTTCCTTTTCCAGTGCGGATTGGAATACACCAGCAATATAGAGGCGTTCGTCACTCAACAGGGTTTGGGTGGTTTGTACGCGCAAAATCTGAAGAACCTCACTGATTTCACCGTTGGGCGCAATGGGTTGTTCGGTATGATCCTGGCCAAAGGATACCTGTATCTTCCACTGCTGACGATGGGATTGATCAGTCGGGAGCTTAGCAGCGGTTCGATAAAATTATTATACTCTTCCCCCATTCGTATCCGGGAGATCATTATGGGTAAGTTCCTGGCAATGATGATCTACATTTTTCTGCTGATCCTGATCATCACCCTGTTCGTTATTTCAGGAGCCGTCAATGTCGGACATGCGGAAACGGGAATAATGCTTTCGGGTCTTTTCAGCCTGTACCTGTTGTTTTGTACCTATGCAGCTATCGGTCTTTTTATGTCCTGTCTGACCGCCTACCAGGTGGTGGCCGCCATCAGCACCCTGGTGGTCTTCGCCCTGCTGAGCTATATGGATTCAGTGTGGCAGGATGTACCTTTGATACGCGACCTCACTTATTTTCTTTCTATTTCGGGGCGCACCGGCAACATGATGGCCGGACTTATCAGCACAAAGGATGTGCTTTATTACCTGATCATCATTTGTATGTTCCTTGGCTTCAGCATATGCAAGCTGCAATCGGCCAGAACCTCGGACCCGAAGTTGCTGGTGGCTTTCAAATATATCCTGGTGATGGGTATATGCCTCTCGATCGGGTATGTCATCTCCCTGCCGCGTTTCACCTTTTACTATGACGCTACCCATACGAAGGAGATGACGCTGACACTTAATTCCCAGCGGTTGTTAAAGGAATTAGGACCTGGTCCGTTGGAAGTAAAGACTTTTGCCAACCTGCTTGATCAGAACTATTTTACCGGTGACCCGACGCAGTGGAATAATAATATCCGCCGCTGGGAGCCCTATTTAAGGTTCAAACCCGATATCAGGCTCTCCTATGTTTATTATTATGACAGTGTATCGGCAGACCAAAAGCTATTCGGGAGCAATCCCGGCAAAACGATGGAACAAATCACACAGCAGTATGCAAAGATGTATGGGGTGGACATAAAGACCTTTAAGACACCGGAGCAGATGCATCAGCTGATAGACCTTAGGCCGGAGCAGAACCGCTATATCATGCAGCTAAGACATAACAAGAGCGCGACCTTTCTTCGTCTCTTCAATGATCCGCTGAGATTCCCGACTGAGACCGAGACGGACGCTGCATTGAGCCGGCTGATCGCACCATCGCCAAAGATTGGTTTTCTTGAGGGGGAATCCGAACGAAGCATATCGGATATAAGAGAAAAAGATTATAGAATGCTGACCCGGGAAACTACGTTCCGAAACGCGCTGGTCAACCAGGGATTCGAATTTCAAACCATTTCTCTTGCGATGGGTGAAGTGCCGGCTGATTTGGCAGTCCTGGTAATTGCGGACCCGAGGATCCCTTTTAGTACCGATGTGATGGCCAGATTGAAGCGTTATACAGACCAGGGAGGCAACCTGCTGATAGCCGGAGAACCAGGAAAACAGGATATTCTCAATCCGTTGATCGGGCCTATGGGCGTACAGTTGATGAAGGGACAGCTGGTCCAGAAGAGCGAACGTTATGCGCCGCAAGTGGTTATGTCTTTGCTGACGACTGGGGGCGCGGATTTGTCCGGGAGTCTGAAAAAACCATTCCATGACAGTATTCCCGTCAGCATGCCCGGGGCAGTCGGTCTTTCTTATACAACCGGCCGGACATTCAGCGTGACACCCTTGTTGACTATTGACGATCGCTACGCCTGGAATAGGGCAGGAGGATTGCCGTCCGACTCCGGCGATGTCCACTTTTCTCCGGCCGTCGGCGACAGTAGCGGATCGATTCCCACTGCGCTGGCGCTTACGAGGAGGATGAAAGGCAGAGAGCAGCGTATTATCGTCACAGGAGATGCCGACTTCCTGAGCAATTCGGAACTAAGAGTTGGACGAGGGGCTAATTTCACCTTCAGTACGGCCGTTTTTGGATGGTATACCTATGGTCGGTTCCCCATAGATACCAGCAGGCCAGCGAAAGAAGACAATCGGCTGACGTTGAGCGACGCCGGTCTGGCGAGGTTGAAGATTCTTTTCCTGGGTGTGCTGCCGGGCGCGTTACTTATTTTTGGAGTGGTATTTTTGCTTCTGCGTAAAAGAAAATAGTCTCCCAAGTAAATTATTAGTAAGTATGTTCTTAATCTTTTAACCCCGCCGATCAGAAATATCCGATAATTTTGCCATTAAATATAAAAAATATATGATACAAACAAAAGGATATGCCGCTCAGAGTCCCACAACGGAGCTGGCGCCATGGAATTTCGAAAGGCGGGAAGTAGGGCCACACGACGTACAGTTTAGTATTTCTTATTGCGGCGTCTGTCACTCGGACCTTCACCAGATAAAAAATGATTGGTTTCCCGGTATCTTCCCTATGGTGCCCGGCCATGAGATCGTAGGAACGGTGACGAAAGTAGGCGATCACGTTAAAAAATTCAAAGTAGGAGAGCTGGCTGCCGTAGGCTGTATGGTAGACTCCTGCCGGGAATGTGAAAATTGTAAACAGGGATTGGAACAATATTGCCTGGTAGGGAATATTCAGACCTACAATGGCCGGGGAAAAGATGGGGTTCCCACCTATGGAGGGTATTCCAATACGATCGTCGTTCATGAGGACTTTGTCCTGCATATTTCCGATAAATTATCCCTGCCCGCCGTCGCCCCCCTGCTTTGCGCCGGGATCACCACCTATTCTCCCCTGAAACACTGGAAAGTAGGGAAAGGTCATAAGCTGGCCGTCCTGGGCCTGGGCGGATTGGGCCATATGGCGGTGAAATTTGGCGTTGCTTTCGGTGCGGAAGTGACTGTATTAAGCACTTCGGCTAAAAAGGAAGCAGATGCCAAAAAATTAGGGGCACACAAGTTCGTCGTTACCTCGGACCCCGAACAGGTAAAAGCCGTCACCGGTTATTTCGACTTTATCCTCGATACGGTCTCTGCCGAACATGATATGGACCTTTACCTGTCGCTTTTAAGGACCAATGGCACCCATATTTGTGTCGGCGTCCCTTCCGAACCATACAGCATACGCCCTTTCAGCGTCCTGGGTGGCAGGAAGAGTCTCGCCGGATCGGGTATCGGCGGCATTCCCGAGACTCAGGAAATGCTGGATTACTGCGCGGAACATGGGATCGTATCGGATATCGAGCTGATCGATATTAAGAATATCCAGACGGCCTACGAGCGTATGCTCAAGGGGGACGTCCGCTACCGTTTTGTTATCGACATGGCCACTCTTTAATACGGCTTTTAATTTTTAAATAATTAGCTTTGTCTGCGGCCGGCAGGACTTTCCTGCCGGCCCGGCAACTAGTTATTTATAAACAATAAAAGATATTTTATGAGTAAGTCTGTAAAAGGCCCCGGAAAACAAAAATCGGAAGAAGATATCCAAAAATCACTGGACGAAATGGACTATTCCGATAAAGATGATATTTACAGCAAAGAGGATAAGGAGGGCGACGTCGATCTGGATGGCGGCCTGAAGAAAGCAAAAAAGACCAGGAAAGATATGCTTTCGGACGATGACCTGGACGTGCCTGGCTCCGAGCTGGATGATGATGATGAGAAGATCGGGGAAGAGGATGAAGAGAATAACTATTACAGCCTGGGAGGAGACGATCATGACGACCTCGAAGAAACGAATGATGATAATGTTTAGAGACAACACTACACTAGTGGAAAAAGTGCCGGTAACGGCACTTTTTTCGTTATGGTCCTATTTCGTTATGGTCCTACTTCTTATGGCCCTACTTCGTTTCAATGATATAAAACCGCATAGGCTTACTCCCGGTATTGATGACGGAATGGGTGACTCCCTTTACCCAAAAAGTCCCGTCCGTGGGTATGTTTTGGGTTTTTCCGTTTTCCGTGACCGTATACAAATGTTTGTTTTCCAGGTAGGTTTCCGATTGTGTGGCTCCCTCCGCGGTGGTTGTTGTAACGATAGCATCTGTCAGTAAGATCGTTACGTGGTCCGAATGGGTATGCTTTCCTTTACCGCAAACATCTTCTCCGGGCTGACTGATAAATTCGGTGACCTTTACCTTTTCATTATCGATCAGCACTTTGCTGGTCTGTGCGGTGGAGGAGAAGGTTGCCAGTAAAAAAACAAGGACGAAAGTGATAGTGATCTGTTTCATGTTTTTAATTTGATGTTAGCTTTTTTAATTACAACCTAAAATTAGCTACCACCAAACAGACGGTCTTTGCCGCAACGTTCAATTTCCTGTCTGACCGGATCAATAAAAGATCAGGAAACTTGCTGCTGTTGGCGGAATTGCAAGGGAGGAACGCCGAACTTTTCTTTAAATACCCTGCTGAAATGCGTATTGTTCTCGAAGCCGCTTTCAAAAGCGATCTCGTTGACGGGTTTGGAGCTGGTATGCAAGAGCAGACTGGCGTAATCAAGTCTTTTTTGGATCAGCCATTTGCCGGGGCTGGTCTTATAAATAGTGCTGAACTCTCTTTTAAAGGAGGCGATACTGCGTTGAGCGATCCTGGCAAAATCGGGAAGGGAAAGATTATAGGTATAGTTTGCTTCCATGACTGCCTGTAAAGAAAGTTTGGGAGAGTCAGCGATCCGGTTGATCCAGGAAAGTAAAGCGTTATTGGCCGGGTTAATAAGAATATTAAAGAGTAATTCCCTGAACTTCAGATCCAGTAAGGATTCAGGGGGGGGAGGCTGCTGCGTGAAATAGGGGATCATGGAATAAAAGAAACTTCGGGTGGTATCATTTACATCCAGGTCGATCATTTGAGGGGTCCCGTCCTGGCTCAAACGGTTAAAAGACAGCTGCGACCGGTATTCGGTAATAAATTTTTTCAGGTAATCGTCCGGTATGAAAAAGACCAGCACACACCAGCCTTCCGCCGGTTCCTTTTCCGCGATCCAACCTCCTTTTTTGGCAAATACACACTTGCCTTCTGTCATGATATGTTTTTCCCCCGGCAGGTGAAAGATCCTTTTACCGCTGATCACATAGGCAATGTAATGGTTGGTGCTGAAAAGGTCCTGTTTGATCGCTTCCTGCGGGCAATCATATTGAGTAAAGAGCAATTCTCCGCAATTCAGCTGCCTGAAATGCCCGGGATGCTCCTTAATTGTTTTATACAGATCGATGATCATGGGGATGCCAGTTTATTGGTAGAGGACATCGGATTTTGATAGAGAGACATCGGATTTATTGATAGAGACATCGAAAGATAGAGGATATTTGAATTTACATCTTTTCTGTGAGGATCAATAAATTTGCTGTGGAGTCCAATTTTTGCTGTAGAGCTCAATCTTTACTGTTGCGCTCATTTTTGCTGTTGCGCTCATCCTTTGCTTTTGCGCTCAATTCCCCAGCCATAGATGCCTGATCGTCCTATAGATCCCTGCGAGCAGCAGCACCACCAGGATCAGCAGGATCACCAGCACGATCTGCAGCCTCCCTGCATACCGGATGGCTTTCAGACGACTGGTCTCCTTCACCTCCGCCGGCAATAACCGGAAAGAGAGATGTAATAACAGCGGAACGATAACAAGGTCATCGAGATAACCGGCAAAAGGGATAAAATCCGGGATCAGGTCCAGGGGACTGATAAGGTAGATCAATGAAAAAATCGCAGGCAGCTTTGCAAGTAGCGGCGTCCGACGGTCCCGACAGCCAAAATACAAGAGCATGATCTCCCGCCTGAACGAAACCCCTCTTCTCTTAAACGACATAAGCTATTGATTGTAATATACTTGTGGCAAATGTATTGTTGCCTGGTCTTGTCCGGGCGTCCAATAAAATCTTTCTTGCCGGAACGGGTTAATTCGTCATATTATTCTTAAATTTAATCAGAATTAAACGATTTGCTATGGCCTTTAATTTCCTCAGTCCCGAACAATTGTCGGACTACGACCGGGACGGATACTTAGTGATCCGGAACTTCTGTTCCCCGGCAGCAACCAGCAAACTATATGCCGCCGCTTTACAGGATGAAGCCATGAGCAAAAATGCCCTGGACCTGAACGACCAGTCCGGGAAGAAGACCCGTCTCTCCCCCTGGTTCACTCCGGGAAATGATGTTTTCGGCTATTTCGCCAGAAGCAGCAAGCTGGTGGATGTTTTATGGCAGCTCCTGGACAGTGACGCAGATGTTTGTCATTTTCATTCCAAGCTCATGCAAAAAGAGCCCCGGGTAGGAGGGGCCTGGGAATGGCATCAGGATTATGGGTATTGGTATAAAAATCAATTCATGTTCCCGGACCAGCTGGTCAGCGTCATGCTGGCGCTGACCCCCGCCAATAAGGAGAATGGTTGTCTCCAGGTGATCCGCGGCTCTCAGAAGATGGGAAGGGTCAATCATGGATTTGCCGGTGAACAGCTGGGAGCAGACCCGGTTATGGTAGACAATGCTCTCCGGACAATGGAGCTGGTGTATTGCGAGCTGGATCCCGGCGATGTCCTTTTTTTTCATAGCAACCTGCTGCACCGGTCCGGGGCCAACCTCTCCGAAAATCCCCGCTGGTCGCTTATTTCCTGTTACAACTCAGCATCCAATCCGGCTTACAATGAAACATCTGCCTCCTGGAAGATACCGGTAGCTACCGTGCCGGAAACGGCGATCCTCGAATGGTAGACGGACTCCGCTGCTTCCCGGGACTTCCTGGCAAAAGAAGACGATCCTGCGCTGAAGAATACGGGCTGGGAGAATTGAGATTTCCCGGAATATTATGAATATCTTGTAATGCTAAATGACCCCAACAATTTATAAAAAACAGTAATGAGAAAAAGTCTTGCCGCTTATAGTTTGCTCTTCCTTATGTTTTGTCTCGCCTGCTCTTCCAAAAAAACACCTTCTTCCACACATTATTCCCCGCTCACGCAGATAGACACTGCGAATGTGCAGGGACTGCAGGTCGCCTGGACCTATCATACCGGTGACGCAGATACGATCAATCATTCCCAGATACAATGTAACCCCCTGTTCGTGGACGGCACCCTTTACAGCACCTCTCCACGCCTGGTGCTGTTTGCCCTGGATGCTGCGACAGGAGCGGCGAAATGGACTTTCAATCCGCAGGATTCCAATCAGAACAAGTCCCGGAAAGACTTTGCCCTGAATAACAACCGGGGAGTAACTTACTGGAGGGGGGGAGATGACCGGCGTATCTTTTATTCGGCAGGTCCCTGGTTATATGCCATCGATGCCAATACCGGAAAGATGATCCCTTCTTTTGGAAAGGAGGGGAAGATCGACCTGCATGACGGGCTGGGCAGGGATGTTCATGACCTCTATGTAGTAGCCACTTCTCCCGGTATCATCTACAAAGACCTGCTGATCATGGGTACCCGTGTATCGGAAGGCAGTGATGCCGCCCCCGGGTATTTAAGGGCCTATGACACCCGGACCGGAGAGTTGAAATGGACCTTTCATACTATTCCCTGGCCGGGCGAATTCGGATATGACACCTGGGAGGATCCCATCGCCTGGAAAAACATCGGTGGAGCAAATGCCTGGTCGGGTTTCAGCCTGGATGAAAAAAGGGGGATACTCTTTGCTCCCATCGGCAGCGCCTCGTTCGACTTTTACGGAGGCAAACGTAAGGGACAGGGGCTCTTCTCCGATTGCCTGCTGGCGTTGGATGCCGCCACCGGGAAAAGGATCTGGCATTTTCAGCAGATCCATCATGACACCTGGGATAAAGACCTGCCTACTCCACCGGCCCTGGTCACGGTCATGCATAACGGACAAATGGTGGACGCCGTCGCACAACCTACCAAGACAGGGTTTGTATTCCTGCTGGATCGCGAGACAGGTGTTTCTCTCTTTCCCATCGAAGAGAAACCCGTACCTACCAATACGGAACTGGCAGGGGAGAAGCTCTGGCCTACCCAGCCTTTTCCGGCTTTGCCCAAACCCTTTGTCCGTCAGACTTTCAACGACTCGGATGTCAATGACCTGTTGCCGGACTCTTCCATAGCCGAAATAAAGGCCCGGTTGAAAGGATACCATACCGGCAACATGTTCAATCCGCAGTCGAAGGAGGGGACGGTAATCCTGCCCGGCCTGGATGGAGCGGCTGAATGGGGCGGCCCCGCCTTTGATCCCGCGACAGGGCTCTTATATGTCAATGCCAATGAAATGCCCTGGATCATAACGATCACGGATGTTCCGGGAACGGCGAACCTGCCGCCTTCTGTGGTCCCCCACACCTTCCTCGAAGCCGGCAGGCAATTATACCTGCAGAATTGTATCAGCTGCCATGGGCCGGACCGGAAAGGGGGAGGGAACTATCCCTCTTTGCTGGGAGCCGCTAAAAAATACAATGAACAGCAATTTGTGGATCTTATCACGAATGGACGGAGAATGATGCCGGCCTTTAAACAGTTATCCGGAGAAGACAGATCCGCCCTGGCTGCCTTTATCCTGGATATACGGTCGCAGCAGCAAAAGGCTTTTACGGTTTCGGCAGCGCCGGTAGATAGCTTCCGCAACCTGCCGTACACCATTACCGGTTATAATAAATTCCTCAGCCGGGAAGGGTATCCTGCCATCAAGCCCCCATGGGGCACGCTGAATGCGATCAACCTGAATACAGGGGAGATTGAATGGAAGATCCCGCTGGGAGAATATCCTGAATTCGCGGAAAAAGGAATTATCACGGGAACGGAAAATTATGGCGGTCCTGTTGTAACGGCAGGGGGCCTCGTCTTTATAGCGGCTACCCGGGACGGGAAGATCCGGGCTTTCCATAAAAGGACGGGCAAGCTGCTCTGGCAGGCAGATCTCCCTGCTGCCGGTTTTGCCACTCCGACGGTCTATTCTGCAGGGGGAAGGCAGTTTATCGTTATTGCCTGTGGAGGCGGGAAATTAGGGACCCATTCAGCAGACACTTATGTGGCTTTTGCGTTGAAGGAGTAATGGCATTATCTTTATATAAAGTTTCCGATATACAAGAAACTTTCTTTAATTTTAATAAAGTTTCCGATATACAAGAAACTTTGTCTATATGATAAATTATATAAATCGTACTTATTACAGCAAACAGATTATTCCTTTTATTGATAAGCAAATAAT
>JAATFV010000037.1 GCA_015655015.1 Chitinophagales bacterium | reverse complement strand
TCATGACCCGGAGGCAGACCAGAACTACCGCGAATCCTTCGACGCCATGGAACGGCTCTTTACCCTCAGCGGCATCCCCGGCCTCTTCGGACGCTGCATCGAAAGGAGCGGGGTAGTGACCTTCAAAGACGAGGTCCGGAAGAATATAGAAGTCTACTGGTATCCTGGTTACGCACATACGCCCAGCAGCTGGCATCACTCCCCCGATCCGCAATGGGACTGGAGAGGATCGTCCAGCAGCGATCAGGCAGTCGGTCAATACTTTGCCCTCACCCTGGTGGCCCAATACTCGGACGACACGGCGATGAAACAAAGAGCTATCCGACTGATCGACCAGCTGACAGGTTATATTCTCGACAACGGCCTCAGGCTGATCGACGTAGACGGCCGCCCTACCTTATGGGGATTGTGGGGACCGGAATATGTCAACCGCTTTCCCGATATGGTAGGGGATAAGAAACTGTATTCCTCGAATATCATCAGCTTTCTCCAAACCGCCTATCATTTCACCGGCAAGGAAAAATATAAGGCCAGGGCCCTGGAGCTCTTATACAAGGACCATTACCTGCAGAACCTCGCACGACCCGTCAGCCAGATCGGGCCGGCCCCCGCCACGGCGGACAAATGGAGCCAGGAACTGTCGGGCGGATGGAACAACTCCGATGACGAAATGTATTTCCTCGCTTACTGGGGACTCTATCCCTATGCCCTGGATACCACCTTGAAAGGACAATACCGCGAGGCGATCCGGGACCACTGGAACTACAAGCGGCCCGCTAAGGACGGCTTGTGGAATCTTTGTTACGGCGTGCTCACCGGCGCCAAAGAATTCGACCTGGCCCCCACCATCTGGGAATTGAAAAAGATGCCGCTGGATCTCCTCAACTGGCCGGTGCACAACAGCGATCGCAAAGACCTCGTCTTCATCGGCAGTAACATACGGGAGCAGCCCACACGGGACGTCCTGTCCCCGGATGAAAGACCGCAGAACAAACATAACAGGAACCTCTTCGAGCTCGATGATAAAGGCGGCAACGGCGGCGCGGAACTCGGCGGCGGAGATGTCTATTTGCTGCCCTACTGGATGGGCAGATATTTCGGGGCCATCAGCGCCCCTATTGATAACCAAACAAGCAGATTACCGGAATGAACCGATTACACAGTACCCTTTTAATCCCCTTCATCTTTTTTTTAACCGTATTTCAGACCAGAGCGCAGAAACCGGGTGTCGGAGCAGTGACCGGCAATTTATTGGAAAGAGAGACCGGAAAGCCCATCCCGGACGCCACGGTCTCTTTGCTGGGCGTTACCGACCCTTCCAAAGGGCAAACGGCGGCCAGCAGCGCAGAAGGCTCCTTTGCTTTCAATAACGTAGCTTATGGGCTTTACCGGCTTCGGGTATCCGCAGTGGGTTATAACACCCTGTCGATCGACAGCATTCGCGTGCGGCAGGATCACTCCGATTTCATCCTCAACGATCTGAAACTGGACCGGAAGAGCACCGATATGGATGCCGTCGTGGTCTATGCGGAAAAACCTCTCGTGCAGAGCAAAGGAGGTAATCTTACTTTTAACGCGGCAGAGTCTCCCCTCAGCGCCGGCGCCAGCGCCAATGAGCTGTTACGTAATGTCCCGCTGGTAGCTACCGATGCCGATGGCAATCTTATCGTAAGAGGGAAGACACCCGTCGTCCTCATCGACGACAAGCCCATCAACCTCAATGCCCGGCAATTGCAGGACTTCCTGGACGCCCTTCCCGGTAATATGATCGAAAAGATAGAGGTCATGACCAACCCGCCTCCCGAATATGCCAATGAAGAAGGAGGCGTCATCAATATCGTTACCCGCAAAGGTAAAATAGGGATCGGCGGCCGGGTGAATATCTATAGTGGCACCCGGGGAGAATACGGCGGCAATACCAATGTCAGCTATCGGGACCGGAAGCTGGCCATCAACCTGAATGCAGGGGCAGGATATAATAAATTTACCGGTGACGGCTGGTCTAAAAGGCAGAATATCTATGCGGACTCGACCAATTTCCTGAATACCAACAACAGGTATACCAACAAGGATACCCGCCCGAATGCCCGGCTCAGCCTGGACTATGACTTCGATAAATATAATTCGCTGAACGTTGTAGGGCAGATCAACCAGGACAATTTCAACAACCATTCCGCCAATGAGTACACCTCCGTCAGCCAGCACGGAGATCTCTATAACCTCAGTGACCGGACAACCGGCAATAAGGGCTATAATCTCAACCCCAATGGCAATGTCAGCTTCAGGCATAAAGGACGGGCGCCGGAGGAAGTCCTGGAGGTCTCGGGCTCTTTCAATTATACCGCCAACCGCAATGACCTGTCCTTTTACCAGTCATACCTGAATCCCGACCGCAGTTTCAGCGGCGCGGACTCTACCCAGCGCCAGCACAATGACAGCCGGATAAAAGGATATGAGCTCCGGGCTTCTTATGACAAGCCGCTGACAGGTGATGGCAAGACCCTCTTGTCCCTGGGAGCTTATTATAACTATAGCGGTAATAGGGTGGAGGTGACGACACGTTATCTCAATAAAGCCGACAGCAGTTTTGTCATCAGCGACCCGTTAAGCAGCAATCTCAACTTTATCCAGACCAAGACCAACTTCCGGGCTTCCCTGAACCGGACCATCGCCCATAAGCTCGTCTTTACAGCCGGCACGGCCCTGAGCAGGACCCTGGTGTCTTTCGATCTGTACAATACGGGAAAGAACATCGGCCATACTTACTGGAACTGGCTGCCTTTCGCCAATATCAACAAGACCTGGGACAATGATTGGGCGCTTACCCTCGTATACCGCCGCTCTATCAAAAGGCCGGGCCTGGACCAGATGAACCCCAGCATCGATTACTCGGATCCTTACAACATCCGGTTCGGCAACCCGCAGCTGATACCCAGCCTTTCCCATGAATTCGATCTGCATGCCGGCAAGAGCAGCAGCAACTATTATTTTAATTATAGCCTTGGCTTCAATATCGTACAGGACATCTTTTCGCAGATCACCACCCTGGAGACAGATGGCGTTACGCAGACCACTTACCAGAATATCAGCAGCCGCAAGGAATATTCCATGGGGTCCTGGTCCGGTTACACCTTTTCCCGTGAGCTGCGGGTTAACGTCGGTGTCAATTATATTTACAGCCGTTACGGGCAGTACGACCGGACGGTCAACAAATACCAGGATAACGGTTCCTTCTATACGAACGTCAATGCCAGTTATACGCTTCCCGTCTGGATCTTCAATGCCGGCTGCCTGTACAACCGGAATGGAAACCCCCAGGGCGTGTCCACGGCTACGGTGAATATGAACTTCGCGGTGCAGCGTAAGCTCTTCCATAAAAAGCTCTATATCACGCTCAACGTATCCGATCCCTTTATACAGCAGAGTACGACCAGCACTGCGCACGGACCGAACTTTAACCTGGAAAGCTACAGCACCACCCAGACCCGTAATTATCGGCTGACCCTGAGTTACATGTGGAATAAGAGCGTCGACAGGGGGCGCAAACAGCTACTGAAAGCCATGCACGGAAAAAATTAATGGATATGAAGAAGATATATTTATACCTGGTGCTGACATTGGCTGTCTTTATCCCGTCGTCAGCACAATCTGCCCCGCAAACCGGCGTACAGTCTCCTCCGTCATCCGCATTACCTGCCCCGGTCCCCGCACAATCCTGGTTCAACATAAAAGACTTCGGCGCCAAAGGAGACGGCCGGTCACTGGATTCAAGAGCCATCAATAAAGCCATCGACGCAGCCGTGCAACAAGGTGGAGGCACCGTCTATGTCCCGGCCGGTAATTATTTATCCGGCTCCATCCGGCTGAAAAGTAATATTCACCTGCAGATCGATCAGGGCGCCGTCCTGATCGCCGCCGAAGTCAAACAGGAGAACGGTTATGATGAGGAAGAGCCCGGTTGCAGCAACGGATACCAGGACCCCGGGCACAGTCATTGGCATAATAGCCTGCTCTGGGGAGAAGACCTTCACGACGTCTCCATCACGGGCGCAGGAACAATCTGGGGAAAAGGTTTATACAAAGGCGGCGTCAAAAGCAAACAATCCGCCAATAAGGCGATCGCCTTGCTCCGTTGCAGGAACGTGCTCATCCGGGACCTGTCTATCCTGCACGGCGGATGGTTTGCTATCCTGGCGACCGGTGTCGACAACTTTACCCTGGACAATGTAAAGATGGACACCAACAGGGACGGGGTCGATGTGGATTGCTGCCGCAACGTACACATTTCCAACTGTACGGTCAATGCTCCCTATGATGACGCCATTTGTCTCAAGAGCAGCTTCGCACTTGGTATCGCCCGGGCCACGGAAAACGTAACGATCACCAACTGCCAGGTGAGCGGATACGATGAAGGCACTTTGCTCGACGGCACGTTCCAACGTACGGAAAATCCAAGGTACAAATTCACCCCCACCGGCCGTATCAAGATGGGGACCGAGTCCAACGGCGGATTTAAAAATATCACCATCTCCAACTGCGTATTCGATTACTGCGAAGGACTCTGCCTGGAATCCGTCGATGGCGCACAGCTCGAAGATGTGACCATTTCCAATATCACGATGAGGGATATCGTGGAAGAGCCGATCTTCCTTCGGCTGGGTTCCCGGATGCGCGGCCCCGCAGCCACGCCGGTAGGAACGCTTCGACGGATCAATATCAGTAACATCGTCGTTTACAATGCCACCTCCGAAAATACCTGTACGATCAGCGGCATTCCGGGCCATGATATTGAAGACGTGCAACTGAGCAATATCCGCATTTATTACCAGGGCGGCGGCCGCACTCCTGATAAAGACATGCCGGAAAAGGAAGATAAATATCCCGAGCCGGGTATGTTCGGCGATTGCCCCGTTTATGGCTTATACGTACGGCACGCCCGGAATATCTCGATCAATGACATATTCCTGCATACCATAAATCCGGACCTCCGGCCCCCTTTCGAATTCAATGATGTAAAAGGCATCTATATCGGGCATGTGAATGCACAAAGTAGAAAGAGTGGGAACGCCCTTATACTGAAAAACGTAAGCGGTCTTACTATTACCGGCTGTCCCGGTCTGCCCGATAAGGAGGTCAGGGATAATTTTTCCGGAACCTTGTAAGGAGCGCCAGAACCCCGCGCAAGTCGCCACTCATTCATTGTTACCTTTAACTTTATTTTAAATTCATAGACCATGGTATGTCATATTTGAGTACTTTTAAGTAACCAAGACTACTACATTTGCAGAATTCAGGGTCATATTATACTGATGAGGAACTATTGAGGCTTCTCTCCGAAAATGATAAAGCGGCTTTTGCCGAAATTTATCACCGGTACTGGGAGGTCCTCCTGGGGATGGCCTATAACCGCCTGAAAAACAGGCAGAGTGTGGAAGATGTCGTTCATGATGTATTTGCCGGCATATGGATCAACCGGAATAGACAGGAAATAGGCTCCCTTCGTAATTATCTTGCCACAGCCGTAAAATACAGGATCCTTAAAGAGGTCAAAAAAGCAGCCCTGGCCCGCCAGTATAGCCGGACATTATCCGCGATGCAGTCTTTCTCCGACCTGGATGCCGCCCTCGATCATAAAGTTATTTTGACCTTACTTCATAAGGAAGTGGAGGTGCTCCCAGAGAAATGTAAGCTTGTTTTCCGCTATAGCCGCGAACAGGGTTTGACGATACGGGAGATCGCCCAAAAAATGCATATTTCTCCTAAAACAGTAGAGAATCAGCTGAATAAGGCCCTTCGCCGGCTTCGCCTGACCCTTAAAAATCTTCCATTCCTCCTCTTTTTCTTCTTTTACTGATCGGATTTTACGGATCGGGAAAAATATTTTTGATCTGCATGGGTGCTTATGCCTGTTCGCGGCACTTTACCGGTAACAGTCCGTTATGAGTAAATCTTCTTCTTTATTGAATGCAATCGGGAATTATCTGGATGGGACAGCTTCTGCGGAGGAAGAGCAGCTGGTAAATGACTGGTATCATTCCTTCGACCACGCAGATGCGGAGATCCCGGTGGAGTTGCTGGAACTCAGGAACAAAGTTGGCAGCAGATTATGGCGCCGTCTGACTGCTACGATCGAAGATGGCGGACGAAAGGAACGACGCTTTTTCCTGGGTTATGGCAAAGGCCTGGTCGCCGCCGCCTGCATAGGCGTACTGCTCCTGGCAGGAGAGGGACTTTATTTATTCCGCCGGCAGCCGGAAAAAATTCAGGTGGCAGCCCAGCTGCTTCCAAATGACGTGGCTCCCGGCGGCGATAAGGCAGTCCTTACCCTCGCGGATGGATCGAAGATAGTGCTCGACAGCGCCCATAAAGGAATGCTCACCAGGCAGGGAAGTACGGCGATCGTCAAGCTGGCCGGCGGCCAGCTGGCCTATAAAACAGCTTCTTCACAAAAAGATACACAAGAGCCGCTAGCCTATAATACCATTACCACGCCCAGGGGCGGCCAGTTCCGGGTCACCCTGCCGGATGGAACGTCTGTGTGGCTGAATGCCGCTACCTCTCTTCGTTATCCCACCCGTTTTGCAGGGGCGGAGAGGAGGGTATCACTCACGGGAGAAGCCTATTTCGAAGTTGCCGGTAATGCCGGTCAGCCTTTCATCATAGACATGCCGGATCACAGGATAACACAGGATACCCTGCATATCCAGGTACTGGGAACCAATTTTAACGTCAACGGCTACGAGGATGAGGCGACTGTAAAGACCACCCTGATCGAAGGGGCCGTTAAAATAATACAGGGACGAAATGCACACCAGCTATCTCCGGGCCAGCAAGCCCAGACGGCCAATACAGGGACAGGTAAAATTATCCCGGATGCGGATACCGAAGAAGCCCTGGCCTGGAAGAACGGCCTTTTCCAATACAACAGTACCGGCCTGAAAGCCATCATGCGTCAGATGGCCCGCTGGTATGATGTCCAGATCATCTATGAAGGCGATATGAAAGACGAGACCTTCTCCGGCTCCATGCCGAGAATGGAAAAAGTGTCGCAGCTCCTGCATATGCTGGCGATGACTAATACCGTGCACTTCAGGATCGAAGGACGGGATATTTATGTAAAACCATAAAAAAAGGATATGATAAAATAAAAGGCGGAAAAAACCGGATCCCGATGGGGGTCGGAACCCGGTGAAAAGCTTGGCCAAACAAATTGCTGACACGCATATTATTTAACCAAAACCAATCAAAACTATGCATTTCATTGCAACCGGCAAACTATTGCCCTTCCAGAGGGGACGTTGCCAGAGATCTAAATTGCTTATGACCATGAAACTTACTATTATCTTATGGGTCTTAGGCTGTCTGCAGGTGCAGGCCGGAGGATATGCGCAGAATGTCTCTCTCTCCCGGAAAAATGCCGCTCTGACGGAGGTCTTTAAAATCATTCGGAAACAGACGGGTTATAGCTTTCTCTACAATGACAGGACGCTCAGCAAGGCGAAGAAGGTAACGGTGGATCTCCGGGACGTCACCCTGGAAGAAGCCTTACAGGCCTGCTTCAAAGAGCAGCCGCTTACCTGGTCCATCGAGAACAGGACCATCGTGATCAAGGAAAAAGAGGCGCCGGTCACAGCGCCGGCAACGGAGGCGCCGTCTTCGGAGATAAAAGGTAAAGTGGAGGATGAAAATGGTAGACCGATCGTATCCGCCACCGTCAACATCAAAGGCACTAAAAAGGCTGCCGTTACCGACGAGAATGGAATGTTCAGCCTGACAGGCGTGGATCCCAATGCCGTGCTGGTCATCAGCAGCATAGGTTTCCAGACGAGAGAGTTTAAATTAACCGGGCAGACGCTTGTAACCATTACCCTGTCTCAGGGTACTACTGCCATCGACGACGTGGTGGTAACCGCTCTGGGAGTCAAAAGGGAACGGCGTTCGATCGGGTATTCCGTTGCCACTATAAAAGGCGAAGAACTGGTAAAAGCCGGCGAGACGATGAATCCTTTCCTGGCTTTATACGGTAAAGCCTCCGGGGTAGGGGTCAATACCGGGGCCGCCGGTCCGATGGGAGGATTGAAGATCAATATCCGCGGGGCATTCAGCCTCAACCCGGATCAGAATACCCGCCCTTTATTTGTCGTGGACGGCGTGATCATCAGTGACCGGGCCACTTCCATGGGAGGACCAGTGGGTGAAGGTTACGATTATGGCTCCAATATCAATGACCTCAATTCCGAGGATATCGAATCCATCGATATCCTTAAAGGCGCCAAGGCCACCGTATTATATGGTACGGATGCCGCCAACGGAGTCGTCCTGATCACCACCAAAAGCGGTCGGAATGCCAGGGGGTTCGGCATGACAGGAGCCTTGCAATATACCGTAGAGCAGCCGCATTCCTATCTGGACCTGCAAAAGGAGTATGGGCTGGGTGATAACATCTATGACACCATGTACACGACCTTAAACGGGCAGAAGGTACGCCAGATCCCAAATAAGCGTTTCAGCTTCGGGCCTAAATTCGACGGATCGACGGTAATGATGTATGACAGCTCCCTGGTTAAGAACAGCCCGCAGGATGGCTATAAATCCCTTTTCCATACCGGTCATTCCTATAATGCCAACGTGGCTATTTCAGGCAGCAGCGAGAAGGGCAGTATGCGCGCCTCTTATACCAATTATAAGTATACCGACATCATCAGCCCCAATTCCTGGCAGCAGCGCAATACCTTCAGCTTTAACGGCAATCTCAAGGCCTCGAAGCTGGCGAGCTTCGAGCTGGCCACGAATATCTATAATATCGTTTCGCAGAACCGCCGCGAACAGAATGGCGGTAATATCGCCTGGGGTTTCCCGCAGGACTACAATTACAACAACCTGTATAACAATTATTTTAAAGACACGACCGGTTATCAGCGAGATATATCGAATGCCATTTCCACGACGGCCGCATCGAATATCGGTACCTATTTGTGGGCGCTGGACAAGAACCGGCAAAAAGACGATAAATTCCACATCATCACCTCCGCCAGGACTATCCTGAATTTTAGCAAACACATATTTCTTGTGGGCCAGTTCGGTCTGGACTATGATAACACCAACTATACTTCGAACATAAGCGTGACGCGCATAGTGCCTTCCGTTGCCGACGGCGCTTTCAAAGTCTCCAAGGAGAATAATACCGTACAGACCTACCAGGGCCTGCTGAACTATGACAATAGCTTCCATAATGGCGATATCCGTGTCACTGGGTTTGGCGGTTTTATCTATCGGTTGAGAAGTTCCGAAACGATCGGCGCCAATACGATCGGCGGACTGAATTTTCCGGGATGGTATTCTCTGAACAACCAGGCCGGAATACCTACTGCCGGTAACCTTAGCGAGCTCCGAAATTACAGCCGGGGTAGCGATGTGTTGTATAGCGGAGTAGCGTCTGCCACCATCTCCTGGAAGAGTGAATTCTACCTGGACCTGCAAGCCAGGGAAGATTGGAATTCCACGCTGCCTCCTGAGAACAACAAATATTTTTATCCCGGTGCCTCCCTCACCTGGAACTATACCGAACGATTTAATATCCCTTCCATGAATAGGGGACAGGTACGCTTCGCCTGGGCGGATGTGGGTAACGGTACCAACCGTTATTTTGCGAATAATCAATACAGCCTGAGCTACATTTCGGGCACCGGCGTTCAGGCCGTCTCGGTAGGTCCCCCTGACAAAATTCTTCCAGGCGCTTTGAGCCCGGAACGAAAAAGAGAGTTTGAGCTGGGCATCAACAATAGTTTCTTCAAGAGCAACAGATTGACCTTCGACATGGATTACTACCGCAATAATGTCTATCACCAGATCATCAGCCTGCCGGTCTCCCAGGCTTCCAGCTCTTCGGGACTGTTGATCAATGTAGGGAACGTGCGCAACTGGGGTTACGAATTTTCCGTGACGGGCACGCCCCTCCTCACCAAGGATATACGCTGGGACATCACTATCAACGGAGCCCGGCAGCAATCGAAGGTATTATCGCTCTACAGGGATCTCACACTCTATGACAGAAATAACCTGATCAACGGCAATGCCGCATATGTCGCCGCCAACCTGGGACGTCCCGCCGGGGAGATCATGATGGCCGATTATCTCCGCGATGACAACGGCAACCGCATCGTGAACGGCAGCGGGATCTATTCCCTGAACTCCGATCCCACGAAAAATATAGAGGCCGGGAATGTAAACCCCAAACTATACGGAGGCGTATTATCCGACTTTCACTACAAAAATTTCAATTTCAGGATCGGCCTGGATTATAAATACGGAGGAACGATCTTCTCCTATACCAACAGCAGGCTGACAGGCGTCGGGCAGTTGGAAAGCACGCTGAAATATCGCGACCAGCAACACGGCGGTCTGGCCTATTATCTCGATGGCACCGGCAACCGTGTCGCCTGGCAGCATGACCAGGCCGCGCCGCCGGCCTCCGCAGACGGTCATGTCTATCATGACGGACTGATCCTGCCCGGTGTAAAGCTGGACGCAAACAATAAGTATGTGAAAAACGATATAATCACGTCGGCGACCACCTATTATGAGAGTTATGCCAATGACCTGGCTTCCTCCTTCCCTCCGGATGCCCTGAAAAAGAACGATTATATCAAGCTGAGAGAAGCGGCAATCTCCTACACGATTTCCAAGAAGCTGGCTGATAAACTGCGTTTCCAGGCCATGACGGTGACTCTGGCGGGCAGGAACCTCTTCTATCTGTATAAGACCATTCCGAACATCGACGTGGAATCGGCTACCGGTGCGGATGGTTATGTCGAAAATACCGTATTCCCCGGGCAAAAGACTTTCTCCCTGGGATTAAACATCGCTTTCTAATCGTTTAAACCATCAAAAAAATGAAACGTGCAATATTCTATATGATGCTCTTTTTTGCAGCAGGGCTGACTGCCTGCAAGAAAGACCTGGCAGACCGCTTCAATGACGCCGATAAGCTGGCCTCGGGTGTCACCGACATCGTTCCCGGACTATTCACCAATACGGTGACCAATAATAAATTATTCATACAGGATTACGGGGAATGGTTCTACCTGCTGAACGACGGCCTGGGTCCCACGGGTTATGAACAGATCGCTCAGCGTTATATCTCTTACCGGTATGACTGGTTCTCCTCGTATAATGACCTGACCACCGGGAATGGTTTCGATGACTATGCCATTACCGGCCAAAGTTATTTCGAAAACAGCTACACCCGCCTGAAAACCTGGGAGACCATCCGCACCGAAGTCAATGCCCGCAGCGGCCAGGCCAGGCTGGACGCCGATATGTACTTTAAGCTCGTGACCGTGATAAAGCTTTACCAGAGCGCCAAGCTGGTGGATTTTTTCAATTCCATTCCTTATTTCAATGCCTTCGAAGGGACTGACGGAAACAGCACCAACTGGTACCCTGCCTATGACGATCCAAAGACCATCTATGAATCCATTATTAAAGACCTGGGAGTACTGGTTGATTCCCTGCCGATCGCCTACAGCCTGATGTCGTCAATCGGCCAGCAGGGACTGGCCGGGCAGGACGCGGCTTTTAAAGGGGATATTTCAAAGTGGACAAAGTTTGCGAACGCTACCCGGCTGAAACTATTGGTACGCATTGCCGGCGTCGATGCAGATTTTGCTAAACCCCTGCTCACGGATGCTCTTGCGCAACCCCTCCCGGCGGAAGACATTACCTTCCCGCTGTGGTATGACACCGATCAGAAGAGCGGCGGCGGACTCTGGATGCGGGGGATGTACGAGAATATCTATGCCACTTTCATTCCCAATATCATCATGAAACGGCTGAACTATGGTGATTCGGTGTATACCCCGGGGGTTGACGATCCGCGGCTGCCTGTGATCGCCATGCCTACCAAATACGGGGATTACCGGGGAATATCTTATAACGTAGATATGCTGACGCCCATCTATAATGCGGGTAATATATACTATCCGTATGGAGACGATCTGTCCAGCAGCCTGGCGCAGAATACCTTTTCCATGTACAATTTTGCCACCATTGTCCGCAATGGTAAGATGCCCGTCTACATGTTCTCCCTGGCGGAGCTCGATCTCCTGCTGGCCGAGATCGAGCTGAAAGGGCTTGCTTCAACGGGAAAAACGGCCGACCAGCATATGAAAGACGCCGTGATCCATTCCATTAATTTCTGGTATGATCTCAATGCCGCCAGCGATTTCAAGGATGATCCGGATGCCAAGGGCATGGCCGCACCGCTGTATCCCGTCAAACCCTCCGATGCCGACATCGCCAGCTGGGGAGACACGATCAGGACAAAATTCCTGACGGCAGGGAGCGTGGATGACCAGATGGAAATACTCATGCAGCAGAAATTCATTCACCTCAATATCCTGCATCCATACGAGTGCTGGGCCGAGCTGAGGCGTACGGGCCATCCGAAACTGGAACCCTTTACCTTGCACGGAACCAAAATGACGCCCTTCCCGGAGCGGGTGCGTTATCCCTCCTCCGAGCAAACCAATAATCCGACTAATTTTTCT
>JAATFV010000133.1 GCA_015655015.1 Chitinophagales bacterium | reverse complement strand
CTCTCGTTGGAGAGGCCGGCAATGGCCTGGAATTGGTCCAGCTGGTGGCCGATAAGAACCCTGACCTGGTGCTTACCGACATCAAAATGCCCCAGATGGACGGGATCGCCGCCGCCAAGCTCCTGTTGCAGCAACATCCCAATCTGAAGATCATCGCCCTGTCCATGTTCGAAGAGGAAAACCTTATTGTCGAAATGCTGGAAGCAGGCGCCAAAGGTTATCTGCTCAAGAATGCCGACAAAAAAGAGATCCTGGAAGCCATCTTCACCGTCTATGACGGCAATATCTTTTATTGCAAGCACACCTCCGCCCGTCTTGCCTCCCTGATCGTCAAGAGCAAGTTCGATCCCCATAAAAAGCATCCCGAAACCCTTTTTACCGATAGGGAACGAGAGATCATCCGCCTCATTTGCCTGCAACACACCGCACAGGAGATCGGCGAGAAGCTCTACCTCAGCAAACGCACCGTCGAAGGCTACCGCACCCGGATCCTGGAAAAAATGGAGGTGAAAAATACGGCAGGGGTCGTCGTATTCGCCCTGAAACACAGCCTGATCAGCGAGCAGGATATCGCACTTGAGGGCTGAGATCTGCAAGGAGGGCTGAGATCTGCAAGTTAATATAGCAAGCTAATATAGCTACATGCTGTAAGTGATAAGCTACGAGTTGTTCTTACGTTACCGTATCGAATAATCGCAGGATATAAGTAAGCTCATAGAGAATGAACAGGATCACCAGCACCGCATGGAATCGCTTGTTCATCACCTTCATAGCCACCAGGCAGAGAATAAAATGTATGGAATTGCGGACGGGATATTCCCAGGTGGTCTGCAGGAAATAATCTTTCCCCTTGAGGTAAGTATCGGCTACATCCGCCACAAAACTGGCAGCCAGCACCCCAAAAAACCATTTCTTCTGCCTCGAATAAAAATAATCTTCATACCGGTCATTATAGTCCTTCAGGTCATCCGGAAAAAGCAGCGCACAAAGCGTATAATACATGACTATATAAAGAACAAGGAAAAAATACACAGGAAAGGACCAGTTACTGACGTCCTTGAGATGGTATTCCCACCACCAGAAATGGGTCAGCAATAAAAAAAGATAGAGCGCCCAGAGCAGGTGCACCCAATACGGCTTGGTACGGCCGGGATGCTGTATCAGCTTCACCGCACCCTGCAACAGCTTGGCGATGCTCAGGCCCATGATGATGACGATCACCGATTTGATATGTCCGAAAGTATCCAGGATGAATTATTTTGTATTTTGAAAATTACGTTTTGGATTAAAAACCCACGAAATTAGTCGCAAATCGCTCGTCGGAAGAGCAAAGCCCGTAATTCAACATTCAAAATACAAAAATTTAAAATACCGGATCCACGCTATTTTGAAAATTCAGCGTTAATATCCCCGTAACAGAAGTATTTTTGGTTTTGTACTTTAAATTTTGAGTTAAAATAAATCATAACCAAGCAGTTTGAGCAGTATAAAAAAATTAGCGGGGCAGACGATATGGTATGGGGCAAGCTCCATTTTCGCCAGATTCCTGAACTACATGCTGACTCCTTACCTGACCCTGAAATTCAAAGGGACGGCGGAATATGGAAAGATGAGCCTGGTATATGCCCTGATCCCTTTCCTGAACATCCTGGTCCTTTTCGGATTGGAGACCGCTTATTTCCGGTATATCCAGAAAAAAGAGGAAGAAAAGGACGTTTATGATACCCTGATGATCTCCCTGCTGGGGTCAACTACGCTCTTCACGCTGATGATGCTGCTGTTTAACCAGCCCATTGCTGACTTCATCCACGTAAGCACCCACCCGGAATATATTACCATCAGCGCCTTCATCATCGCCTTCGACGCCCTTTCAGCCCTTCCTTTCGCGAAATTGCGCCATGAAGGCCGGCCCAAAAAGTTCGCTTTCATCCGCGTTACCGGCATCCTCCTGAATATTATCGTCGTCTATTTCTTCCTCAGCGTCTGTCCCCGCCTGGCGAAGGAAAAACCCAACAGTGTCTGGCTGATGCTGTACAGTCCCGGCTTTGGGGTGGGATATGTGCTGATCGCCAATTTAGTCGCCTCTTTTTACCAGGCCGCGGCCCTTTGGCGGCAGCTGGTGCAGTTCCGCTGGAATTTCAATTTCCGGCTCTGGAAAGAGATCATGCTCTATGCCCTGCCGCTGACAATTGCAGGTTTCGGAGGAATGATCAACGAGGTTTTCGACCGGGTGATGCTGGCCCGCCGGCTGCCCCTGCCGCCCGACCAGGCGGACTTCCAGGTAGGTATCTATAGCGCCTGTTATAAATTATCCATCCTCATCACCCTGTTCGTACAGGCTTTCCGGATGGGGGCGGAGCCTTTCTTCTTCCGGCAATCCGTAGAGCAGGACGCCCAGCGTGTCTATGCCCGGGTAATGAAATTCTTTGTCATCACCATTTGTCTGATGTTCCTCTTTGTGGTCTTATACCTGGACATATGGAAATATTTCATCAAGGACCATTCTATGTGGGTGGGCCTTAGGGTCGTGCCGATCCTTCTATTCGCCAATATGTTCCTGGGTATCTATTACAACCTGTCCATCTGGTACCGGCTTTCCAAAAACACCATGGCCGGGGCGTATATCACCCTTATCGGAGCGGGCGTCACCCTCATCATCAACTACCTGTTCATCCCCCGTTTCAGCTATATGGCTTCGGCCTGGGCCACTTTCTTTTGTTATGGCAGCATGATGGTGATATCCTTTACATGGGGCCAGAAAGTGTACCCGGTACCCTACCCCTGGAAAAAGCTGGTAGCCTACATGGTCATCGTAGCCCTGCTCTATTTCATCCATCATTTCCTCACGGGCTTCTGGCATAGCCGCGCCTTCAGTTTCGGATTGGCGACGGCGCTGGCAGGGGCCTATGTGCTTTTCATCCTGCGGGTAGAACGAAGAGAGTTCCGGAAATTGCCGGTAGTGGGCCGGTTCCTTTAGTTTTTCCTCAGAAAAGGATTATTCGCCTTTTCCCACCCGATCGTAGTCGCTTCTCCGTGACCGGGATATACGACCACCTCATCCGGCAATACCCATAGTTCTTCCCGGATGCTGCGCAGCAGCCTGTCATGGTCTCCGCCCGGCAGGTCCGTACGGCCGATACTTCCCCGGAACAACACATCCCCGCCGATCAAAAAACCCTGTGCTTCACAGTAAAAGCCAACGCTGCCCGGGGAATGGCCCGGCAGAAAGAGCACCGTCAGCTCATTATCCCCCAGGGTGACCCTATCCCCCGGAGACAAAAAGATCAGCTCCCCGCGGTAATTTTCAAAGGGAAGCCCCCAGCGCAACCCCGCCGCAGGGGCATTCTCCAGGACCGGCTTCTCCTTTTCGTGGAGATGAAGCGGTAAGTCCCAGGTATCATAGACGAATTTGTTGCCGAAGACATGGTCCAGGTGACAATGGGTATTTAATAAAATTTTAGGAATTAACCCCTCCTGTTCAACGTAATCACTTAGTATGGCACGTTCATTGCCGAAATAACAGCCCGGATCAATAAGGCAGCAGGCATCCTTTTCGTCGGATAGCACGTATGTGTTTTCTTGTACAGGGTTGAACACGAAAGATTTTATAGTAAGCATAAGGATCGTTTTTAATAGTTGTTCAGTAAGGCTGACGCAAATTTGAGCTAACCCGCCCGCCAGGCAAAATCAATTTCCCCGGTATTAGGGATTGTTATAACTTTAAAACCTCACAGAAAAGTATGGGTATGCAAGTTCACCAGATTATGCCAAAATCACGCTATCTTTTTTTAATTATACTGGGGGTATTCTTTTTTTCCGGGCAGGGTCAGGCCCAGGTAAATACGGTAGAATTTGGGAAGAACCGGCTTCAATTCAAAAATTTCAAGTGGAAATACTATCAGACCACCAATTTCAATACCTATTTTAATGAAGGGGGGCAGGAACTGGGGAAATTCGTCTGCCAGCTGGCGGAAAAAGAGCTCCCGGGCATCGAGCAATTCGTAGAATACGGCATGCAGCGCCGGGCCAATATCGTCATTTATAACTCCTACAATGACCTGGAGCAATCCAATATCGGGCTGAGCCTCGACTGGCAGACCACCGGGGGCATCACCAAGCTGGTGAACAACAAAATGGTAGTCTATTTCAACGGAGACCACAATAATCTCCGGATCCAGATCCGGCAGGGGATCGCCCGGATCCTCATGGAGAACATCCTCTTCGGGGATGACCTGGGTGAATTCGCTACCAACCAGGCCCTGCTGGACCTTCCCCAGTGGCTGACGGACGGTTATATCGAATACGCCGGGGAACAATGGAACACCCAGCTGGACGACCAGCTGAAATCGGCGATCCTGGGCGGCCGTTACAAGAACTTTTACCAGTTCGCCTTCGAAAAGCCCAACCTGGCAGGCCACGCCTTCTGGTATTACCTGGCACAAAAATACAAAAAGGAGAATGTCACCTATTTCCTCTACCTGTCCAGGGTCTATCGCAACCTCAACAACGCCTCCCAACGCATCTGCAAAAAGAAATTCAAGGAGGTCCTGAAAGACTTTATGGCCGAAGAAGAGGAAAAATACGATAAGGATATCCGTGGCCGCCGGAATTTCCCCAAGGGTACGGTATCGGTGGTCGAGACCATCAATGATCATAAGGATTTCTTTCATTTCTCTCCCGACCCGGCTCCCCGCAGCCAAACCTACGCCGTGGTGGAGTACAACCGGGGGAAATATACGGTCACCCTCCACGAAAACTTCATCTATACCAAAGTATTATTGAAGAACGGGGTGCGCTCCCTCGCGGACCAGATCAACCCCCATTATCCCCTTATCGCCTGGGATAATAAAGGCACCCGCCTGGCCTGTATCTACTGGGACAGGGGAAAAGTAAAACTATTCGTCTACGATGCGAACAGGCATTATAAAATTATCACGCAGGACCTGCCGGACTTCGACCAGGTGCAGGACATGAAATACATGCTGAACAACAATACCCTGCTGCTCAGCGCGTCCAGGAAGGGCCAGATGGACATCTATGTCTACAAAATCGACGACCAGAGCTACCGGCAGATCACCAATGACGTATATGATGAGCTGGACGCTTCTTTTGTCGCCTTCCCGAACAAAACCGGCATCATTTATTCCTCCAACCGTCCTTCCGGCAGGGCAAAGACAGGGGATACCGTATTGCCGTCCAATTACCATTACAATATCTTTCTCGTGGACAACTGGAATGAGAGCGAGGCCAAACAGATCTCCCAGCTCACCTTCCTGAAATACGGGAATGCCCGTTATCCCACTCAATATAATAACAACCACTTCACCTTTATCAGTGATGAGAATGGGATCTCCAACCGGTATGCCGGTTTCTTCACCACCAAGCGGGCAGGGATCGACACCGTCTACAAAGTAGGAGATGAGCTGCTGCATAACCCGGAGCCTAAAGAGCTGGACTCCATCCTGCGGGCGCAAAAAAAGACAGAGCCGGATACCGTATATTCTTTTTCCATCACCAATGACTCTTCTTATATCTTTCCCATCACCAATTATGAGAGCGGACTAACGGAAACGAAGAGCGCCGGCGATGCCGGTCAGGTAAGCGAAGTAAGAACGGAAGGCGATCTCAAATTCCTTTACAAGCTGAAGGTGGACGATGCTGCCCTGAAAAAACGCAATCTCAATGCCCGGATGACGGACTATCGCAAGAGGACCGTTGCGGAGAACATGGTAGTGACGGCAGGCGCCCTTCCCCCTTCTGCGCCCAGGCCCCTTTCCGACAGTGCCCGTAAACCCGGCGCTGATTTTTTTGAAAGTGAATTCAATCGTGACCGGAAAGATACTTCTTCGATAAACAACCGACGTCCGGCCCCCGCGACCAGCAATCCTTTCGCGACACGTCCGGAGCCAAAGGAAGAGCCCGTCCTGAAGAAGGCCAAGCTCTTTGATTATAATCTGAAATTCTCCGTAGACAATTTTTCTGCGGGCTTCAATAACGATGTCCTGATCACCAACCTTCAGCCGTACACCGGCTCCCTACCTATTAATATGGGCGGACAGGATGCCTTCAGCGGTATGCTCAAAGCCTCTATCTTCGACCTTTTCGAAGATATCCGGTTCACCGGCGCTATGCGGCTGCCCTTCTTCGGAGGGGGATCCGGCTCCAGCCCTATCGCGACACAAGGGGCATCCACTTTCACGCCAGGCAGCGGTTCCTTTTTCGACGGCAGCGGCGAGTGGTTCGCCAGGGTGGACTATCTCAAGAAATTGTTCGATTTTTCCCTGGTCTACTACCGGGAGACGCAGGTAGGCGTATACCAGGATACTACCCTTGAAAACGCGGTACAGCTGAATACCGGGTTCGACGCCAAATCATATACCAATCTCTGGCAGGCCATCATCAAATATCCTTTCGATAAGGTGAAAAGCCTCCGCTTGTCCGTAGGACTGCGTACCGACAAGGTAATTGTCCGGCCTGATGGGGACGGCTATTTTGTGGATTCGGTCGTACTGACGGCCAAACCGCAGAACAAGCAGACCTATGGACTGGTGCATCTGGAGTATGTATATGACAATACGCTGATGAAGGCCACCAATATCTGGAACGGACTGCGTGCTAAAGTTTATATGGACTGGAATACCCAGCTGAACACAACAGCCGGGACCGGCGAAGGAAAGTATATGTATAATTTTGGATTTGATGCCCGGAATTATATACCTATTTACCGCAACTTCATCTGGGCCCTGCGTGCGGCGGGTGATTTCTCCTGGGGCAATCATAAGGTGGTCTACTACCTGGGCGGCACGGACGGATGGTTATTCCCCAAAGCCAATAACAATCCCCAGCCGGCGCCGGATAACGGGTATGCTTTCCAGTCTCTGGCAGTGAACCTGCGGGGGTTTAACCAGAATGTCAGCAATGGTAACAATGCCGTTGTCATCAATAGTGAATTAAGACTGCCTGTCTTTGCCACTTTATTCAACAAACCGATCAATAATGCCTTCCTCCGCAACTTCCAGGTCATCCAGTTCTTTGACCTGGGATCTGCCTGGAACGGCAACTATGGCGGCCTGTCCCGGCCGACACAGGTAATCGGCGGACCGAATGACCCCAACTATCCCGGTCCTGTTACCGTATTGCTCAAGGCTGGCGGCATCGGTCCTTTCGCGGGCGGATACGGCTTCGGGGCACGCAGCACCTTATTGGGCTATTTCCTGCGTTTCGATGCCGGATGGCAGATGAATACTTTCTTCGGCGGGAAACCTGTTATGAATGTGTCGATGGGGGTGGATTTTTAATATGTCCCTGTTCATCACCTCCCTCAATTCCGGCAGCAACGGCAACTGTTATTACATCGGCAATGACAGGGAAGCTATCCTGGTAGATGCCGGCATCTCCTGCCGGGAAACGGAGAAACGCATGCAGCGCCTGGGGCTATCCATGTCATCCGTAAAGGCTATTTTCGTATCGCACGAACACACGGATCACATTAAGGGCATTCCGGTGATCGCCAAAAAATACCAGCTGCCCGTTTACATTACTGCCAACACGCTGAGCAACGGCGGCATGGAGCTGGATGCGCAGTTAGTCTTCTCCTTTCAGGCTTATACTCCTGTGACCGTCGGAGAGCTTAACATCACCGCTTTCCCCAAGTTTCACGACGCCATCGATCCGCATAGTTTTATTATCGAGTCCAAAGGAATAAGGATCGGCGTATTCACGGATATCGGCGCTCCCTGCGAACGCCTGATCCATCATTTTCAACAATGCCATGCCGCCTTCCTGGAATCTAACTATGACGAAGAAATGCTGGAGAACGGCAGCTACCCCCGGCACCTGAAAAATCGTATCCGCGGCGGACAAGGTCATCTTTCCAACCGACAGGCATTAGAGCTTTTTCAGACGCACAGACCTTCCTTCCTGACCCATTTGTTGTTATCGCATCTTTCTCACAACAATAACAACCCCGACCTCACCCGGGATTTGTTTGCCCCCCATGCCGGAGAGACGAAGATCGTCATAGCATCACGACATGAAGAGACTCCCGTATACTTTATTGAATCCAGTGAATCGCTGGGCCCTGTCACTTTTCCCGTACAAGCCGCTGCCCCCTCTCTACCAACCCGTAACACCGGAACCCCGGCGACCTATTCCCTTCAGCCCAATCCTACTGCAGCAAAACCCACCCGCCCAAAAAAGCCCGCACCACATTCTTCGCAATTTTCGTTGTTCTAAAAGATCGTTTCAGCGACTGGCCAGGTATCAGCTGTTCCATTTGATCTTCCGGGAGAAATACATCACTACGGCCAGGGTAATGAACAACCCGATGCTTCCCATCAGCAGCGCATAATCCTGTAATTGGATCAACGTAAAGATAAATCCATACTGCAGGGCCAGCAGGGAGCCGACGAACAGCGACATTTTCGATGACCGGAGGATACTCCGCACATACCAGGCGATCAGCCCGATCGTCGCCAGCGAAGCTACCAGGTAGGCCGGGTTAAAGCCGATGTATTCGGAAAAGGAGAGCAGCAGGGTATAAAAAAGACAGAGCGCAAATCCGACCAGCACATACTGCAGGGAATGGATTGCACGGGTATAGATCCATTCGATGAGGAAGAATGCGGTAAAGGTCAGCAGGATGATCAGGATTGCATACTTGACGCTGCGGGTCGTCTGCTGATAGGAATCCACCGGCACGATCAGGTTCACGCCAAAGGCTGCTTTACTCAATTCATAAACGCCCCCCTTCCATTGCTGCGGGTAATTACGGTTCAGGTACAGAACTTTCCAATCGGCAACAAAACCACTATCCTTCACCGTACGCACATCAGGCAGAAAACTTCCGGTAAAGCTGGGATCAGACCAGGAAGACACCGCTTCCACCCGCGTCTCCTTCCCTGACGGCACAAATAAAAGATTGCCCGATCCTTTCAGCTTCACGGTCGTGGAAAATTCCAGCGGACCATGGATACCGGCCAGAGAGGCAGGCAGGGAGGCGCTGAGGGAGTTCCGAAATTGCTCGCTGGAAAATTTAGCAGGCACCATGTCGAGGTCGATACCGGCAGAAGGGTTCGTTCCCATCGGCAGATTCGTTCCGGGTTGCATGCCAGTCCCGGAAAGATGCAGTGTCATATCTTCTTTCAACCCCTGCACATCGCTGATATCGAAGAATACGGCAGCCTCATTCCACAAGAGGTTTTCGGCAGGGATATTCAGTTCCGCCACGTGAAGGCTGTCATACGAACCTTTGATCTCCAGCTCGGTCGTATAAACGATCACCCGGTAGATGCCCCTGTATCTTTTTTCCGGAATGATATGGGCATGGATATTCAGCCTGGAAGGCAGGAAATAAGCCCATTTCTTTTCTTCCCTGGTGTTGCCCTGATCTGTGACCATCTCGTGATAGGGTATGCCGATTACGGGTCCTGTGACCGTTTGGGGGCCGGCCCATTTGGAGCTGATCTCAGCAACGGCCTCTTTCTGCCGCTCCTGCCTTTCAGACACCAGGTTTTGGATAAAAAAGGTAGGGATGAGTAATAAGAGGACAAGAAATCCGATCAGAAAACTTTTAAGGATGATCTTATTAGCTTTCCAGAAGCCACTTAACGAATTACTATTTTCCATGGTAGGGGAGTTTTTTGTATTGTTTTAGTTAATCTAAAATTATTAATAGTCTATTGATAGACGTTATATCAATAGGCGCAGGAGGCGGCTTTCGGGGTTTGTTTCCGGCAAAATGCCGGCTTTACCCCGACCAGGGTTCGGTCATGCGTCCGTTGAAAACTTCCTGCCTGATCTGGTGGCTAAGGGGCGCTCCCTTCCGCTTTACCGGAAGGCCAGCTTCACCACAGTAACTCCAGGCATTCCAGCCAGCCATTCCAGCCGGTAATTTCAGCTATCCATCCCAGCCGGTAATTCCAGCCGGTTTCAAACTTCAGGTCTTTCTGCTCAGACCAGCGCCTTATGAATCTTTTTCATCATCAGGTACATCAGGGTCATCAGGATGGAAAAGCATAAGATCATATCCCAGGCATACTGGTAACGCAGGGGGTGGATCACCATGCCTGCAATATCGCCCAGTAGCTGGAAGGGATCGGTGATCACATCCCAGCTATTGTAGCGGAGATACCTGCCGGTATAAATACCCAGGGCATTCAGCCACATAATGGGATAAAGGAAGAGCAATTCATTACGCAGGGACAATCCGGGCAGCACGATGTGTTCCATCTGTCTTACGGACAGGACGCCCAGCAGCAGCCCATTCCATACAAAGGAGAGGATCATGGCCAAATCAAACCATTGAGGGGCCTGACGGTCATTATAACGGTCCCCCAGGTGGAACAGGTCCGTGATAATATAAAAGGAATTAGGGATAAACAGCAGCCACACGAGGAACAGCGGGACAAAGACGAGCCGGTTGCTCACCCAGCCGGGCCTGCGCGCCAGGACGCCGGTAATAAAATAAGGAATATAAGCCAGGAAGAGATTCCAGATGAGGAAGACAAACTTATACCCTCCCGTATGGAACATCCTTGCTCCTACCAGCAGGCAGCTGAACAGCATGGATAATGCTAACAGGCGATCCATTTCCGAACGAAAGAAAAATATCCTTCGGTCCGCGGGAGATGTCAATGATAAGCCCTTATCAGGTATCATAGAAATTGAATTTTAGGGATAAAAATGATCAACCCGGTAATGACAGCGACAATAGCCGCTACGAGCACAGCCCCCGCCGCCAGGTCCTTTATGAATTTTATTTCAGGATGCAGCTCCTTTGAAATAAGATCGGCCATTCTTTCCAGGCAGGTATTGAGCATCTCCGTTATCCATACCAATCCGGTCACCAATACCAGGGCTATGGCTTCCGGGTGAGAGACTCTCAGCACCGCGGATATGATCACGACCCCGATGGTCGCCGCCAGGTGGATCCGGGCATTGTGCTCCCGCCGGAGAAACTGGCCAATCCCTGCTCCCGCATAGTAGAAACTTTTTATCCGGCTCCGGATCGAAAACTTTTGGGTCTCCATCATTTAAGTTTTTATGCAATAGCTCAAAAAAGTGACAAGGGTTGGCTCGATCCCTGTCTTCCTGAATTGTTTGTTTTAGACAAAATAGCTTCCTCAAAGGTAATATCTTATTCAGCCCCTGGCTCCTGCTCATAAACACTTAATACCGTATATGTTGTATTAACGCATAGACGACCAATACCACCAACAGCAAGGCGCTTTGCAGAGCGATGGCGGTATTCAGCCAGTAACGCCGGTAGGATACTTCCACTTCCCATCCCCGTCGTCCCTGTTGCAGGTCGAATCTCAGGATAGACAATACGTTACAAAACACGGACAGTATAAGGCATCCAAGAATGAACTGCGCTTTATGCAAGGCAAAGAGATTAAAAGGAGATTGCAGGAAGGAAGGCGCCATGGAATAATACAAGGTCTTCGAGCCAAAACAGATCCTCAGCAGAATAGTAAGAATGAAAAAACTCGCTGGCAGCAGCAGGATAATACCCAGCATGCTGGAAAGCAGAGAACCAAAAGGAATTTTTCGCGTGTCAGTGTTCATTGCCGGCATATTTGTCAGTTGCATATTATTTCAATTTAAAATTATTACGAAAGCACTTTGCATTTCAAAGTATTTAGACAAAAAAAATTACGTTCTTCTCACATCAATTCTACTTCAATCCGGGGTACTGCCCAGGGGATCAATCGGCAGGATACAACACCTGCTCTTTTGCCCGGGGTATCGTCCGTCGGTTTTGAGCATCCTAATCATCTGTCGGTTTCAGCATTCTAATCATCTGTCCTTTTGAGCATCCCAATCGTCCGTCGGTTTTGAGCATTTTATCAAACCGGCCGTTCAAGGCTTGTGCACTCCCCGAATCATATTCTCCAGCGCCTCGATATGTTCCTTAAACGCTTTCTCGCCGGCCTTGGTGATCGAATAAGTAGTATTCGTCTTTCTCCCGATAAATCCCTTGTGCACTTTAATAAAACCGTTCTCCTCCAGATTGATCAGATGGGAAGCCAGGTTGCCATCCGTCAGCTCCAGCAACTGCTTCAGGTCGTTGAAGCTGATCTCCTCATTCATCAACAGGCTGCTCATCACTCCCATCCGGATCCGGCTGTCGAATACTTTATTTAGATTGCCTATAGGATTCTTCATCGCCCCCCCTTTTCATATTTCCACCACATGATCAGCCCATATATAATATGCAAAAATCCAAAGCCAATAGTCCAGAAATACAAGCCCCAGTGCAAATAAAACATATTGATACAGCCCAGCGCAATCTCCAGGAAACCCAGGTAGCGGATATCGCTCAACGTATATTTGCTGGCATTCACCAGGGCGAGGCCATAGAACACGAGGCAGGACGGGGCCACATAGTCCCAGTCCGCATGATCCAGGAGGCCCAGGACAAAAAATCCACCGGCCAGCAGCGGGATGGCTACATTAATTATTAATTTCTTCGAGGTCAGATCCCAGACAGGCAAATTGTTCCTCCGGGCCTTTCTCCAGGTAAACCAGGTGGAACTCAGCAACGCTGCCACCAATACCCCGCCTGCCAGGACGATCAGCTTCCATTTAAGCGTATGGGCATCATCCTGCATATACCCGCGAATCGTAACGATCCCACCTGACTCATAATACTCCCCTATCCAGATATGCGCCACAAAAGCTCCCACCAGGGCAAAAAAACCTGCGCTTACTCCACTCAGGCCGCTTAAGGAAATAAAGCGGGACGAACGCTCCATCATTCGCTTGATATCCTGTAAGGTCTCTAAAGATTCATTTGCCCGGCTTGGACTATCCATAAAAAGCACTTTGAAATACAAAGTAACAAGAAAAGATCCATTTCTCCAAGTTTTTTGTCAAAAACAATAAAGTTTATTGATTATTATAACGTTTATTGATCATGGTTCTCCCATTTCCGGGCGTCCCGGCTCAGGATCACGCCGGCGTTCCTCAACTCCTGCCGGAGGGTATGGATATCGATCTCCTGTACTGGTTTTTGATTTTTAGCCGACATCGCCGCGGCTACCCCGGCCGCCTGACCCAATTGCATCCAGGTGATCTCCACCCGGATCGAACAAAAACCCACATGGGAAGCAGAGACCGCCACCGGCACTAACAAATTGGTACATTCCTTTAACACAGGCGTAATGATCCGGTAAGAAAGTTCATAAGGCTGCTCCACCTTTACCCAGATCCTTCCTTCATTGATATACTGATTTTTTGAAATGGCTACTTTTTGCACATGGTGACAGTCGACAAAATGAGAACCCAGCGCAACGGCATCTGCTTTCCGGGTGTCCGTAAAAATATCCTTTTGGCTCTGCACATAGGTTCCGATCATCCTCCTGGCTTCGCGGACATATAGATAATAAGGGAAATTGCCATTGTCGGTAAATTCATCCTTTGCCAGCCCATATTGGCCCATCTCCTTCCTTAATTGTTCAGGCACCGATGGATCGGTAAGTAAAAAATGGAACAGTCCTAAGGTCCAATCTTTATGCTCCTGGTAAATAATGGCACGTTTCGCATAGTCTGCATCGGGGTACCCCACATTCCCGCCAAAAAGGCCCAGCGATATAATGGCATTCTGTTTATTATTCGTTTCATATTTTCCATCCGGATAGACATTCCAGTGGTATTTGTCTATGATATCGGTCAGCCGGGTCTCAGGATGCCGTATGAGCAGCCGTTTCAGGATAAGAAATTGTTTCTCATCATATTTTTGGGGCGCCGGAAAAGGTGTCCTGTCCTCTTTGGTGGACATCATCACCCGGAAATTGTAATTGATCAGTCGCTTACTCGCTTCGCCATTCTTCAGCGTACCCGCTTCCACGAATCCGGGGAGCAAACGACCATTGTCATCATAAGGCGAGACATCGATAGGTTTATCCAGCAGCCGCACGCCGGCCAGGGATTCATGATATTGTTCCCTGCTTTCCCGACCGTAAGTATACGACACACCTGCCCTTGCCATCAGGTCTCCTTCATAGGTCGCATCGATAAAGACATCCCCGCTGATAGTATTCCCATTGGTCAGGACAATATTTTTGATGGCGCTGCCCACTTTACCAACCCGGTCAGCCCATGCTTCGAAAATAACTTCCACTTTTGCCTCCCGGAGCATCTCCGTAAAAGCCTGTTCCGCAATATGCGATTCAAAATAAAAAGTCGGCCCCGGCTTTCCATATTTCTTCCCCATTCTGGTATAAAACTCCAGCGGTAGGCCCGAAATGGTTTCCTCGATCATATGTTCTGTTTCGGCCGTGCCGATACCGCTGGTATTCAGTCCTCCGACATGCCTGGTCTGCTCAAGCAGGATAACTTTTGCTCCCTGCCTGGCGGCGGCTACAGCTGCCACAATGCCTGACGGGGTAGCTCCATATACGACGACAGCATATCTTTCCTGGGCAGACAGGCTGCCGGAAATAAGAATAAGTATGACCAGTATATAATAACATAATTTTTTCATGATGGTCTTTTTTCTAATTAAGTGTTGCCGGATCAGAATAGTCGATTGCAGGTATAACAGGCAATGTCACTGTAACAGTAGATGGCCGGTAGAATAGGCATTGTCAGTATAATTGTTAGTATAGTCCTCAATATCCGGGTATAGTCGTCAATACCCGGTGTTTTGTGTAAGAGCTGAATTTACGTCCATCTCATGCTGGGGGATAGGGTAGAGCATGTTTTTGGCGGAAACGGAGATGCCAGCTGCCTGTAAAATGCTGAGATATTTCCCCGTTCTCAACAGATCCCATCGACGATGCCCCTCATAACAAAGCTCCCAGCCCCGTTCCTGTAAAACAGCATCCCTGAATTGTTCTTGTGTCAATGCGGACAGGTCCTGCGGATTGGCCGCGGGATTGCCGTTCCTTGCCCTTGCCCTGACCTGGTTGATCGCATCATAAGCATCGGCTGTCGGTCCGTTGATCTCATTAACTGCCTCCGCGTAGATCAGCAGCACATCGGCATAACGGATGATCATAAAATTATTTCGGGCGGTATATTCCCCACAGGGGCTTGGATCCCAATATTTGTCGACGGAAGGGCCCGTGCGGGAAACCACCAGGGCTCCGGTAGTCGGGTTCACTTTTTGAGTGATGATGGTAATTTGCTTGCGATAATCACCCGGCAGATAAGAGTCGGCATAAGTCGAGTCAGCCTGGAAGGTGCCTCCTCCCTGGTTGACAGGATAGGAAAAGTAAATAGCAAATAACTCCGCAAATGAACTCCCATAGGCGGTTTTTAAACAGCTGTATTGTGCCGAGAAAATATGCTCCTGTCCGTTCTTATTCTCAGGCGGAAAGATATCCTTATAATCCGGGAACAAGGTATAGGCTTTTGAATCGATCACCTCTTTCGCCGTGCTCGCCGCGTCCGGATAATCTTTGGTAGTAAGATAAACTTTGGCCAATATCGACCGTACAGCTCCTATTGTCGCCCTGCCTACCTGACCGGCCGCCGTATATTGCGCCGGCAAACCGGCCGCCCCGGCATCTTTAAGATCGCTGATTATCTGCGAATAAACATCGGCGGCAGCATTGCGTTTGATAGCCACATGGATTACGTCGGCAGTAGGAGTGATCACCAGGGGGACATCTCCAAAGGCCTGAACCAGGTTAAAATAGGCCAGTGCCCGCAAAAATTTCGCCTCGCCGATAATCTGCGCCTTCGCCGTCGCATCCATCGCTATATCCGGTACGTTTTTGATCACACGGTTTGCCCGGTCGATCAATAAGTAGTTATTGGTATAAAAGTCGTCAAAATTGGGATTGGAGGCGGTATATACGTTATTGTCCAATTCCAGGCTGCTGGCCCCTCCGACAGCCTGTATCGTAAGTTCTTCCGAATTGAGATCTGCCAGGTTGATCATTGTCGGACTATAAACCGTACGCAGCCGGTCATATACGGCATCCAGGGCAACCGTAGCATCGCTTGCCGTCTTGAAAGAATTATCTTCTTCGAGAAAAGAATTAGGAACTTCTTTTAAATTTTTGGAACATCCCGTATAAAGCAGCAGCATACATAAAAGCCCGCCGGAAATACCAAGCGGCGTAAGATAGGTATGGATAGTTCCGATCGATCTATTGATTCGTTTCATCCGTACAAAATGTCTTTTACGTCGGGAGCCTCGCTGTTCATTATTCATGTCCATATTTGTCTTTTTAATGGTGTTCATGAGAACTTTTCCGTTCCCCTGTGTATTCAAATTTGTCATGCCCGGGTTCATGCTATCTAAGTTTAAACTACAAGGAAATGGATAAACCGGCTAAATAAGTACGCGCCGGAGGATAATTGAAATTATCTACTCCATAAGACGTGTTACTGTTAAAGTCCCCATTTACCTCGGGATCATAACCCGTGTATTTGGATAGGGTAAATGCGTTTTGTACACTTACGTAAATGCGAACTCTTTTGATAGCCCGGGGTAGCTTTGGCAGCTGGTAACCCAGCGTGACGGTCTTGAGCCGGATAAAAGAACCGCTTTCAAGCCCGAAGTCGGATACTGCCGGTAAGACCCATTGGCGTATGCTCCCCACCTGGTTGTTTGGATTAGCAGCGGTCCAGTGATTAGTATAGTAGGATTTGAGATGATTATACTGCGGATCGATATAGGTGCGATAAGTATTATAGATCTTATTACCCTGTACCCCCTGAAAGAAAAAGGAGAAATCGAACCCTTTGCAGGAGAAATTGTTCGTCAGACCGAAAATAAAACGGGGAAGGCCATTTCCTAAAACGGTACGATCGCTTGATTCGTTGTATACCCCGTCCCCATTAATGTCTTTCCACCGGTAAGCGCCTGGTAAGCTCCCGGGTAAGGCAAGCTGACCTGCGGCATTGATCTCCTGCTGGGTTTGCCAGATGCCATCGAAAACATTTCCATAAAATGAACCGAGCGGTTTCCCGACCTGGATGATGGTCAGACCCGAGAAATATCTGTCCACCCCATTCGCCAGCGATATCACCTTATTCTTGTTAAAGGAGATATTCCCTGTCGTCGTCCAGGTGAGACCGTCTGCCTGCTGTTGTATGTTAATACTGTTCACAGCAAATTCGAAGCCCTTGTTCTCAACGCTCCCGATATTCCGGATCACGCTGGTGGCGCCCGTTGTTGCGGGGAGGTCGACACTTAGCAGGAGATCGCTGGTTATCTTCCGGTAATAATCCGCCGTAAAGGAAAGGCGGTTCCCAAAGAATCCCGCATCCACCCCGATATCCAATTGCTTTGTTTTTTCCCATTTCAGGTCCGGGTTTTCAATACGGGTGATCTGGTTGGTCAACACCTCGATATCATTAAATACTGTTTTGCCGATCGTATATTGAGAAAGGGAATTATAAAGCCCGATGCCATCATTTCCGGTGATCCCATAACTCGCCCTGAATTTGAGGTCACTGATCGTCCTGCTGTTTTTCAAAAAGTTTTCGTCCGACACCCTCCAGGCAAATGCGCCGGAAGGGAAAAACCCATATTTATTATTGGCTCCAAAACGGGAGGACCCGTCCTCCCGGACACTCAGCGTAAAAAGATAACGGTCCTTAAACCGGTAGTTTGCCCTGGCCAGGTAAGAGTTCAACCCCCATTTTTCGAGGTCGCTGTTCGTAATGTCCAGTGTATTGGCGGCCGACAGGCTATTGGCCCCCAGGGTATAGTTCGGAAAGTTTTCTGCTTCCTGGTAGGAGGTTTGCAGCCGGTTATTTTGAAAAGTTACGCCGGCCAGCAGATCAAAACTATTATCCTCGTTGATCTTTTTGGTATAGATCAGCGTGTTCTCATTCAGCAGATTGAGATTTTCAGAAGTGCCATTGCTGCCGTAGCCGTTCCGATTGCTGCCCTGTAATGTCTGGGGCGTATAAAACACATTCCTTAATGAATTTTGAATGTCGGCCCCAAAACTGATATGCGCCCTCAGACCCTTCATGATGGTGAAATCACCGAAAAAGTTTCCTAAAACACGGTTGGTTGTCAGGAGGTTGGTGCTGGTTTTTAATACGGCAACCGGGTTGGGGATCGCTAAAAATCCCGAACCGGGCCCGAAATTGACCAGTTGATAAGTCCCATCCGGGGCATAAACCGGGCTTGCAGGTGAAACAGTGAGCGCCTCATAGATCGGGCTGGATGCCAGGGATTCGGAAACCCCGCTGTTGGCGGTTCTCGATGCGGTAAAGTTGACGCCGACTTTTATCCAATCACTGAGATTGGCATCGAGATTAAGCCTGGTGGCATACCGCTTAAAGTT
>JAATFV010000235.1 GCA_015655015.1 Chitinophagales bacterium | reverse complement strand
TCACTGTTCATCCGCGCTCGGCCCGTAACTCCCCGGAATAGGAACATCCAGCAACCGGAGGAATACTCCCAGCTGGGCCCGGTGATGAACGATCTGGCAATAAGCCATGCGGATGATCTCTCCTTTTGTAGCTACCTGGTATATCTGATCACCTTTCCGCAGGGTCCAGCTTTCCAATAATTTCTCTTCTGTCGTATTGACCAGGTGCTCTCTGCCGTCGGCAAGGGATCTTTCAAAATAGTCCAGCAGCTCGCCGGTATTATTTACAGTGACCGGCGAATAAGGATTACTGGCAAAATCGAGCTCATCGGTAGTGACAGCCATTGATACCCAGGATGGCAGCTCGGCTACATGGGTGGCCAATCGTTGAAGGGTCATACTTTTTTTATGCGGTTGCCAGTCGAATTGATCGGAGGGTATGCGTTCCAGCATTTTCCGGGTGGTAGTTGCTTCCTGATCGAGCTCTTTTAAGAGCATTTGGATAGTTGTTGACATAAAGAATAGTAGTTTTTGTTGCTGCTGTAAAGAAACTACCCGGTTGTGACAGCCTTATGTCAGCAGGGAAAAAGGGTGATTTTTGGGATTTTCCGGTAAAAAAACCTCAAAAAGACCTTAAAAGGCATCCAAACTGCTCCATTCTCCGAAAACTTAACATTCGATGCGTTATTAAAATATTAATTTTAGGTTATCATATTATTATTAAAAAACACTTTTTCGTATGAATCAACAAGAAACGGTAGCACCTGCGGCGCCAACCAAAAAGCAGCTCCGCAAGGAGATTGTGGAAAAACTGACAGGGGCGCTGGCCGAATACAAGCAGGAATTGGGAGAAAAGAAATTAGCTACCCATGTAAAGAAAGTCAGCAAACTGATCAGCCGCGACCTGGAGAAATCCGGTAAGAAGCAACTACAGAGAATAAAAAAAACAGCTTCTAAAAAGGCTACTAAAAAATCGGTTAAAAAATAGTCCAACCTGATTTACCTATTGCGCATCCGTCCCGGAGATCCCGGGACGGTCTCTTTTTTATACCTGTCCGGATCCTGCTAATAATAGTATCTTCAAAATGATTTTACGCTCCGTTAACATATAATGATGGATTTTTGTCGTCTAAAACGAATCATCATGCCAACTTTTGGAGAATTAAAACCCGAAACATATTACCTGATCCAGGTAGACGCAGAATCAGATATCGAACTTGTATCTGTCATTCTTCAGACAAAAGAGACGGTATTGCTCCGCAGCTTCCTACCGCAAACTGAAGATTTCTTCAAGTACCAGGATGAACCTGTTTTCAAGCTCATTGAAGAGCTCGACGAAGAAACTGCCGAACAGTTTGCCAGCCTCTACCAGGAGACGGAAGAAGAATATGAAGAATAAAAAAAGGTTAGATAAATAGCCGTACTACCCAATAGACCAGGGCCGCCAGCAGGGCGCTGACAGGGATCGTCAGGATCCAGGCCCAGACCAGGTTGATCGTCACTCCCCAGCGGACGGCGGAGACCCGTTTGGTAGCGCCCACCCCGACTATGGCCCCGGTAATGGTATGTGTCGTGCTCACCGGAATACCTAATGATTGGGTAATGAACAGCGTAATGGCGCCAGCCGTTTCTGCAGATACGCCTTCCAAAGGGCTGACCTTGGTGATCCGGGTGCCCATGGTCTTTACGATGCGCCAGCCGCCGCTCATGGTGCCCAGCGCAATGGCCGTAAAACAAGCCGCCGGCACCCAGTTGGGAATATGCTGCAGCTTGTCCAAATTGCCATGCGCGATCATTGCCGCAGCAATAATACCCAATACCTTTTGCGCGTCATTGCTGCCATGGCCCAGGCTTAGCAGGGCGGAGGAAAGTAATTGCATCCGCCGGAACCAGTTTTCCGCCCGGTACGGATTGCTCTTCTGAAATAAATTCACGATCAGGATGGTAATTACGAGACCTACGATCATGCCGATCAGGGGGGCCAGCACGATAAAAAGGAACGTAGGGATCACATTCGAATAGTTGATGACGGCCTCTCCATGGACAGTCCATCCTCCGGCATGCGCGAGGGCGGCCCCTACAAAACCTCCCAGCAGCGTATGCGAGGAGCTGGAAGGGATGCCGAACCACCAGGTTAGCAGGTTCCAGGTGATAGCGGCGATCAGCCCCGAAAAGATGACGGGCAGGGTGATATAATCCCGGTGGACGAAATTGGCGATGGTATTGCCGATCCTGAATTCCCCGATAAAATATTTGAAAATGAAAAATGCGGCAAAATTGAAGATAGCTGCCCATAATACAGCCTGGAAGGGCGTCAGGACCTTGGTAGATACAATGGTCGCGATCGAAATGGCAGCGTCATGAAAGCCATTGATATAATCGAAGAGCAGGGCCAGGCAAATAATGATCACCAATAAAGTCATAGTGTAAGCTACAAGCCGTCAGCCTCAAGCTGCAAGCTGATTTTTTAAGGTTAAAAAGATGTTGACATGGGAAGATCCGGCTCGAGACCCGAAACTTGCGGCGGTTTTGAGGTTTGTAGTCCGAAGCTTGTAGCTTGTTGCTGTTTGTGGCTGCCCCTCACGCATATTTAATAATGATGGATTCAATAACATTGCTGGCATCTTCACATTTGTCGGTAACGATCTCCATGACCTGGTAAATATCCCGCTTCTTTATCACCTCTTTAGCGTCCGGCTCTGTCTCGAAGAGCCGGTCGATGCTCATATCGAAAATATCATCCGCCTGATTCTCAATATGGGTCACTCTCACCAGCGCATCCGTGATCGTACGCATATCCCGCATATTCCGTAAAGCCTTCACGGCCCCCTGGATCTGCCGGGCGCTCTGCTCGATCAGGTCGGCCATTTTCTGGATCCCCGGGTCATTCGGATCGACCTTATAAAAATTGATCTTTTTGGCGGCTGCATGGATGTAATCACAAATATCATCCAGGGCGCTGGCCAGGTAATGAATATCCTCGCGGTCGAATGGAGTTATGAAATTCCTGCCCAGCTCCGTGAAGATCCGGTGGGTGAACTCATCATTTATATGCTCCTGCTCTTCTACCCGGGCAATCAATACCGTCCGCTTATCGTAATCAGGCTCCCTTACTACCTTCTTTAACAGCTCTCCCATTCCGGCCACACCATCCGCTACTTCCTCAAAGAGGGAATAGAAGACTTTGTCCTTCGGCATGAATAGTTGAACGATAGCATTAAAGCCTCGCATAAAGAATGTTTGAACAAAAATAGATTTATTGTAATCGGGTAATCCATAAAGCCATTTGGTAATAATTTCATAACATTGAAATGTGAAAGAAAAAAGGGAAATGGATCTCCGATAAGGTTTATTTAAATATCCCCTTTTTTGTGTTTTCGTAACAGTCTATTTTTCAATGATTTAATTCTTCTTCATTCGTCTTTTTTCCGGCTTTTTTGTAAGTGTTAACATTAAGGTAACATTCCCGTAACATTGGGGTCATTGCATAGGTCTTGTTTTGCATCAGGATTTAGACAGACAACCATCGTTTTTTTAATCAACCAAGACTTTTATGAAACGTAGCATTTCATTACCCTTTTTATTGATCGTTATCTTATTTCTTTCGGGATTTTCTTTAAAAGCGCAGTATTTGTGGAACTCTGATTCGGCCTTCAAAGCGGGAGCCGCTAATTCAGGCAGGATCTGGGGTTATGTTTTCGGAGACTATTATGTTAAGGGGCACAGTGATTCCCTCAACCGGGGCGGTAATAACCAGTACACGGGCATCCCCAAGAACAGGAACGCTTTCGCCTTCCGCCGTATTTACCTGGGTTATGATTATAATCTCTCCTCAAAGTTCTCCGCAGAGCTGTTGCTGGCAGCCGAGGATAACTTTCCTGCTTTCAACCCTCCTAACCAGGGTGCAGCTAACGGGGACGAGCTGTCCAACAGCAAGGAAACTTTCTTTATCAAGCTGGCCAACGTTCGCTGGAAGAATATCTGGAAAGGGACCGACCTGGTCGTAGGCGAACAGTCTACCCCGGCTTTCGCCCTGTTATCGGAAAAGATCTGGAATTACCGTTCTATCGAAAGGACCATCGCCGATATTCGCCGTACTCCTTCTTATGATATGGGCGTAGGGTTACAGGGTAAGTTCGATGCTAAAGGCAACTTCGGTTACAACCTGCTCGTAGCCAATGGCACCAGCGACAAGCCCGCCAGCAATAGCTTCAAATGGTTCTACGGCGACGTATTCGCCATGTTCCTGGATAAGAAACTGATAGTGGACGTATACGCCGATTACCAGCGCCTGAACTGGCAGCCGGGCTGGCACCATGACCGCCAGATGCTGAAAGGATACATAGCCTATAATACTCCTGCGCTGACAGTTGGCGCAGAAGGTTTTATTAATACGATCAGAAAAGACACCAGGGCTACCCTGATTGGCGGCGGCGCCGATAGCATTAATACGGCGTCTCAGGGCATTTCTTTATATGTACACGGAAATATCGTCAAGAACTACCTCCGTTTCTTTGCCCGTTATGATGGTTACAACCCCAATCACAAGGTGGACAATGGAAAATACTCGGGGTATGCAGGTGTCTCTTCTCCCAACGGATTTAACTCTGTAGGGTATAAAATGACCTTTAGCCCCAGCACCGGCAGCCCTACTGCGGCAGTTGCCAATACCGATCCGACTTCCAAGGAAGCGTTCATTACAGCCGGCCTGGATTTCACTCCTATGAAAAATGTGCATTTCATGCCCAATATCTGGTATACACACTATGCTTCTCAGCTGGCTACCGGCAAACAAGCTGATTACGACATGGTATACCGGATGACCTTTTACTTTGTTTTCGGAAAATAATCCGGGAGCCTTTTATTTAGTTTCTTAACTACCTTAAGTAATAAAAAATGAAATTAAATTCCTTCAAGATCAAGACTTCCCTGGCAGCAGGGGCTCTGTTCGCAATTCTCAGCACTAGTTTGGTTTCCTGCGGAGGCGGCGATGGCGCAGCCAAAGGTACCGACAGCACGGCCTCTGCCGGCAGTGACGACGCCCTTATCGGCGCAGGTAGCTCATTTGACTACCCCCTTTTCTCTAAAATGTTCTCTGAGTACAACAAGACCAACGGCCTGAAAGTGAACTACCAGTCGGTAGGTTCCGGAGCCGGGATCTCCCAGCTCACGAACAAGACCGTTGATTTCGGCGCTTCCGACGCTCCGATGAACGGCAAGCAGGATTCTGCTGTAACTGCTCCCGTCATTCATATTCCTGTTACGGCAGGTGCGGTGGTGCTGAGCTACAACCTCCCTGAAGTAAAAGATACCCTGCAGTTATCTCCTGAAGTAGTTGCCGATATCTTTTTGGGTAAGATCACCAAATGGAATGATCCTAAGATCGCCGCTATCAACAAAGGGGCAAAACTTCCTGCTACTTCCATCGTGATCGCTCACCGTTCTGATGGCAGCGGAACTTCCAATATCTTCACTACCTATCTTTCGAAAGTTAGCGAAGAATGGAATACCAAAGTAGGTAAAGGCTCTTCTGTCAACTGGCCTGTAGGGCTGGGTGGAAAAGGTAACGAAGGCGTTGCCGGTCTGATCAAGCAAACGCCTGGCGCTATCGGGTATATCGAGCTGGCTTATGCCATTCAGAATACCATGGCCTATGCTAAAGTTCAGAACAAAGCAGGTACTTTCATTACCCCCAGCATTGCCAGTGTAACAGCTGCCGCCAATATCACGATCCCTCCGGATTCAAAAGTATCTCTCACAAATACGGAAGCTGCTGATGGTTACCCCATCTCTGGTTTCTCCTGGGTATTGATCTACAAGGAACAGAAATATAATGACCGTTCTTTGGATAGGGCTACTAAAGTGCTGAAACTTCTCTCCTGGGCAATACATGATGGCCAGCAGTACAGCGGCGCCCTGAACTATGCGCCTCTTTCTCCTGCCGCCGTTGCCGTTGGAGATGCGCTGCTGAAGTCCGCCACTTATGATGGTAAGCCGATATTACAATAGTTTGTGAAGAATATGAACTAATTTTATGGATACATCTGTAGAAAACGGAGTAATTACCCGCAGCGACCTTCCGCTGCGGGTAATTAATTCTAAAACACCGGAGGCGATCGTGAAAGCTAAAAAAAGTATCAGGCGTTCTTTCCGCCAGATCCGCACCGAAAATGTCTTTAAACGCACCCTGGTGATCATGGGTATTATCATGGTCATCCTCGTATTGGGCATTTTACTGACTTTGATCGTGCAATCCCTCCCGTCTATCAAGGCGCTGGGACCGAAATACCTATGGGGCAGGGTCTGGGATCCTGTCCAGGATATTTACGGGGCCTGGCCGTTTTTGCTGGGAACGCTGCTTAGCTCTTTCCTGGCCCTGATCATTTCTATTCCTTTTTCCATAGCCATTGCCATCTTTTTGGGCGAATACTATCCGAAAGGATGGCTGCCCGATCTGTTGAAGAATACAGTGGAGCTGATCGCTGCCGTACCATCCGTTATCTACGGGTTCTGGGGACTGGCCGTGCTGGTGCCCATCGTACGTAATTTAGAATCCCATATCGGCGTAGAGCCGGTAGGCGTAGGCATTTTCAGTTCATCCCTGATACTGGCGATCATGATCATCCCTTACGCCGCCTCCCTGGGCAGGTCGATGATCCAGATGGTCCCCTCTCCCCTGAAAGAAGCCGCCTATGGATTGGGCGCCACCCGGTGGGAAGTGATCCGCAGCGTAGTCCTTCCCTACACGAAATCCGGTTTATTTGCCGGCATCCTCTTATCCCTGGGCCGGGCATTGGGGGAGACAATGGCTGTCACCATGGTGATCGGTAATACAAGCATCATTCCCAAGAGTATATTTGCACCAGGTAATACCATGGCCAGCGTTATCGCCAATGAATTTACGGAAGCAGACAAGGCCGTATATCTCTCCGCTCTTATTGAGCTGGGATTGGTGCTCTTCCTGGTCACCGTTGTCATAAATATAATCGGAAAGAGAATTATTGATCGCTTCACAAATGATTAATGTATGAATATCGGAAGTGTAAAATACAGGATCGGTAAAAGTTATGGCTTTCAGATATTGACCATTGTCCTCGCTTTTGCCTGCGTCATCCCGCTGATAGCCATCCTTTTTTTCATTATTAAAGCGGGCGTCACGAAGATCAACTGGCATTTTCTCGTCAATGTTCCCAAGGCCGTCGGGGAATCAGGAGGCGGGATCGCCAATGCATTGGTCGGAAGTATCATCATCATAGCCCTTGCATCTGTTATCGCCATACCCATCGGTATCCTGGCGGGCATCTATCTCAGCGAGAACAGGAAGAGCCGCCTGGCCTACTGGTGCCGGCTCTCTGTGGATATTCTCCAGGGGGTTCCTTCCATCGTAATAGGTATCGTCGCTTATTTCTGGCTGGTCAAGCCGCTGGGCGGCTTCTCCGCCATATCCGGCAGCGTGGCCCTGGCCATTATGATGCTGCCAATCATCGTTCGCTCCACGGAAGAGACCCTCAAGCTGCTCCCGGATTCCCTGAAAGAAGCGGGTTTTGCACTGGGCATGCCTTTCCACCGGGTGATCTTCAAGGTGATCGTTCCCGTAGGATTCAGCGGCATCCTCTCCGGCGTCATGCTTTCCGTAGCAAGGATCACCGGCGAGACGGCCCCTCTTTTGTTTACGGCATTTGGTAACCCTTATCTGTCCACCAATGTCACCAAACCCATGCAAAGTTTGCCCTTACTGATATTCAACTATGCGACCAGCCCGTATAATGATTGGCATGATCTGGCATGGGGCGCCTCCCTGATATTATTGTTATGGGTATTATTCCTAAATATTTTTACAAAGCTGATAACTAGAAAATGGAAAGTACAATTATAAAAAGCAGGGATTTTAACGCTTCTTTTGGTAGCAATCACGTCGTTAAGAATGTAAACATAGATATTCCCAGAAACCATGTAATCGCCGTGATGGGCCCTTCCGGCTGTGGTAAGACGACCTACCTGCGCTGTATCAACCGCATGCACGAACTGATCCCGGGCGCCACCTCCAGCGGGGAAATGACCATCAATGACGAGAATATATACGACATGCATCCGATCTTCGTCCGCCTCAAGATCGGAATGGTATTTCAACGTCCCAATCCCTTCCCCAACCTGAGCATCTATGACAATGTCATCGCCGGTTATAAGCTGAACGGCATCAAGCTGGCCAAGGCCGACAGGGACAGGATCGTTGAACATTCGCTCACCCGGGTCGCCCTGTGGAATGAAGTGAAGGATTCTCTCACGAAAAAGGGCTCCTTCCTCTCCGGCGGCCAGCAGCAGCGCCTTTGCATCGCCCGGGCAGTCGCCATGGAGCCGGAAGTCCTGCTCTTTGATGAACCCACTTCCGCCCTGGACCCCATTTCCACCTCGACGGTAGAAGAGCTATTCCATGAATTAAAGACCAATTATACCCTGATCATCGTTACGCATAACATGCAGCAGGCCGCCAGGGTCAGCGATAAAACAGCTTTTTTCTACATGGGGGAGCTGGTGGAATATGACGAGACCAAGACGATGTTCACCAATCCAAAGGATAACCGCACGCAGAATTATATCACCGGCCGCTTCAGCTAACCGGTTAGAGTGCGCACGGACGGGGACGCTGATCCGAAGCGAGTGCAGAGCGATTGCTAAAAATTGATAAAATGAGCGTATTTTAAGTACTTACTTTACATTATATTAGACTATGGCACAAATAGAAACAGAATTACAGCTTCTCAAAGTAGAGGTGATCAATATGTGGTCCCTGGTGGATTCACAGCTTAGCAAGGCCAGGCTGGCCTTCCTGAATTTTGACAAGGACCTGGCCCGTGAAGTGGTGCTGAAAGAGAAAAGGGTGAATGGCAGTGAATTGAAAATAGACCGGGACTGCGAGAACATTTTCGCTTTGTTCTGTCCCGTCGCCATCGACCTTCGTTTCCTCCTGGCCGTATTGAAGATCAATTCCAACCTGGAACGCATAGGCGATATTGCCGAAGGCATCGCCAAATATATCATCGACGCGGAAGTTCATTTCACCCGGGAAATGCTGGACGCCACCCGGATACTTCCCATGTACGAAGAATCCGTCAACATGCTGCAGGCGACACAGACCGCTTTTGAAACGGAAGATACCATCCTGGCCCGCAGCGTCTTTAAAAAAGACGATTTCCTGGATAATGTAAATAAGAGTTCCAATAAAGTCCTGGAAAAACATCTGGAGGAGCATCCGGAAGATACCGCCCAGGCCTTATGGATCATCTCCATCATCCGGAAGCTGGAAAGAGTAGGCGACCAATCGAAAAATATAGCCGAAGAGATCATCTTTTATCTCGAAGCCAAGGTCCTCAAGCATAAAGGCAAACATGCATAGTGGATATCATGTGAATATCCTTGATTTATAGACTCCACGCTTAATATTAGCATAACCTTCCCATAAACTCCCCGTAATACGGGGAGTTTATTTTTGTATCCGAATTAATCGGTTAGTCACCTGTTAATCGATGGTTTATATATGTAGAGTTGAATTTTCTCATGCAGAAGCCACTTCATTTCCATGATGGTGGCTCTTCTTTTTTTGGCAGGTCCCCACACGAACTCACACCCTCAGCGAGCGGCCAGGACCTGCCGAAAAACCCTCGCGCAGCGCGAGGCATCAAATATGCGTTCAGACGCCGCAGGCGTCGTAGCAAGCTTAAAAAAATCTCCTCAGACGTTGTTTACGACGTCGTAGAAGCTTAAAAGTGTCTTAATTAATTAAAAACAAACTCCGGATACAGCAGATCCAGCGCGTCTTTCTTATGCTCCGTACAGTTGTGCATGAGATAACTTACAATGGACTCTGTAGAGTGATCCAGGGAAAGACCTACTCTTTTCCTTTTTTCCATCCATTGCAGGAATACAGCGGAGAAATTGGCATCCAGCGCATTCACGACAGGAATCCCCATTTTTTTCAGCGCAGCGGCATTGCAGGATTGTTCATACTGACCCTTTATAGGGATAACCAGCAGTTTTTTCCCAAGATACAGGGCCTCGGCAGGAGTTTCAAAACCGGCACCCGTAATAATGGCCTTGCAGCTGATAAGACTTTTATTGAAGGCGCTCTTGCTGACAGGTATAAAAAGAATATTGTCCTCCTGCAGGGGCTGTTTCACCTCTTTGGAAAAGACATGGAAACGGAACTCTTTCAGGGGCTCAAGATAATGTTTGACCGTGGCGTCGCTGTAGGACGAGAGATAGACGGTGATATGCCCCTTATCCTGGGGCTCCGCCTGGAGGATCTCCTTTTTAATGACGGGAGGCAGGATAAAATCATCATACTGCCTGAAATGCAGACCTATATATTGCGTCGCCCTGGCGTAATTCCGCAGGATCCATTCGCCCATAACATTCTTTTGCTCCGGCCTGGGCACCTTGGGGGAGATAAAGCTCGCCTGGTGGCCGAAATTCACAGAAGCTATTTTTTTGTAGGCGCAGGCCAGGGAAGTAATGCTTTCGAAGTCGTTCAGCACCAGGTCGTATTTCTCTACCGGTAATTGCTTCACCTCCTTCATGATCCGGAAAGGAGCGAACTCCCGGACGATCTTCGGGTAGTTAAGGCCCCCTTTGTCGGTATAGAACAGGCTCAGGCCCTTACTACGATATTTTACGGAAGCATCGAGCTGCAGGCTGTTATTGGCGCCGCTGAGAAAAATATCCACTTTCCCATACCGTTCAAGGTAAGGGAGGAGCTCCATTGCCCGGCTGATATGGCCATTGCCTGTTGCCTGTACTGCGTAAAATATTTTCATGACCTGGGTATTATATGTAGGGTTATATAGCTGCTAAAGAGTTGATATAAAAGTTGATCTCGTCTGTCATAACATTCAGGGACGGCTTCATCTCGACAGTCTGCGTCGCCGGGAAATTCTTTTCGTCATATTCGAAGATGGTCCATTCGTTCGCCTGGTATTCCAATGCTGTGCAATGCTCCACCCAATCCCCTGAATTCAGGTAAGTGACCTTCCCGTCTTTTGTCTCTACCACTTTTTTTACCGGTTGGTGGATATGTCCGCAGATCACATAGTCGTATTTCTTTTCAATGGCCAGCTCCGCTGCTATCAGCTCCAGATCATTGATCTTGCTCACGGCTTTGTTGACTCCTGCCATCACTCTTTTGGAGATCGATACCCGCTCACGTCCCAGGAATTTTAAAATGAAATTGATAAACTGGTTGAACCGGATCAGCAAGCTATAACCGCTGCTGCCCAGCTTGGCCAATACCTTGGCTCCTCCCTTTGTCGTGTTGTCGAAGACATCTCCGTGGAAGATCCAGGTCATTTTGTTGTCGATCTCCAATACCAGCTTATCGGTGAGCGTGAAATTCCCGACCTGTATATCGGCATAACGGCGCATCATCTCATCGTGATTGCCCGTAATATAGAAGACCCGGGTGCCATTGGTGACGAATTGTAAGATCTCCTTGAGCACCATCATATGGGCGACGGGAAAATAACGCTTGGAGAATTGCCAGCCGTCGACAATGTCCCCGTTCAGGATGAGTATATTGGTAGTGATGCTTTTAAGGTAGTTGACAAGTTCCTTGGCCCGGCATCCGTAAGTTCCGAGGTGAACATCGGACAAAACTACTACATCTACATGACGCTTTTCCATTATTGTGGTTTACCAAAGTTCCATAACAGGTATTACGATAGTTTTATCGGACTGTTAAGGAATTGTAAGGTTTAGGTAAAGAGAATGTTACCAGTGGCCGCCGTTGGATCGCCTTTTGGAAAAACCAGTCAAAAGCCGGTAATTTCGTGGCCCGGCCGGAACCGGTCTGGCCGGCTTTTTCTTATAACCATCAATTATCAAAAATGAAGGGTCTTTTTATTCCAGTGTTCTTCTTTTTCGTCGTCCGTGTGTATGCGCAGCCTTTTTCTTACACCGTCAGCAATGTTCACTCCCATAATGATTATGAGCAAAAGATCCCTTTCCGGATGGCCTATAATGAAGGGTTTGGCTCCGTCGAAGCGGATATTTTCTTACAGGATAACGAGCTGCTGGTAGGGCATAATGTTAAGGAGCTGCGAAGCGACAGGACCCTGACTTCTCTGTATCTCGATCCTATCCGGGACTGTATCGAAAAAAACCATGGGTTTGTCTTTGCCGACAGTACCCGTCAATTGCAGCTGCTGATCGATGTCAAAAGGGACTCCGTGAGAACGCTGGATCGGCTGGTAGCGATCCTGCAGTCATACCCTACCCTGATCCATAACCCTACTCTTAAATTTGTAATAACGGGTAACAGGCCGGATGAGTCGCTTTTCATTACCTACCCTTCTTTTATACAGTTCGACGGGGAGCTTTACAGGGATTATAATAAGGAGGCCCTGACGAAGATCGCCTTATTCAGCGACGACTTCCAGCGTTATTCCAAATGGAACGGGAAAAGCAATATTCCGGAAAAGGAATGGAATGTCCTGCAGGCTGCTGTCAGCAAAGCGCATAAGCTGAACAAGCCTGTCCGTTTTTGGGGCGCTCCGGATTTTACCAATGCGTGGTACCAGTTCATGCACCTGCAGGTAGACTATCTCAACACGGACAATATTGTGGCGCTTTCCAATTTTTTACACCGTCTTCCCCAGACATCGTATACTTCTGCGGGAAAAACCTATAAGACATACCAGCCAACTTACAAGACGGATGGCCTTGACAAGCCGGTGAAGAACGTGATATTGCTCATAGGGGACGGGACAGGGCTCGCCCAGCTGTATGCCGGTTATACTGCCAATGAAGGCGCCCTGAATATTTTTAAGATGCTCCAGATCGGCCTCTCCAGGACCAGCTCCTATGATAGTTATATCACCGATTCCGCACCGGGCTCTACGGCCTTCTCCTCAGGGGAAAAGACGAATAACCGTTCTGTAGGAGTTGATCATACCGGTGCTCCGCTGACCCTGCTGCCTTCCCTGCTGGCAAAAAAGAAGATCCGGACAGGACTGGTCACCTGCGGCGACATTGCAGACGCCACCCCGGCTGATTTTTATGCCCATCAAAGCGAACGCGACAATGCGACGGCAGTCCTGGAAGACCTGAAAGACGCTCCTATCGATATCCTGATGGGCTCCGGCGACGAAAGCCTGAATAATGTCAGTATACTCCGGGAGTCGGAAAAGTCCAATATCACCAAAAACATTCTGCGTGAGCTACAGCCAAAATATACGATCGTCTCTTCCGTTGACAGCGTGCTTTCCCCGGTCTGGTCACGCGAATCCGGGAGCGATCACACCAGCATGAAGGGCCCCCATGGCCAAATGGCGGAAGGGGCCGGGACCGCCGCGGAGAAAAAATGGATCGTAGTGGACAAGCAGGCAGGATTGTCGATGCTGAACGGGAGGGGTGACTGGCTGCAGAGGGCTTTTACCAGGACGGTCGATATCTTATCCCGTAATAAAGCGGGTTTCTTTCTGATGACAGAGGGAGCACAGGTGGATTACGGCGGCCATGCGAATAATCTGCCCTATATCGCTGCTGAAGTAATGGATTTCGACCAGGTAGTGGGGGCCGCCCTGGAATTTGCCGACCGGAACGGAGAAACGCTGGTCATCGTTACAGCTGATCATGAGACAAGCGGATTGAGCTTGCTGGATGGGAATTATGGAAAGGGGTATGTGAGCGGACAGTTCTCTACGAATGACCATACGGCCATTCCTGTACCGGTCTTTGCGTACGGACCGCGGTCAGCGCTGTTCAGGGGTGTATATGAGAATACGGCCATCTTTTCAAAGATGCTGCAGGCTTTTGGTCTTTAAGCTGCAGGCTTTTGGTCTTTGTGCTGCAGGCCTTTGGTCTTTAAAACGGCATTAAAAAGATCCGGCATGAATGATTCCTGTCACGTATAAAGACATTTTTATCTATCTTGGTCGCGCCCGACTAAAGAGGGTGTGAACTATGAATGAAGAACTCATCTTGCTCCTGGGTGATAAGATCAAGTCTAAAAGAACAGGGAAGAATATCACGCTGGAGCAGCTGGCTACGAAGGCAGGCGTCACCAAAGGCTTGATTTCTCAAATTGAGAACAACCGTACTGTTCCCTCTCTTCCTGTATTATTCAATATCATTCATTCCCTGGACGAAGACCTCAAAACCTTTTTTGAGGATATGCACGACAGCTTCAACAGCAGCCATATCCTCATCATCCGCAAAGGGCAGGAAAAGCTATTCGCCAAAGAAACGGCAAAGGGTTTTTCCTATAAACGCATACTCACCCGTACCATCACTTCCCAGGCTGCGGATGTAGTCCTGCTGGAACTAAAGAAGAATGCCGTCCGTACGAAAATGATGAGCACCGATGCTTTTGAATGCAAATACATTCTTAAGGGCAGCATCGAATACACCATTGAAAAAGAGACCTTCACCCTTCATGAAGGAGATACGCTGTTCTTCAACGGACGGGCCCCCCACCGGCTCAGGAATATTGGTGACACCGAGGCCCTTCTGCTGGTGGTATATCTTTTCTGAGTGTTGTTCTCCTTCGATATCTTCTGCGCGTTGATTTTTTTAGGTTTTTTTTTCAGGTCCTGTTGCAGGTTGACCTGTATCTCCTTGTAACTAAACAAAAACCCCTATTTACAAATACTTAACATTGGTATAGTATTTATAAACTGTTAACATTTACTTAAATGTGGGCTAACCTTCCCTTCATATAGCCCGGATAACTTTGCTGCTCAATCATTTACCACTTCCTAAGTCAATTCAAAAACTGTTTTTATGAGTAAAACGCCCTTCGGTGCAAGAGTGCTTCTATTAATTATACTCTTGTTACCTCTTCTCACATTTGCGCAGACGATCATTACAGGCCAGGTACTCTCCGGCAGCGACCAGTCTCCGGTACCCGGGGCTACTATAATTATTAAAGGCACTAAGATCGGCACCTCCACCGGGATTGATGGAAAATTTGCTGTAAGGGCAAAAGAAGGGGATGTCCTGGTGGTATCCGGCATAGGGGTAACACAAAAAGAAGTCAATGTCGGCGCCGGCAGCGAACTGACTATTACTGTCGCCACGAATTCAAGGAATCTGAATGAGGTAGTGGTGACCGCTACTGGTATAAAAAAAGAAGCCAAACGGATCGGGTATGCTACGCAGACGATCGATGCTTCGACCCTTACCAAGGCACGTGAGGCCGATCCTATCAACTCGCTGAAAGGGAATGCGGCAGGGCTTACGATCAATATCAACCAGGAAATGGGGCATTCGCCTGACGTGATCGTGCGGGGTGAGAATGATCCGAATAATACACCGATGTATGTGGTGGACGGGATTCCGATCAGCTCCGACACCTATAATATCAACCCGGACGATATCGAGAGCTTTACTATTTTAAAGGGACCCAGTGCAGCAGCCTTATATGGCTTTCGGGGAAAGAATGGCGCGATTATCATCAACACTAAAAAAGGAACAAAGAACAAAAGGGGATTTGTAGTTGATTTTAATACCAGCACCCAGTTCAATAACGGCTTTATCGCCTTGCCGAAATACCAGGATGAATATGGACCCGGTGAAGCAGGAACCTATGCATTCGGCGGCGGTGGTGGTCAGGCCTCCTCAGGTCCCGGCGGCGGCGGTTCCGGTGTGAATGACTATGATTACGATATCTGGGGCCCTCAATTTAAAGGACAACTTTTGCCTCAGTATGATGGCGTATACGATCCTACTAAGAGTTATACCACCAATTTTGAGAATGGCTCTTCTTATACGGGGCATATTGCCCCGACCCCATGGATCGCCCGGGGAAAGGACAACCTGAAAAAATTTATACAGACCGGGATCCTGTCGAGCAACAGTATTGCCGTCAGCTCTTCTTCGGAAAAGACCGATGTTCGTTTTTCGCTCGGCAACACCTATCAGAAAGGGATCTTTCCGAATACAAAACTGAACAACATCAACTTTACCGGCAGCATTACGCAACGCTTCTCAGACAAGTTTACGGTAAACGCTTATATCAACTACAGCCGGCAGTCATCACCTAATATGCCGGACGTTACCTACGGCTCCAGCAGTCCTATTTATAATATAGTCCTCTGGGGCGGCGCAGATTGGAGCATGGATGACATGAGAAGCTACTGGCAGCCCGGCAAAGTGGGCATACAGGAGAAATACGCAGAATACTTCCGCTATAACAACCCTTATTTCGTCTCTTATGAGTGGCTGCATGGACATTATGCAAATAATATCTATGGTTATCTTTCCCTGAACTATAAGGTAAATAATGATATAGACCTGATGGTTCGTCCCAGTCTTACTACCTATGACCTGCTGAATACCGAGAAGCTGCCTTTTTCTGCCAGCGACTATGGCAGGTATGCGCTGCGCCAGGGAGATTACCGGGAAGACAGGAGATCGCTGTTCGAATCGAATGTGGAAGCACAGGCCCGGTATCATCATAATGAGTTGCTTGGATTCCTGGATGTTCAGGGCCTGATCGGCGCCAATGTAAGGAGCTTTAACTTTAAATCGGATTTTGCTTCCACCAACTATCTGAATACCCCGGGTATTTACTCTTTCTCTAACTCCTTGTATCCGCTGTTAGGCTCTTCCTACACTTCGGAGATGAAGGTATTAAGCGCTTACTATTCGTTGGATCTCGGGTATAAGTCTTACCTGACCTTGAATATTACCGGACGCGGCGATAAGTCGTCTACCTTACCAGCCAATCACAATACTTATTTTTACCCTTCTTTCAACCTGGCTACGGTTGTCTCGGATTACGTAAAGCTGCCTGAGCCCGTTTCCTTCTTTAAATTAAGGGCGTCTTATTCGGAGAGCAAGGACGGCGGTACCAATGCCTTCTTTACGCCTCCCGCTCTTGTGCTGGAAGGCCTGACCAATGGTTATAATCCTCCTTCGCCTTATGGAGGACCGTCCTATCAGTTCCAGAAATCCTATACCCAGGCTCCGGTTTATAATAACCAGACCAGCGCATATTATACGAACCAGCTAGTCAGCAGCACTATTCAGACTTCTGACAGAAAGGCTTATGAGTTTGGTGCGGACCTCCGTTTCCTGAAGAACAGGATCGGACTGGATGTCACCCGTTATCATTACAAGAACACGGGCATTGTTCCCCAGGGGATCTCTTCTGCGACGGGTTACTCTACGTACCTGACCAATGGGAATACTTATACGAATGATGGATGGGAAGTGGTGCTGAATGCCAGCCCTTTTAAAAATCCGCAGGGGTTCAGCTGGAATGTTACGGCTAACTGGTTTTCGTATATCAGGAAATGGGTAAGTGATGCGAACCCGGATAACTATTCGCATAATGGCACGCGGATCGACCTGGTATATGGCAATGCCTTTGTCCGCACGCCGGATGGAAAATTTGTGATAGATCCTAAGTCAGGGGTACAGGTCCGTGATGCCGATCTGGGTGTTTCGACGCTGAAAGTATTCGGACATTCCGATCCTGACTGGCAGTGGGGCCTGGTGAACAACCTGAGCTATAAGAGCTTCTCGCTCCGTTTCCAGTTCGACGGCAGCGTTGGCGGAGTCATCGAAGATGGTGTTCGCAAGAAGGCATTACAGGGTGGCCGTGAGATAGAGACGGCTCAGGGCAGATTCGGAGCAGCACGTCCGAATGATGCAAAAGCCAATTCATCGTATCCGGGCTCCTATGTGGGCGAAGGTGTAAATCTGACAGGCGCAGCGATACAGATCGATCCAAAGACAGAGCAGATCACTAATATGAAGGATCTGACGGAAACGCCCAATGCAACGCCGACCACTGTACAGGGTTATGTTTCCACGATGGCCTCTATACCGGATCTGGACATTGTTAAGAAGACCTATGCCAAGCTGAGAGAGGTTGCCATTACTTACGAGATACCTCAAAGTATCTTTGGAAAGAAGCCTTTTATACAGAAAGCTACGTTCTCGCTGGTAGGGAGAAACCTTTTATATTTTTTCCCGAGCCGATACAAAGATTTTGATGTAGATCAGTATCAGACACTCGGGGCAGGAGCCATCACTCAGAACCCGAACAGTCCTACTCCGGCAGGAGCTTATACTACCGGTCTGCAAACCCCGACTACCCGCAGTTATGGGTTTAACCTCAATATTTCTTTTTAATTATCCTCAAAAGCGAACCAGAAATGAAAAATATAAAAAATGGTATCATAGCGGCGGTGGGATCGATCCTGATCTTATCCTGTAATAAAACGATCGATAAGCTGCAGGCGGATCCTAATAATCCTACCAGCGTATTACCGAACCTTGTCGTAGGCTCCATACTGACCGATATGTCGGGTACGGTCTCGAATGCATCCGCTTCCGGCGCCGGGGCCGGGTCTCCCGTCGGGACACTGGGGGGCGTTGCTTCCTGGGATGCTGTACACCGCTGGAACCAATATTATTGCAGTAATTATAACTATTACAATACGAATACCTATTTCTGGCAGAATGGTCCTTTCGATGGCTACCTGGTCCTGAAGAATGTGGTTCAAATGGAAAAGGAAGCCTTGAACAGCGGATATGCGGCAGTCAACCCGTTTGAAGCCATGGGGCGGTTTATCCGGGCCTATTATTATTACAACATGACCTCCATGATGGGAGATATTCCACAGGGAACTGACCTGCAGGCATTCGATAGTCCGACGCCGGCCTACACCCCGCAAAAACAGGTCTTCAAATATATCCTGAACACGCTGGATACTGCCAATACGGATTTTGCCGCACTTATCGCCGCAAAAGACAAAAGCCTGTCCATCACCCAGGACATTTATTTTGGAGGTGATCTCACCAAATGGCAAAAGCTGGTGAACAGCTTCAAATTGAGAGTACTGATCAGTCTCAGCCTGCAGGCTTCCGATGCAGACCTGAATATTGCACAGCAGTTTGCTACTATCTACAATAATTCTACTCCCGCGGCCACTGCTAAATACCCGCTTTTTCAGAGCCAGGCAGATGACTTTAAATTCGTTTACCAGCCTACCTATAACCTGTATTATTTCAGCCCGGCCAACTATGGTTCCATTTCCGGGCGTTATAACATGGCTCAGACTTACGTGCAGGCGCTGACTACTTTGAAGGATCCCCGTGTATTCGTGACCAGTGAGCCGGCATGGGCATTGGTGAGCAAAGCCGATGGGGGATTGGAAACCAGCGGGTCCAATTCCGCCACCGATTTCAACGCCTTCGTCGGTTCCAGCACCGGAGAGGATATTACCAAGCTGGTTACCGAAGCCAGCACAGGAGTTTATTCCTTCATTAACCGGAAGAGATATTTCGATACCTATGTAGGCGAGCCCGATGTACTGGCAGGTTACAAAGAAATGTGCTTCAACATTGCCGAAGCGGCCAACCGCGGATGGATCACGGCTGATGCGGAGACCTGGTATAAGAATGGGATTACCGAATCCTTTAAGTTCTATGGCCTGGATCCTTCCCAGACCAGCTTTACGGCGACTTTTCAGCAGCCTACCCAGACCTCGGTAGGGGCTTATACTACTTACCCTTTTACCTTTGATTTTACTGCTTATTATAATGACGCTGCTGTCAAATATACAGCCGGTGCGACAGGTCTTAACCAGATCATTTTGCAGAAATACCTGGCCATGTTCCAGAACTCAGGATGGGAAGCCTATTTCAATTATCGCAGGACCGGGGTGCCAGCCTTCCAGACCGGCACCGGTGTGGGCAATAATGGTATGATCCCCAAACGCTGGGCTTATCCTGTTAATGAACAGTCTGTCAATAGCGCAAATTGGAAAGCGGCGCTGGCCAACCAGCAATTTTCCACCGATGATCTCAACGGGACCATGTGGTTGCTTAAGTAATACGCTATCTGTATAAAAAATGGCGGGAACCGAAAGGTCCCGCCATTTTTTATACCATTATTAAATATTATTTAATAAGAACCGTCGCCATGCTTAACACATTTTCAATATCTTTTCAGGATCATTCATAAAAATCACGGTCATGACCAGCGAACAAGCCAAAAAAATAACGGACGAGATCTTTGAACTGTATGAAAATTACGGAGGCGCGGAATATGCCGGCGAAAAGGTCTCGCAGCTGGAGCATATGGTACAGGCAGCGCAGCTGGCGGAAGAGCAGGGTTATGACGAGGAGGTGATCCTGGCCGCATTCCTGCATGATGTCGGCCATATCAGCGAGGCGGCAAAAGGGGATAATGAGATGGACGGCTACGGGATCAAAGACCATGAGGAGATCGGCGCTGAATTCCTGCGTGGGAAAGGATTTTCTAAAAAAGTTGCCCGTCTGGTAGAATCACATGTAGAGGCGAAAAGGTATCTTACTTTCAAAGATCCCGCCTATTACGCTCAATTGTCCGATGCGAGTAAAAAGACCCTCGAATACCAGGGTGGACCTATGACGGAAGAGGAAGCGGCTGCTTTCGAACAGTATCCTCTCTTTGACCTGATCATTAAAATGCGCAAATGGGATGAAGAGGCGAAGATAGAACATAAGCCCCTGCCCGATCTGCAGCACTACAGGCAATTGATGGTCCATCACCTTGAATCCCGATAGTTCCATGGCCAGCGCACCCATACCGCCAACTCCCATACCTTCGGCGCCGTCCGGCAGCCTGCAGGAGAGAAAATCCCTAAGCCTCCGTTCCCGGCTGCAGCAGTCTCCTGCCTGGGTATTCATATTATATGTCTCCCTGTCTTCCTTTGTTGTCTATACCTGTATGTATGGCTTTCGCAAGCCTTTCACCGCTGCCTCTTTCAGCGGGATCTCTTTATTCGGGATCTCCTACAAAGTGGTGCTGGTCATCTCGCAGGTTATTGGCTACATGCTCAGCAAATTCTATGGGATCCGTTTCATCGCCTCCATGCTGCCGTCCAAACGGGCCGGGTTCATTATCAAGCTGGTCCTCACTTCCTGGGCCTCCCTGCTCTTGTTTGGCCTGGTGCCGGCCCCTTATAACTTTGTTTTTATGTTTATCAACGGACTGCCCCTGGGAATGGTCTGGGGATTGGTGTTTGGCTTCCTGGAAGGAAGGCGGGTCACGGAATTAATGGGCGCCGTCCTGGCCACCAGCTTTATCTTCGCCTCCGGCCTGGCCAAGACTGTGGGTAAATGGCTGATGCTGGATGGTAAGATCACCGAGTGGTGGATGCCTTTTTTTGCCGGGGCCATCTTTATCGGCCCGCTGCTGATCAGCACCTGGCTGTTGAACCAGACCCCTCCCCCGACCCCGGAGGACGTTGCACAAAGGACGATCCGCCGGCCGATGTCAAAAGAAGAGCGAAAGGCATTTCTACAACGGTTTGGCTTTGCGCTGATACCCGTCATTATCGCATATGTAATGCTTACCATTCTTCGGGATTTTACGGAAGATTTCGCCAATGAGCTGTGGGCAGAGACCGGCTTTCAGAACAATGCGGACGTTTTCGCCAGGACCAGCACCATCATTTCCCTGATCGTACTGGCGGTGATCGGCGGGTTCTTTCTCATTAAAAATAATTATAAGGCCTTTCAGCTGAACAATATCATTATTATCGGAGGGTTCGTTCTGACGGCTGTCACTACCCTCGCCTATCACCTCCACCTGGTCTCCCCGATGATATGGATCATCGGCGCCTCTGCCGGGCTGTATTTCGGCTACGTGCCTTACAATTGTTTTTATTTCGAACGGATGCTGGCTGCTTACAAAGTGCCCGGTAATGTAGGATTTCTCATCTATATCGCAGATGCATTCGGTTATCTGGGAACGGTAGTGGTGCTGTTGGTGAAAGAATTTGTAAAGATCAAATACAGCTGGGTCGATTTCTTCACAGGGATGTTCTATATAGCTGCCGTAGCCGGTACCTTATTGGTCTTGTGGGGCTCCGTCCTCTATGCGGCAATCTATAAAAAGGGAACGGCCGGTACGGTAGAATAAGAGAAGCCGATAGAAGGGTAACGATCGGTAAGGAAGTATATATAAGAAGTAAATAAAAGGAACCACTAATAAAGAAGGAACCACTAATAAAGAAAGTATGCAATCTCGATCCGCTATTGTTATCGGCGCAGGTATTGTGGGACTGGCTACGGCCAGGGCCCTGGCGCTCCGGGGATTTTCGGTAAAAGTTTTTGAGCGTTCGGAACGGGCCGTCGGGGCTTCCATCCGGAATTTTGGAATGGTATGGCCCATCGGTCAGCCCCAGGGAAAAATGTATGAAAGAGCAGCCCGTACCCGGGACATATGGAAAGAGCTGTCGCCGAAGGCCAATTTTTGGAGTGAGCAGGCGGGAAGCCTCCACCTGGCCTACCATCCGGATGAATGGCTGGTCCTGCAGGAGCTGTACGAGTGTTTTCACAAGGAAGGCCGGCCTGTGCAGCTGCTGGACAAACAGGCTGTCATCGGCGTATCCGCTTCCGCTGTTCCCGATGGCCTGCTGGGCGGACTCTATAGCCGGGATGAATGGATCGTCGATCCCCGGGAAGCCATTGCCGCCCTGCCCGGCTGGTTATCAGAACATCTGAAAGTGGAATTCTACTGGGGGAAATGTGTCTCTTATATCTCCGACCAGGTAGTATATATAGGTAATGAGGAAGAGTATGAGGCAGACCTGGTTTTTATCTGTAACGGGGCAGATTTTGAGACCCTCTACCCGGAGAATTTTTCGCAGCTGCCTGTCACTAAATGCAAATTGCAAATGATGCGCCTGGTATCCCAGCCCGATAACTGGCGTATCGGCCCCGCTCTCTGCGGGGGACTGTCCCTGACCCACTATGGCAGCTTCAAAGCCGCGGCCTCTCTGCCGCAGCTCAAACAGCGGTATGCGGAAGAAATGGCGGCTTACCTGGAATGGGGCATCCATGTCATGGTATCGCAGAACGGCAAAGGGGAGCTCACCGTCGGAGACTCCCATGAATATGGGCTTACTCATGATCCTTTCGACAGGGATTTCGTCAATAAAATGATCCTGGATTATCTCCGGAAATTCGCTCGTTTTAAAGACTGGACGGTCGCTGAGAGCTGGAACGGGATCTATACGAAACTCACGGATGGTGAAGCCGACCTCTTTTTTTCGCCGGAGCCTTATGTATATGTCATCAATGGGGTAGGAGGAGCGGGTATGACCCTCTCTTTTGGCCTCGCTGAGGAATTAGTGGCAGGATTGTAATAAATTTGCAGGATTATAGTTATTTATTAAGTGTAATTCTGTAATTGTACTGCCGGGATATGAATAAATTATCATCCTTATTTGTTGCCAACCGCTATTTTTTCGCCGGCTTTCTTTTTTTCTTCCTGGTAGGGCTGGTATTCCTGCTGACAGAGGGTAAGGCAGCCAGCTTTTTATATCTGAACCCTTATCACCAGACAAGGCTGGATAGTTTTTTCATCTGCCTCACCTTTTTGGGAGACGGCCTTTTTTCCATTACGGTCTTCCTGATCTTATTGTTCCTGCGCCGGTATTCCCAGGCTTGCCAGCTGCTGGTTGCCTTCCTGGTCTCGGCCCTTTTTGCGCAGATCCTCAAAAATCTTTTCTCCATGCCCCGGCCGAAAGAATTTTTTGCGCCGGGCCAATATGCTTATTTCATTAACGAGGTCACCCATACTGGATTCAGCAGCTTTCCTTCCGGCCACAGCACATCCGTATTTGCGCTCGCTACCCTCCTGGCATTGTTCGAGAAGAATAAGAATTGGAACATTCTCTATCTTTTCGGAGCCGTTGCCGTGGGATATTCCCGGATCTACCTGGGACAGCATTTCCTGGGAGATGTACTGGTAGGCTCCTTTCTGGGAGTCTCCCTCGCCGTGGTGGTACACTGGCTATTCCTCAAAAAATTTCATTCTTTAAAAGCGTTAGCGTAGGTTTGCCCTCAATTTTTGTCGAATTAATTACAATGTCTTATGATCGATGGTAAAAAACTGGTGATCGTGCTTCCCGCTTACAATGCAGAGCTTACCCTTCGTAAGACCTATGCAGAAATCCCTTTTGACATAGTGGACGAGGTAGTCCTGGTCGATGACAACAGCAGTGACCGGACCGTAGCGGTAGGGAAGGAGCTGGGTATCGATCATATTATCAAGCATGACAAGAACCGGGGTTATGGGGGCAACCAGAAAAGCTGTTATAACAAGGCGCTGGAGCTGGGCGGAGATATCATCATTATGCTGCACCCTGACTACCAGTATACCCCGAAGCTCATCCCTTCCATGGCATACCTGATCGCCAATAACGTCTACCATGTTGTGCTGGGCGCCCGCACGCTGGGGAAAGGCGCTCTTCGCGGCGGCATGCCTTTGTACAAATATTTTTTTAACAGGACGCTTACCTTTTTCGAGAACGTCATGCTGCGGCAGAAGCTGGCCGAATATCATACGGGTTACCGGGCTTTTTCCCGGGAGGTCCTCGAAAGGGTCAATTACCAGATCGATTCTGAAGACTTTGTATTTGACAACGAGATGCTGTCCCAGATCATTTACCTGGGGTACGAGATCGCAGAGATCACCTGTCCCACCCGTTATTTCGAGGAGGCTTCCAGCATTAATTTCCGCCGCAGCGTAGTGTATGGACTGGGGGTTGTGCATGTCTCGATCGTCCACCGGCTTTGTAAATGGGGACTCCTGAAAAGAAAAATGTATATCCCCCTTAAATAATTACTTTCTTTTAACCGATCACTAATCGTCCGGAGAATGCGTATAAATAAAACGACCACCGTCCTTCTGATCGCCGCGCTTGCCGCGCTTTTTTTTATCCCTTTCCTGGGGCGGGTGCATTTATTCGACTGGGACGAGATCAACTTTGCTGAATGTTCCCGGGAAATGATCAAAATGGACGATTATACCCGGGTCTATGTCGATTTCAAGCCCTTCTGGGAAAAACCTCCTATGTTCTTCTGGATGCAGAGCACCGCCATGAAAATGTTTGGGGTAACGGAATTCGCTTCCCGCTTCCCCAATGCCCTTTGCGGGATCATCACCCTGATCGTGGTCTTTTGCTGCGGAAGAAGGATCTATGATACCCGTTTCGGCATCCTCTGGGCCCTGGCCTATGGTGGCTCCCTCTTCCCGAATATGTATTTTAAATCAGGTATTATCGACCCCTGGTTCAACCTCTTTACTTTTCTTTCCCTGTATTACTTTATTTTATATCACTGGAAGAGAAATGGGTTCGACAAGGAAGGATTGGAGAAGTCCCCTGTTTATTATGTGCTCTGGTCCGGTATCTTTATGGGCCTGGCTGTTCTCACCAAAGGACAGGTGTCCCTGATGGTCTTCCTGCTGGCCCTGGGCGTTTACCTCATCATGAACCGGTTTAAATTCTATTTCGGCTGGGGGCATGCCGGCCTGTTCCTGCTGATCGCTTTATTGGTGACCTCCACCTGGTATGGGTATGAGACCGTTAAACGGGGGCCCTGGTTCATCAACGAATTCCTGAAATATCAGTATCGTCTTTTTACTACCCATGATGCTGACCAGGCCGGCTTTTTCGGCTATCATTATATTGTGCTGCTCGTGGGCTGCTTCCCGGCTAGTGTCCTGGCCATCCCTTCTTTCTTTAAGTCGAATTACAGCAGCCGCTACGATAAGGACTTTAAGAAATGGATGCTGATCCTGTTCTGGGTGGTCACCGTTCTTTTCACCATTGTTCAGTCCCGGATCATCCATTATTCGTCCATGGCGTGGTTCCCGGTCACTTTTTTAGCGGCTTATTCCCTGTACAAATGGGAGAATAAAATGGCGGAATATAAAAAGTATGTAGGGGTGTTCATAGCTATCCTGGGGGGGCTCATCTCTCTGCTGCTGCTGGGTGTCGCGGTCATCGGGCTCAACGTCAAAAGACTGGCTCCCTATGTCGATGACACATTTGCCCGGGGGAATATGGAAGCTGAGGTACACTGGTCAGGTTGGGAGGGCATTGTCGGCGTATTAATGATCGTTACCCTCATTCTGGGTATTATGAGACTGCGGAAAAGGGAGTTTAATAGGGCCGCGTGGACCTTTTTCGGCGGAACGGCGATCGTTATCTTTCTGGCGTCCGCCATCATTGTTCCCAAAGTGGAAAGATATTCCCAGGGAGCTGCCATTGACTTCTTCATAGCGCGGCAGGGGGAGAACTGTTATGTGCATACGCTGGGGTATAAGAGCTATGGAGATCTTTTCTACACGCAGAAGGAGCGGCCGACGAACCTCAATTCCTATAATGAGCAATGGCTGCTCACCGGTCCGATCGACAAGCCCGTTTATTTTGTAACGAAGGTAGACCGGGAAGATAAATACAAATACCCCGAATTGAAGGAGTTGTACCGGAAAAATGGCTTCGTATTCCTGAAGAGGGAGATACCGGCGGCCGCGCATTGATCAGACCGGTGAATTCCGGCGAACTATTTCTTTTTTCCCCCGGAAAAAAACCGAAGTATGTTACTGATCACTTTATCATTGGCGCCCAGCTTTCCCTTTATGGCCGTATAGACCGATACAAGCGCATTATCCAGCCGCACGAGCAGTTTGTTGCTGCCGTCACCGGGTCTTGCCTGGTAGTAGGTGGCCCTGCGGTAAGGATTGGCTTCGACGGTATAATAATAGAGGGCGATAGATCTGCGATAAACACCTTCGGGGCAGGTCATGGGTTCCGGATGGCCGTGAAAGGAGTCGGCATCCGTATTGAAAATAACACAGCGGTTATAGATTGGCAGAACGCTTTCTTCACAGGCTTTCATTTTCCTATCCCATATCTCCAGCTTGCCTCCCCATTCCTCTTTCCAGTTTTCGTTGAGATAGACCAGCACATTCACTCTTCTTTGCCAGTTACGATGGTGAGGATGGACGGTAAAGTCCGCATGGATATTCAGGAAGCCGCCCCGGGTAGACTGGTGGATGCCTCCCCCTTCCAACCCATCGTCTTTCTGAAGGCCTTTGATGCCGGTGATAGCGCTGAGCCATTCCAGGAAAGCGGGAGAGTTCAATTCGTTGATAGTGCCCCGGATGGTTTCCGGGAGCAGGTCGATCTTATTCAGCCCCCGTTTGTCCTCATTATAATGCTTGTAGTTGATCCAGCCGTTCGTTTCATTCAGCTTATTGAATTCTGCGATACAGGCATCGAGAACTTCGGGATTCAGGAAATTTTCCAATACGATATGCGGATAGGGGGGATTTTCC
>JAATFV010000106.1 GCA_015655015.1 Chitinophagales bacterium | reverse complement strand
CTTCTTCTTAATAAGTTCTAATTAGGTGCTACAAATTCTTTGGCAAATTTTGCTAATTCGAAAACAATACTATATTTGTGCCTAGTTTAAATTGTAATTTTCAACTGTAAAAAAAAATAATAGTGGCGTACGAAAACAACGAAAAAAGGATGGAAAGCGTTTACAGTAAGCGCATCAGAGCCGGCAAACGCAGGACGTATTTCTTTGATGTGAGGGCAACGCGTAGTAATGATTATTATCTTACTATCACTGAAAGCCGTAAAAAATTCAATGAGGACGGGTACGACAGGCACAAGATCTTCCTGTACAAAGAAGATTTTAATAAGTTCCTGAAGGCACTGACTGAAGCGGTCGATTACGTAAAGACGGAATTAATGCCGGACTTTGATTTCGACGCATACAATCATGACAATGTACCGGAAAATGAAGGCGGAATGCAGGAAGGCAACACCAGCATTGCTGATGATATCATCGAAGAGGTAAGACATATTCCTACTCCGATCTCGGCGGCCGCTACTCCTAATACACCCACAGCTACCGGCGAAGAAGTCGATAAATGGTAATACCGTAAACGTTTTATAAAATGGCCCTTGCTCAGCAGGGGCCATTTTATTTTTAATAAAGCCAGGCCGCCGATTAAGAAAGATGTACGTTGATTGAGTATAAGTAAATGCAAATCAATTACTTAAGAACTGACATGTCTTTGATCATTCTCTGAAGGTTTTCTGCCTCATACCGTCTCCCATAAATCCGGATATCCGGATTTTCCGGCAGGTCGATATTTTGAAAGATCTGCCATTGATCTATCAGCTCAACGAGGTAATTGCTTAATCCCTCCTCCTCCGACCGGTCAAAATTTCGTCCAGCCTTCATTTTTAAGATGATCTGTTCATTCTCACTGCCATGAGGGGCAATACTGATAATGGGCTTGAGCACAGCAAGGTATTCATACAGTTTCCCGGGTACATGTATCCCTTCGTTCTTGAATTTTGGATTGATCAGGAATAATGCACTGCTTTTATAAAGCGCTTCGACCACCTGGGAGTGCGGTACATAAGGTAATTCTTTCAGCAAGTGCCCTAATCCGGCTTCAACGATATGATCCCTGATGGTGGACGCCAGGGTGCCCACAAATTTCAATCTTACAGGTATGCCGGGGCGTTGCCGTATGGCTGTTTTGAGGGCCCTGAACAGCATTTCCGGTTCGTAATGTTCTGCAATGATCCCGGTGTAAATGATTTCAAAGCAAGCCTGTTTGGCAGGGGGACGGGCATAAAACAAGTCTTCATTAAACCCCATCGTATGGACAAATATTTTGGAACAGTCCCGGCCGTTTAACTTTTTACATTGGAGCGCTACGGAGGATTGGCAATGTGTCATTACCCGATCCGCGGACACAAGCACCTTTTTTTCAAGCCTTTTGTCGAAATAATTGGCAAGACCGGTCCGGTAAAATTTCGATAAATAAGAGGTTTCCGTCCAGTAGTCATGAATATCAGCCATCCATTGCAGGTGGGGAAAACGCTTTTTCAATTTTAATCCAATAAGATGCGTTGAATGAGGCGGTCCTGCTGTAACGACGATATTGATCTGTTCTTTCTTCAATAAGGCCGCCGCGCATGCGTACGCATGTTTGTTCCACCCCTTCCTGGGATCCGGCAGGAAGAAATTGCCCCGGGCAAACCGGGCTGCTTTTTGCAGGAAGGTGGGATGAGGTTCGTCCACCAGTCCGTTGGCAGGTACTTTTCCCTTTCCTATGTATCGCTTATAAAGGCCGAACAATTCGGAAGTACCCGTTCTGAAGGTTTGGGTAGTAGCATCTATCCGGGCCATCAGTGTTTCATCCGTGTATGGGTAGGTAGCCAGCTTTTCATCCACAGTGACTACGTAAGTATGAATATCATAGGCAGAGAGGTAGTTGGTAATATCCAGCCAGCGTTGAACGGCAGAGCCGCCGCAGGGAGGCCAGTAGTAATTGATCAACAATATTTTTATCGCCATTCTTACGATTTAGGCTATCACGCTCCTTTTTCTTTTCCTCCACTCCAGCACCAGGGCGGCAATAAGCCCCAGGTACATCAGCAGGCTGGTCCCGATGGTGAGACTATTGCCCAGCCGATAAGAATGCGGTTCGAAACGGAATTCAACCGTATGCTCACCGGCAGGCAGGGGCATTCCTCTCAGGATATAGTTCACCCGGAAATAAGGAGCCTTATTTCCATCCACATAGGCGTTCCATCCCTTATCGTAATATACTTCGCTGAAGACGGCGAACTGGCTGGTCTTTGCGGAATATTTATAGGTGAGCTTATCATTTAGATTTTCCAGCAACTTGATGGTAGCAGTCGAATCGGGCACGGGGGCGGACGTTATCTGGCTTGCATACTTTTGCTGAATGATAACAGTGTCCCGTACATTGATGCTGTCGAGCGCCTTCATCTCCTCTTTGCCGTCTTTTACATAATGAATGGACTTCACCAGCCAGCAGGGACCGAAGGCTGCAGGGTTGAGCCGGGCCTGAGGCTGACCATTGGAGGGATCGGCCTGGATAAAATATTTGGTGTTCAGCATATTGTACACCTGCATATTTCCCTTGATCAGCTGGCTGTCGATAAGATCCTGGTAGAGGCCCAGCTTGGCAGGTGAGTATCCTCCTACGGAATTATGGAAGTAAGAGGTCCGGCCATCGGTAAAGGGGCTGGTGGCCTCATTGAATACGCGGAAGTTCTTGTCGGGATCGCTCAGGATACGTTGATCGGCCGGCGAAGGAGCGAACTGGGCTTCGATATCGGCAGGCTCTGCATAAATCTCATCTGTCAGGTAACGTGTGCCCACAGCCAGCAGATCGTAGGCGCTCAATACGATCAGCCCTGTAAGCAGTATGGTCTGATTAACTTTATTTTTCAGGTATAATCCGATGAGAACGGCTGCCACTGCGATCAGCAGGAAGGTCCGCAGCAGATCGGCTCCGAATAAAGATTGACGGTCTGCCTGTAAGGCCCGTACCATTTCATTGCCTATGCCCATGGCTTGTTGCTGCATGGCGGCATCGGGTTGTTTGCCTTGCGACAATTGCTGCAATTTTCCATTCACGATCTTTTCTTTCAGCATATTGTCTGCATCGCTATGATAGCTTGCCGTAAAATAGAGTCCTATCAGTACGGCCAGTAATGCCCCTGTCAGATAAAGGACAACCTTGAATTTTTTCCAGCTGGCTTCTTTAGACTCCTGGCCGGTCAACAGTTCCTGCAAGCCCAACGCTCCCAGCAGGGGCATGGCCAATTGCGCAATGACAAGCGCCATGGCGGGAGCCTGAAATTTATTATAAAGCGGGAAATGATCGAAGAGGAAATAGTTGAAGCCGGAAAAATGTCTGCCCCAGGCCAGTACAATACTCAGGATAGTGGCGCTTACCAGCCACCATTTCTTCCAGCCTTTGACATAGACGATGCCCAGAAGAAAGAGGAAGCATATAACGGCGCCTGCATACACCGGCCCGGAAGTAAAAGGCTGATCCCCCCAATAGGCAGACCCATTGGCTAATTGCAGGGCATTCTCTTCAGGCATAGAGAAGGCTTCCATCGCCTTCTCCGCGAATTTGGAGTTTTCCCCGATCTCCTTACCATTATTACCGCCGCCGACACTATTGGGCACGGCCAGGGTGAAGGTCTCCGCGATGCCATAACTCCAGCGGAAAGCATAGTCTTTACTGAGGCCGGTTTTGCTGCCCCCTTCTTTACCCGCCGTATTGGTCAGCTCCGTTCTTCCTCCGCGCATGGTCTCTTTGGCATATTCATTCAGCGGCATGGTGGAAAGAGCGCTGGCGCTCAGCGCTACCAGTCCGGCTGCGACAGCTACCAGGATGCCGGCGAATGTCTCCTTCACCTTTTTTTGCTGCCAGCTATAAATAAGATAGGCTATCGTGAGCAGGCCCATACTGAGTATAGTGTAAAATACGATCTGTATATGCTGGGTGATGATCAGCTGCTGTGCAAAAAAGATGGCCAGCAGAATGCCACCCCACAAATACTTCCGTTGATAGATTAGCAGGAGGCTGGCAATAACAGCAGGGGCATAACCGATGGCGATGATCTTCGTATCATGCCCGGTAGCGACTAGTTCAGGATCATAGCTGCAATAACTATAAGCAAGGGCCGACAGGATGCCGATCCAGGGATTGATCCCTGATACAATGGCCAAAAAGTAAAAACAGACGCAGGCCAGGAAGAAAAAATTGATCGGCTTGGGCAATCCCAGGGTGAACAGATAATGCAGGTAGCCGATATTGAGATCCGGCCTGGGTTTCATGAAGATCGTATAGGCCGGCATCCCGCTAAACGCACCTTCCGTCCACAGAGGATGATATCCATGCTTTTCATTAAACTCTTTGGACTGATGGGCCATTCCCTCGTATTGAATGACGTCTGACTGTAAAAGCTCTTTACCCTGGAGTACAGGCTTGCAATACACGATGGAGACCACCAGGAATACGAGGATGGCAATGATGTGCGGAAGCGCTTTTTTCAATAAGGAAGAATTCATAAATATCGAAGTAATTATTACCGGCAAAATAATGGTATTTTGCCCATAAATACAGATTTTTGAGGAAATATGCCGTTATTACGACTTCTCTCCCGTGTAGCATTTATTTGTAATATTTGCTTCCTGCTGGCCTCATTCGTTCAATGGCTGCCCAATCCACCGGAAGGAGGGCTGATATCGATGATCATTATACTGGGCTACCTGCTGGCCATCCTGGTGAGCACCGTCGTCAATGTATGGGTGATCGCCGCACTGGCTGTCCGCCGGCTGAAAAAAGGGATGGTCCCGACCTGGCTGCTGGTCGTTAACTTCGCATTCTTTACCCTTCAATTACTATTACTATTAATTAACAGGAAATGATCCCTCAACTGCTGAAAGACCGTCCTACCAAGCTATTCATCTTCTTCACCGCATTTTTTGTCGCCAATGCGCTGATCGCGGAATGTATCGGAGGGAAGATCTTCTCCCTGGAAAAGCTCCTGGGATTTCACCCGGTCTCCTTCTCCCTGTTCGGTGCAAAAGGACTCTCTTTCAACCTCACCTGCGGCGTATTATTATGGCCGCTGGAATTCGTGATGACGGATATCGTCAATGAATATTATGGACCAAAGGCGGTTCGCCGCATATCCTATATTGCGGTAGGGCTGATCTCCTATGCATTCCTCATGTTCTATGCCGCGATCCATATTCCACCCGCTGATTTCTGGATAGGAACGAAGACAGACAGCAATATTCCAAATATGCAGGATGCCTTCAACGGGATCTTCGGACAGGGGATGTGGATTATCCTGGGAAGCCTCATAGCCTTCCTGGTGAGCCAGGTAGTGGATGTCACCGTCTTCCATAAGATCAAAAAACATACGGGGGAAAAGCATGTATGGCTCCGCGCTACGGGCTCTACGATCGTGTCACAGCTAGTGGATAGTTTTGTGGTCTTATATATCGCTTTTAAAATAGGCAATAACTGGAGCTGGCAGCAGGTCCTGGCTATCTGCCTGGTCAATTATGCATATAAGTTCACGATGGCCGTCGTGCTCACGCCGCTGATCTACCTGGTGGAGCACCGGATCGAGAAATACCTGGGGCATGAGACAACGGCGAAAATGAAACGTTCGGCCATGGGACTAGACATGGAAGCGACTACAGTGCTGACGGAAGCCTGATCTCCATCACATAGTCATTCATCCACCAGTTATTGCCGATATCGATATCCTCTTCACGGATAATGGAAAATCCCATTTTTTCATAGAATAGCAGGGCCTTGTTCTGACGGTTGACATTCAATTGCAGGACCCTGGCCCCTTCGATGTCTTCGAATATGAAATGCAGGATGGTTTTGCCCATGCCTTTCCCCTGGTTCCGGGGGAGTACATAAAGCTTGTGCAATTTGTAAACGCCGGGATCTGCCAGCGGTGACCAGGACGCGAATCCAATAGGCTCTTCATCGTCTTCCACCACCAGGAAACTATGTTTGTCTTCCAGCATCTGGCGCCGGAGGGCGGCAGGACTGTAAAAGAGGCCCAGCATGTATTCCAGCTGCTCCCGGGACAGGATATCTCCATAGGCTTCGGGCCAGATCTGCTGCGCCAGGAAACCGATCGCATTAATATCGTCCAGCTCCGCCATTCGAATGGATAATGATGGATTCATATTTTCGTTATTCAAAATTAGTATTTTGATCCACATCCCCCCCCTCCAAATTCCCCTTATTTCGATCCCGGCCGGAGAATTCTTTTCCTCCGGATGATCTTTCTTTTCCAGATGATCCTTTTCCTCCGGATGATCCTTTTTCCCGGGATAGTTCTTTTTCCTCCTGATATATCTCTTCTTCATCTTCCTCCATTCTCCGGTGCATCCGGATGGCCGTGAGCGCCATGCGAACCGCGATATAAAAGCTGGCAAAGGCGCCAAAGGATAAGATACCGGTAGAGACATATTGGGTGACCGCCCGGTTCTGCTGCAGGAAAAGGAAGAAGTCAAAGCTGCCGTGTAAGCCCACCGCGATGAGCAGCCCCTTCCACATCAGCCTGGCAGATCGCTCCGGCTCGAATTTGGCCCAGCCGACATGGTAGCCCATCAATACGGCAAAAGACCCATGGGCAGGCACCGCCAGGAAAAACCGCGAGATACCCGTCTCCAATCCAAACTGTCTTACATATTCGATATTCTCTACGGTTGCAAACCCCATACCGATCATAACAGCATAGACAATCCCGTCAAAAGGTTCGTTAAAAGATCTTTTGGGGTAGGCATACCACCGCAGCACCAGGAATTTACTTCCCTCCTCACTGAGGGCTACAATGATAAAAGCATACCAGGCATAGGAGAGGATGGAATGATGGGATGGGTCATCGCGAACATCCCCGGACAACGTCTGCAGCAGGAGCGGGGGAACCGTAGCAGCCATCCCCAGCACGAAGGAGGCCACCAGCGTGCTGAGCGAACCCTTTCCGTATTTATTCAGGGAATAAATGAACAGGCAAATGGCGATCCCGGGAGCGATGGCTAAGGCGAGTAACAACATTAAGTCAAAAGTAGTTAACGCTTTTCACTCGTGAAATAATAGATCACCCCATCGCTGAACCGCTGCTCGCTGATGAGCTTCTTTTGCCCGCTGATAAATTCAATGGTGACCAGGTCCGTATTGACGGCATCGTTGAACCAGACCACATAAAAATGATCTTCCTTCAGGAATTCCCTCACATCCCAGGGAAGGTCCTTATGAGGCAGCATATCCGACTGAATGCCCGCCAGGAACCAGATCCCTTCGAAGGCATTGGAATAGAGCGAGGTCCCGGAATTGAAGATGTCCTTATGGGCACGGATATAATGCATCGTTTCCGAGCTCTTCCATTGATCTTCCGTATATCCCGGTATCCCGGCATATTTTACGCCGTTCCAGTTATAGGCGTTTACCTCCCATTGCCCCGCCTGGAAGGCAACAGCCGCTGCCAGGCAAACCAGCCGGAAGCCCTGGAGCGTGTACGTATGAAGGCGCGAGCCCGGGCTTCCTATCTTCCAATCCCGCAAGACTCCCGGGATCCAGGAAGTGCTGCCCCACAACCAGGGGATGAAGAGGGGGGACAATAACCGGCTGTCCAGCTGCTGGAACCGGGAGAGGGAAGCGGTGGCCAGGATGAACACCGCATAGACGACAAAAAAAGACAGGGCGATATTTTCGTAGGAGTAGAAATCCTTCTTCCGGACCAGGCGGACCATAAAGATCCCTATACAGAAGAGAATACTGATTGCGCCTACTACGCCGGCAAGCCGGTAATCCTCATCCAAAAAGGGCAGCCAGTCACAGAGGACGCTCCCAAAGTCTTTCAGGTTGGTGGCGAACGTCGTGATCGCCTTTTCCCGGTAGCCTGTCAGCGTCCCGGTGACAAGGTGGTTGCGGTAGAGATTCAGCGCGAAAAGAGAAGAGGCAATAAGACCGAACAGGAAGAGATGACCGATCTTCTTTTTCCAGGGCAGGTCCCGGTCGCAAAAGATCAGGCCCCCGCCGGCAAGGATAAGGCTAATCCCCGCATACCGGGTGACACAGGCCAGCGCCGCCAGGATGGCTATCGGGAGCAGGGCCCGTATCGTATGGGAGCGAAAATAACGACGGGCATAGATAATAAAGAACAGGATCAGCAGCAGGAAAAGGGTCTCTGACCAGATCATGCAGTACACCTCCAGCAGACAGGGGCTGAGCACGATACAGCTCAAAAGGATCCATTTATAGATCCTTGATCGAACGGTGAATTGTTCCATCAGCCATCCGCACCCGAAAATAAGAAGGGCGAACAGGAGGCCGTTCAGCATGGGGCCGAATACCAGGGGCGTCCGGCCGGTAAGGAATTGGATCCCGCTGAGAAAAACAGGATAAAAGGCCGGGAAGTCCATCATCGGAGTTCCGGAGAAATCATTGATCACCCCATGATCATGGATACTGGCTGCCGTACTTATATAAACGACCGAATCCGGTGAGACGCCAATCCCCCCGTGCCGGGCACAGAGCTGGATAAGCAAATAACCAGCAATGGCGGCAACCAATGAATCATAGTTCCCGTAAGGTAGTAATGACCGCAGTTTTAAGGACATAGTAGACTGCGAAAATAAGAGATTCCACCTTTTAAAATATGCTTAATTTCAGGCAACCAATAAAGTGATTGTACATGACTGTCTTTCGCCTGTCCGTAAACACACTGGCCCTATTTTTTATAACGACAGGTTTATTTGCCCAACAATTCGGCGGCAATCCCCCATCACTCCACTGGAAGCAGATCAATACGGATACGGCCCGGGTAATCTTTCCGGCAGGCATGCAAATACAGGCGCAGCAGGTAGCTGCCATTGTTCACCAGCTGAGCCGGACCACCCTGCCTACGATCGGGGGGCATCAGCATAAGATCAATATTGTTTTTCAAAACCAGACCATCATCCCCAATGGATATGTAGGGCTCGCCCCTTTCCGCAGTGAGTTCCAGCTTACCCCTGAGCAGAACAGCCTGGAGCTGGGCAGTCTGCCCTGGCAAAAAATGCTGGCCATCCATGAATACCGGCACGTGCAGCAGTATAATAATTACCGGATCGGCTTGTCCAGGGTTGCCTACTACCTGTTCGGAGAAGGAGGACAGGCGCTGGGCAATAGCCTGGCGATCCCCAATTGGTTTTGGGAAGGCGATGCCGTATACCAGGAGACCCTGGTCAGCGATCAGGGGCGGGGCAGGCTCCCCTTTTTCTTCAACAGCTACCGGTCACTGTGGGCAGGAGGGAAGGATTATTCCTGGATGAAGCTGCGCAATGGATCCCTCCGGGACTATATACCGGACTGGTATCCGATGGGATATATGCTGGTAGCTTATGGACGGGAACGTTATGGAGATGATTTCTGGAAGAAAGTAACGCTGGATGCTGCTGCTTTCAAGGGGTTGTTCTACCCGATGCAGACGGCGATTCAAAGATATTCGGGAGTATCTTTTACCCGGTTCCGCCAGGATGCGCTGGCCTTTTTCCAGGCTGCACAGGGCGTGGGGGACAGGGCCGGCAAGTCCATGATAACCGGCTCCCCGAACGAAGACGGCACTTTATCCGGAGAAGAAAGAGTAAAGAAGGAGGAGATGACAGCAAATACGAAGGATGGGATAACAGCAGGTACGAAGAAGGCGATGCCAGCAGGTACGAAGAAGGCGATGCCAGGAGGTACGAAGAAGGCGATGACAGGAGGTAAGAACGAAAATATGACCGGAAGTACGATCGAGGATATGACAGCAGGTTGGAAGGAGGGTATAACAGGGGCCGGGGCCTTGTATGGGAAAGTGGAGGGGATGAGGAAGAATGCCCTGGCGGACGAATATGCCCGGACACACCGACATTTTGTGGCTGACGAACAATTTCCCCAGTTTATCGGAAAGGACAGCCTCATCTATATGCGGAGCAGCTACCGGCGTAACCCCGCTTTTATGATACGGGACCTGCGGCGGGGAACAGAGCGGCGGTTACGGGCCCGGCCTGTATCCCTGGATTACTATTTCTCGTACGGCGGAGCCATAGGAGGGAAGGCTGGCGGGAACGGCAGCAATGAAGGCAGAAAGATCGTCTATGCAGCCTATGAGACAGACCCCCGCTGGAACTGGAGGGATTATAGCGTGATCCGGGTGCTGGATCCGGTTACGGGAAAAGACACAAGGATCACCAGCCGGTCAAGGTATTTTGCCCCGGACATTTCCCCGGACGGACGTAATATCATAGCCGTGCAGGAATCTACCAACGGGGCTTGTGACCTGCACCTGCTGAACAGCCGGACGGGTGCGCTGGAAAAAGTGATCCCGAACAGGGATTCACTGTTCTATACCTACCCAAAATTTTATAGCAGCCCGGACGATGCAGACAACACTCATCACGGATCCGGCTCTCCCGGCGCCAATAATCCGGACAGTTCGGGATATCAGATCTTGTCCGCGGTACGTAATACAAAAGGGGAAATGTCCCTGGCCCTGATAAATACAGGCGATGGAAAGGTCTCCTTCCTGCTGCCCTTCAGCTACCAGACGATCGCCTTCCCCTCTGTGAAAGGAGATACCATCTGGTTCACCGCCTCCCGTAACGGGGAGGATCGGGTATACGGCTTAACCGGCGGTCAGCTTTTTAAGCTGACCCTTCCCCATTGCGACCCTGCTACCGGTCAGTATGGCTTTCAGGCAGGCAAGGATCAATACGCCTGGAGCACCTTCACGGCCGTAGGCTATTTATTGGATACCGGCAGCCGGTCAGCCAGCCGGTTGGCGCCTTTAGATCCGGATGAATGGAGCCGGTTTTTGCCCACGCAGGGAATTGATTCCCTGAACAGGGGCCCTGCCCGTTTGCTGGACAGGATCGGGACAGGGACGTATCCCGTGAAGGACTACCCGCTCTCCTTTCACCTGCTGAATTTTCATAGCTGGCGCCCCTATATCAATGATCCCGACTACACTTTCTCCCTGGCAAGCGAGAACATCCTCAATACCCTGGAATCGGAGGTATATGGCACTTATAACCGGAATGAGCAATACAAACAGGTAGGGGTAGACGCTACCTACGGAGCCCTGTTCCCCTGGATCGATGCCGGCTGGGATTATACTTTTGACAGGAATGCCTTATATGGCGCTCAGAAAGTGTTCTGGAATGAAATGGAGGGGAGGGTAGGATTAAGCGTACCGCTGCATTTTACCCGCAACCTGTCCCTGACAAGCCTGCAGTTCGGATCCGACCTGGTGTACAACAAGCGGTATTATCAGGGTATCTTCAAAGACTCTTTTAATAGCCGGGCATTTGCCTATATCGATCCGTATATCAGCTTTACCAACCAGGTGCAGCAGGCGCAGATGCAGATCTATCCCCGCTTTGCCCAGGTGGTGACCCTGAGTTATTCCCGGGCGGTGACTGCCCTGGACGCCAATCAGTTCCTGGCTTCAGGCAGTCTTTATCTGCCGGGGATCGCCCTTACGCACAGCCTGGTCCTGGGAGCTGCCTTCCAGCAGCGGGATAGCCTGCACAATGCCCGTTTTTCCAATAGTTTTCCTTTCTCCCGGGGATACACCGCGGAGAATTTTTACCAGATGTGGCGACTCTCCGCTAATTATAATTTCCCCCTGCTCTATCCTGACTGGGGAGTCGGGAATATTGTTTATTTCCAGCGGATCCGGGCTAATTGTTATTATGACTATACGAATGCATCGGATTTTTATGCCAATGGGAGCAGGTATAATGGCCTTTTCCGGTCTTATGGAACGGAGATCTTTTTTGATACGAAGTGGTGGAATCAGCTGCCTGTCAGCTTTGGCATCCGGTATAGCCGCCTTGTCGATCGTGATTTTGAGGGAAGAGGGCCCAATCAATGGGAGTTTATCCTGCCGTTGAATTTGCTGGGGAAATAACAGACGGTCAGGCGACAGGCCCTGCCGCCTGTCATCACCAGCGTAGAAATGGGCCACGCTTCAGGAACGGGCTAATTCTTTTATAACCTTCTTCTTCACGCTGCCTTTGCGTAAGGGCATGCTTACGGCAGGCCTTAACTTATAAGGCCGGTTAAAAGCTTCCTGGGAAACCTTAAAACGTTCCGCCAGCTTACGGATCACTTCCTTTGACAACCCCTTTTTATAATGCAGTATATCGGAGACATAACCTTTACTGACCCCAAGTAAGTTTACCAGGTCTTTCGCCTTCATCTTATGATCTTCCATGAACGAATGCAGCAGACGTATGGGATCTACTTCCTTTAAGGTACTGTGCTGTTCATCCCATTTTTCAATGAGAAGGGTCAGCAAGTCTACTTCATCCGCGACTGATTTATCGGTAGAGCCTCCGTCCAACAACCCTTCCAGGGTCTTGCAATACTCATTGTATTGTTCCCTGGACCGGATGACTTTATATTTTATCGTTTCCATCATTACCTTTTTCAAAAAATGTTCTATTGATTTTCAAAAGATGTTCTATTGAATTTAAAAAGATATTCCATTGAATATTCAAAAGATGTCTATTGAATATTGTTGCTTTCTCCTGCACAGATCGGTATATTCAGCGTGTGTACCGATCCATTTGATATACAAATGTACTTTCGAAAGGCCGAACCAGTACTTTGCGATCATACGAAAACTATTGCCGGCTATATCAAACACCACCCTGTCACTTCCGTTCCCCAACAGATCTGCCGAATCAAATGTATCATAGATATCTTCCGGCCTGCGCCAATCCGCTCTTTTTATTTTTTCCAGCCAGTTTTCAAAAGAAGTCCTGCTGCGTGCCTGACCAATCATATACTCTTCAATCGTTTCCCTGGTATTAAATGAATTTTCATAACGCCCTATTACAAAGGTAACAAAAGTTCTCTGGCGGAGAACTTTCTAAAAAAATTTATTTATTCAGATCGGGGACACTCCTTTCCCACCTACTTGGGGAACAGAGTGAATATGGAGGGAATTAATTGAGAATCATGGCCGTATGCTTTTTCAAGCTGATAATAAATTGTTTATTATTTTATAACCCCGACAGGGTTTCTTCAATCACTTTGATCTTAGCTTCTGTGTCAGACTGTTTTTTCCTTTCCACATCGATCACCTCCGCTTTGGCATTTTGTACAAAGCGTTCGTTCCCCAGTTTTTTGTTCACCGAGTTAAGAAAACCCTGCAAATACACCAGCTCCTTTTGCAATTCTTCTTTTCTTTTAGAGGTGTCGATCACCTGTTCCGTTTCAAATACGATAGAATGATTTTTGAAAGGGAAAACAGTAGCCGTGGCGGTGGATCCTATTGTGTTCTCCTTCGATGGGAAAGAGATATTCTCAATATTCAGCTGCTTTTTTAAAATGGAATAAATACTGTCCTGATCTCCGAAGATGGATGCAGGCAGGGTTACATTCTTTATAGGCACGGAGTTCTTAAGATTGTTCTCCTGCCGGAATTCCCTGCTGGCGGTTAAAAAAAGTTTTAAGTCCTCGCCTTTGAGAATAATAGCCTTATCTGCAGGATGAACCTGCGTAAATTGCCGGATACAAAGATCCTCTCCTTCTTTTCTCTCTTTTATCAAATGGTAGATCTCCTCTGTAATGAAAGGCATAAAGGGATGCAGCAGCTGCATCAGCTCTTCATAAAAAAAGGCGGTCTTTTCATAGACTCCGGCATCGATTCCCTGTTCGAACCCGGGCTTCACCCATTCCAGGTACCAGCTGCAGAAATCGTCCCAGATGAGGGAATAAAGGGTTTTCAGCGCTTCGCTCAGCCGGAAGTCTTTGAACAGTTTTTCCAATTCAGCTCTTACTTCGGCCAGGCGATGGTCAAACCACTGTACGGCAAAGTTGTTCGCTGTTCCTTCGCTGTCGGGCTGCACTTTCCCTTCCCACATCTTTATCAGCTTCAGCGCATTCCAGAGCTTGTTATTGAAATTGCGCCCTTGTTCCAGCGCTCCTTCGTCGAAGAGCAGGTCATTACCGGCAGGGGAGGAGATCATGATGCCGAAGCGAACGGCATCGGCGCCATACTTGTCGATCAGTTCCAGCAGGTCAGGCGAATTGCCCAGGCTCTTGCTCATTTTCCTTCCCTGTTTATCCCGCACCATGCCCGTGAAATAAACGTCTTTGAAAGGGATGCGCCGCTCTATCGGCAGGGTATCGGGGAAATAATACAGGCCTGCCATGATCATTCGGGCCACCCAGAAGAAAATGATGTCCTGGCCGGTGACCAATACGGAAGTAGGATAGTAATAATTGATCTCGGCATTGCCGGGATGCGTGATGCCCTTGAACACTTCGATGGGCCAGAGCCAGGAGGAAAACCAGGTGTCAAGGACGTCTTCGTCCTGCCGGAGATCGTCGATGGAGAAGGGGGGGGCAGACTGGCTGAACTGCGCCCAGGCTTCTTCCCGGGTCGCGGCTACCCGGAAACTGCCATCCGGCGCATACCAGGCGGGAATCTGCTGGCCCCACCAAAGCTGGCGGGAAATACACCAGTCTTTTACGTTTTCCAGCCAGTATTTATAGGTCGCCAGGAATTTGTCTCCGGGATGGATCGTAATATGCCCTTCTGTGACAGCCTTCAGCGCAGGCTCTGCCATTTCCTTCATTTTGACAAACCACTGCGTAGATATCCTGGGTTCCACCACGGCGCTGGTCCGCTGGGAGAACCCGATACGGGTCGGATGCTCTTCTTCCTTGAGCAGGAGACCTTCCGTCCGCAATAATTCCACCACTTTTTTCCGGGCGGCAAAGCGGTCCATTCCCACGAGGATCTCCGCGGCGGCGCTGAGAGTGCCATCTTCGTTCAGGGTGTCGATGATGGGAAGGCCGTGTTTCAGCCCCAGGTTATAGTCATTGATATCATGGGCCGGTGTTACTTTCAGGGCGCCTGTTCCAAATGCCGGGTCGACATATTCATCAAAAATAATGGGTACTCTCCGGTTGACGAGGGGGACAATGGCGAATTTTCCGGCCAGTCCCTGGTAGCGTTCGTCGTTGGGGTTCACGCAGATCGCCGTGTCTCCCATGATCGTCTCCGGCCGCTGGGTGGCGACGAGGATACTCCCAGCCTCCAAAGGGGAATGGGTCCCCCCGGAGGGAGTGTAGTCGCTGCCATCTTCGTTGACGACCCTATATAGTACATAATACAGCTTCCCCTGCTCTTCTCTGTATTCTACTTCTTCGTCGCTGAGAGCGGTTTTGGCCTGGGGATCCCAGTTGATCATACGGGCTCCCCGGTAAATAAGCCCTTTTTCATAGAGATCGACAAAGATGCGGATAACGGATGCATAGTAATCGGGGTCCATGGTGAAAGATACCCGGTCCCAGTCCACGCTGCAGCCTAATTTCTTTATCTGGTGATAAATGATGCCCCCGTATTTGTCCTTCCATTCATAGGCATATTCCATGAAGGCAGGGCGGGACAGGGTATTCTTATCGATCCCTCTTTCCCGGAGCATGCCCACCACTTTGGCTTCCGTGGCAATGGATGCATGGTCGCTGCCAGGCACCCAGCAGGCGTTGAACCCGCTCATCCTTGCATTACGAACCAGGATATCTTGTACCGTCTCGTTGAGGGTATGTCCCATATGTAAGACCCCCGTTACGTTCGGGGGAGGAATGACCACGGTAAATGCAGGGCGCCCGTCCGGCTGACTGTTGAAATAGCGATTCTTCAGCCAATGCTCATACCACTTATCTTCTGTTGCGGAGGGGATATAGTTCTTGCTTAATTCCATGTCTTACAGATTAGTTCGATTCACTAAATGGGTGGCAAATGTACGAAATTTCACCCCTCAACCGGGGACGTTTTTGCATTAAGTGGCGGGTTTTCTCCCGGCGGCAGGGACAAAAAAAATTCCCCGTTAGGGGAATTCCTATAATTGATACAGAATATATTCGAAACGATTCCGTCTCTGTTCTAGGCGAACCAGTACAGGTAAGAAAGGAACATTACCAGTCCGATAAAACCAAGCGCTAACAGAATAGTCTTTGCTGTGTCGCCAAGGTGGATAGAGTGAAGCATCTTTTTCATAAAAACAATTTTTTTAGGGTGAAACCAGTTGATTAAAATAATTTGGGATTCAAAGGGGATCGGAAATCAACTAAATGAACGGTTTCTCTAACGATTTGGCGTGGAATATAGCCAGTCTATGAAATAATTCAGCTCGTGCTATCAGGATGTCTGGGGAGTAAATAACCATAACAAAGGTAGAACAATTCCCCAAAACTCAAAATATTTTTTTGAAAGGGATCGGGAAAACCATTAAAGGGCTCGCTGGTCTGCCGGGAACCAAAAGGCTCCGGATTGCCGGGAACCAAAAAGGGGCCGCTGGACTGGCGGGAACCAAAAGGGCTCCGGACCGGCAGGAATCTCGCGGCCATAGCGGACACAAAAAAACTCCAGAACGATTCCGCTGGAGTTAAGGTTGTCTGCGTTTCGGTAACCCTGCCTTAGGACATGGTGAACAGATACGCAAAAGACATGATGGCGCAAAAGTACAAAATAGCTGTGATAATGGTCAGAACGGTACTTTCCGAGGCTTGAAAGGTTTGCATTTTTTTCATGCAGATTTGGATTTTGAGTTAAAGATGTCATTTCACCAATGGACCCAAAGGAGACCAGGGGTGCGGAAATAAAATTTGCGCTTCGGGGTTCATAGCAGAATATACCCCTTCAGCGCAAATTCGCTAATAATGGGCTTTCAGCCAATGGACCCTTCGGGCCATTTTGGTACACGTTTTCGCAGAGTAGGGAGTGGATTGTACACCAACGGTCTTTGCCGGACTTCGGCGGATGCATCTTTCTGTTTACCTTTATAGTCTTACAACTATAAGGAGGGGCTTCGAAAAATGTACGCGATAGTCGATATAGAAACTACCGGTGGTTATGCAGCCAATAACGCCATAACAGAAGTTGCTATTGTGTTACACGATGGAAATCGGGAGGTTAAGCGTTACGAAACCCTCATTAATCCCGGAATCACTATTCCCCGTTACGTACAGGCCCTTACAGGCATCACGGACGAACTGGTGGCGGATGCCCCCCATTTTAGTGAGATAGCAGGGATCCTGCACGAATGGCTGCAGGGCAACATTTTCATCGCTCATAATGTCAATTTTGATTATTCCTTTCTCCGCCACCAGCTGAAAGCCTGCGGCCTTGAGCTGGATTGCAAAAAGCTGTGTACCATCCGGCTGAGCCGTAAGGTGTTTCCCGGCGCGCCCAGTTATGGCCTTGGCAATATTTGTAATCACCTGGGAATACCAATACCTAACCGGCACCGGGCGGGGGGAGATGCCGATGCTACCGTATTGCTATTTGAACGTATCTTACAGGCAGGCGGACAGGAACATATCCGCACCATGCTGAAAGGCAACAGCAAAGAACAATACCTTCCGGTCAACCTCCCCGCCGAACAGGTACGGGTTTTGCCGGAATTACCCGGCGTCTATTATTTTCATGACGGCAAAGGAAAAGTGATCTATGTGGGGAAAGCAAAAAATCTCCGCCACCGGGTAAGCAGCCACTTCTCGAATAATAAGCCCGGCCGGCAAAAACAGGAATTTCTAAAACATATCCACCACATTTCCTATGAGGTCACCGGTACCGAGCTGATGGCCTTCCTGCTGGAATGTATCGAGATCCGCCGTCTCTGGCCCTTATACAATCGCAGTCTCAAACGATTTGAACAGACTTATGGTCTCTATGTTTTTGAGGATCGCAATGGTTATATTCGGCTGGCCCTCGAAAAAAAGAAACCGCAATTGCAGCCCCTCTATACTTTTTCCCTGTTGGTAGAAGGGCAGACCCTTTTTTGGAAGCTGATCCGGGAATGGCGGCTTTGTCCAAAGCTGTGTTTTATCCAGCGGGGCGAAGGCCCCTGTGAAGGCATCCGGGAACAATATTGCGGCGGCGCCTGTGAATGTAAAGAGTCTCCGGAGGAATATAACAAAAGAGTAGAGGAGGCAACCAATTCCCTGATAAAAAGCCTCCCCAGCTTTACCGTCCTGGATGAAGGAAGGCATGCGGAAGAAAAAAGCTGCATCCTGGTAGAGCAGGGACGATTTTATGGAATGGGATACCTCCCGATGGATTCACCCATCTATAACCCGGAAGAATTAAAGGCCTATCTCACCCGTTACCCGGAAAATGACTATATCAGAGGATTGGTGTATCAGCATGTGGAAAGATGGCCTTCGAAGAGGACAACCTACACTTCCAGTTGATGAATACGCGCTATAAATTCTTCTCTGGGAATCATGCGGGCCCCAAGGCTTTCCAGGTGTTCCGTATAGACCTGGCAGTCGATCAGCTCAACCCCTTCCGACTGAAGCTGCTGAACATACCGTATAAAGGCATACTTACTGGCATTGCTCGTCTTGCTGAACATGCTCTCTCCAAAAAAGGCCTTTCCCAGCCTGATCCCATAAAGTCCTCCTACCAGCGCTCCGTCCAGCCATGTTTCCGCGCTGTGCGCATATCCCGTTTCGTGCAATTTACCGTAAGCTTCTTTCATCTCATCCGTGATCCAGGTGCCTGCCTGGTCTCTGCGCGAGATGGTCTTGCAGCTGGCGATCACTTCCCGGAAAGCCTTGTTGACCGTGAAAGCAAAGGCATCTTTCCGGATCAGCTGACGCATGCTCTTGCTTTCTCTCAGCTCCCCCGGAAAGAGAACAAATCGCGGATCGGGACTCCACCAGAGAATATGCCGGCCTTCATACCAGGGAAAGATACCGTTACGATAAGCCAGCAGCAGGCGTTCGGTGGAAAGATCGCCCCCAATGGCCAGCAATCCGTCCGGTTCCGCCAGGTGAACGGGAGGAAAGATCAATTCATTGTTTAACGCATATAAAGACATCAGGACTCAGAGAGGATTTCGATAGTGGCGCCAATACCCCGGTCGGTAATAGCATCGCAGAGCGGCTTTAATTCATCATAAGAACCTCTTTTAACGGCATACTTGCCTTTTGTATGGATGATCATGGCGCACTGCTCCGCCTGTTCCAGGGAATGACCAATTACCTCCATGAGCGTTTCTATCACCCATTCGAAGGTATTCACCTCATCGTTCCATACGATCAGGCTGCAAGGGTCATCCGTGGTAGTCAACACAGCTGTGTCATCGTCTTCCATCGACACCGGCCGGGGATCATGCAATAAATGGGGCATGCTGGTAAGTTCTTTTCAGCAAAATTACGGTTTTCACCTGCCCTTGCAAGGGAGCGCTGATTTTTATATTCTAAAATCTTTTTTGGCTATAAAACCCTTAATCTTTGTTTATTTTTGCCCTTTATCTGATTATTTTATTTATGACGCAGGAAAGAGAAGAAAGGATCCTTCAGGTGCTGAACAAACGACAGGCCGGTATTACGGTAGTGCTGGAAAACGTGTTTGACCCGCATAATATTTCAGCAGTAATGCGTACCTGCGATGCAATAGGGATGCAGGAGATCTATGTACTGAACACAAAGATCCCGCCCCATAAGAAATGGGGGGCAAAGAGCAGCAGCAGCGCCGCCCAATGGCTTACGATCCGTCAGTATACGAATGCAGAAGAATGTTTTACCGAACTACGGAAAAAATACGACAGGATCTTTACAACGCACCTCAGCAGTGACGCAGTATCTTTATATGATATCGACCTCACCCAACGGGTGGCCCTGGTGTTCGGGAATGAACATGCCGGCGTCAGCGAAGAGATCCGGATCTTATCAGACGGCAATTTTATCATTCCGCAGGTTGGGATCATCAAATCCCTGAATATTTCTGTCGCCTGTGCGGTCAGCTTATATGAAGGTTTCCGTCAAAAGAGCGCCGCAGGCCATTATGAGCAGCGGAATTTACCGGAGGGCCAATATCAGGAATTGCTGAAAGACTGGAGCCGGGGACAGCTGACCCCCCAGCCCCCTGAAGAGGGCGTATCCCTTTAAAAGATTCTTATGCTGCGACAGTCGATGATCATATTGTTTTGTTTGGCGGCCCTGGTATCGCAGGCACAGGTGCTTCCGGCACAGACAGGAGGACAGTTTCCTTCGCAGACCCCGGCTCAAAATCCGACGGTTCAAAATCATGCCCCGGAGCCAGCAATCAAAAAACTAAAGATCGCGGAGTTGGAAACCTATATCAACGGGTGCGACCATCCTCTCATCGTCAATTTCTGGGCTACTTTTTGCGTACCCTGCGTGAAAGAGATCCCCTATTTTCAAAACACCGTGGACAAGTACAGGGAAAAGGGGGTGGAATTATTACTGGTAAGCCTGGATCTCCCGGATTATTATCCTGCCCGGATCGCCGCCTTTGCCAAAAAGAATAATTACAAGGCCGGTTTGGCCTGGCTGAATGAGACGGATGCTGATTATTTCTGCCCCAGGATCGACAAAAGATGGTCCGGCGGCATTCCTGCTTCTTTATTCATCAACAATACGACCCATTACCGGCAGTTCTTCGACCGGCAGCTGACGGAAGGACAAGTAGAACCGGCTATAAAAGCCATGCTCATGCAGGGCCCGTAACTACGGCCCCTAACCCCCCTAAAGGGAGAGAACCTTACTAAAGGAAAGGCGTGCTTTACCCCCGCGAGATCGAGCAGCCTACAGAGCGTGTCTCCTTTACCGTTACTTCTTTGCCGGCGTTCATTTCATCGATGGCTGCCCGCAGATGATGCCGCTTTATCTGAGCAGGGTCTCCCGGACTGTCATCGATAGCGCCATGATACACCAGCTTGCCATCCTTGTCGAAAAGATAACATTCCGGAGTCCGGTTGGCTCCAAAGGCATCGGCCAGCTCGCTGTTGCGGTCTACTGCATAGTACCATTCATAGTCCTGCGCCCTGGCATAAGATTGCATGGCCTCGTATGAATTGCTGCCGTTGCGGTCGCCTTCGTTGGCATTCAGAAGGATCACGCCGATCTTATTCGCCTTTGCATAAACGCAGATATCTTTGGTGCGGGACCGGTTGCGTATTACATAGGGGCAGGTATTGCAGGTGAACATGACCAGCAATCCGCCGGCTTGTCTTGCCTCCTGCAAACTTGTTTCTTTCCCGGAGACGTCTTTAAGACGAATAGTCGCCTTGGGAATAGCGGCGCCGATCGGCAGCGGGCCATCCGGAAGCCCGTTGAATGACAGCAGGCCCAGCATGGGCAGCAGGCAGGTGATGAGAAGCTTCTTCATATTTCAAGGTTTTTATTAAATAAAGTTTACTGAAAAATCCTCAAAAACGGAGGGGTTTTTTGATAAGGAGGACCCATTTTTTTAGGAGTGGGCCGCTGCTTACAGGGACACCTTTCTTACTGTTTTTTAGGCCGGTGGCGGTCAGGGAGCTTACCTGCAGCCAGGGCTTTTTCCCCTGCTATGACCCGGAGATGGTGAATGCTTACATTCAGCTCATAACCAATTAGTAGTACCAGTGAATTAAAATAAATCAGGAGCATAAGGATCATTACAGTGCCAATCGAGCCATAGACTTTATTATAGGTCCCGAAATTATTCACCCAATAAGAGAAGCCCAGGGTCGTGCCGATCGTCAGTAAGGTGGCGAGCAGGGTGCCGGGGGAAAAGAGCCGCCATCGTTTGTGTACCGCGGGGCCATATTTGTAAATGAAGGCAATGGCGAAATAGAAGAGAGGGACCGTCACTACCCAACGGAGGATCTTGAAAAGCCCTCTGGAAGAACGATTGTTGATATGCAGCCATTTTAAGAGGTCCCGCAGCAATTCCGCCTGCGTCACCAGCAGGATAACGGATGCGATAACCATGAACAGCACGAGGATGGTCAGTTTGATCGCCATCCAGCGGGTTTGAAAAACATTCCTCCTGGTATTATAGATAAGGGATTTATTGAAGGAGTGCATAATGCCGATCATGGCATTGGAAGAATAGAAAAGGGCCAGCAGGAAGCCAAAAGACAGGAGGCCTGCCCGGGGTTTGTCCAGGAAATCTTCCAGGAACTGGCTGACCAGCAGGTAGGTATTCTGGTTGGGAGTGACATCCCTTGTGATCAATAATAGCTGGTGCTTGATCTCTTTGGAGATGGGCAGGTAGGGGATCAGGGTGCAAATAAAAATGGTGGCGGCAGGGATGGCCGTCAGGAAACTAAAGGCGATGGAACGGGCCCGGTCATTCAGCCCTACTTTCCGTACCTGGCTGGAGAAAAAAACAACTACTTCATATAAAGGCACTCCCTGGAATCCCGGCAAAATGATCTTCTTGCTCTTTGATTCCAGCAAATGAAAAAAGGCGCTGTCATATATTTTTCTTTCCAGTTTGATCATTGCGGGGCTTGTATTTGATCCGTGCCGGATCGATCACTTATCGTTTTCGTTTGTTCGGTTTCTTAGTGTGTTGGTTAATTGGTTTCTTAGCATGTTGTTTAACCGGTTTTTTAACGTTGGCAACTGGTCGGTCGCTTGTCTTTTTTGTTTGGACGGTGCTGGTCGGGTCTTCTGCACCGTTGTCTGGATCGGTTTCTGTACTGTCTGGTTTAATGCCCATCCGTTTGTCCAGCGCCTGCTGATATTCTTTGCGATAAACCAGGTGCTCCTTATAGGTAGCTGCAAAATTAGAATATCCCTGCAGATCCGGCTTGGCGACAAAAAATAAATAATCCGTTTTCGGTGCTTCCAGCACGGCGGTCACGGTCTGTTCCGAAGGCGTACAGATGGGGCCGGGGGGCAGGCCCGGGTACAGATAAGTATTATAGGGCGATTCGAACCGGGTATATTTTGTATAAATACGCTTTAATTCGAAATTCCGCATGGCGAATTTAATGGTGGGATCAGCACCCAGTCTCATGCCTTTGGCCATCCTGTTCAGGTAGACGCTGGCGATCTTTCCTTTATCACTCTGAGCGTTGGTCTCTTCTTCGACGATAGAAGCCAGGATAGTGGCTGTAGTGGGATTGAGGCCCTGGTCCTGTGCCTGTTGCTGGCGCTGCGGCGTCCACCAGGTTTTATAGGTGGTGTACATCTTTTTGAAAATAGCGGAGGGGGGAGTATTCCAGAAATAGGTATAGGTATTCGGCATTACGATGGTCATGAATGTATTGGAATCCACTCCGAAGGGCGCCAAAGAGTCCTTATTGGAGATGAATGCGGCAATGGCGGCCGAATCGCTTTCAAATTTTTTACCGATTGCTGCGGAAAGCCCCTGCAGGGTCCGGAATTTGGTAAT
>JAATFV010000220.1 GCA_015655015.1 Chitinophagales bacterium | reverse complement strand
CCCGACACCTTCTTCCAGCGGCAGCACGACAGGCAGGCCGAATTCCTTTTCATATTGCCGTTTGTATTCCAATGCCTGCGCCAGGGAGAGCCCGCGTGTATTGAGGGTGATAGCCAGCACCCGGGAGCCATACGAACGGATCAGCTCCAGCTCGTTCTTCAGGGAGATCTTGATTCCGGTGTTCTCCTGCCCGTTGAACCAGATGCGTGCGGGTGCATGCTGCAGGAGCACGGCCTTGCACTGTGCGGAGAGCAGGAATTCAGAGCCGCAGGGGCCGCTGGGGTTGCTGAGAGCGGATTGTCCTTCCATGAAGATAATATCCGCGGAGGTGTCTTTATAACAGGTGACCACGGCATTCTCCAGCTCCCCGGAGATAAAATCGTTATAGGTGGAATCCAGGATGAAGCCGTATTTATTCCCCTGGAGCCAGCCTGTCTGCCCGGTAAAGATCATATGGGCATTCAGGCCTTTTTCTTTTGTGGCCTGTGTCACGAGCGTAGCCGTCGTACGTTTGCCCATGGCGCAATCCGTGCCTAATACGGCAATGATGGGGCATTTCACCTGCATGATCTCTCCCGTCCAGAATTTCAGCTGGTCTTTGGGGCGGGGCTTGCGGATGTCTATCAGTTCCACCTTGTGTTGCGCGGCGAGCTCCTTCATATCGGGCATGTCCGAAAGGAAATCATGCAGGCCTGATACGATGGAAAGGCCGGCCCGGATGGCGGCTTTTACTTCAGCGGCCATTTCAACGGGAAGCTTACCGCCGGGAAAGGCAACCCCGATGATCGCATATTTCGCTTTGCGGGGAGAGTCACGCAGGAAGTCTTCCAGGGTGGCGTATACCGGCATATTCCTATCCACTTTATCGAGCAGATAACCAGCGTCCTTCCCGGCGGAATTTTTGTCTATCACACCTATAATATTATAACGGGAAGTAGTCCTTATCAGTCCATGGGCTGTCTTGGCATTGGGCTGTTCCAGGATACCTGCGGTGAGCAATAGGGCATTCTCTGTCATATTCATTCTCTTTTACTTTTATTTAAAGGATTATTATATATGCGATTGGCGTATGTGGTGTAACAGAAGAAGTCCGGACACCGCACAAAATTAAATATAAATATTTAAATAAAATAAATAATCAATATTTTTATTGTTTTATGAAGAGAAAGCTTATCTTAGTAATACCAAGGGCAAGACCCTGGAAGAAGTCGCAAAGATCCGCAATGAGTCGCCGGAGGGAACGGCGATCGATCTTACCATGGAGGACAGCTCCAGGGTGGAATGTGTCTATTTCATGATGACGGAGGACAATGTAAAAAAACAGCTGCTGCTTCCCTATATGAGCTTTTGTTCCGATGCCGCTTCACTGGCGCCGGAAGGTGATTTTTTGAAATCGAACCCGCATCCGCGGGCCTATGGAAGTTTTGCCCGGCTGCTGGGCAAATATGTGCGGGAGGAGAAAGTGATCCCGCTGGAAAAAGCCATTTATGGGCTTACGACCCTGCCGGTGACGAACCTTAAGATCCAAAGAAGGGGTGCGTTGAAAAAAGGGTATTTTGCCGATGTGGTCGTATTCAATCCGGATAACATACAGGACCATGCCACTTTTAAGGAGCCGCATCAATACAGTACGGGGATGGCAGACGTCTTCATCAACGGGGTACAGGTATTGAAGGATGGGGAACATACGGGGGCGACCCCGGGGAGGTTTGTGCATGGTCCGGGATGGAAACAGCCGTGACCACGCTGATGCAGGAAAATTATTCGCTACGATAAAAACAGGATTATGAAAAGATATATTCTTATGTGGGCATTCGCCAGCTTATTCATTCCTTTCAGCCGGGCTGAAAGAGTTCCGGGGAAGGGACAGGCGCCGGGGATCGTAACCGACAGTCTGCCGGAGAGGCCGGATATAGACGGGCCGGTACAGGACTTTATGACCCGGAATAAAATCCCTGGCGTGTCGATCGCCGTTATGAAGGATGGGCAGCTGCTGTATGCCAGGGGATATGGATATGCCGATTCGGCTTCCGGGGAAAAAGTGAGTCCTTCCAGCCTGTTCCGTATCGCCAGTCTTTCTAAGTTCGTCACCTCGGTAACGATCATGAAACTGGCGGAGCAGGGAAAACTTTCGCTGGATGCGAAGGTATTCGGCCCCGGAGCGGTCTTAGGCACGCGTTATGGCAAACGGCCTTACAGGAAGTATGTGACCGCTATCACCGTACGGCAGCTGCTGCAGCATATAGGGGGCGGCTGGGGAAATAGCGGGGATGATCCCATGTTCACGGACCCCTCGCGGTCCAAAGACAAGCTTATTTCATGGACCCTGGACAGCATTCCTCTCAAGCATGCCCCGGGAACTGCCTATGAATATTCCAACTTCGGTTATTGTGTGCTGGGCCGGGTGATCGAGAAGATCACCGGTCAAACATATGAGGACTATGTCAGGCAGGCGGTGTTAACGCCGTCCGGCATCCGCGATATGCAGATCGGCGGCAACAAGCTGGCGGACCGGAAAAAGAATGAGGTAAAATACTATGGTCAGGAGGGAGAAGATCCTTACATCTATAACATAGAACGAATGGATGCGCATGGGGGATGGATCGCCTCCGCCACGGACCTGGTGGAGCTGATGGGACATGTGGACGGCTTTGACGCCCGGAGGAACATCCTGAGCCCGGTCATGATCCGGACGATGGTGAAGGCGCCTGCCGTCTCTCCCAACTACGCCTGCGGACTGGCGGTGGACAGGCAGGACAACTGGTACCATAACGGCTCGTTACCCGGTACAAGGACAGAGCTGCGACGTTCGAGCAATGGTATATGTTATGCGGTGCTGCTGAATACCCGGAGGGATGACGACACCAGTTTTACAAAGGGATTGAACAGGATCATGGCGACCCTGATCAATGCGGATTTTACGGAAACCGAACGAACGCAGCGAATGGAAGCGGCTTTTCCCGTAATTGAGGCCCTATACCGGGCGCATGCGGAAAAAAATCATATCCCGGGACTGGCATTCGGCATTGTCGATCATGGGAAGCTGGTATATGCAGGAGGGACCGGTTATACGAATACGGATAAGAAGATCCCGGTGACGGCGGCCTCGGTCTTCCGGATCGCGTCTATGACAAAAAGTTTTACCGCGATGGCCATCCTTACGCTCCGGGATGCCGGCAAGCTGAACCTGGAGGACCCCGTGTCGAAGTATATACCCGAGATGAAACAGATAAAACCTCTCACTGGTGACGCCCGTGAGATTACCGTCCGGGACCTGCTGACCCATTCGGCGGGTTTCCCCGAGGACAATCCCTGGGGTGACCGGCAGCTTCAGAAGACGGATGAGGACCTGATCAATTTTATCAAGGGAGGGGTATCGTTGTCGAATACTCCCGGGACGAATTATGAATACAGCAACCTGGGGTTTGCCCTGCTCGGCCATATTGTGAGCAAGGTATCGGGGACACCCTTTGAAAAATATATTAATGAGACCATTTTTGCGCCGCTGCACATGAGCCACACCTACTGGGAATATACGGATGTGAGCCCGGACCTGCTGGTGCATGGCTATAGCTGGAAGAACGGGGGCTGGGTGGAAGAGGAGATGCTGCATAGCGGCGCCTATGGCGCCATGGGAGGACTGCTGACCTCCGTGGAGGACTTCAGCAAATACATGCTGCTTCATCTCTCGGCCTGGCCCGCCCGGGGAGGCGAGGACGACGGACCTTTGAAAAGAAGCTCGATCCGCGGGATGCACCAGCCGGGAGAGATCGCCAGCCTCAACAGCCAGGCGAAAAACTCCTCAGGGGCATTATGCCCGAAGATCTCGTCCTACAATGACGGTCTTGCCTGGTCGAAAGATTGCACCGGCAAGGAACAGGTCGGGCATAGCGGAGGATTGCCGGGTTTTGGCACTCACTGGACCATTGTGCCGCAATACGGGATCGGCGTGGTCTCCTTCGCCAGCCTCACTTATGCGGCGCCGGTAGCGCTGAATTTCCAGGTCATCGACACCCTGATCGCGATGGAGGGACTGGCCCCGAGGCCTGTTCCCGTATCGGCCATTCTCCGGGAACGCAAAGAAGAGCTGCTCCGGCTGCTGCCGGATTGGAAGAATGCCCGGGAAAGCGGCATCTTCAGCGGCAATTTCTTTTCGGACTATTCTACTGACACCCTGAGGAAGGATGCGGGAACTGCTTTTGCGGCTGCCGGGAAGATCCTCCGCATCAGTGACATGATACCGGACAACCAGCTGCGCGGGAATTTCATCCTGGAAGGGGAAAATGCAGACATCCAGGTAAGATTTACGCTGACACCTGAAAATCCGGCATTGATACAGGAATATCATATACGGTCGGTACCGAAAAAATAGCCGGGTAAAAAGCAGATCGTTTACCGAGTGAAAAAGCAAAGGCCGCAGCAAAAAAATTACTGCGGCCTTTGCTTTTTCATTTTTTTAATTTTTATATATTAATATTGAATAAAATAAAATATTCAATATTTTAATTGTTTCAAGAAATAAATAGTTTATCTTTATTACGATCCATGGATTAGTAATTCAACCTGACGGCATTTTTGTATTAAGACCAAAATAAACAGACATGAGAATAATTCATCATCTATTGATGGGTATGCTGCTACTCATCACAGGCAGCCTGTATTCCCAAACAAAAAACATTACCGGTAAGATCACGGATGCTGCCGGGCAAGTTATACCTGGAGCCACTATCCGGCTCAAGGCCTATTCGGGCGCAACGGGGACCAGCAGCGATGCAAATGGACAATTCAGCATCCGGGGTCCTCAGAACAGCGTTCTGCTGATCAGCGCGGTAGGTTATGATCAGCGGGAGGTGAAGACCGGCGGCAGCAGTTTTCTTTCGATACAGTTAAGCCAGGATGCGAAGTCGCTGGCGGAGGTGGTAGTCACAGGGGTAGGTGTGGCCACCAGCAAAAAGAAGCTGGGCATGGCGGTGGAATCGATCGGGTCGGAGAATCTGCCCGAAGTGCCAACGGCTTCCATCGACCAGGCGCTGGTAGGAAAGATCCCCGGCGCACAGATCTCTTCCGTCAACGGATCTCCGGGAGCTCCCGTCAACATATTATTACGCGGCATCAATACCATCCAGGGCGGGACGAGCCCGATGATCCTGATCGACGGCGTGCAGATGGGCGCCACTTCCCTTCAAATGATTGACCTTTCGAACATCGATCGGGTGGAAGTGATACAAGGGGCGGCAGCCGGCACCATTTATGGGGCGCAGGGGGCTAATGGCGTGATCCAGCTTTTCACGAAAAAGGGAAAGATGGGCGCGGTCGCCATTAACTATGCCACGAGTTACGGTGTCAATTCCCTGATCAACAGCGGCCATGTGCACAAAGCCCGTTTGCATAGCTTCAGCACGGACGCGAACAACAATATCCTGGATCCTTCCACCGGCCTGCCGGCAGTATTCGGACCCGACGGCACTACGAATGTGGCCTGGGCCTATTCCGGCGCACAATGGCCTTCGGCGATGGCGGACCCGCGCAATATCGCGGACAAGTTATACAATGCGAATTTCAAATATTACGATCATTTCAGGCAGGTCTTCGGTAATGGATATGCGCTGAACAACAGCATCAGCCTGTCCGGAGCTTCTCAAAAGAGCGATTTCGCCCTTACGGTGTCCAACAATCACACCACCGACATCGTAAGGGGCAATGGCTATAATGACCGGACCAATCTAACGGCCAATATGGGTACGGAACTGGCTAAAGGCTTCAGGCTGCGATCGGTGACCGAGCTGGTGTATACAAAGAATACGCTGAACCCTGCCATGTACTCAGGCTCATCCGGGCTGGGCTCGATCCTGGGAAGGTTCATGAACGCCTCTCCGTTCGTGGACCTGCGGCATACGCTGGCTGACGGCACTTATCCTATTTATATTACGGCCGGAACGGTCAGCGCCAATGCAGTCAATCCCTTTTATATGGAAGAGTACTCAAAGGGTATCAACCACAACCTGGATATCATTCAGAACCTCGATGCCAATTTAAAGGTCACCCGGTTCGTCGAGCTGGACGCCAAATACGGCATCAATTACACGATGAATCATTCGAGGAACACCTATTATAATCAATCGGAGAATATCAATGCGATAAATACCGGATGGTTTCTGGCCAACTATGCGCCTGACAATACGGGGGAGATCGACGACTATAGCAGCAGTGCCGTTTTCCAGAACTTCCTGGCAAGCGCGTTCATTAAGACGGATTTCCAAAGGGACTTCCAGAGCAGGCTACCTATACAGACCAGCACGCAGCTGAGCTTCGACTACCGGAATTCCATGAGCAATCAATATTATACCTATGGGGTCGGCCTGCCGACGGTGCCTCCTTACAATATCGCTTCGACCAATAATATAGGGTTGTCTACAGACTACACTTCTCCCTTCGTTACTTATGGATACCTGGTCAATCAAAAGATCGATCTCGGCAATTACGCCGGTGTTTCCGGCGGCTTCCGGACGGATTATTCTTCTGTCTTCGGGGGTTCGCACAAGCCGTTCACTTTTCCGAGGGCCGATGGCTATTTCGCCCCTTCGGCCCTGAATTTCTGGCAGGATCATAAGATAGGAACATTATTACCCTATTTTAAGGTCAGGGCGGCTTATGGCGAGGCAGGCATCCAGCCGAACGTTTTCCAGAATATCCTTGCGCTCAACTCCGGGCATTTGGGCAATGCATTGTCTTATAGTACGCCCGGCACGGTCAGGAACCCGGACCTGCAGGTGGAGACTTCCAAAGAATTCGAGGCCGGCACGGATTTTTCCATTGTCTTCTCCAAAGGAGGCCGTTGGCTGAGCGGACTCGATGCCTCCTTCAGCTATTGGACGCGTAAAACAGACAATGCCATCTATGCGGTAAGCGTG
>JAATFV010000155.1 GCA_015655015.1 Chitinophagales bacterium | reverse complement strand
TATAGGTCTATTGAAATGCATGTCCGTAAAAGCGAGGATGATCTTAGACAAGTCTGCTGCGACAATATTATTCCCCGGACGGTCATTGATACGGATGCATTCCAGGAGGAAATAGCGCGATGAATCATAAAGGCCTGCTTCCTGGTATTCATCTCCCAGGCTACCTTCTACAGTACCACGCGCAGCCTCAATGGTGACTTTATGTTGGGGAAAATATGATTCCTGGCTGTGGATGAGAACGAGCGCTTTTCTGAGATAATAAATGGAACTGTCAATTCTTACCAACAATCCGTAGCACATAGCCAGCGTGTTGAGCCAACTTAGCGGTAGCACAAAGCTATTATCGAAATCGTCCTGTTTTTTGCAATACGCATTTTCATCCAGTGCTTGCCGCAAGTAAGGGATGGCTTCTCGAAACTGAAATTGCCGATATTTAATCATGGCCAGCCGCCCTGTAAAGGGAGCCAGGTCGCAGCTGTCCAGATTTTTCTGCGCATAGCTGTATCCGTCATAATAACGGTTAAAAGCGTCCGGGTATTTTTTTTCCGCCATCAGCACATCACCCTGATTGAATAATGTATGCGCATATTGGTTTTTACAGGTGTTTTCCAATCCCCTTAAAACAAATCGCATGCTATCCGTATAAACTCTTGCTTTGGGAACATTCTGCGGATATTCGAGATAAAATTTGCAAAGAAAATTGTATTTCACCCATTTGTCTATCAGGTCAGGCGTCGAAATCTTTTTATACATCGAGTCCAGAAAAAAGGGTACGTCAATGTCTTTCTCATTTGCCCATATTTCTTTCGCCTGATTTATAATGCTGTCCGATAATCCTACATGGCTAGACGTCGTTGTTGTTGAACTTGAACTGCCACAAGCAAATAGAAATATAGTGAAGGTAAATAAAAGGCCTGGCAGGCTTCCTTCGATAAATAGGTTCTTACGAATAAATACTATTGCGATAAGCATTACTTCATATTGATAAGGTTAACATATTTTTAGTGCTTTCAAAAAAGAAAGGCTAAAACTTACAAAAATATCTACATCCGGCGAATTAGGCTGGCCTCAATATATAAAATATAAGTATAATTTATATTTTTTTTATATATTTAAGTTTATTAACAAAACACCGCTACGTTATGAAAGTTACCATTTTGGCACTGTTTGTTCTCCTCGGAAAAACGGCCATCCTGAGTGCACATGCACAGTCCGCAAATCAAACGCTCTCCCCCGATAATGCTGTCACGCTAGGCCGGTTGCCCAACGGATTAACTTATTACATCAGGCCCAATGGCAACCCCTCAAAAAAAGTGGAGTTGCGACTCCTGGTAAAGGCGGGTTCCCTTCAGGAGGATGACGATCAGTTGGGGCTGGCCCATTTTATGGAGCACATGGAGTTTAACGGATTGAAACACTTTCCCAAAAACGGACTGGTGAATTACCTGCAAAAGATCGGGGTGCAGTTTGGCGCCGACTTATACGCAGAGACCATCTTTGACAATACTTATTTTATACTGCCCGTCCCTACAGATAAGCCCGGTAATCTGGAAAACGGATTCCAGATCCTTGCCGATTGGGCAGGGGGCGCCCTGATCACAACCGATGAGGTGAATGCCGAACGTCAGATAATACTGGAGGAGTCGAGGATGAGTACCAGGAATGCGGATTTTCGTATGCTGCTTAAATACCTGCCGGCGATGACGAATGCGTCCAGGTATTCCCAACGGCTTCCCGGTTGAAAAGACAGCATCGTTCAATATGGCGATCCTCATCTCATTAGAAAATTTTATCACGATTGGTACTGTCCGGATCTGATGGCCGTTTTTGTGGTAGGAGATGTGACGGTTCCACACGCCACAGAAATGATCCGGAAATATTTCGGCAACCTGAAAAATCCGGTAAACGAACGCCCGCGGACAGATTACCGGATAGCTCCCTATGCCGATAAAAAAACGATGGTCATCACCGATTTCGAGGCTTCCAGCTATCGTTTCTCTTTATTGTTTCCGGCACGCACAACAGCTAAGCAGCAAACATGGCCGACTTCCGTAAACAGCTTATCCGGGACATTTTCGTACAAAGCGTGAACAGAAGGCTCAGGAACCTGTCCCAGTCGGCCAATGCGCCCTTTGTCGGGGCCGGGATAAACATCGGTCCGGTCTTTGGTTATGCCTTGAAAAATGAGTGTCTTCAACTGGATCTGGTACCAGTGGATCAATTCGGGAAAGCGATCGACGCGGCCATAGGAGAGTTGGTAAGTACCCGGCAATACGGGCTTACCAACGCAGATGTTCAGATGACCAAAAACGAATATCTGGCCAGGTATGAAAAGGCCTATAACGAACGGAATACCACCGAATCGACCGCTTATACCGACGCCTTTATTGTCGGCAATGTCAAGGAAGATTCGCTCAGGCCCCTACTGGAACAATACATGGCGAGCCTGCCCATCAGCGGGCTGAAACCCGTGTACAGGGATAATTGCCTGCGTTTGGTCCGGGACGACAAAATATTCAAATTTTACAAAGGCGGCGATAAAAAGAGCCTGATTCTTGATTTTTACCACCCAACTTCAGAAATTAGGGCAGGAAAAAGTGTTCAGTGATGTCGCCGTAGTTTACCGGAAATCATTTTCAAACCCGGAGGATATAAAGGCGCTGCTGCCTTTTTATAACGCCATTACCCTGCAAAGAAATGCGGAACCGATCTATCGGGTCCTTATTTTTTTTAACCAGGATAGTGTAAGCTCTATACAGGCGGGAGGAGGAATGTTAGACGATATTGCTCAGTGGCCCCAGGATACACCGGGAGAAGCAACTATTCATCAAAGTGATCCTATGGAAACAATTTATCCAAAGCTTTTGGCGATCTACCAGCTGCCTGCCTATGGCGGTTATCAAATAATTTTGCCGGATAAACCATTAGACAAAGCTTTTGATCCTGACATGGCTAACTATACGCAATGGGCTTTCACTTTTTCTACGGATGTCAGGCCTGGGGTAGTTGGAACTTCATTTGTCAGACTCTATTTCGATGGTGGTAGGCTGAACAAAATCGTTGATACGTATAATGAGGGAAATGTATATAATTGATTGGATGGAGAATGTCTGTTTGGCCTCAAAGGAGCATCCGCCTTATTTGGATTCTAGGCACCATCAGTCAGACGACTTAAGGTAATGAAAAGGAGTGGTGTATATTTCCGAAATCCTACCATATCTCACTGAAATCAATCGTCGCACTGCACTCCCCAAGAGAAAAGGTATAAGTGAATTTATCACCCTTTTGCGCGAGGGTGTAGACCCCGTCCTTGAGTTGAAAGACTTCTACTTCTTCCTTATCCAGCGAAATGATCAGGTAGTAAGGAATTCGCTGTGGATTACCTCCCATTGGCCTTCCCAATTTTCGTAATCACTGTAGGTATAGTGCGGTAAATCTTGCACATCAGTCATAACTCCTTCTTTTTGAGTAAAAAAAGTCATTTCCGGGAAAAAATGTAGCCATTAACTATCTCGGGCTGACTGCCGGCCATTCAAGGTAAAGGTCGCGCAAGAGGGAGGCTCTGATCGGCACATAGATCGGAATAAGCCGCATACCATCGTAATGTTTCTTTCCCCTATTCAGACAACGACTAAACCGATTAAGCTTCTCCCGCCTGCCAAGTTTTCACGGATATGACTACCCGTCGTATATTTACATCATTCTAAATGAACATAGTAAACTTTTAAGTGGCCCCTGGATTTCTATCCAGGGGATTTTATATTACACAGGACGTCATTTATAACTCCTCCCCTCCGGAACAGGCTCGCCTGCTTCATGGCCTTGACTTCCGGCTGCCGGGGTTGGGAAGGGTGCCCCGGATTTCTCATCTGCCCGGCCTAGAGTGGAGACCCGCGGGTCCTGATCACCTTTCGCAGCAGGGGGAAAGCAAACGGTTGAGGTTATAGCGCCGTTGGACTATGACATGGCCGACCTCTTTGATGCTCAGAGCGGCGCTGCAACTATGTATTAGCATTTCGAGGGGACCTTTCGGCAGTTTTTTCAGGCTTTTGCTGTCATTTTGAAAGAGAGGCTGTCAGTATTTCATCTGCCTTTTTTAAGGATGTTTTTTTTTCATGATGGTTTTCCAGATGGCATTTTTTTTGACAAGGGCAAAAAATATCACGGTATCGCACTGGGACTATATAGTCCGTGTGCATGGAAACAGTTGTCGTTACGTAAATTTCTTTTAAAAACTTTTAAAATAAATTTTATGAAACGCTATCGTCGCATTGTCGTACTTGCCGGTTGCCTCTTATTGCTGACTGGCATTGTCAGGGGCCAGGAACGGTGGCCCAGATCATTAACTGTATCGGACGGCAGTCTGGTCAAAATTTATGAAATCCAACCGGAATCCTTGCAGGGAAATACCCTGAAGGCGCGGGCGGCCTTTTCGTTCTCGGGAAGGGATGGAAAGGATCCAGCGTTTGGTACCTTCTGGATGGTCGCCCGTGTGGAAACGGACCGGGATAACCGGCTGGTGCATATCATTTCCGTAAAGGTGCCCAACGTAAAGCTTTCCCCACAGTCGGACGTGGTGAATGTAAGCTTGAATTATCTCCGTGCGGAGATGGAGACAGATTATCTCAAATCGGAATTGGAAACGGGCATTCCGACGCTGAATCTTGATCTGTCACTGGATGCTCTGTTAGCTTCCCTTGACATGAGCACCGAGGAAAAGAACCTGTCGAAGGGGCTTAATACGAATCCACCCGACATCATCTACCAGTCAAGGCCTTCTTTGCTGGTGCTGATCGACGGTGAGCCCATGATCCGGTATAACAAGGATTGGGGTGTTGATGTGGTCGTCAATACGCCCTTCACTATGATCAAAGGTAACGACGGGCGTTTCTACCTCTATGGCGCTCACCATTGGTACGAGTCGCCCGCCGCAACGGGCCCCTACACCTATGTGAGGACCGTTCCTTCCAGCCTGGAGAAGGTGCAGTGCACGGTGGATTCCCTGAGCAATGCCGATCCCGGCTACGAAGACGCCGGGACGGCAGCGGACTCGTCGGTCTCCAACATCGTCGTGCGTACCCGACCGGCTGAATTGATCCAATCGGACGGCGATCCGATGTTTACGCCGATTCCGGGCACAGATTTGGAATATGTCGTCAATTCTCATAACGATATTTTCCGTGTGACGGGCAGCGGACAATATTATGTGTTGCTGTCCGGACGGTGGTACCGGTCGGGCCATCTGGAAGGAAGCTGGCAATACGTTTCCTCTGACGCATTACCGGCGGGCTTTGCGAAAATTCCGGAGGGTTCGCCCAAGGATAAGATCCTGGCTAGTGTTGCAGGCACACCGGCGGCCAGGGAAGCCGTCATGGATGCCCAGATTCCGCAAACGGCCCGGGTGGACCGGAAAAATACCCGGGTCAACGTGACCTATGACGGTGCTCCGCAGTTCGAAGACATTCCGGGTACGCACCTGCAATTTGCATTCAACACCCCCATCCCCGTGATCAGTTATCAGGGAAAGTACTATGCGGTGGATAAAGGGGTATGGTTTGAAGCCAGCAAGCCAACAGGACCCTGGCAGGTTTGTACGGCGCGTCCGGAGGAAGTGGACCTGATCCCTCCGACCTGCCCGGTGTACAACGTGAAATATGTCCATATCTATGATGTCACGCCGGATTGGGTCTACGTGGGGTATACGCCGGGCTATCTCAATACCTTTGTTTTCGGGCCGACGGTGGTATATGGCACAGGGTTTTATTACCATCCCTGGCGGGGACACGTCTTTTATCCCCGGCCATGGACCTGGGGTTTCAATATGTGGTATGATCCCTGGATCGGCTGGACTTTCGGGCTCGACTACGGCCCGGACTGGATCAATGTGGATGTGGCCTGGGGAGGCGGCTTTTGGTTCGGCGGCTGGTGGGGCCCGGTCGTCTACCGTCCACCCTATATTGCCTGGAACCCGGCGCATCGGGGGTTGTACGGTCGCAATAGTTATCGGCCCGGGGAACACCTGTTCCGCTATGGGAATAATATTTACCACGACCGGCCGGGCATCCTCGATAGGGAGCCCTCCGAACGAGTGACCACCGACCGGGAGGGCAACGTGTATCGCCGAAATACGCAAGGGAATTGGGACGAGCGCCATGATGGCGCATGGAGGCCGGTCAACGGCACCCCACATCGCCAGAACCTTGAAAGACAGGAACAACTGCACGACCGGGGTATGGAGCGTTCGCAGAACTTTCAATGGGCGCGCCGCGGTCTTTTCGGCGGCGAGCGTTGGAACGGCGGTGGCCCGAGGGAGCTCGCCAGCCGTAGAAGATAGATGGGTATGCAGGTGGGCGTCAACATGAGAAAGGCGCGTTCCTTCGGGAGTGCGCCTTTTTTCCGCGTCCGCAGGCATGGTGTTGTTTTGACAGACGGAGTGAATTTTTTGCAGGATAAATGTCAGTTTTTCGCCGGCGGAGCAGTTGGCATTTGGATTGTAGTAGTGAAAGCAAATCCAAAAAAAAGGAGGAATTATGAACAACATCGTTAAGAAAGCGGACAACCGTCCAGCCACTTTTGGAAGCGTTGTAGACGAACTCTTCCAAACGAATTTGAATCGTTTTTTCGACGATCGTTTTTGGGGGTTTAATGGGTTACAGACCGACGCTAGAGTGCCGGTTAATATCCGGGAAACGGATACGGCCTATGAGGTCGAGCTGGTGGCGCCGGGGTTGACGAAGGAGGACTTCCACCTGGCATACACTGGGGATACGCTCACGGTTTCCTTCGAGCACAGTGAAGAGAAATCTGAAGGAGACGACAAACAATGGATACAGCGGGAGTACCGGTCCGGCTCGTTTTCCCGGAGCTTTACCATGGACCATACGGTCGACGTCGAAAAGGCGACGGCACGTTATGAGAATGGGGTGCTGTTGCTGATGCTTCCAAAAAAAGAGGAGGCGAAGCGGATTTCCCGGAAGATCGACGTGCAGTAAGAACTGTCGTCGGATCGGAGCTAATTTTATGGGCGGGCGTTGTATGTCCGCCCTTTTTTTACCGTTTCATTTTATGGAAGACGTATTGGTGCGCATAAGCGTGTTGTGCCTGGTGATCCTTTTGTTGATCGCCTTGTTGAGGCGTTGGAGACAGCCGGACCTGGTGGACCAGCGGATGGACCGGACGGATTCCCAATCCTCATTCTCGCCCAATGATTTTCCTCCGGTGTTCGCATCCCCATTCAACCATTATATCGACAACCGGTTTTAGCGTATTGCTGTAATCCTTAAGGGTATATTCAATTATGGTAGACCAGTCATCGTGTACTGTCCGGCAGATCAGTTGCTACTAGAGCTGGCGGAAAATCCAGGTAATTTTTCGTTATTTCGCCGTATACCAAAAGCATATCCGGTTGAAGAATGGTATGATCGGCAACACAGTAATCTATCGGCGGATATTCTGCATATTGCTTATAATTCCTTGGCATTATCCCAAATTCTGACGTCAATGCCGTTGCAATCAACTGATGCCGATTAAGTTTGTTTTCCAAGGGGGGACTTTCACGGATATGGATAATCGTAGTATATTTACATCGTTCTAAATGAACATATTAAACTTTTAAGTGGTCCAGTACCATTTTATCGTACATTTTTCTCACCCGCTGCTGCCAGGGCGTCGTTTCTCTCAGCTTGATAAAATATTTATCCGATTCTGTTTTCGTAAAAAACTGTTCCCACAGCTGCAGGCGGGCATCGGGAAGCCGGAAG
>JAATFV010000153.1 GCA_015655015.1 Chitinophagales bacterium | reverse complement strand
AGGACCAGGGATTGATAGAGACAGCCCGCTGGTTCCTGGAAAAGGGGGCACTGAAAATATATTGCCCGGATAGTATGGACGCCATAAGCTGGTACAATAAGTCTGTTCCACCCGCAGAACGGGCCTATAACCAGGGCCTTTATGACCGGCTCCTGCTGGAAGAGGTGGTCTCCCGGGCGCGCCATGAGACGGGCAATGAACGGATAGCCGTGGCAGGATGCAGTTTCGGAGGCTATCACGCCGTCAATTTTGCCTTCAGGCATCCGGTCCTCACCGGTTATTGTCTGTCCATGAGCGGTGTCTTCGACATCCGGTCATTCACGGATGGGTATTATGATGACAACGTTTATTTCAACAACCCCGTAGATTTCATTCCGGGTGAGCAGGATGCCGGGATCTGGAATATGGGCATTGTATTGGGGACCGCGGAAAGGGATATTTGCCGGGGGCAGAATGAATTCCTGAGCAGCCTGCTGACGGCAAAAAATATCGGCCACTGGCTCGATATCCGTCCCGGCCGTGATCATGACTGGCCTGTGTGGAAAGAGATGTTCCCTCATTACCTGTCTTTGTTGCCGGGGGCAGTGTAAAGCGGATGCCCGATCAGCGGATGAATGAATGGAATCGATATTAATAACGAACCAGATTCTATATGAGCACCCATAAAAAGATCGGCATATTGTTCGGCCGGGAAAGGAGTTTTCCGATGGCTTTTATCGAGGCTGTCAACCGGAAGAATATCCCCGGCATCGCAGCCGAACCCGTACGTATCGACAAGGTGGTGCAGGGAGAGCCCAGCGGGTATGATGTGATCATCGACCGTATTTCGCATGACGTTCCTTTCTATCGCGCTTACCTTAAAAATGCAGCTTTATGCGGCACGGCAGTGATCAACAATCCATTCTGGTGGAGCGCCGATGAAAAATTTTTCAATAATTGCCTGTCCACCAAAACAGGAATTCCTGTTCCAAAAACAGTGCTGCTTCCCTCCAGGGAACTTCCGGCGGATACCAGCGATCAATCCTTTTCCAACCTGGCTTACCCGCTCGATTGGGATAACATCTTTCACTATATCGGGTTTCCGGCCTATATGAAACCCTTTGCCGGCGGCGGGTGGAAAAATGTATATAAGCTGCACAACTCCGGGGAGTTTTATCAGAAACATGGAGAGACCGGCCAGCTGGTGATGATGTTGCAGGAAGAGATCGTCTTCACGGAATATTACCGGTGTTATTGTATCGGGAGCAAGTATACCCGCATTATGCCCTATGAACCCCGCAATGCCCACCACCTGCGCTACCAGGCTGACTTCTCCCCTTCTGCCGAAAGGCTGCAGCAAATGGAGGAGATCGTGCTGCGCATCAATGCGGTGCTGGGTTATGATTTCAATACGGTGGAGCTGGCCATACGGGACGGCATTCCTTATGCCATCGACTTCTGCAATCCCGCGCCGGATGCGGAAAGGAGCAGCGTAGGGGAAGATAATTTCAGCTGGGTGGTAGAGACGGCCGCTGATTACGCCATCGAACGTGCAAGCGCGCACCGGGAAGGGGCCGATAATCTGACCTGGGGAAAATTCATAAAAGAGAGTGTAAAAAATGCTGTTACCTTTGGGTAAAACCGATTCTTATGTATACGATCTATAATGAAGACGAAGGGCGTGAACAATTAGTAGAGGAGCCCGATCCTTCCCTCACCTACTCCTATTCCGATTACATGCAATGGAAGTTCAGGGAGAGGCTGGAATTATTCAGGGGAAGGATATTCAAAATGGCGGCGCCCAATACCCTGCACCAGATGGTATCGATGAAATTAACGAATGAACTGTATAACTACCTGAAAGGGAAAAGCTGCCAGGTGTTTAGCGCCCCATTCGACATTCGCCTGCCCATAAAAAATAAGAAAAAAGACAACGAGATCACCACCGTAGTACAGCCGGATGTCTGTATCGTATGTGATCCTTCGAAAGTGGATGAACGGGGTGTCTGTGGAGCGCCTGACCTGGTCATCGAGGTCCTTTCTCCCGGCAATTCCAAAAAAGAGGTGCGCGATAAGTATGATCTGTATGAAGAGGCTGGCGTAAAAGAATACTGGGTCGTCAATCCTACGGAACAGAACCTGGTAGTCTTTCTTCTCACGGCGGAAGGAAAATTCGGGAATGCGCGGATGTATACAAACGGTGACAAGCTGGAGACCGCCGTCGTCCCCGGATTTTCTATGGATGTGACGGAGATTTTCACTAAATAAAATTTCAGAATGGCCGATATCAATTATGGCAATTTTACGTTGGGAATAGAAGAAGAGTACATGGTGACCGATCCCAAGACCCGGGAATTAAAAAGTCACGAGCAAAAGATCGTAACGGAAGGGCAGAAAGTGATCCGGGACAAGGTGAAGGCGGAGATGCACCAGGCTGTGGTGGAAGTAGGGACCGATATATGCAGGGATATTCATGAGGCCCATAAGGATGTTTCCACCCTGCGAAAGACCATTTCGCAGATCGCGGATGGCCTGGGATTTCATGTAGGCGCCTCCGGAACGCATCCTTTCAGCCATTGGGAAAGTCAGCTCATTACGGATCATGCCCGCTACAATGAGATCGTCAATGAGCTGCAGGAAGCCGCCCGGAGCAATCTCATCTTTGGCCTGCATGTGCATGTGGGCATGGAGAGCCGGGAGATGGCCAATCATATTGCGAATTCCACCCGGTACTTTTTACCCCATATCTATGCGCTCAGCACCAACTCCCCCTTCTGGGAAGGCCGGCTGACGGGTTATAAATCCTTCCGGACAAAAGTATTCGATAAGTTTCCCCGCACCGGCATCCCTGAATATTTTGAAAGCATCGAGGCCTATGACAGTTTTGTCAAGCTCCTGGTAAAGACCAATTGCATCGACAATGCTAAAAAGATCTGGTGGGATCTGCGGGTGCATCCTTTCTTCAACACCGTGGAATTCCGGATCTGCGATGTGCCGATGACGGTAGACGAAACGATCTGCATTGCGGCCCTTTTCCAGGCTATCTGTGTAAAGATCTATAAGTTACGCCTGCAGAACATGAATTATATTCAATATTCCCGGGCCCTGATCAATGAGAATAAATGGCGGGCCAGCCGTTATGGCATTGACGGGCACCTGATCGATTTCGGGAAAGAAGAAGAGGTCAATACCAGGGTGCTAATATATGAGCTGCTGGATTTTGTGGATGATGTGATCGATCCCCTCGGCAGCCGGGAGGCCACTCATTATGCCGGGAAGATTTTGGAAATGGGCACCGGGGCGGATCGGCAGTTGAAAGTTTATGCGGAGAAGGGGAGCCTGATCGAGGTGATGGATTATATACATGGGCAATTCTTACATGGAATATAAAACGCCACGGGCGTTTTGCCCGAAGGGCCATCATTAGAAACGGACCTTCGACCTGCAGGGCCGAAGATCCGTTCTCTTTATTAATTATTTAAAATCAGTATCCGGTAATCCTGCATTCACCTTGATGCTCTCCACTGTCAGATCCAGGACGACCTGCCCCTGATCGTTAACGGAATGATAAGGGAATTTGATACCGTTCACCTCCCGGTAATCGCTGTAATCGATCGTCACGGTTCCGCCCTGCTTGCTTTCCTTGATCATCTTCAGCTTATAGCCCGTATTTACATCGTAGTAATAAGTAGTCAGGTCACCGGAAGGCCCTGTCACTTTTACCTCGTAGGCGTCTTTTCCGTCTAAATTCTTAATGCTGGTTAATTCCATCTTATATCCGCTGGCGGAAAAATTCAGTTCCGGGAAGATCACGGCCTCTGCCCTGATCTCTTTGCGGGCATCCTCGTCCAATTCGGGGGATTGTCCCATTTGCGCGATCTTCACGCTATCGCCGTTCACCAGTATCTTCACCGCCGTCATGTTCAGGTCAGGCAGGTCGATCTCCATCAGGTATTTATCCGGAGATTTGACTTTCCGGATCTGAGACAGCTTTTGCCCCTGTACCACACCGGTAGAAGTAACGAAGAGATCGTTGACGGCTGTCAGCTTGTCTTTGCCGCCGATGCTGTTAATATACTTGCCGATCACATCCGTAGCGGATACGCCGGCAGGCACCGGTTTGCTGGCGGCGGCTCCTGTCCAGGTATTGTTCGATGTATTCACATCCGGGAAATCATGACCCGGATCGATCACGATGGATTTGATCTTCGAAGTAGAGGAATAAGCGATAGTCTTCAGGCCGCCTTTTTGCCATATTTCCACCGGCAGCGTGATCGTATCCGACTTGCCGTTCTCCTGCTGAATGGCCATTACCACCGGCATCGCCATTTCTTCGAGGTTTTCCAGGGTGATATAGGAGCCTTTGGAAGGATCGTTTTCCGCGTACTTCACCTCTTTCACGCCCTGGTCCAGCTTCCAGTTATTCAGGATCCATCCTCTCCAGAACCAGCCCAGATCTTCGCCGCCGGCATTTTCCATTGTGTGGAAGAAATCCCAGGGGGTCGGATGTTTGAATGCCCAGCGTCGTACATAGGTACGGAAAGCATAATCAAATCTCTTTTCACCCAGTACATATTTGCGCAGCAGGTTGAGAGCCATGGATGGTTTGGCATAAGCAGCCACACCCAGGTTGTTGGCCGAGATCACTTCCGGTATGTTGAGAATGGCTTCCGAGGTCGCGCCGAAATAATAACCGGCTGACCGCTGCGCATCTTCTTTCTGATCGAATTCGCCGTTATTGAACACCTTTGTGTCCACTCCGTTGATGAAAGTGTTAAATCCTTCGTCCATCCAGGCATATTTCCGTTCATTGGAGCCTACGATCATGGGAAACCAGTTATGACCAAATTCATGGTTGGTCACTCCCCAGAGGCCACCCTGCCTGCTGCTAGAGCCGCAGAACACGATACCGGGATATTCCATTCCGTTGACGATACCTGCCACATTGGTAGCAACAGGGTAAGTGAATTCATACCATTCTTTGGAATAGAGCTCGATACATCCTTTTACAAACTCGGTAGAACGTCCCCATGCCTTGTCTCCGGCGGCCTCGGCAGGATACACGGACTGGGCAAGCGCTTTTTTCCCGCTGGGAAGATCGATCTTAGCCGCATCCCATATGAAAGACCTGGATGCCGCCCAGGCCACATCGCGGGTCTGGTTGCAACGGAAATGCCAGGTGAGGTTCTTTTTTGAAAGGTGGGAAGCCGGGTCCGTCACCTCCGCCTCGCTGCGGATGGTTACGGTCTTATCGCTGGTCTTCGCCTTAGCCAGCCTGCTGAGCTGTGTGGGTGTCAGCACTTCGGCCGGGTTGAGCAATTCGCCGGAGCCTGTCACCACCAGGTCGGACGGAGCGGTGATCGTATAATCTATGTTGCCGTATTCGAGATAGAACTCTCCCTGACCCAGGTAAGGGAGGACATTCCAGCCGTATATATCGTCATATACTTCCATCCGGGGATACCATTGGGCGATCTCATAGATCCAGCCGTTCTTCGTTAACAGGCGTCCCATACGGTCGGTACCATATTGCGGAACGGTAAAAGAGTAGTCTATTTTGATCTGGAGGCTTCCGCCGGCTGCCTTTAAAGCATCTGCCAGCCGGACCTGCATACGGGTATCCGTCACCAGGAAGTCGGCTTTGGAAGATACTCCGTTGCGGATGATGGTCACAGCCTTTATCTCATCTCCTTCCGTAAAGCTCTTATTAGACCATCTGCCGCCCGTCACCGGGTTGGTCCACTCTCCGCGGGATTCTTTCCGGTAAATATTCTGGTCGAGCTGCAGCCAGAGAAAAGGCAGGTTGTCCGGGCTATTATTGGTATAGGTGATCGTGACGGAACCGCTCAGCTCATGTTTGGCCGTATCCAGGGTGCTATTGAGGATATAATCAGCCCGATTGCTCCAGTACTTTGGTCCCGGCTCTCCCGAGGCGCTGCGGTAAATGGTGCCGGTATAGGGATAAAAGAGGGGATCAAAGGCCTTATGCTGATCATATTTCGACGGAGAAGGCGTCTGCGCCCGGGTAAGGCCAACCGCTGATAAGCACAAAATGGACAAAACAAAGCTGATTTTTCTCATGATGTTGAGTAAGGTGAATGGAATAGTTAAATGAGCGGCTAAATTATATCAGTGCCGCGTAAAGGAAAAATTATATTATACAAACGGTGTTTTTTGGGGTCCGGGATAAAAAACGACACCCCCTGGTTACTCCGGGGGGTGCTGTCCTTATAAAAAAACAGGTAAATTCATTTATGTATGGGAGTGGATTCAGGGGCCAGTCCCATTTCCTGCACTTCTTTTGCCGTTACCATGGGCACCTTTCCCGCCATTATCCGGTCAACGACTTTCCGGCCCACTGCCAACGCATCTTCCTTTGTACGGAAAGCGAAGTCTCCCTGTATTGCCGGGATCATCGTCTGATGTAAAAAGATCCTTCCGTCTGTCAGGATATCATATCCCCAGCCTTTGGGCGTCTGGATAGGGCGTAATTCAACGAGCACATGCTCTTTCTTCCATTTGACCCGCGACCGGTACCCGGTATAGAGCAAGGCGCCTGCCGCGATAATGATCAATCCATAAAGAAGTCCTTTCAGGAGGAAGGTGTTTTTCTTTGTCATACTATCTTAGTCGTACTGATTGTAGATTTGATTGGGGAAGAATTCCCGGCAATCATCGTAGGCTGTTCCTCCGCTGATACCTGTCGCGACGAAACCCCTGTTTTTGAGAGAAAAGCCAACGGCGCCTTCCCTGGCGGAACCTTCAAACGGCGTTTTTTCCGTCCACAGCTGCGTGTTAAAATCGTATTCCCAGGTGAAATTATTGACGCTGCCATTCGTTCCGGTGGTAATATATCCTTTATCGCCGGTGGCAGTGCCTTTGATCACAAATCCGACGGCGTGATACCGTACGATATTCGTATAGGAATCATCAAAAGTGCCGGGATCGGTGTTGGCGATATCATGTAAACGTGTCCACTGATTGCCGGTAGCGTTAGGGGTGAACTTCCAGAAATCATAACAGAGATTGCCTAAGCTCCATTGTGAACCCGGAGTGAGACCTGACACCAGGTAACCTTCTCCATTGTACACCCAGGCAACAGCCTGTCTCCTCTTCGATCCGGGCATATCCGGGTATTCCGTCCAGGAATTACTGGCCGCGCTGAATTTCCATACATCTCCGAAATAATAGAGGTTGTCTGTGCCGGTAAGAACATAGGCTACCGAATCCATGCTGAAAGCCACTGCGTCAAAACGGGGAAAAGGCTTACCGTTCTCATCGGCCAGGTCGGGAATTCTGGTCCAGGCATTAACGGGATAAGGATCGTACCTGTAAAAATCACTAAGAGGAATATTGCGTGCATCGGCTGTTCCGGAACCGAGATATCCTGACCCTCCAATGGTAAATCCTACAGCCTGGCTCCTGCCGCTGCCGGGGAAATCAGCCGACTGCGCCCAGGTTCCATAAGCGCTGTCATACCCGGTTGGAGTATTCGTTGGAATAGGAGTGGTACCATATTTGAACATGGCAGTTAACCTGTTACTCACATCCTGCGGATTCACGCCTGTTCCAACATAAGCCGTATCACCAATCGTAAAACAAGCGGCATTCCCCATTGGAACCCCCTTAAATATTGCACGGGACACCCAGTTACCATCCTGCGTATAATTCAAGCTAGCTTTGGAACAAGAAAATAAGAGACCCAATAACATTAATGATAACAACGCAATGTTAATCCGCTTCATATTTTTTTGATATTTTTCGCTAAAGTATTCGAACTGGACATAGCAAATTCGTTAAAATGTATTTTCAGGCACTTTTAATAGATAATATGCCATTTTTTATATACAAAAAAAGAATTCAGGCTTTCATTACCTGTTACAGCCAGGCTGTGCGGGCAGAAGCCCCCCTATTTCACTGAAAAAGAAGGGGAAACAAGCTATTGTGACGCTCCCCTTCCCTTCGATTCCCCCCCGATCGGGAATTTGAATTTGTATATAAAAAACAGCCTTTCGTCGTTTTTAAATTACCTTTAATCCATACTAACAAAATAGTAACAGTTAGGCCCCTTATTATTGCACTTCTTGGCTAAGAAAAGACGGGGAAAAGAGCAATTCCCGTACACAACCAGGCTAATAGCCGAATAAGAAAACAGCATGACTAACAATAATTATCTGAAAAAAGAGCGATTATTTCTTTTATTTTCCATTTTGGCGTTTGTTTATCTGGTTGGTTGTCAAAAACAGCCCGAAATTGTATTCGGCAATACTTATGTAGGGGACAATAACGGGGCCAATATTGTGGTGGTGGATACGACCACCGTCAACATGTCTACCATTTTTGTCGATTCTACGGCCACGGCCGGTACAGGATATCTCCAGGTCGGGCAGGTGAAAGATCCGTATTTTGGTACGATCAATTCCCGGGCGTACTGGCAGGTTTCTCCTCCCTCCGGGGCCTCCATAGGGGTCTATGATATTTATGATTCCGTCGGTCTTATCCTGCTGTTCAAAAAGAGCAATCCTTTTTATGGCGATACTACCCACGCGCAGACCCTGGTGGTCAGCCAGGTAGACTCCCTTTATCAATTGGACACCCACATCCGCCAGAACGGGTGGAGCAGCAACAACGTCCTGCCGGTCGACCCCAATCCTTTAGGACAAACGAGCGTCATTATTGCTCCGAATATTCCCTTTTCCAGCCAGGGTATCCAGGATACGGTTAAAATCCCCATCAATGATAACCTGGGAAGGCAGTTGTTCACCATGATCTATAACAACTCGGATACGATATCGAAGCCGGATAAGTGGGTGCAGTGGTTCCACGGGCTCTGCCTCTCCTGGCTGCCGGACCCGAACCAACCGAATCAAACCGGGGCCATTTATGGCTTCCAGGACAGCGCAGTCCTGCGTATCTATTACACGAAAGCCGGTGTATACGGCACTCCGGCCTATCTCGACTTCGGCATTACCAATAAAAGTTATCAGTTCAATCATATAACTGCAGACCGGGGGGCCACCCCGCTGAAGTACCTTAATAAGCCTGCCGGAGGAGCGGCAGGGAGCATACCGGTACCGCCTCCGACAACGATTTCCGACTCATTGGCGCATGCCGGTTACGTTCAGACCAGCACCGGCCTGAATGTAAAACTTACCTTTCCAACCCTGAATGCAATCGCCCAACGTCCCGATTTCCTGAGCGTCCTGCGGGCGCAGCTGACCATAAGACCCGATCTCAATAGTTTCAACACGGATTGGAAAATACCGCCGCAGCTCGCTGTTTACTCTACGGACCAGAATAATTTGCCCCTGGGCGCCATTCCGGGCGCCGCAGGAGCGCAAACCGGCAACCTGGTAATCGACTATCTCAACCTGCCGAACATGTTCTATACATACGATGTGACGGCATTTATCAAACCATTGGTCACCAGTATCGACCCGACGGCTGCACAGGATGGAATTATTATAACCGTACCTTCACCCAACAGTACGAACTCTTTTGCCCGGGCAGTCCTGGCCGATCGTACCTACCCGGTGAACCAGCGGATTACCCTGACCGTGTATTATATATCACTTTTCCCGCATAACTAACTATTTAGTGTATACCAACCCGGTAATAACAATGAACAAACTAACGATATTCATAACCCTGCTCTCTATTTCGTCCCTGGGGGCAATGGCTCAGAATAATTTCTCCCCTTATTCCCAGATGGGTATCGGAGACCTGGAAGACGGCTATTACAACCGTACTTCCGGATTGTCCAATACAGGAATAGCTTACCGGTCCAATCGTTTCCTCATCGCCAATAACCCGGCCTCCTACAGCGGGCTGACCGATCAGTATTTTACCGTAGAGACCGGCATCCGGGGCAGCGTTATAAATTATTACGGAACGCCTATCTCCAAGGCTGCCACCCAATCCGGCGATATCACCTTCCGTAAGCTGGCGATGGGCATCAAACTGGCCAAGCACTGGGGGTCCAGCATCGGCCTGGTACCCTTCAGCACCCAGAACTATGAATTCAACGTCCCTTATTTTCTTCAGGGGAGCGCGTCTGAAATCGCCAACCACTATTACCAGGGACATGGCAGCGTGAATAAGGCTTATTGGGCAAATGCCTATGAATTCTTCCACCACCTGTCCATCGGGATAGATGCCGGTTACCTTTTCGGAGAGCTGAATCAGAAAGATATCCTGCAGAATACCGGTACCGGCGCTTCGATGGCTTCCACTACGAACGATATTTATCTGAATAACCTTTACGTTGGCTATGGCATGCAATTATACGGCAAGCTGGGGAAAACATGGGACTATTCGCTGGGCGCAACCTTCAGCAATAAGACCGATCTGTTCGCCTCCACGAACCGGCTCGTTCTCGGCACTGACTCTACCGCCAATCCCCTGCAAAACAATGAAATATCCCAGAACTATCTCACCCTTCCTATGACGTATGGCTTCGGCTTTGCCGTAACCCACAACCAGAGGTATACTTTCCTGGCGGATTATAAACACCAGGGCTGGGACGATGTAGCGGGCAAAAACGTCTATCCCGGAAAGAATTATACCCTGGGCAACAGTGACAGGGGCTCCTTTGGCTTTGAGATCTCCAAAAAGAAGAACTTCTATAACAATAAAGTAGAGCTAAGCTATTTCCAGACAGGTATATATTATGGCAATACCTATCTTCAGATCAACGGAAAGCAGATAAAAGACCGGGGCGTGACGGCAGCTTTCGGGATAAATTCCATGAAGAGCCCCCTGGCCTATAATATTACCTTAAATTATGGGATAAAGGGCACCCAGGCCAATAATCTCATACAGGAACAATACTTTAACGTCACGTTCTTAATCAATTACGGGGCCATCTGGTTTACAAAAGGAAAGAAATACGATTAAGACGATGCCCGCATAGCTTTCGACATAGCATTCGCGCTATTTATCCTAAATTCGCACCAATTAGCGAATTAATGTCTCATTCTACCCATTCAGGTCATGATTTCCGTTCCCCGATAAAGGGCATTCCCACCAAGGGGGCGCTGAATTGCATTGTCGTGGAAGACAATAACAAACAGAGCGCCCTGCTGAAGGAGTATATCGCCAAGACCCCCAGGCTCAATTTTGCCGGCAAATGTGATGCCGCCGCAGAAGTTTATCAACAGGTGACACAATCCAGGGCAGACATCATCTTCTGGGATATACGGCTCCTGGACAATCGTATCATGCTCCATCTGAAAGAGTCGGGTTATTACCCGATCGTTATCTGCATTGCCGACAAGCAGGAGCAGGAGGAAAAGGAAACGGATATGGACGTTTTCAGCTACCTGAACAGGCCGTTGTCCTTCGAGCGTTTCCTCACCACTATCACCAAGATCCAGGATTATCTTTCCGCTACCATTTATATCCATCACGCCAGAAACAACCGTTTTGTCTTTATCAAGTCTGAATACAAGATCATCAAGGTCCTGTTCGAAGACATTCTTTTCTGCGAAGGCATGAAGGATTATACCCAGGTGCACCTAAAGGGAAAAATAGACCCCATTCTCACTTTAAATAATTTAAAATCATTTACTTACAAGCTTCCCCCGGAAGAATTCATCCGCGTGCACCGCTCCTTTGTCGTCTCTCTCACCCATATCGATTCCATCGCCCGGAATGAAATATATATCGGCAAAAAGATCATTCCTATCGGAGACAGCTTCAAGGATGACTTTTATCAGATCGTGGAATGGAATTCGTAATTTTGCCTGGATGGATAGTCGGCGGAAAATAAGGGTAGCGATCCTGGATCTGTATGAAGGCCAGCCTAATCAGGGCATGCGCTGTATCCGCGAATTACTGGAAGAATATGGGGCTGCGCATGGGCTGGACCTCTCCTACGACGAGTTTGAAGTAAGGATCGAAAAAAAAGTGCCGGATCTTTCTTACGATATCTATATTTCCAGCGGCGGACCGGGCAGTCCCCTTGATAGTGAGGGCAGCGAATGGGAAAGAGTTTATTGGCAATGGCTTCAGGAGATAGAAAGGTTTAATGCCGCGCCCCTGCTCTCCGGTCCGGCGGCCAATAATCCCGGAGGCGCTGTTAAAAAGCAGGTGTTCTTTATCTGCCATTCTTTTCAGCTGATCTGCCGGCATTATGCCATCGCTCATGTCACCAGCCGGAAATCGACCGCCTTCGGCGTATTTCCCATTCACCTTCAGCCTGAAGGCAAAGAAGAGCCGCTATTTGCAGGTATGAATGATCCTTTTTTTGCTGTGGATAGCCGCAGTTACCAGGTGATCCAACCCGATCTGCCCAAAATGGCAAAGATGGGCGCCCATGTCCTGGCCATCGAAAAAGAACGGCCGCATGTTCCCCTGGAAAGGGCGATCATGGCTGTCCGCCTTAATGAATCCATGATCGGCACCCAGTTCCATCCGGAAGCGGATGCCATCGGCATGAGCATGTACCTGCAAAGGGAAGACCGGAAAAAGACCGTGATCACTGAACATGGGGAAGAAAAATGGCGGAGCATGATCGAACAGCTCAATGATCCTGATAAGATCCTGTGGACCTATTCCCATGTCATTCCGAATTTCCTGGACTACGCGTTAGGCTACCCTGCTGCTGTCCCTGCCTCCGGTCAGCTGTCTTCCAAAAAACCGTAACTTTCCAAAAACAAGCTTTACATGGTACCTGCTTTACGGAAAGCTTTCAATACAGCCTTCTCCCTGCAACGATACGAAAATTTTTTAAAAGACCTCCATAGTCATTACCCCGGCGCCATCGACTTTCGTGTAGCAGAAACGCCTGTGTTCATCCCAAAAGATTTTGCGGCAAAACTTACGGACGCCTGCGAGAGCATTATCGATCTGATTGTCGACCCGGATTTTAAAACGCTGACCGAAAGAGCCATCCCTGCCGGCGACCGTGTCCCCGGAGAGAATGATCACAGCCATTTCCTGGCCTTTGACTTCGGGATATGTACCGATGCGGCTGATCCGGGAGAAGCCGTGTGGCAGCCGCAGCTGATCGAAATGCAGGGTTTTGCCAGCCTCTATGGTTTCCAGGCTTATTATCCCGATCTTTTCCGCCGGCATTTCTCCATCCCGGATAATTACAGCCAGTATCTTAATGGATATGATCATTCGACGTACGTAGAAGAGCTGGGTAAGACGATCCTGGGCGGCCTGGCTCCCGAACAGGTGATCCTGCTGGAATTGAAACCGCATGAACAGAAGACCCGGATCGATTTTTACTGTACGGAAGATTACCTGGGTATCCGGACGGTCTGCCTCACCGAACTGATACAGGAAGGCAAAAAGCTCTATTACCTGCATGCCCTGACGGGGAAGAAGACAGAGATCCGGCGGATCTACAACCGGATCATTTTCGATGAGCTGAATGCAGCGGCAGGCAGCCTGGGCCCGCATGTCGATATCCGGCAGGAGCTGGATGTGGAATGGGTAGCCCACCCCAACTGGTTCTACCGCATCAGCAAATTCATGCTGCCTTTTATTCATCATCCTGCGGTACCCCCTACTTTCTTCCTGAATGAAATAAAGCAGCCTCCGGCCGACCTGGAAAATTATGTGCTGAAGCCCCTCTTCTCTTTTGCCGGGCGGGGAGTAGTAATAGATATCGATCCGTCGGACCTGGAGAATATAAAAGATCCGGAGAACTGGATATTACAACGTAAAGTCACCTATGCCGACCTCATCCCCACCCCGGATGTTCCCGCCAAAGTGGAGCTCCGGATCATGTATTTATGGAAGGATGGGGATGTTCGTCCCAGGCAGGCCATTAATCTCGCCCGTCTCAGCAAGGGGAAGATGATCGGCGTGCGCTATAATAAGGATAAAGAATGGGTGGGTGGCAGCGTGTGTTATTTTGAAAGATGAGATCCGGGTCAGCCCTGCCTTTTGACCGGCGATCACTGATTGGAATAGACCCAGCAGTCAACAGGGCGGACATTGTCCGGGACCGGCAGTGTAGAAACTCCGGATGCCGGGAGATCTTCTTCCGGCAAGATGCCGGCCACCGGCAAATAGATCTTCTTCGACCGCGTGTCGAGCGACAGAGAGTTGCATCCCTGTCTTGTCACCAGCGTTTGTAAAGTCTTATAGGTATTCCTGTTGACCTGCCGCATAATGGAGACCGTCCCCTCGCCGTTGGCGCAATACAGGTACCTTGTTTCGGGATCGAATACCAGGGCGCCCGGATCCTCACCGGCGGGGATATGGGTGATCAATTCTCTTGTATTGGAATCCACCACCTCTACCATTCCTTCCTTTCCGGGCAGGAACAGGAGTTGATTGTCCGGATCTATGCCGGGCAGGCGCCATAACAGGTCATGGGGAGCGTTGAACCGGCCGATCGGATAATAAGGCCGGAACCTTACCTTTTCAGCCTTTATATAATAAGTAACGGCCAGCATTAACAAACCTAAGACCATCAGTATCTGTAATACTTTTTCCATGTGCCTCTATATAAAGGCGGAAATTACGTAAATGTCCGGTTATCCCGATCCAGTATCTATTTTTCAGATCAAATGTATGTTCTCATCTCCCCGGAATGGGCTATAATGTAAAAGCAATTGATCATAATCAGGCCGGGGGGTATTGCTTGTCATGGAATCAGACCGGCTGGTCTCCTACATTTATGAAAAGATCCGACAATGAGGAATATATTGATCGCTACCGATTTTTCCCCGGCTGCCCGCAATGCCGCGATATATGGGCTGGAATTGGCCAAAGTGTTCAATGCGGGAATTATTCTGGTCAACGCTTACCAGCAGATCCCATTGCCCACCGTTGCCGACGTGGTCGCCCCTTCCGGAGAGCTGCGCAGTACCATGCAGGAACAATTGGATAATGAGGCTTTTTTCCTTAGCATAGGAACGAATATAACTGTAGAGGCGATCTGTGCGGAAGGGCCGGCTACCTCGGTAATAATTGATATCGCCTCAAAAAAGAAAGCGGATATTATCCTGCTGGGTATGAAGATCAGCGGAAAAGGAATGCGCAAATTCTTTGGAAGTACGGTAACTTCTTTGACTGGTAAAATAAAAGCGCCATTGCTGGTCATCCCGGAAGATGTGCCCTATAGAGATCCGTTAAAGATTGCCCTGGCAGACGATCTCAGTCCTGATGCCGATATCCGTTTATTGGATACGCTACGGCTTATCGTGCAAAGGTTTCGTTCGAAATTCTATATCGTCAGGGTCATGGATATTCACGCAAAGTCCATGGAGGTCAGCAACATGCCGGCACATCTTAAAAAAATGATCGCTACGCTTGACCCGGTGTTTGAATACCCCGTGGATACAGATATAATACATGGGCTGAAAGGTTTTATTGCAACCCGTGAAGTAAATATGCTGGTGATGATCCCTCACAAGCATTCTCTCCTGGAAAGATGGTTCGTGAAGAGCCATACGAAGTCAATGACCTTCGAGAGTTTCGTCCCTTTGCTGATCCTGCCGGATATAAAACATAAGATGGCGATCGTTCCCTTTTCTGAACATTTAAACCAACATAAAGGTCTTTAGGACATTCTTCCATGAATAGTCTTCCAAAATGATCTTAATCATCGGGATGCATGAGTTACATTACCCCGCGGCATAACCGATAAGAATACTTTTGTAAAGTAGATATTGAAAATCGCTAAACCTTAACATTTCCTCTTAATCTGTTAATTATGATCATCGGAATATTGAAGGAGCCCGCTTTTGAATCGAGAGTTAGCTTGCTGGCCGAGCAAGCGTCGGTGCTGGTAAAAAAAGAGATCAATGTCTGGATAGAGCCGGACGCCGGGGCAAAGGCCTTCTGCAGGGATGAAGAATATACGCGGAGCGGGGCCCTGATCAAATCACGGGAAGAGATCTTTGCAACGGCGGACATCGTGCTGGGTATCCATCACAACGATATTCCGTCCACGCTGAAAAACAAAGTGCTTGCCGGTATTTACCAGCCTTTGTATAACTATACGCTGATGCTGGACTGGGCCAGGCAGGGTCTTACCGTATTTAGCCTCGATATGCTGCCCCGGACTACGCGGGCCCAAAGCATGGATGTATTAAGCTCACAGGCGAATATTGCCGGTTATGAAGCAGTAATACTTGCCGCATCCCGGTATCCGCGTTATTTCCCGATGCTGATGACGGCAGCCGGCAGCATCCGGCCTGCCAGGATACTGGTGCTCGGAGCAGGCGTGGCAGGCTTGCAGGCCATCGCTACGGGACGCCGCCTGGGAGCGGTAGTGGAAGTATTCGATACCCGTCCTGCCGTTAAAGAGGAAGTAATGAGCCTGGGGGCAAAATTCATCGAAGTGGAAGGCGCGGAAGACGCATCCAAAGCCGGTGGTTATGCGGTAGAGCAAAATGCGGACTTCCAGCGCAGGCAAAAGGAAAAAATCGCAGAAAGCATCAAAAAAGCAGACATCGTCATCACTACGGCGCAGATATTCGGGAAAAAAGCACCGGTGCTGATAACGAAGGAAATGATATCGACAATGAGGGCCGGGTCGGTCATCATCGATCTGGCTGCTTCGACGGGCGGAAATACAGAGGAGACCAGGGAAAATGCCACGGTCCTCGTCGGCGATGTTACCATTATCGGTGATTCCAACCTGCCGTCTGCTTTGCCCTCGGATGCAAGTAAATTATATGGTAACAACGTGTTGAATTTTTTACAGCTGCTGACCGGCAAGGCCGGAACAGTTGAGCTCAATTTTAAAGATGATATCGTCGCCGGCGCCTGTATCACTCATGATGGGAACATCGTGAATGACCGGGTAAAGGTGTTGAATGATTCATCCGTCACTACTAACAAATAAAGATCATGGAAACATTACTTCGTTTTATCCAGGACAACCTTGAGATGTTCTATATAGTGATACTGTCTATCTTTTTAGGGATAGAGGTGATCTCCAGAGTTCCATCCGTGCTGCATACGCCTTTGATGAGCGGCGCCAACGCCATTCACGGGGTGATCATTATCGGCGCCATCATCGTGATGGGAGAAGCAGATCCCGGTAATTACCTGGCGCTCATCCTGGGCTTTATTGCCGTGATCGTAGGCACGCTGAACGTCGTAGGCGGTTTTGTAGTGACTGACCGGATGCTGGAGATGTTCAAATCCAGAAAGGACACTAAATCGAAACACGTAAACTGACTATTAACATGGAAGCAGCTATCTTATCGATCTGTTATCTTATCGGATCCGTTACATTTATCGTAGGACTAAAGATGTTATCCCATCCCGAAACGGCGCGCAGGGGGAACTTAGTATCGGCGGCAGGCATGGGAATTGCCATTGCAGGAACGCTGTTCCTGTACCGTTCGGAAGGCAGGCATTTGCATAATTACGGATGGATAGCCGGAGCATTGGCCATCGGCGCCATTGCAGGAACATCCGCTGCCCGCAAAGTGAAAATGACGGCTATGCCGCAGTTGGTCAGCCTGTTTAACGGGATGGGAGGGTTATGCGCGGCCCTCATATCTGTCGTCGAATTCAATCGTCTGTCCAACCCGGATCCTTTGTCATTGCCAGTGGCTTCCCTATCTGCGGCCGCCGTCTCGCAGGGAAGCTATTCTTCCCTGCATGTGCTCATCATATTGGCAGGATTGGTCATCGGCAGTGTCTCCTTTGCCGGCAGCATGATCGCTTTCGGAAAATTGAACGGAGGGATCAAAGACCATGCATTTCCGGGGCAGCATGTGGCAAACCTCGTTGTATTGGCCGCAATACTGCTGCTGGGCGTCTTCCTGGTCAGGGGGAATGTAACCGCTCCTGCTCTTCTTTTTTATGGAACCCTTATTTTGTCGATGGCTTATGGGATCTTATTCGTATTGCCCATCGGCGGAGCCGATATGCCGGTGGTCATCTCGCTGTTAAATTCTTTTACAGGCGTGGCGACGGCCTGTGGCGGTTTCCTGTACAATAACCCGGTGATGCTGACAGGTGGTATTCTCGTGGGCTCTGCCGGCGCCATTCTTACGACCCTGATGTGTAAAGCCATGAATCGTTCCCTGAAAAATGTGCTGATCGGTTCATTCGGGAGCAAGGCGGCTTCCGCTGCGGGCATTCCGGGCAAACAGGGCACTTATAAGGAGGTCGGGATAAATGATGCGGCTATGGTGTTGGGCTATGCGCATAAAGTCATGATCGTGCCAGGTTATGGATTGGCGGTAGCACAGGCGCAGCACGTCTGTCACGAGCTGGAAAAATTATTGAGCGAAAAGGGTGTCGTGGTGAAATATGCCATTCACCCGGTCGCCGGCCGCATGCCGGGGCACATGAATGTATTACTGGCGGAAGCCAATGTGTCTTATGACGAATTGCTGGAAACGGATCCGGCAAATGCAGAATTCCCTACGACGGATGTGGTGCTGGTGCTGGGGGCCAATGACGTAGTCAATCCCGCGGCGGAAATGGATCCCGCCAGTCCGATTTATGGCATGCCGATCCTTGAAGTCGGGAAAGCTAAAATGGTGATCGTAAACAAACGTAGTATGCGGCCAGGTTATGCCGGCATCGATAACGATCTTTTCTTTCAACCCAATACTTCTATGCTCTTTGGAGACGCCAAAGATGTTTTACAACAGCTGATCGCAGGGATCAAAGCACTTTAAACAGAATGCGGTAAGAAAACGCGGCTTGCCGGACTGACCATTCTCATGTCAGGAAAAGATCAGCGTCATAAGAGCTGCATCCCCGGGATATTACCTTTAAGGAAAAATATAACCATCATGAAAACGATAGTGGTTCCCGTCAACTTTTCTTCCTGCTCCGCCAATGCCGCCCGTTATGCAGCAGACCTGGCGCTGGCCCTTCGATCGGACCTTCATCTCATTCACGTCATACAGGTTCCCCTTGCAGCTGCAGATATGATGATGACCGAATATGTATACCAGGAGATGGTCGACTCGGCAAATGCCAGTCTGCAGCAGCTGAAGGCAGACCTGGCCAAACGTTGTGTGAACAGGGTCCGGATAGAAACCTCTCTCGAAGCAGGAAATGTTGCCTCCAAAGTAAAAGACCTTTGTAAGCAATTGCAACCTTATGCAATCGTCCTGGGAGCTTCCGGGCCCACGTTGGAAAAATTCCTGGCCGGCAGCCCGGTAGCCTCTCTGCTCCATAATCTGACTTATCCCGTTCTTGTCGTTCCTGAGACCGCCTCTTTCCATCATTTCCGGCGTGTCCTCCTGGCCTGCGATCTGGAGGATATCGACTCGGGCGTACACCACTCTCTCCCGTTGCTCAAAGATATCCGGTCTCATTTCGGTTCCCGTTTTGACATCGTCACTGTGGAAACGCACCGGGTGCTCACGGAAGAACAAAAGGACATTAAATCCGGGGGCTGGAAGGAACAGCTTAAGGAGCTCTACCCGGAAATTCATTATATCTGCATGCCGGGAGTGGAAGAAGGCATTTTGGAATATCTGGGCCATCATGATGCCGATCTCGTCATGGTCTTTCCTAAAAGGCATCGTCTTTTCGATTTCCATGTCAGTCAGTCCAGGAAGCTGGCAAAACACAGCCTCATTCCGGTAATGAGCTTGCATGAATAGCGAATGGTTATCTTTGTATAATAAGCATTCAACTATGGACCTTCAATTAAAAGGAAAGACCGCCCTGGTGCTGGCTGCCAGCAAAGGCCTGGGAAAAGCCTGCGCCATGGCCCTGGCCATGGAAGGCGCCGATGTCGTCATCGGCGCCCGTGACCGCCATGCCCTGGAAAAGACGGCGGACGAGATCCGCACTCTGGGAAAGGGCCGGGTATTGGCCGTCAGCACAGACGTCAACAATCCGGAGGAGGCAGAAAGGATCGTGACCGCCGCCGTATCCGAATTCGGACGGGTCGATATCCTGGTAAACAATGCCGGAGGACCTCCTTTCGGAAAATTCGAATCCTTTGACGAAGCCGCCTGGCAATCCGCCTTTGAGCTGACTTTATTAAGTACGGTGAGATTCTGTCGCCTGGTGATCCCTCACCTGAAAAAGACAGGCAGCGGCCGGATCATCAATATCACCAGTCTTGCTGTCAAAACGTACCTGGCCAATTCCGTGCTCTCCACGAGCCTGCGGCTCGGAGTGACAGGCATGGCGAAAATGTTATCTGATGAGCTGGGGCCGGATAATATAACGGTCAATAATGTAGCCCCCGGCCTTATCCTTACCGACCGGGTAAAGGATACTTTTCCCAAAAACCCGCCGCCCGGCACCACCTTCGAACAATTGCTGGCGGAACGGGCAAAGGACATTCCACTACGGCGGATCGGCCGGCCGGAAGAGTTGGCGGCGCTGGTAACATTTTTGGCTTCTCCCCTGGCTGGTTACATCACCGGCGCGACCATCCAGTGTGACGGGGGGGCGGTGAGGTCGCCATTCTAAACTCCATGCTCCTAAATGGAGAGTTCTTATCCTAAGGAGTGGGAGCCCCACCGACCTCATCATCCCGTTTCTTAGTGACGATATTGATATTCACTCCCCATTCGGCCAGGAGGTAGACCAGCTCCAATTCCACTTTCACTTCCTTATATCGCCAGTCGCCCGTCGTCAGCCGCAGGGTGCTGGTGGTAAAAGGGGCTTCTGCCCTGGCCGGCTCCCATACCCCCTGAAGATAAATAATACTGCCGTCTACCAGCTTGAGATAACAATGCTCCAGCTTCCTGTACAATTCATGGTATTGATGAGCGGCCTTTTCGAATTCATCGCTATTGTGCATTTTAGCCTGCCAGCTTACCGTCGTATCATCCACGGAATGATAACGGGTGATCGTGCATACCTCGGCATCGGCCAGCTGCACCATCGAAGAATAGTTCTCGAATTCGCCCTGTGCCAATAGCAATTCCCCTTTGATATTTCGCAGGTTGAAAGGGAAGTCGGTAAGAACAGCCTGTATAACTTCCTGGAAAGGCAGCACTTTCGTGTGAGCGCGCAAAAAGGAATCGACCCTTGCCAGGGAATCCGCTCTCAGAGAGTCGGCGATTAACAAAGAATCAGGTCCGGAACGGACATTTGTCGCTGTCGGAGAGACGGACAGAACGCCCGCATCGATCATGACGAGGGAATCGGCATGGTCGAGCCGATGGGTCTTTCCCGGAGGCTCAACCCGTGGCTGTTTATCTGTCTGTGCAAAAGAAGGGTATCCCGCCAATACGGCAAGGATCAGGGTCATTATGGTTTTCATGCGATAGGAATTTGAGTGACAAGACTAGTCAATTGACTTCATTTATCACAGCACCATTTATCCACTTTTCCACAATCGGGCGGTTTTATGTACTTTCGACAAAACAAGTGCGATGCAACACCTCAGTGATATTCCGTCTAAACAGACATTACCCGGGTGTTCCGGCAAAATGGTCCATGGGGAGAGCAGTTCGCTGGTCATTGACCCCTTTGCGCCTGCCAGGGATGATCATCGTTAATAATTCGTTATTCTATGGCAGATATTACTACTCATCAGCATGATCATAGTCAGGACCACGGTCACGGTTTTGGCCATCACCATCATGCCGTGGATCCCAAACAGGTCAACCGGGCCTTTGTTATCGGTATTGTGCTGAATTTTGCATTCGTCCTCATCGAAGCGGCGGTAGGCCTTTCCATCCATTCTTTGTCCCTGCTGTCGGATGCCGGGCACAACCTGGCGGATGTAGCCAGCCTGGCCATGTCCCTGATAGCCTTTCGCCTGCTCAAGGTGAAACCTACGGAAAAATATACCTATGGATATAAAAAGACCACGATCCTGGTAGCCCTGTTTAACGGGGCTATCTTACTGGTATCCCTGGGAGCGATCGGCTACGAGGCGATCCACCGGCTCCTGGACCCGGAGCCCCTGCCGGGAAAGACTATTTCCATCGTAGCGGCGATCGGGATCGGGATCAATGCCCTCACTGCCCTGCTGTTCTTTCGTAATAAAGAAAAAGACCTGAATATAAAGGGTGCTTTTCTCCACCTGTTGTCCGATGCCATCGTCTCTGCGGGACTGGTCATCGGCGGGCTCCTGATATTCTACACGCATTTGTACTGGATCGACGCTGCGCTGAGCCTGGTCGTAGCGATCGTTATCCTGTTCAGCACCTGGAGCCTGGTGAGGGATAGCCTGCGCCTTTCGCTGGATGGAGTGCCCGAAGGGATCGAGATCCCCAAGATCAAAAGCCTTATTTGCGGGATGAAGGGTGTAAAGGACTTTCATCATATCCATATCTGGGCGATCAGCACCACGGAAAATGCGCTTACCGCCCATTTGGTAGTCGATCGCGATAGCGATATGGCTACCGTAGAAGGGCTCAAGCACCGGATCAAACATGAATTGCTGCACCAGAATATACAGCATGCCACCCTGGAGGTCGAAACGGAGAATGCGCCTTGTGATGAACCGGATTGTTAAGAATCAATTCACAAATCCCCAAAAAAAGCCAAACTTGAGCAACAGGCCCGGAGATGCATAATTGGGCGCCACGAAATTATTGTTATAAAAGCCGAAGCCATTCGGACCGAAAGCCATGGCATTCAAATTCTCCGCACGGACATAAGCCGTAAAGCTGCGGATCCGCAAGTGAAGATATAAGGCGATATCGGGCAGATGCTGCCGGATCGTCGTGTCACCCTGGGTAAAGAACTGTCCGCTCAGGGGCACATATCCATCGGCCTTGTAACCGCTGACATAACGGATCTCCGTACCAAAACTGATAGTCAGGTTCGGGAATCCCAGACTGCCGTCATACCCGAACTGGTTGTTCATAACGAGCAGGGGCACATGCACCGGGGAAGTTCCCGCCGTCTGCTGTACGGTCACCAGGGTCCGCCAATGCCAGACCCTTGTAAGGCTGAATTGTTTCTGAAGGCTGACTTGCAGGAGGTTGAATAAGGTAGACTCCTGTCTTTCCTTGTAATAATCCGTGAAATAGGAATAATTACTCATCAGGTAATAGGATGCCTTCAATCTCAGATCAAACTGCGGCTGCTCCAGGGAGGCAAAAATATGGGTGGTATTCTCTTTGGAGAAATTCGTTTTCGTCGTATCATAATAGAAGCTGCTGGTACGGTCGAATACAAAGGAGGGTGTCCTGTTGGTATTCTCAAATCCTACCTGCAAGTAGCCTATTTGCCTGCTCACCAGCCTTTTCAGACTGATATAGGCATTGTAGTCGCCGGAGTTCAACCCATTGAGATACAATTTCCCGAATGCCTCCACATCCCATTTCTGGTTGCGTGTCTTGTTCCGGTATTCGCCATGTATGAATACATTTTGATCGTTCACCTTATGTACTGTCGTGATCTGGCTTCCCGCCGCCAGGTTGGCCGTATCAAAAGTTCCTTTCAGCAGCTGGATGGAAGCCCCTGCCTTAAAGAATTGCTGGGGGTTTTTCGAGTCCGGGAACTGGTAAATGGAAAAATCGTTGGTAAGATCATGCCATGAATCCTGGCGGTAAAAACTATCCGTTGGGTTCACATAAGGCAAATTCATCTGGCTGGCATAATACAGCGAATCCAGTGAATAAATACCGGGGATGTACTGATCGGTAAAACGGTACCGATACGTGCTGTAGGAGATGGTATGTTCCAGGCGGACCCGGGGATAGAAAAGAGGTATGACCGACGTATCCGTTACGATAGAATCTTTCTGTCCCAGGTCATATTGCTGCCGCATTACGATGGAGGTAGTCGTATACCGGGTGCCGGTGGTAATAACAGGAGCAAAAGGATTGCTGGAGGCCCGTGCCAGGTTATTCCCCAGCTTTACCGGCAATGTCGCCTGGTTGGTATAGGCCAGGGAGTCCAGGTCGGAGGGATTCTGCAGCCCTCCGTTATCGGATGCAGCCAGCTTGCTGGATACCAGTATAAAGAAATTCTGGTATCGCTTGCTCTTTGACCGGTACCAGGAACTGAAGCGATAGTTGTTATGATTGGTATTCGAGTTCTGGAAAGCGCCTACGGCATTGATAAGGCGATATTCGAAGGAGGCATTCCAGTTCGGGGTGATATTTTGGGTGGTCTGAACGTCGATGAACTGCTCCGACTTACTTCCCAGTAGATATCCAAGCTCTGTATAAGGTTTGGTAGTAGTATAGAATTTCGTATCCTCTGCCTTGAAAGTATAGAGATCGTAGGCATGCCAGCCCGGATCCCAGCCCGATTGCATACGGGGAGAAAAGATCAGGTCACGGGCCGGTGTCCCCACGTTGCCCAGGTTGATCCAGGTGGTAGGCTCGGGCACCTTTCTGGAAAAATCCCGGATAGAAGAATCCATTTTGAGCAGCCTGCTGGAATCGAGATAACGGAAATTAAGGGTAATGGTATCGGCCTTACGGTGCACCAGTGTATCGCCCCCTGCGCTGGCTCCTCCTCCCCCACCTCCAAAATTGCCGAACCGGCCTAAAGGATTTTGTGCGTGAAGCCCCAGGCCGGATAATAATAAGATCCATAACAATCCGAGATATACGTGTCGGCGATTCTTCACTGGTAAAAAAGTTCCGGTCAAGTTACTCATTAAGTGGCCTTCGTCGGTTATAAGAAAGTTAATGTTCGCTGCGGATCCTGTTAAAGGATATATTATAATTCAGCGATCAGCTCCCTGAATATGCCTGTCAGCTTAGGTTCGGCTGCGCTGGCAGCGGCCAGCACTTCCTCATGCGTAATGATATTATCTTCTTCCCGGATACCAAGGTCCGTGATCACGCTGATGGCGAATACCAGCATTCCCGTATGCCGGGCTGCGATCACTTCCTGCACGGTGCTCATCCCTACGGCATCTCCGCCGGCGATATGCAACAGTTTATATTCCGCCCGGGTCTCAAAGGTAGGTCCTGTCACCCCGGCATAAACGCCTTCATGTACAGGGATCTGCAGCCGGGCGGCAATGGCCTTCGCCTTTTTGATGAGCGTACGGTCATATGGCTCGCTCATATCGGGAAACCGCGGTCCAAGCTCTGTATGGTTCTTTCCCAGCAGGGGATTGACGGTAAAGAGGCTGATATGGTCGTTAATGATCATCAGATCCCCTACTTTGAAGTCTTTATTCATGCCGCCCGCTGCATTGGATAATAGAAGAGTCTCCACGCCCAGGAATTTCATTACCCGGATAGGGAATACCACCTGATCGGGGGAATAACCTTCGTAGTAGTGAAAACGGCCGGAAAGGACTACGACTTCCTGCCCATTGAGGGTTCCGAAGATCAGTTTCCCCTGGTGTCCTTCCACGGTGGAAACGGGGAAGTTCGGGATCTTCTCATAGGGGATCTCCTTTTCGATCGTGATCTCGCTGGTAAGATGGCCAAGCCCGCTGCCCAGCACGATCCCTACACGGGGTTTGCCGGAATGAAGGGTCCGGATGAATGCTACGGTTTCGTCTAATTCCTGGATGATAGTTCGCGCCATAATTGAGTGGATAAACGGCTGCAAACCTACGTTAAAATGGGCAATTTCGGGTGATTTCCGGTTGTGGGGGGGTGTGTTCTAAGGTCACAATTTGTGATCTTAGACGCCGGGAAGGGTAAAAAAGACTGTTCAAAACTATTTTAAAACCGCTTTTTCTTAATAAGTAGTTTTGTGGCAAAACCGCCCTATGCAACCAACAACAATTCAACAAAAGATATACGAGATAAGGGGTCAAAAGGTAATGCTGGACTATGATTTGGCCGAATTATATGAAGTAGAGACCAGAGTAATGAACCAAGCCATAAAACGTAATATAGATCGTTTTCCGGGCGATTTCATGTTTAGACTTACGGCTGATGAATGGAGCCATTTTTCATCATCACAAATTGTGATGATGGACGGGCTACCTAAAAACCGAACTGGAAAATACCTCCCCTACGCCTTTACAGAACATGGAGTAACCATGCTGGCCAGCGTGCTGAAAAGCCCCAAAGCCGTCCAGATGAATATTGCCATCGTACGGGCATTTATAGCTCTCCGCCAATATGCCATGAATTATAAAGAGCTGGCTGAACAAATAAACGAATTACGGGACAAGACAGGAACGCATGATAGCCAGCTGAACCAGATTTATACTGCCATTGAAAACCTGCTTAAGGATAAAACAGCCCAGGAAGACTGGAAAGACCACCGGCAGCGGATCGGCTATCTGTCATAACGCATTTATTTTAATGTGTATCAATGAATTCAAAAAAATCCAGCATTTCGCCATTCCGATTTTCTGCCCTATTTTCGTGTCAAATTTCCAATAATGAATTTGCATGAATACCAGGCTAAGGACCTACTGAAAAAATACAATGTACCGGTACAGGAAGGCATCCCTGTAGACAATGCAGGAGCCGCCGAAGAAGCTTATAAGAAGCTTAAGGTTGAATACGGCAACAATTTCGCGGTGGTAAAGGCGCAGATACATGCGGGCGGACGGGGCAAAGGAAAGATCCAGGGTACGGAACAGCGGGGAGTGGCCGTGGGAAAGAGCGCGGAAGACGTCAAAAATATTGCCTCTACCATATTGGGAGGGACCCTGGTGACAATCCAGACAGGTCCTGCCGGTAAAAAGGTGAACAAGGTGCTGATCGCCCAGGATGTCTATTATCCCGGCGCCAATCCTGTAAAGGAATTCTACCTTTCTGTCCTCCTGGACAGGGCAAAAGGACAGAATGTGATCATGTACAGTACGGAAGGGGGAATGGATATCGAAGAAGTAGCACATAATACCCCCGATAAAATATTCAAGGAGTGGGTTCATCCCGGCGGAGGTCTGCAACCTTTTCAGGCCCGGAAAATCGCTTTCAACCTGGGGCTCAGCGGGGAAGCGCTGAAGAACTGCGTAAAGTTCGTTACGAATTTATATAATGCTTATGTAGGGCTGGATTGCTCCATGCTGGAAATCAATCCGCTATTTAAGACCAGCGATGAGAAGATCATCGCCGTGGATTGCAAGATGAACGTGGACGACAACTCCCTGATGCGTCACCCCGAACTGGAAGCCATGAGGGATATCAGCGAAGAGGATCCTACCGAAGTAGAAGCCGGCAAATACAATCTGAATTTCGTCAAATTAGATGGTAATGTAGGCTGTATGGTCAATGGCGCCGGCCTGGCGATGGCCTCTATGGATATGATCAAGCTGAGCGGCGGCGATCCGGCGAACTTCCTGGATGTAGGGGGTACGGCCAATGCGCAGACGGTGGAAGCCGGTTTCCGCATCATCTTAAAGGATCCTAAAGTAAAAGCTATCCTCATCAATATTTTTGGCGGTATCGTACGTTGCGACCGGGTAGCCCAGGGCGTCATCGATGCTTATAATTCCATCGGGGATATCAAGGTTCCCATCATTGTCCGCCTTCAGGGCACCAATGCGGAGGAAGCGCAGAAACTAATTAAGGACAGCGGTCTTAAGGTCCAGTCGGCTATCCTGCTCAGCGAGGCAGCGGCGCTGGTCAATAAGGCAGTCGCCTAAGGACGCCACTGGGCGTCCTGCGCGAAGCGCCATCATGAGACTCGAAAGCCCGAAAGTTCATCTTTCGGGCTTTCGTTCATTCAGGATGCCTCCGGCATCTGTTCCTGCGAGCGGACCTTTGCCCTTTCAGGTCTCCGTTCCGGGTCTAATGATGCGCCTTCGGCGAGGGACTCCGTGGCGTCCTGCTGGAGTCTCACCAAGTTCCTGTACAGACCATTCTCCAGTTCCATCAACTCCTCATGTGTCCCCATTTCTTTTATCATTCCCTTCTCCAATACAATGATCTTATCCGCATAACGGATGGTAGAGAGCCGGTGGGCGATGATAAAAGAGGTCCTGTTCTTCATCAGGTTGTCCAATGCCTCCTGCACCAATAATTCAGAAGCGGAATCCAGGGAGCTGGTAGCTTCGTCGAGCACGAGTATAACAGGGTCTTTTAAGATAGCCCTTGCGATGGCAATACGCTGACGCTGTCCCCCGGAGAGCTTGATCCCCCTGTCTCCCACCATGGTGTCATAACCTTCCGGGAATCCGCTGATAAATTCATGGGCATAGGCCTGCCGGGAGGCAAGCTCTATTTCCTCCGGGGTGGCCGAAGGCCGGCCATAAGCGATGTTCTCCCGGATAGTGCCTCCGAATAACAGGATGTCCTGGGGAACCAGCGCCATTTGTTTGCGCAGCTGGGACAGGGGAATTTCCCCGGCAGGCCGGCCATCAAAGGATAAGCCTCCTGTATCCGGCTCGTAGAAGCGGAGGAGTAAAGCCGCCAGGGTGGACTTACCGGCTCCGCTCGGCCCTACAAAAGCGATCTGCTGCCCCTTTTCTACCTGTAGAGAGATGTCTTTCAATACGGGAATATCCGGCCGGGAGGGATAACGGAAAGATATGTTCTCCAATCCTACCTGTCCGTGCACCCGGTATCGTTCGTCCAGCGGCTCTTCCTCCGTATTGATCGCTTCGGGAGCGGCCTGCAGTAATTCCCGCACGCGCTGCGTAGCTCCGAGGGTCTTTTGCAGCTGACTGAAGAGATCTGCAAAACCGGCCATGGTGCCACCGACAAAAGCCGTATAGACCACGAAAGCAGTTAATGCGCCAAAAGATAAGAGTCCGGTCTGCATCAGACCTACCCCATACCACACCACAAGAATGATGGCGCCGAAAAGGCTGAATACGAGGAAAGAGACAAAGAGGCCCCGGTTGCGCCCGTTCCTGATGGCCAGGTGCACGGCTTCCCGGAGGCTATGGGCATACCGCCGGATCTCGTACCATTCGTTGGAAAATGCTTTTACATTGCCGATGCCCTGCAAGGTCTCCTGCACGATGGTATTCGAGTCGGCCAGCTGGTCCTGTGTCTGGCGGGAAACTTTGCGGATCCGCTTGCTGAATACGATCGCCAGTACGATGATCAGGGGCACCACTGATAACATCATTAAACTTAGCCGGGGAGAAATATAAAAGATCAGCCCCAGGCCGATCAGGAGCGTCAGCAGGCCCCGTAATATTTCTGCCAGCACGGAAGTTACCACATCCTGGATCTGAGACAGGTCCGTGCTGATCCGGCTGGATAGCTCCCCCACCCTTCGCTGTGCAAAAAAGTCCATGGGCATCCGGATCATCCGCCGGTAAACGTCCGTCCGCATATCCGCCAGGGCCCGTTCCCCCACGCTGGTAAATAAATACACCCGCAGGAAAGAGAACACCATCTGTACGGATAATACCGCTACCATGGTCAATGCCAGGAAGCCCGGGCTATGAGCGGCCGTCAGGGAGCCTGTATGCGCTGAAATGCCGGGAATAGCCATATTACCCATGGCTCCGGGGATGACCGCATTGCCGGGACCACCTGTATGCGGTCCTGCACTATCAATCAGTAATTTCAGCAGGTAGGGAAAGGCCATGGTGCTGAGGCTGGAGAGGGCAATGAATAAGAGCCCTGCTGCGAACTGTCCGCGATAGGGTCGTATATAACGGAAGATGAGGAGCGTCTCCCGGAGACTATCTTTGTTGATCCGGACCCTGGGCGCTGATTCGTCCGATCGGATTGTTTCGTTGGCAGGTACAGCCCTGTTCCTGCCAGATCTCGTGTTCGCCATAAAGGGGTAGACGAATCAGGCGGCCGAATATTGCAAGGGCGCTGAAAATTTCTACCTGAAAGGTGAACAGGCTGTTATCTTCTTTTGCTCTTTCCGCCTAATCCAAGCGCCCCCAGCAGGCTACGGGTGAGGATGCCCGCCGCCGTCCGTTCTATCTGCCTTGCAGCGGGGCTGTCCAGGATCTTTTCCAGGGTGGACTTTTCAGGCCTGGCGTTTGTCCGGGCAGGTTGGGCAGATCCTCCGCCGCTATTCTCCGCCGCTTGCTTCAGTTTGGCAGACAGGATCTCATAGGCGCTGACACTGTCAATCTCTCCGTTGTATTTGGAAGCCAGTTTGGACCGGCTGGTGATGGCTTCGATCTCAGCCGGACTCAGCACGTCCATCCGGCTGCGCGGGGAGCATAAAAGACAATGTACAAGAGGCGTAGGTATCCCTTTCTCATTCAGAGACGTCACCAGGACCTCCCCCACCCCCATCTGTGTGATCAGGTCTTCCGTTTTATAGAAGTTAGTAGCAGGATAGTTCTCCGCCGTTTGTTTGATCGACTTCCGGTCGGCTGCCGTGAATGCTCTCAGCGCATGCTGTACCTTCAGGCCCAGCTGAGCCAGGACGGAGGCGGGTATATCCGTGGGATTCTGTGTACAAAAGAAAACGCCGATGCCTTTGGACCTGATCAATTTTATAATGGTCTCTATTTGCTGCAGCAGGGCCTGGCTTGCCTCCTGGAAGACCAGGTGCGCTTCATCGATAAATAAGACCAGCCTGGGCTTGTCCAGGTCCCCTTCTTCCGGACAGGTCGCATATAATTCAGCCAGCATCTGCAGCATAAACGTAGAAAATAATTTGGGCCTGTCCTGAAGATCGGTGACCCTGAGAACGCTGATCATACCCCTGCCGTCATCGCTTATCCGCATGAGATCGTCCACCTCAAAGCTCTTTTCACCGAAAAATGGATCGGCGCCCTGTTGCTGAAGTTCGATCACCTTCCGGAGGATAGTCCCCGTCGACGTTGTAGAGATCTTGCCATAATCTTTTTCAATCTCAGCCTTTCCCTCATTGCTCAGGTATTGCAATACCTTAATGAAGTCTTTAAGGTCCAGCAAGGGCAGTTTATTATCATCGCAATATTTGAAGAGCATCGCAACCATCCCTCCCTGCGTATCGTTAAGCCCCAATATTTTAGAAAGCAGGATCGGGCCGAACTCACTGACGGTAGCCCGGAGCCGCAAGCCTTTTTCATTGCTGAGGGAGAGGAACTCTGTGGGATATGCGGCAGGATGGTAATCGGCGCCGATCAGCTTATATCTCCCGGTGATCTTGTCATTGACCGTTCCTTCGGCCGCAATACCGCTGAGATCGCCTATGATATCCATTAAAAGCACCGGTATGCTGGCATCGCTCAATCCCTCACTGATCATTTGCAAGGTCTTTGTTTTTCCTGTTCCGGTAGCCCCGGCAATCAGTCCGTGCCTGTTCATGGTCTTAAGGGGCAGATGCACTGTCGCACCCGGAACGGCTTGTCCATCGAGCATCCCGGCTCCCATCAGAATGGACTCTCCCTGGAAGGTATACCCCTCCCTGACAGTTTGGAGAAAAGCTACGTTTTTTTCCATGCCTGTAATTTAAGAAATTGATATTTATTACCCATTATCCGGGCAAAAAATAAATACAAGCGCAAGCAGTCATTTGCGCAAATTTCGGGCAAACTATTTTAAACCGCGTTGAGTTCATCTTTTTGGAAAAAGGATGGCGTAGATGACATATAGCCAACCCAGTATGCCATGAATGATCGCCCATAAGATGGATTTATTCCGGCTCCAGGAGACAACTACAGCGATAATAGTCCCAAGGCCTATGCCGGGACCAATATATACCGGGCTGGAATAATAATATCCATCAGGCCCCCCTGCGCATGAGCCCAGGAAAAATAACGAAAACAGGACTATAGGAAGAAAGGTGTTACGCATGAGGTTAAATGTAAGAAATTTATTTACAAAACTGGCAAAAAATGAAAGGTATAAATGAGATTTTTTTGCGGGCAGGATGATTACAATTACCGGGTCTCGTGATCTAAATCACTTAAATATTACCCTATCCTTTATTCCTTTGTAAAAAAAATAAAATGGCTGAAAACGGGAAAGGGGTAAAAGCATATTTGGTGGGCAGCGGGATCGCATCCCTGTCCGCAGCTTGTTATCTGATCAAAGAGGGCGGATTGGAGGGGAAAAATATTACCATTTTCGAAGAAGCAGAAAAGTACGGCGGCAGTCTGGATGCGGGGGGTAATCCAGAGGAGGGTTATACCATGAGAGGGGGGCGCATGTTTGAAGAAAAATTCAACTGCACCTACGATCTGCTCTCCTTCATCCCTTCTATCAGCGACCCCAAAAAATCGGCGAAGGACGAGCTGATGGAATTCCACCAGGAATTTTTCTGGAACGATAAAGCGCGGCTGGTAGCGGGCGGCAAAATCGTCGACGTAACTGACCTTGGCTTCAACGAAAGGGATCGTCTCGATCTGATAAAGCTATGTGTCACACCGGAAAAAATCTTAGGCATCCAAACCATAGAAGAATATTTTCAGCCTCATTTTTTTGAAAGTAATTTCTGGTTTATATGGTGTACCACCTTCGCTTTTGAGCCGTGGCACAGCGCCGTTGAATTTAAACGTTATTGTCTTCGGTTCACCCATTTATTTTCTACCATTGACAGCATGTCGGGTATTTACAGGACGCAATTCAATCAGTACGACGCAATGGTGCGTCCTATTGTAAAGTGGCTGAAAGAGCGTGGTGTAAAATTGGAAATGGGCGCAGAAGTGAAAGACCTGGAAATAAAGATCTCCGGCAGGGAAAAAATTGCCGAACAGCTGTATTATACTCAAAACGAAAAGGATTTAACTATACCTTTAGCGTCCGGTGACCTGGTATTTGTCACCAATGGCACTATGACGGCTAATTCCTCTACCGGTTCCAATAAGAAAGCCCCGGTCCTGCAGACGGAAAAAACCGGCAGCAATTGGAATCTCTGGGAAAAGCTGGCTGCCAAATCCAAAGACTTTGGACGTCCGGAACCTTTTTGCAGGAATATCCAGCAATCCAAATGGGAGTCCTTTACTGTTACCGCAAAGGATAGTACCTTCTTTGACCTGCTGGAGGCCTTCTCAGGCAGCGAGGCTGGTAAAGGCGGACTGGTTACGATCAAGGATTCCAACTGGCTGCTCACGATTGTGCTTAATCATCAACCTCATTTTTACGAACAGCCCCCTAATGTATGGGTATGGTGGGGATACGGCTTATTTCCGGACAAAGAAGGGAATTTCGTCCGGAAAAAAATGTCGGAATGCACCGGTGAAGAAATTTTGTCAGAAGTATTGTCTCACCTTCGTTTTAATGAAAAGGCCTCTCATTTATTGGAGACATCCATCATCATCCCGGCCATGATGCCCTATATTACCAGTCAGTTTATGCCCCGTCTGGGTACGGATCGCCCCCAGGTCATTCCTGAAGGTTCAAAAAACATTGCATTTATCGGCCAGTACGCGGAGGTACCGGACGATGTTGTATTTACGGTAGAATATTCTGTCCGTACAGCGCAAATAGCGGTGTTTGGTCTTTTAGGCCTGGACAGAAAGGTCTCTCCTTTCTATAAAGGGCAGCACGATCCGAAGATCCTGTTCGAAGCATGGAAGATGCTTCACAGGAAATAAACAGCAAGAGATCCAGTAAATGCCGGCTATACCGGTAATCTTTACCGGTATAGCCGCCGACAGGGAGGGGCTTTATCGTTCACTCTTCAAAAGATGCCATTGCCTTAATAGTCTTGATAACCGAGTCAGGTGTGAGCGAAATGCTGTCTATTCCCATCTCCACCAGGAAACGGGCAAAATCGGGAAAGTCGGACGGTCCCTGCCCGCAGATACCCACTTTGACCCCATTTCTTTTCGCTGCCCGAATAAGGCTGGAGATCATTGCCTTAACTGCCGGATTCCGTTCGTCATATAAATGGGCTACCAGGGAAGAATCCCGGTCCAGCCCGAGGGTAAGCTGGGTAAGGTCATTCGAGCCGATAGAAAAGCCATCGATATGTTGGGCGAATTCATCGGCCAGGATGATATTGGAGGGTATCTCCGCCATCAGATAAAGTTCCAGCTTATTGACGCCCCGTTCCAAACCAAATTCCTTCATTACCTCCTGTACTTTGATCAGTTCCTCCACTGTACGGCAAAAGGGGATCATGACCACCACATTATCCAGGCCCATTTCTTCGCGAACGATCTTTATCGCTGTACATTCCATTCCGAATGCCGCTTTAAATTCTTCGGAATAGTACCTGCTGGCGCCTCTCCAGCCTATCATCGGATTCTCTTCATGAGGTTCAAAATGATCACCTCCCAAAAGATTGGAATATTCGTTGCTCTTGAAATCACTGAAACGGACGATAACCCGGTTAGGATAAAACGCCGCTCCGATCCTGGCGATCCCGTATGATAATTTCTTAATGAAAAAGTCTTCTTCATCGTCGAAACCGAAGATCCTGTTCTTTATTTCATTCGTCAGGGAAGGATCGTTCAGCTTTTTATGATGTAACAAGGCAAGTGGATGAATCTGAATATAATTATTGATGATAAATTCCTCTCTTGCGAGGCCCACTCCTTTATTTGGCAGATGTGAAAATTTAAAACAAAGGGATGGCGAGGCAACGTTCAGCATCACCGGTGTTGTAATGGACGGCAGATCATCGATATCATATTCGGTCGTTACGTAATCAATGATCCCTTCGTAAATAAGGCCTGTTTCTCCTTCCGCGCAGCTTGCCGTCACGGCGTCCCCGTCCTGCAAAACGGCCGTGGCATTCCCGCAACCTACAATTGCCGGCACCCCCAATTCCCTTGCTACGATGGCGGCATGGCAGGTACGTCCGCCTTTGTTGGTAATGATAGCTGAGGCCTTCTTCATGACAGGCTCCCAATCCGGATCGGTCATATCCGTCACCAGGACGTCTCCCTCCTTAAATTCATGTCCCTCGATCACTCTTTTATCCAATGAATACATGATATTCACTTTACCTGATCCGATCTTATCACCCACGGCGATCCCTTTCAATATGACCTTATTTTCCTTATTGCCCTGGTTGATCGTATATTCCTTTATCTTACGGTGATCGATCTGCGAATGAATGGTCTCCGGTCTTGCCTGAACGATGTACAGCTCCTTGCTCAATCCGTCAAAAGCCCATTCGACGTCGACAGGCGTCCACTTGCCCCTGACCCTGGTATAATAGTCCTCGATCTTCGCCACCCAGTCTGACAGCTGGAGCGCCATTGAATCGGCGATACAAAAACGATGCTGGTAGGTCTTTTCCGTCGGGATCACTTTTACCCGCTCGTCGGCCTTATCGCCGTATACCATCATTGAATCTTTAACGCCTAATTTCTTTTCTATAATAGCCTTGAAGCCTTTTTTCAGCGTAGGTTTGAAAACAATGAACTCGTCGGGCTGAACCGCTCCCTGGACAACCATTTCACCAAGCCCGAAAGAGCCGTTGATCACCACCACCTCTTTGAAGCCGCT
>JAATFV010000224.1 GCA_015655015.1 Chitinophagales bacterium | reverse complement strand
TAATAATCGGCTAAGCGGACCACGCCTCCGAATACCGGGGAGTTCCACACCCATTTATTGGTGAACAGGATCAGCCTGGGATGCAGCATGATGATCACCTGACTGTCCAGGAAAGACTGGTGATTGCAGATAATGATCGCAGGCCGGGAGAAATCCTCTTTTTCCGTATTGATAACCTGTTTCTTTACATTCGCCATGAGGTAGATCATGGACTTTATGAATTTGGAAATGAGCGTATGGTAAATGAGCTTTCTCCTTACCTTTTTCATGGGGTTCAGCCGGCCGAAGAACAGCCCTGTTATGGTTAACAGGATAGAGCCCAGCACAAAATAGGCAAAAGAGAAAATGGTCAGCAAAAATCCGGACAAGGTCCAGGGAAATTGCTGCTTCTGCACCCTGTTCCTGATAAGGATATTGAACAGGAACGGGATCAGTATTTGCGCCATGAGCACCACGCAGGAGATGCCGATGATGGAGATCAGGGCGATGGACCGCAGGGCAGGATGTTTGGCAAAGATCAGGACGCCTAAGCCGGCAATAGTCGTAATGGCCGATAGAAAGATAGACGACTTGAAGGAAGAAAGGTTCTTTTTACCCGTCTTGTATTCCTGGAGCAGCCCGTCCATGATATATAGACTATAATCGTCTCCCAGGCCAAAAATAAGGGCCGATATAATGATATTGATGATATTGAACTGGATGCCCAGGATGCCCATAATACCCAGGATCCAGATCCAGCCGATGAACATCGGGATAAAAGAGACGAGCGTCAGCTCGATACGCCCATAGGTCAGTAACAATACGAAGAAGACCAGCAGAGAAGACATTAATGCGATCCTGGTAAAGTCGGAGTTGATGATCTCTACGAATTTCGCGGTCAGGTATTGTTTATCGATAACCGTACTGTTGGGATCATTCTCAAATGTTTTATATACCGCTGCCTTATTCTCCTGGGCGCATTTCACCAGGGTGACGATAGTCGACCGGCCGGGCTTTTCCGTAATAAAGTCATCCAGGAAAGTCTTTCTGATCCGGGTGGTCGCACCTTCATCCGCCAATTGAAAATCCTTATCGAGAAGCTGGCTGAAGCTATCAAAAGCCGACATTTTATATCCCAATGCCAGCCCCTCTTTCCGGAGGGTAGCCAGCAGCTGCTGTTTTTTCCCGGGCGTCCAATAGGCGGACCAGGCTCTTATCCTTGCCCTCTGCAGTGAATCCGAGATGATAAAGGAAGAAATACCTGAATATTTTTTTACGATATTCTTTTCTTTCAGCTGTTCAATTTTGGCGACCAGCTTTTCATTATTGACCAGGGCCTCGTTCAGATCTTTCCCCTCAGTGACGACGTAAACGGATTGAAGCGAAAATTCATTTATTTTATTCAGCTTGTCCTCAGCCCGTTTTAGCTTATCCGGCATGTAGTTCATCCTGAGCAGGTCGGATTCAAAGGTGACGCCGCCTGCCGTGTAGGCGAATACTACCGTAAGCGCCAGAATGCCGATAACAATGAACTTATTATATTCCGGGTTGTAAGCAGCAAACTTATCGATCCAGGAGAGCAGTATTATTTTATGCTGTTTCTGTTCTTTTTTAGTGGCGATGAACTGCGGTAAAAAGATCAGCGAACAAAGGGAGGCTCCTATCAGGCTGAATGCGGAAAAAAGGCCCAGGTCCTTCAATATATCCGATTCGGCGAATTCCAGGCATAAGAAACCTCCGATAGTGGTAAAGCTGCCTACGGTCAATGGGAGGGCTAAGTCTTTTATGACCTGCTCTATACTCCTGGTATGCCGGTAATGGTTGAAGATGTGTAAAGAATAGTTGACGGCGATCCCCAACACGACTGAGCCTGTACCAAGTGCAATGACCGAAATGCTGCCATTAATGAAATAAATAGCGGATAAGGCAAAGAGGGATCCGAACAGTACGGGAATAAGGATGATGAGGGGAGCAGTCTTCTTCCGGAAATAGATCCCTAAAAATACAATGAGGATGACGACCGTAAGGCCTTGCGTGATCAGCGTATCTTTCCTTAATTGCAGGGCATTGCCGACATAGGCGGCAGCTGCTCCGAAATAAGAGGCGGTGGTATTTTTATAGGTGGCGGAGCTCAGGCTGTCGATGATCCGGTCCATCCCCTGCAGGAGCGGGGCATTCTTTGCCGTATTATTCGGAGGCCAGGCTGGTGTGATAAATATTAAAAGGGTCTTTTGATCTTTGGTAATGACATGGCCATCGTATAATTCAAAATTCTTATCGTATTGCAGCTCCTCCAGCTTTTTCAGGGCTATGAACGAGATGCCTAAGGGATCTTTGGCAATGACGCTCTTCAGTGCGATCCCCGCCGGAGAGCTCAGGGTCCTGAAATTCTGGGACAGGGTGGCTTTCACCTTTTCCTCCGTTATGAGCGTATCGATCGTGCGGTAATCTTTTTCATTCAGGTAGATGGGAAGGTGGTTGCCGATCGTATTGAACAGGTCCATGATCAGATCGTCATCCGTCCCATAATTGATCTTATTGACAAGGGAGCCCAGCTCAGCCTGAACGGAGCTCACCAGCTTATCGGCAAAGGCCACCAGGCTGTCCGGCTCCTCTGCTGCCGTATCTTTCAGCGACACCATGACTACCAGCTTGTCTATAAATTTGGAGTTCTGAAAGACCTCGTTGAGCTTCTCGATCTTTTTATCTTTCGGTAGTACCTTGGAGATATCTTCTTCAAATCTTACCTGCAGGGCAAAATAAGCCACGAACAAAAAACTGATGCCAAAGGAGATAAAAAACGCGGGCCGGTTCTTTTCAAAATACTTATAAATGGCTATGAACATTTTTTCCATAGGATTCGGGGCTTATCAGGCGAGAATAGCTTTTTTCTTAAATAATCTAAGCAGTCCAAAAGCTAATAACCCGGCTATACAGCCGGCCAGAACAGCCAGGGTCGTACCGCCCAGGAGGTATTGCTTCAGGTTGTTTCTGATGGATTCCAAAGAAATGTTCCTGTTAAATTCCAGGTGACCCGGATGGGAGCCCATCCAGATAGCCCCTAGTTTATAGCTGCCGAAAATGATCAGGGGGATCATGGGGGGGATGCTGATATTGCAGGCGATCAGGACCAGCGCTTTATTCAGCCTGAAGGCAATGGCCAGGAAAACGGCTGTCAGCATCTGGAACCCCCAGATCGGGACAATGCCCATGAAAACGCCAAAGGCTACAGAGGCTGCTTTGACGGAATCGGAATGGGGGGAATGCAGAAGGTGCTCGTTGAGAAACCGGTTAAATTTTTTTTTATCAAACAGCATCCGGAAGAAATCGCGGGGTTTTATATATATAAAGGCAATGATCACCAGGATCGTATTCAGGATGCTGATCCGGGTGAAATCCTTATAGGGACGAAAGTGCGAGACCCGCTCCTCTTTGGGAGGATAATAGACTGATACAGGGATCGAGTCTACTTTTATACCTTTCCACGCCGCCCTGACCAGCACCTCTACTTCGAACTCATACTTTACAGTGATAAACTTTATGTCTTTTAATAATAATAGGGGGTAAAGCCGGTAGCCCGATTGGGTATCGGGGCAATGGAGGCCGGTCTCCACTTTAAACCAGAAATTGGAGAAATTATTCCCAAAGCTGCTTCCACCGGGAACGGAATGCTGGTCCATATTCCGGGCGCCGACGATAATAGCGTCCCGTACTGATCCCAGCCGGTCTATGAATGCCGGCAGGTCTTTGGCGAAATGCTGCCCATCCGAGTCAATGGTGACGGCGAATTCATATCCTTGCTCTATGGCATAGGAGAAGGCCTTTCTGAGCGCCCAGCCTTTTCCCACATTATCCGGATAGCTGATCAATTTTACGAAAGGAAAAGACCCCGCCAGCCCGGCTGTCTTATCGGAAGAGCCGTCGTTGACCACAATTATCTGCTTTGTATATGCTGAAACGTCGGCAATGACTCCACCCAGTGTGCTGAAGTTGTTATAAGTAGGTATGATCACACAGGTATGCAGCTCATCAAATTTAGCCCTAACCGCTTCCAGGTTTGTCATCTTTTTCTCCCTTGGCTTTAATAGAAATTACAAAAACATCCGTTAAGCGCTGTAAAATTAGTGCTTAACGGATGCTAAATAAAGAAAATTTACGCTATGAAATTATTTGGCCTTCTTTTTTATGAATTTAGCCAGCTTTTTGCCGGAAATAGCATAACATTCAGCAATTCTTACACCCGTGTCATAATCATAACCGCCATAAGTACGGCCGGGCGCCTTCATGATGGATATTTTGGCGATCACTCTTTCCTTGCCGGTCTCCACGATCCATGCCTCCGCATTGATCACAGCATTTTTACGGGTAACGACCACATTATAGCCAGGTTCAGTGAACAGGGTCTTAAAAATGAGGGTGTATTTAGCCGGCTTCTTCCGGGAGATAGAGATATCGCCGCTCTTGTCGAACAGCTCTTCGAATTTCGGTTCGAACTCACGCTCGCGGTCAGCTACCCAGCTCTTTGCCCAATTATCACCTCTGCCGGGCTCTTTCTTGTTGTAATCTTCCACTTTCTTAGCGATATAATCCGATTCCCTGTCGAATTTACCTACCCGCATGCCGTCGTAGATAAATTTTACATTAATGGAAGTTTGTCCCGCTAACGGAGCAAGATCACCTTCGATCAGCTTGATTTTTTGAGCAGATGCGCTTACAGAGAAAAACGCCAGGATCAGGAGAGAAGTGCTTAATTTTAAAAGTTTCATTTAGAAAGGGTTTCGTGAATATGTAAGGGATTAGGGATTTTCATAAACGCTCCCCTGATAATTTTATTGTCATCGAACGCCGAAAAGCACTCATAACTGACAAAGATCACCGCTGGCATAGATCACCGCCTGCGGATTATGATAGCTGCCGGTAAACCAAAGGCGTTTGCCAGATGGGTAAACAATCGAGCAGTCCTCCGGATCATGATAGCCGCCAGTAAGCCGGCAGGGTCCTTAAGGATAAAAGGAGGTAATAACAGAAAAAGATACGTATTTTATTGAAGGAAGCCGGCCAATGTATATGATTAAAACTATAATTTTAGGCCATCAAAAGATATTATTTACAGATGAAACAAAAATTAGTCCTCTATCCGCTCATAATCGGAGTTTTCGCATTTCTCATCTGGTTTGTTATCGATAAAGGCAAGACCCTTGTTCCTGCCAGTCACAGCAGCATCCATGCCGCCATTCAACCGGCGCAGGCCGTTGGCCAGCAATTCCTTCATAATGTCCGAAATCCTTTACCCTTATTGCTGTTGCAGATATTAGTCATCTTTTTTGTTTCGAAATTATTCGGGAAGATCTTTAACAGGATCGGGCAGCCTTCCGTGGTCGGAGAAATAATCGCAGGGATCTTTTTAGGCCCATCCCTCATGGGCTGGATCTTCCCGGGGTTTTCCGGTTTTATCTTTCCGAAAGACTCCCTGGGCAATCTTCAATTCCTCAGCCAGATAGGATTGTTATTCTTCATGTTCCTTATCGGGGTGGATCTCGATATCGACAAGCTGAAAAATAAGGCGCAGAGCGCTGTTGTGATCAGCCATGCCAGCATCATTTTCCCTTATTTCCTTGGAGTGACCCTTGCCTATACCCTGTACCAGGAGTTCGCTCCGGCAGGTGTGAGCTTCCTCTCGTTTGCACTTTTCATGGGGATAGCAATGAGCATTACCGCATTCCCGGTGCTTGCCAGGATCCTGCAGGAAAGGGGCCTCACAACAGCTCCCCACGGAGCTATGGCGCTTACGTGTGCCGCTGCGGATGATGTCACCGCCTGGTGCATTCTTGCCGCCGTTATCGCCATTGTAAAAGCAGGCAGCATCATCAGTGCGCTGGTTACCATAGCGCTGACCCTGATCTTCGTGCTGCTGATGCTCTATCTTGTCCGTCCCTGGTTAAAAAAAGTGATCGATAAGGCCGGGGAGAGGAAAAGGTCCAATGCGACCATAGTGTCGCTGGCTTTTTTTGTGCTCCTTGTCTGCGCCTGGCTGGCTGAGATCATTGGCATCCATGCCTTGTTCGGGGCATTTCTGGCAGGTATCATGATGCCGAAAAGTGTGAAGTTCAAAGAGCTGCTGGCCGGAAAAACGGAAGATATCAGCGTATTGGTATTGCTGCCGCTCTACTTTGCCTTTACCGGGTTGCGAACACAGATAGGGCTCTTGAACGACGGGCATTTGTGGGCAGTCTGCGGATCGGTGATCTTTCTCGCCGTCTTTGGAAAGCTCGGCGGCAGCGCTGTTGCAGCAAGACTGACCGGGCAGACCTGGAAAGATTCTTTTTTAATAGGAGCGCTGATGAATACACGGGGGTTGGTGGAGCTGATCGTCTTAAATATCGGCTATGACCTGGGGATCCTGTCACCGCCAATATTCTCCATCATGGTATTAATGGCGCTGGTCACCACTTTAATGACCTGTCCTTTACTGGACCTGGTGGAATATCTATCGAAAAAAAGGATCCTTAAATATGGAAAATCGTATAAATATTAAGAAATATAAATTTTTACATTGGATCTATAACCTGATCCATTATAAAAGCTTGTCCCATAACAAAGCGGCTTATAAAAAATATGCGATACACCGGCCCGTGATCGCTTCTATTTCCAGCAGGAATTTCCCGGATAAAGAGTCAAAGGCCTGGCTGGACAGGGGGCATTCCCGGGAGCTCGTTCCTCACAAAGCCGGATTTTCAAATTTCCCGGATGTCATACAGCAACAGTTATTAACCTGGTCAGATAAAGGTTACATGATCCTGGAGTCTTTTTTTGATGAGACGGACACCGACTCCATCCTGGGAGAGATAGGACAATTGGTGCGCCGCAATAAGCTCCGGCCTACCCCGGATAATAAGCTGATGTTTGCCAATCGCCTGTCAGCGCCCATCCGCGAGATCACGTACGATCAGCGGCTGACGGACCTGTTAAGCTTCCTCCTGGATAAAGAAGTCGTGCCTTTTCAAACAATTAATTTTACAAAAGGCAGTGGCCAGCGGGCCCATTCCGACAGCATCCATATGACTACCTACCCCTTGGGATATCTGATCGCAGTATGGATCGCCCTGGAAGATACCAACCCCGATAATGGCCCCTTATTCTATTATCCCGGCAGTCACAGGCTCCCCTACCTGCTGAACAGTGATTTTAATGAAGGAACGACCCTTTTGACATTAGGAAAAAAGGATTATGGGGATTATGAGGACAGGATAGAAGACCTGATCCGGGAAAAAGAATGGAAGAAAGAGATATTCCTTGCAAAAAAAGGCGATATCCTCATCTGGCATGCCAACCTCATACATGGAGGCCTGCCGGTGAAAGATCCGGGCCTGACCCGCAAAAGTATGGTGATCCATTATTATGCAAAGGATGTGATCAAATACCATGAGATCACAGAGCGTCCTTCTTTGTTGAAATAGGATGGGCTGGCTAGGTAGTGTCTCAGTTTTAATTTTTGTGATCGTAAATATCTCCAAACTTGGTTTCTATAAAAATCACTTGGAAAGTGTCGTTTATTCGTATACCTAAAAATGGAAGATTATTCCCCGTTGCTCTAAATACTGTTAATTCTTTAACATCTTCAGTAATAATGGAAGGAAATTTAGTAGGTTTTAATTGTGCAATTGGTATTTTCTCTGTACCATACGAATGTCGATTTGATGTATTAATTCCATTCCATCCCAACCCTGCCAATTTCTTTAGTCTCTCTAAAAATTCGATAAAGAAAGATGGGTCTGCGCATTTGTTATAAGAATACGCTTCCAGGTACTTAAAGCAAAAAACCGGGTATCGATCTTCCGGTTTTTTAGAAATTTTTATTACCTCTTCTTGTTTTTTCAGTTTTTTACTCATCAATCAAGGTCTTAAAAAAAGTTTTCATAGTCTGAGTATTTATAGTCTTATCAGATTTTTCAAAAGCTTCTTTCCAAGGTAATTCATTGTGCGTCATTTCCATAAGCTTGATCGCATTGAATTTTCCGTATTCCTGCATTACTTGGTTAAACATATCTTCCACCTCTGGCTTTAATTCAATCCCTATACATTCGTTTGGGTCAAGAACTATTCCTAATGATCTGTTTTCCTTAAACCTATGGTAAACTTCAGGTACAACAGGGCCATACATCCAAGCTTCCAAATCTTCCTTAAAAAGAACATCATTAAAAAAAGCAAGGTGGTAACCTTGGATATAATATAATAGTTTTTGAAGTTTTAGATTAGATATAATGTCTCCCTTCTCCGTGTCAGTTTGAAGGATAATCTTGTTCGCAATATCGTTTACGTTGTAAGTCATAATTATAATTAGCCCCACTAAGGTAACAAAATAAAACCATATGGGTAACTAATTATTTTAGCATTATGTGATTAACATGTATCTTTGGTGTATCCTCACCGTTGGTTTGGAACCTACAAAGGTCTCTAACGCTGAACCATTCAGTGTTTTTTATGTCCAATCAGGACCTTGCTAGCACAAATGAATAAGTTATGAAGCGATCGTGATGTGCGAATGAAAGGGGGATTTTCATTTCTTCCGTGTCTTTCAATACGGTCGGATACCCCAACGGGCTTTTCCCGATCTGTAATTGACCAGCTGGAAAAACAGCTTTTAACTGGTCTAGGACAAATGCCCTAACCGCTGTGGATTGATGATGATAATCCGAATGGTCGATTGATTTAATACCCCACCAGATATTTTCAAAATTCTTGTCCGCGTTGACCACCGTAGATGTAAATTCGGAACATAGGACTGATCTGAAATAAAAAGATTGGGATTCAAAAAGGACGACGCCTCTGTAAAATTCTTCGCTTTGCCCGGTCATCCTTTTCTCCCACGGATCACCCCGTTCTATAGCGTAACGGAAATCAGCAACCCGGCTGTGAGGGACAGCAATGCGGCAAGGAGCGTCTATGCTGCAGACGATGATCTTAGTTGGAGAAAATACAAGACCGGGGGTGCCCCTTTTCAGATATTTATAGACAGACTCTTTAATGGACCACAACAGCCATACGAAGTGCTCGAAGGGCATTTCCGCCCCATGCAGCCGGCGAAATAAAGACTGTTCAGCATCAGAAAGGATCTTCGAGTAAAACCGGCGATGGTGCGTACGCAACCTGTCGATGGCTTTTAACGCTACTATATCATTTCCGGCGCTGCTCACTTCTGAACATTCATTTTTTCAGCGATCACATCGATGCAGCTTTTTACATCGATCATTTTCTCCGAAGAGTCCATATCGATCTCTATATCATATTTCGCTTCGGCGTCGATAATGATGTCTACCAGGTTAGCGGAATTGATCTTCAGATCCTTTATCAGGTCGGTCTGTTCATTGACCCCTGCCAGCATTTCTTTATCTTCCGTATAAGGGGCCAGTACCTTTTTCAACTCTTCTAAAATTTCGCGTCTATCCATTATTAGTTTTTATATTTTGAAAATATCAAACAGGTATTAATATCGCCAAAACCAAAATTGGCCTTGGCTATCGTATTGATCTCTTTCTTTATCATCGTCGTCGGCATCTTTTCGGCAGGGATCAATTTCAGGATTTCCGGGTTAGGGTCCTGGAGATTGAGGTTCGGATGCACAAATTGATGCATAATTTGCAATACCACCGCCACGGCCTCGATCGACCCGGCAGCGGTAAGACAGTGCCCGATCATCGATTTTAATGAATTGATCAGGGGAAAATCATCTTCTTTTCTGTCAAGGGCCACACCCCAATTCTGAACTTCCAGGATATCTGCGACGGTAGCGGTCAGGTGACCGCATACCAGGTCTATTGACTGGCCGCTGATAGCTGATTTTTCCAGGGCTTCGGCAATGCATCTGACAATTCCTCCCGGACCGGGCGCCGTCATGGTGCCCCCTGAACGCTGTCCTCCCGAATTGGAGCATCCTCCCTTTATCTCTGCATAAATAGTGGCATTTCGTTCGAGCGCAAATTCCAGGTCCTCCAGGATCAGGGCGCCTGCCCCGGACCCGGGGATAAAGCCGCCTGCAGAAGCGCTCATAGGTCGGGAAGCCTGTTCAGGAAGATGATTGAACTTTCTCGCCAAAACCCGCATCGAGTCAAATGTACCGAAAATGTAGGAATCTACATGTTCGGTGCTGCCGACCAGCATTCGCTTTGCCAGACCATGTTTGATCTGTTCATAGCCCATTAAAATAGCCTGCGTTCCCGTAGCGCAGGCAGCAGAATTAGTAGTGACCCTGTTAGCCAACCCCAGTCGTCCTGAGATATAGGCGGTGACACCGCTGTTCATGATCTGCTCCACCACCCGCGAACCCAGCTTTTTCGATTCCCGGGCATCCACCCGGGTAATCACGTTCTTCACGACGGTGGTATCGCCTACACTGCTGCCGAAGATACAGCCTGTCTCCCACCGCGGCTGATCACTGTCCGGGCGATTGCCGGCATCTGTCCAGGCATCCAATGCCGCTTTTATTCCATAGCCGATACTAATGGCTTTTAGTCCGTTAAGAGCGACTTCCGGAATGTAGTTCTTTATATGCTCCCACTCAAATTCCGGCAGGCCGGTGACCTGGCAATTGAAGTTGAGCTGTTCGTACAACGGCATGAATCGTATACCGGAAACGCCCTGCTGAATGGAATGTAAAAAATCCGGAACGCCTATCCCATTGGGAGCAACGACCCCTAAACCAGTAATGACGACACGGCGACTCATGTGCTCTGTTTTTATATATCAGCGTTTATATCAGCGTTGTTTAATTACACCGGCAACGATCCCCTTTGCAACCAACTCTTCCTTTGTGTTCCGCATTTCAACCCGGCATTTCAGCTTGCCAAAACGAAAATATTCTTTCCTCGATAACACCGTCACCTTCTCTCCCGGCAATACCATCCTGTTAAAGGAAATGTCTGTCGAGGTGAGCAAAGGGAACAGCACCATATCCGTAACAGGCTTATATTCCTGCGGCGCCCGGCTTACAAGATATATACCCAGGACCACCAGGCCGATCTGCGCCATGATCTCGGTAATGATCGCTCCTGGTGTGACAGGGTAACCGACAAAATGATCTTCATAAAAAAAAGCATCTTTTTTCAACGTATAATCTCCTGTCACTCCATCTTCATTCAACGAGGAAATGTTGTCCACAAAAAGGAAGGAAGATTTATAAGGGAGACGATCTATTATTTCGTTATACATAAAATGTTCTTCTTACATGATTCTATCCATCTTCTTTGGAACACTGCAAGGTTCCCTGCATTTACGCGGACCCGCGGTACCTCTACAGACAATGCTCCCCGCCATCTACATGAATGACCGAGCCATTGATCCAGGATGCTTCCTCCGTGCACAACAGGTAAATCACCTTTGCCACATCTTCCGGCCTCGTCATTCTGCCTAATGGGTTCCTCGCCGCCGACAATTCAATGAGCTGTTTGCTTGCAGGGATCCTTTTCAAAGAAGGAGTCTCAGTAATTCCTGCCTGTATCAGATTTGTCCGCAACCCATATTTGCTTAGCTCGATCGCCATATAGGTGATAAGGCTTTCAAGAGATGCTTTTGCGATGGAAACGGCCGCATATCCTTCCCAATACTTATGCGCTCCTTCGCTGGTAAGTCCTATTATCCTGGCATCCCTGCCAAAAAGCCCCTCCTGTAAAAGGGCCCTCGTCCAATCCAGCAGACTGGTAGACATGGCATAGGTGGTCAGCTGTATATCCTCTATGGAAAGAGCTGCAGTACTCTCTTTCGAATCAAGCTCCCCCACCAATGGCTTTAAATTTCCCCTCGCTATGGAATGCAGCAGCAGCCGGATCTTATATTTTCCACCGATGGCTGAAACCAATTGCCCGATACAGGATTCCCTGGCCCCTGCATCCAATGCATTTATATTGAAAGGCATTATCGTAATGCCGGATCCGGTGGTGATCGTCGAAAATTTTTCTTTAAGCGATCTTTCTGCAGCAGCCGTCTCACGGTAAAACACAGCGATATTCATGCCGTGGACAGCCAGCTTTTCAATGGCCGCAAAACCAAAGCCGCTCGAACCGCCCAAAATAACGGCCCATTGATCAGAAAATTGCTTTTTATGGTTATCCACCTGCCTATTAAGTGTAAATTGTTAAAAAAATGCTTCTGCATTTTGTCCTGACCGAGCACAGCGAAGGTCACGAACGAGGGCTGAACAGTGTTCAGGCCGAAGTTCTGCAGACATTAGCCTATGGCGGAGATACGCTAAATTTTAACAGCGGATCTTCGCCATAAAAGCCGCAAAAGTAGGTGAAAGTAAGTAATTTTAAACCAGTCCCCCCCTTGGAAACGCTTAAAAACGAACCGAAGAGAATAAAATTATGTAGTTTAATTGAAATCAATTGCTTACATGCCGGCAGGACAGATATCACTATAATTGGTTAATTTAGCGCGCGACCCTCCCGTAATAGGAAGGGCAAGGAAAACACCCGTATTTAAAACTGATTATCAGCGCTTTATGATTGTCGCCCTTTTTTACTTATTCTCCTGCACAATAGGTCAGGGACAGCAGCTATTGCAGGATTTCGATAGACCGGCCTATTATACCGTCCTGGCATCCGGAAATGTGGATAACATAGATGCCGAACTAACCAAGCTATCAGGGGCATCCATTCATGAAAAAGAGGCTTATGAAGGGGCGTTGCTGATGAAAAAAGCCGGCCAGGTCACCCTACCCCTGGATAAATTACATTTTTTTAAGTCGGGCCGTATAAAGCTGGAAACTTCTTTAATGAAGGACAGCACCAACGGTGAATATCATTTTCTACGCCTTATCATACAAGAACATGCTCCCCGTATCGTTAAGTATTCCGCCGATCTGGAAAAAGACAGGTTTTATATTCGTACTACTTTTAAAAGTTTATCGCCGGCAGTAAAACAAGCCATTATCGATTACAGTAAAAAATCAAAAATATTGCGCCCGGAAGATCTCTAATTTTAGTTATATGAGCAAGAAAGTACTAGCCATCTATTATTCGCAATCCGGGCAAATGGGGGACATCATTGATTGTTTTACCGCTCCGCTTGCCGGGCCCGACATTACCGTCGAGAAGGTAAGGATCAGGCCTGCAGAAGAATATGTCTTCCCCTGGACTGGGGAACGCTTCTATAGTATGATGCCTGACTGCGTATTAGGAGCCACCACTGAGCTGGCCCCCTTTACACTCCGGGAATCCTCTTATGACCTGATCATTTTTGGCTACCAGCCCTGGTTCCTCTATCCCAGCATTCCGTCTAATTCAATATTACAGCACCCGGCTTTCAAGGCTGTTTTGAAGAATACGCCAGTCGTAACGATCTCAGGGGCCAGGAATATGTGGCTCAACGCATTCGAGGGCGTAAAAAAATTACTGACTGACGCAGGGGGCATGCTGGTCGGGAATATTGCCCTCGTAGACCGGCACCCCAATGTCATCAGCTTTGTCACCATTTTTCATTGGATCCTGGGAGGAAAAAAGGACCGGTACCTGAACATTTTTCCCAAACCCGGGGTCTCCGATGCTGACATAACCCATACAAAGCTATTCGGCGAGCTGCTCCTGCCTTATCTGCACAGCAACCATTGGGAGGATCTGCAGGAAGATCTGATGCGCCACAAGGCAGTCGAATTGAAATATCCTTTATGGCTCCTGGAGACTACCGCGGTCCCTACCTATGTAAAATGGGCACGGTTCATTGCCAAAAAGAAAAAAAGAGGTTTCTGGCTTGCCGCATTCAAATATTATATTTTATTTGCACTCTTTATAGCAGCCCCCATCCTTCTGATCATTGATGCAGTCTTTATCAAGCCTTTTTCATCCAGGCGTATAAAAGAGAAAAAACAATATTATCTGGCATTGAATTCATAAAAAAACAGCGGAGTCCTATGTCCCTTAACCAAGTTTATATCACCAACACATCCCTTTTCCTGCCCAATGAACCGATCAGCTGCGACGATATGGAGTCCTATCTGGGCTTTATCAATGACAAACCTTCCAAATCACGAAAGATCGTTTTAAGAAATAATGGCATTAAAACCAGGTATTATGCACTGACCAAAGAAGGAAAAGCCACCCATACCAATGCCCAGATGACGGCTTTGGCGGTAAAGGCCCTCTTTGCCGGTGATCCCAACAACATAAAAAAGCTGGAACTGCTGTCCTGCGGCACTTCCTCTCCCGATCAGATGCTCCCTTCCCATGGCGTGATGACCCATGGATGGCTGCCCGAAACGAATGTTATGGAGGTCGTTTCTCCCTCCGGCGTATGCTGTGCAGGGATGCATGCTTTCAAATACGCTTATATGGCCGTTAAAACGGGAGATGTACAGCTGGCAGCGGCCACCGGGTCGGAAAGATTTTCAGGCGTCCTTGTTGCGGATGTTTTTGAAGAAGAGGCGCAGAAATTAATAGAGCTGCAACAGAACCCTTTCATCGCTTTTGAAAAAGAGTTCCTCCGGTGGATGTTGTCCGATGGGGCAGCTGCCTTTTTATTGTCGGACAAACCGAATGAACAGGGGCTGAGCCTCCGGGTAGACTGGATTGAAGGGGCCTCCTATGCCAATGAAATGGAAGTTTGCATGTATGCGGCCAGTGAAAAACAGCCGGACGGTAACTTGAAAAGTTATATGGATTTCACCCCGGAAGAGATCATGAACAAATCCATCCTGAGCATCAAGCAGGATATAAAGCTGCTAAGCGACAACATCGTTCCGCTGGGGGGCAAGCGGATAAAAGAGATCTTTCAGAAAAGAGGGCTTACCGCGGAGGAAGTTGATTATTTTCTGCCCCATATCTCCAGTGATTATTTCAAAAGCAAGATCTTTGAAGTAATGGAACAGTATGGGGAAGGCATCCCCTATGAAAAATGGTTCCTCAATTTAAGCACCATGGGGAATGTGGGAGCCGCTTCCGCTTACCTGATGGTCCATGAATTGTTCCATAGCGGGAAATTGAAAAAGGGAGAGAAGATCCTGCTGCTGGTGCCGGAGAGCGGCCGGTTCTCGTATATGTATGCGATGCTGACGGTATGTTAATCAACATTATTACCGGAATCAATAAATTATCACCGGATGAAAAAAGAAGATGTTCCCCAGGATCTCAGCTCACTTGGTAAGATCACGAAAGAAGTGTGTTATGCTACCGATGATTCAGGTAAGTACACTACGGAGCTGAGCCGTGGCTGGGACATCAAGATCTCCGCGCTGGATACAGCCTGGCAGGATATCCAGGACCGTGTCGCCCTTGCCAGGGAAAAGGTGTTGAATGATACAGCCAGTCCCATCCTGTTCTTTATGGAAAAAGGGCTGATGGATATTGGTATCGTAGCGGCTTATACGGGATTTTGGAAGTGGCAGGTAAAGAGGCATCTGAAACCAGCCGTTTTCAAAAGATTATCCGATAAAAAGCTGCTGCGATACGCCGAAATTTTTAATGTGAGCTTAGAGGACCTTAAAAGCATGACTGTGCATGAAGATTGAGTTCAAACACCAGCAGGCGGCGCATTGCGAAACAGGCGTCACCAGCAGCTTGTTGAAATTTGCAGGTATCGATAAAATGACGGAGCCGCTGGCTTTCGGCATTGGCGCCGGATTATTCTACGTCCATATTCCTTTCATAAAGATCAACAACGGACCCGCCATTGCATTCCGGACACTGCCGGGTTGGGTTTTTTCAAGGACCTGCCGTTCATTAGACATTCCGCTGGTCCGCAAAAAGTTCAACAGTAAAGAGGCGGCGGAGTCTTTTTTGATGCAGAGTCTCGAAAAAGGGCAACCGGTAGGCTGCCAGGTGGGCGTCTATTACTTATCGTATTTTCCCAAAGAATACCGCTTCCATTTCAACGCGCATAATATCGTTGTGTTCGGCAAGGAAGAGGACAACTACCTGATCAGCGATCCCATTATGGAGAACGCTACTACACTGACCAGCTATGAGCTGGGCCGTGTCCGGTTCGCCAAAGGAGCGCTGGCGCCCAGGGGACAGGTATATTATCCACGGGAAGAGGTCCATATCACCGATGAGCAGATGAAAAAGGCGATCAGGAGCGGCATTAACAGAAATGTGCGGAACATGCTGCATATTCCCGGAAGGATCGCCGGCGTAAACGGAATAAAATATACCGGTCAGAAAATAAAAACATGGCGCGATAAGCTGGGACTGCCAAAAGCCGGCCTGTACCTCGCCCAGCTGGTGCGGATGCAGGAGGAAATAGGGACCGGCGGAGGCGGCTTCCGTTATATCTATGGAGCCTTCCTCCAGGAGGCCCACGCCTGGCTGCCCAACGATCAGCTATTGGAGATCTCCAGCCAGTTCACCCGGGCCGGAGATGCCTGGCGTACTGCCGCCATCCAGGCTGCCGGCATTTATAAAGGCAGGATCGGCAGCCAGGCCGATTTTAATGTAATGGGCGATTACCTGCTGGAAATATCGGAGCTGGAAAGAGAAGCTTTCAAGGCGTTATCCAAAATCAAATGGTCTTCATGAGCCCTCTAGCCGTCAACATCTCCGATCTTACCTTTAGTTACCCGGGACAGTCCGACCTGATCTTTACGCATCTTGATCTGAAAGTGGCAGCAGGAGAAAGATTTGGCCTGTTCGGTCCCAACGGGGCCGGCAAAACTACACTGATGAACCTGATGACCGGATTGCTGCCTTTTCCCGGGGGAAGCATTCAGCTTTTCGGAATGGAAGTCAATAAAAAGAACAGGTCGGTTAACAAGCTTTTCGGATTTATTCCACAGGATTTTTCTTTTTACCAGGAATTGAGCCCGGCAGAGAACCTGGAATTTTTCGGAGCATGGGCAGGTCTGCATCCGCACGAGATCCGTAAAAGGACCGATGAGCTGCTGGAGGTGCTGGGACTGGCCGATGTCAGAAACAAGCCCGTGGAAAAATTTTCCGGGGGGATGAAACGCCGGGTAAATCTTGCCATCGGGGTGATCCACCATCCGCGCATCTTATTCCTGGACGAACCGACCGTGGGTGTGGATGTACAATCCAGGCATGCCATTATCAACTACCTGAAGGAGCTCAACAAAGAAGGCGCTACGCTCATTTACACGTCGCATCAGCTCAGCGAAGCGGAAGACCTCTGTGAAAAAATAGCCCTGATAGATGAAGGGAAGATCATCGCACACGACAATCTTGACACCTTGCTGGCAGAGCACCGGCAGGACGGCCTGGAAGGATTGTTCTTAAATTTAACCGGAAAAGACTACAGGAATTGATCATGTACAAGCTTTGGGCCACTATAGTAAAAGATATTCGGATCCTGTACCGTGATAAGGTAGGGATCACCTTCATGTTCCTGATGCCGGTCATCCTGGTGCTGGTCATTACCAGTATTCAGAACAGCACTTTCAACCTGGTCAATAAGAATAAAGTGTCCCTGATCATCTGTAACAGGGATACTGGGAAAATAAGCAATGAGCTGATACGTACGATCGATGGGATCGGCCTGTTCAAGCTGGTGCAGGTATCCAGGGAGCAGGGGGAAAAAGCCATCACCGACCGCATGCATGCAAAAGACGCCCTGCTGGCGATCGTCATCCCGGAAGACTTTTCTTTTCAGCTGACCGCAAAGGCAAAAAAAATGGCCGGCAAGGCCCTGAACTCTTTTGGCCTGGAGGGAGATACGCTGGGCTCGAAGGCTGGTAATGTCGATCCCCTTACGTTATATTATCATCCCATCCTGCAAGAGTCGTTCCGCCGTTCGATACAGGGGGCTTTATACAGTGCGCTGCAGCTGGTGGAGAGCAAGCAGGTATTGAAAAGCCTCTACTTTGCTATTAATGAGAAGCAGCTGCCCGATACCCTGGAAAACGAGCTCCTTAACAACCGCATAGCGATCAACGAAGTGGCCGTGGTCCGGGATGGGAGCAGGATCGTGCCGAATGCTTCGCAGCATAATGTCCCGGCCTGGACCATTTTCGCCATGTTCTTTGTGGTCATATCTCTCGGAGGCAGCATCGTACGGGAAAAGACCAGCGGGAGCTTTATCCGGTTGAAGACGCTGCCTACCAATTACCTCGTAGCGCTGTTGTCCAAACAGATCACGTATCTGGGAGTTACGCTGTTGCAGGCTGCCGTCATTTTTGCCATGGGGGTGTGGTTATTCCCGTATATCGGGCTGCCTGCCCTGAATATGCCCGCAGATATTTCAGGTCTGTTCGTTGTCTCTTTCATGTGCGGCTGGTGCGCCGTAAGTTATGCGATCTGCGTGGGCGTGTTTGCGCAGACGCAGGAGCAGGCCAATGGCTTCGGTGCGGTGTCCATCGTGATCCTTTCTGCCGTTGGCGGCCTGATGGTCCCCAGTTTTGCCATGCCCGGTTCATTCAGGACGGTCATTCAGCTATCGCCTTTGCATTGGTGCCTGGAAGCCTATTATGGCCTGTTCCTGGAAGGGGGAAAACTGAAAGACGTTTTAACAAATATTATTCCTTTATTTGTTATTATTGTATCGATACATTTACTAATCTTTTTGGGCCTGAAAAAGAAAAAACTGATTTGAGCACTACTTATATATTATAATGGAAACAGCACAATTAAAGCAACAGTTGAAAGAACAGATCATAGAGTTCCTGAATTTAACATCCCTCACCCCTGATAAAATAAAGGATGACCAGCCTTTGTTCGGCGATGGAGAGGGATTGGGCCTGGATTCTATCGATTCCCTGGAGCTTATTGTACTCCTCAACAGGGAATTTGGGATTGTCATAAAAGATCCCAAAGAAGGCCGGAAAATATTGGTGGATGTCAACACGATGGTTGCGTATATCGAAAAAAACAGAACAAAGTAAATATTCGTTCATTGAGCAGGGTTTTCATTACAGGGATGGGAGTGATCAGCGCTATAGGGAGCACCGTAGCTGAAAACCACAGGGCTCTTATAAAGGGTCATTGCGGCATTACGAGATCTTTGAACGTTCCGTCCCGTTATGCCGGGGTGTTGCCTTTTGGAGAGATCCTTCTCCCTACGGAGGAGCTGAAAGAAAAATTGAGAACGGAAGATCCGGGAATTACCCGTACTACCTTACTGGCCCTGCATGCTTTTAATGAAGCCGTCACCGCTGCCGGGCTCAGCCCTGAACAGCTGATCTCTTCCGATACCGCCCTGGTGGGAGCCACCACGGTCGGGGGTATGTGCCTGATGGATGAATTTTTCAAGGATGCCAACAAGAGCTCCGGCGGCTCTGTCTTTCTCTCTTCCTACGACTGCGCCTCCGTCAATATCTATTTACAGGCCCGTTATAAAATGCAGGGCATCATCAATACCATTAATACCGCCTGTTCTTCGTCTTCCAATGCCATTTTGTATGGGGCCAGGCTGATTAAGAACGGACTGGCTAAAAGAGCGATCGTTGGCGGAGCAGACAGTCTGTCGAAGTTCACCATCAATGGATTTAATGCTTTACATATCCTTTCCCCGGAAGTGTGCGCGCCTTTTGACCGGGACCGGCAGGGACTTAATCTCGGGGAAGGAGCTGCCTTTCTCGTGTTGGAAAGAGAGGAAGATCTCGCCGGCAGGAAGGTCTATGCCGAGCTAACGGGTTATTGTAATACGAACGATGCCTTTCATCCGTCTTCCTTATCAGGCGACGGTCCCTTCCTCTCCATGAAAGGGGCCCTGGCATCCGCCCGGTTGCAGGAAAGCCAGATCGATTTTATCAATGCACATGGCACGGGCACGGAGAACAACGATGCGGTAGAGAGCAGCATTATGCAGCGCCTCTTCGGCACGCCTCCCCCCTTTGCCTCCACGAAATCCAATGTCGGCCACACGCTGGGCGCTGCCGGCGCCGTAGAGGCGGTATATAGTATTTTATCCCTAGACCACCAGGAGGTATATGCCGGCCTTAATTTTCATGAACCTATCCCCGATACCGGTCTGCAGCCTGTTCAAGCTTACCGGAAAATGTCCTTACAGCATGTCATGTCCAATTCATTTGGATTTGGCGGCAACTGTACTTCCCTGATCTTTTCAAAAGCATGAGTGTATGTTCTATATCCGTCAAGCAGTCTGTATCTCGCCGCAACAGACATTTTCAGACACGAAAATAGACCTGTCTCAGGAAAATGAGCCGGAGGGCCATAAAATGAGGGCGTTGGAACCTCCTTATCCGGGCATTCCCCAAAATATATTGCGCAGAATGGCCAAGGCCGTCAGAATGGGGGTGGGGACGGCGCTGCCGCTGATCAAAGAAGCGCCGGCAGGCATTATCATAGGATCTGCCAACGGCGGCATGGAAGAGAGCGTAAAATTTCTGAACCAGATCGTCGAGTATAAAGAGGAAATGCTGACACCGGGTAATTTTGTACAGAGCATCCCCAATGCGATCGCATCGCAGATCAGCCTGCTGAGCCGGAATAAAGGGTATAATACCACCCATGTACACAGGGGGCTCGCTTTTGAGTATGCCGCCATCGATGCCGCCATGATGCTGGCGGAAAATCCGTCCCATAGTTACCTGGTAGGGGGCGTAGATGAGATAGCCACCTATCATTACAATCTCGAATATTTAAAAGGCTCGTATAAAAAAGAGCCGGTTTCCGGCCAACGCCTGTATGAGGTCGATTCTCCCGGCAGCATTGCCGGGGAAGGGGCTGCGATGTTCCTGGTGAGTAATGAAAAAGCGGGAGCGCTGGCCAGGCTGCAGGGGATCGTTACACTGCATAGTGAAGAGGAAGCCGACGTTACCCGTCGCTTGCAGGAGTTCCTGGGCGGGCTGGGGGGGGATACCGGTGGAGGAACGTCGGACGCCGGTTTAAAAATCGACCTTTTTCTCACCGGTGAGAATGGCGACAACCGCAGCCGCCATTTTTACGAAGCCTGTGAATCCCTGGTAGACAAAGAGGTGACCATCGCCCGTTTCAAACATATGAGCGGAGAATACCCCACAGCATCCGCCTTTGCGCTTTGGATCGCCTGCCAGCTGATCGGGGGACAGCCCCTTCCGGAGCATATGATCAAAAGAGCCCCGGCAGCAGCCGGCAGCGCAGATTCCCGCACGGAATCCGACAACACAGCAACGGGCGCAGATTCCGGCGACACAACAACGGGCGCGCAAACCGGCAAGATCCAGGGAACCTATAAGAACATACTGATCTACAATAATTATAAAGGTCTTCAGCATAGCTATATGCTGATCTCCAAATCGAACTGACTGGTGTGAAAACGATCTGACCGGCGTACAGCTTCGCTAAGCGGAATCGATGGAACAAACCAGCAAGGCCGCAATTTTTCATTTGGAACGAATCCTTCTGCGCTTCTTGCCCAGCCAGATAATAAATCCCGTAACAGGCAAGCTCGCCGAGATAACACACGCGAGGAAAGCAATGATCTTGGTGGTGATACCGCCGATAGCGCCTACATGCAGGTCGTAATTCAAGCGTTTCATTTTTTCACCGCCGTTGGCAGCGGTGAACGAAGGATCGGCTTTCAACAGTTTTAAAGTATGCTGTTCAAAATAGCTGCTTTGTTCCAGGTAACGTTTGCCCGGCGCCGGGTTAACAGCCAGACTCCAGGCTCCGCCTTTGCCATACGGATAACCAAAAGTGATCATCTGGCCGGCCATACTTACGCCTGCCTTTTGAAGCCGCTGAAACAACAGATCTTCGTCAGGTACTGTATTTACTGCTGTCAGCGTGGTATCCGAACTGACACGGTCAAATGCCTGTTTTACACCGCCCGATGCAGTCCAGTACACTGTTTTACTGAACCAGGACATCCCGAATACCATACCGGTAAGCCCTAATATGATCGCTACCAGCAGCGCATAAAAGCCCAGCACATTATGGAGGTCATAATTCAGCCTTTTGAAAGTGGCTTTGGTTCTTATAAGAAAACTTTGTTTTCTGGCAGATCCCGTCCATTTTTTGGGCCACCACAGCACCAGGCCGGTAAGAAGCATCATAACAAATATCAAGGTAGAATAAGCCACAACAGGCTGCCCGATATTACGGGGCAGCCAAAGCTGGTAATGACCTTCTATCATGATGCGGTAAAAATCGCTGTTCAGGGGCTGGCTATACAACGGCTGCCCGGTATAAGGATCAAGGTAATTGACAAGGTAGTTTTTACGATCGCCGTACCAGGGGACCACAGCACTCCTCTCACGCCCCCGGTAAATGACTGCGGATACACCGGCAATTTTATATTCCTGCTTAGCGGATGCCGCCAGTGCCGATGGAGGCAGAAATGGCTTGCCATGATCCTGTACCTTTTGATAGGGCTGAAACAATAACCGCAACTCCTCTTCAAAAGTTAAAACAGCACCCGTTATACTAACAATGATAATTACGATGCCTGTCGCCAGGCCCAGCCATAGGTGGAGCCAGGCACATATCCTGTAAAATAACGATCGGTTCTTCTTTTTTCCGGCCCTCTTCAATGAGTAATATTTATTCCGTGTATTCCGTGTCAGGATAATTTATTCCATGTCAGGATAAACTCAAAAGCCTGGTGTATTGCTATCACCAGGCTTTTGCATACGTTTTAATTTATTTCATTTTGGCTATGCCGCCGACAAAAGTGCCTTCTACGGTAGCGCCTTTAGTAGCTGTAGCGGTAGCAATATCTGTCTGGTAAATATTCAGTACACTATTCACTGTTATAGCGAAATAAACTTTGCCGTTATCTACCATTGCGGCAAAACTTCTGCCGCCGTTGCCGCTAAATACCGGTGAATTGGTAACCCGGGTGATCGTTTTGCCCACAAGGTCGACAATAGCCAAAGTCAGATTGCCATCGCTCCACCTGTCATCCAGCGTTGGCACTTTATTGGTAACTGCTGCAAATAATTTTCCGTTGCCGATATAGATGGCATGTGCAATTTTGCCGCCGTTGGGCGCCGCATCCGTATTAAAGAAATAGCTGGGATCAAAATCGGTTGAGCCGGCGGCGATTTTCAAAATACCCGCCGGTTTAGTCGACTGGCTATATCCATTGGCAAAGCTGCTGTTCGATACCGCATACAGATCGCCGCTTTCTGTTTTGAACAATCCGCTGCGGGTATTAAACGCACCCGATGGGCCTGTACGGCTATCTTTGATGACTTTTTGAAGCGCAAAGCCCGGGTAGCTGTACACAGCAACATAATTGGTATCGGTATTTTGTGTGGCATAAGTCGCTGCATCTACCGGGTAGAATGTTTGGAAAGCCTGGCTGCCGCGAACCTGTAAACCGGTATGGAAGATCCAGTCACGGTCGCTTGGATAGATGCTGGTAATGGGAACATTCACTTTATTTCCTACAGTGTTTGCCGCAATATCAAGCGTGTAAAATTGAGCATTTAACCCTACTGTGGGGCCTGTTGGCATGGATACGCCCACCATGGTCTTACCAGTACCGTCAATATCCAGCAGATCATTGTTCGGCAATTCAAAAGTAAGGCCTGTTTGGGTAGTAAGCTTACCGGATGCATCCACGGTGATGGTATTCACATCTGTGATGCCCAAACCGCCAATGCTATAAAACTTCGATCCGCCAAAAGCGTAATCACGGTATCCGTCCTGCAATATTCCGTTACCGGTAAGGGAGATCGTGCCGCTCATCAGGTCGCCGGCTTGTACAACGTAATTCGTAGTAGCCGTAGAGGTGGTGACGCCTACGCCCAGCGCATACACGGATGGAGTGGGAGGGGTCACGGTATTATTACTGTCCTTTTTACAGGCTATTGCTCCCACGAGCACGCCGGAAATAAGAGCCGCTTCAAATAATTGTTTGCTTTTCATGGTCTTTTTTATTGTGGTGAAAATATCTATTTGTAAAAATTATTTATTTGGAAATAAAATATCTGAGCTTCAGAAAAAAAGAACGCCCGGGCTTCTGTAACAGGTAATTGTCAAAAAGTTCGTTATTCGTAAGGTTCCTGCATTCCGCCGAAACGTTGTACCGTCCGTCACTGATGGCATAATTGACCAGGACGTTATGGGCAACCTGGGTTGGAATGATGTCTTGATTGTTAAAGCCAAGCTGATGCGGTGTTAAATAATATTTTTCTGTAAAATTTAAGCTGTAAGACACATCCAGCGTATTTTTAGCACCCCCTACTTTTTTAAAGAGATAACCCAGGTCCGCATTCCCGAAAAGATAAGGCGTGTTGGGAATACGATAGCCGTAACCATAGTTAGGCGTGGTAATGGTACCCTGGAAGTTGGTGCTGCTGATCGTTCTTTGTTTATCTATGATACTTTGGTAAGTGACGTTCACGGCCGCGCGCAGCCTGTTCCTCCAGGTATACCTGATCTCGCCTTCAACACCATTGGTCTGTACATCGCCAATGTTGATATACTGCCTGTCAATGGGCTGTGTTTGCGCCTGGTCAAGGCGGATATAATCATGGGAGCTCCGGAAGATATAATTGACCTCAACATTGAATTTATTGGCTTCGTTAAGGTCAATGGCATACAAGGCGCCTACGTTAAAATTGTCGCTGTTCTCGGGTTTCAGGGCCGAATTTCTGCGGACATATAATCCGTCGCCCAGCAGCTCCACCGCATCGGGCAGACGGTAGGTATGCTCATAGGATGCCTTGGCCTCCAGCAGCGGCAAAATGAAATAAGCCGCTGCCGCCCCATAACCGAAGTTGGTAGTACGGGTGGATGAGGGCCTGTACTCGGCGACCCCCGTACCGTTGCTTACCTGCTCAAATGATCTGGCATTTAAAACATACAGCTTGGTGAAAGCGGTAGTTGTAAAACGCTCCTCTTTTTGCTGCCACGCCAGACCTAGTATTTGTTTATTTAATTTTTGAGGATAAAGGAAGGTGGTATTATCGGGATCCTCCACATCGCTCGATTTACGGCTGAAATCTGTCATCACGTAGTTGAGCGATACCGAATGTCGTTCGTTCACCTTGTACCCTAAGTTGGCGGTTACCAATCCTTCGTTATCCCGGTTCTTTAATTGAGATCTCGCCAATTCGGCGGTGCTGGACGGGATGGTTTGCTGCAGCCAGTTGTATTTCACCCTTGCCGTATCAGTAAATGTATTGCGGGTCATGTTGTAAGCGCTGTAAACGCCCAATTCAAGCCCCTTGATGAACAAGTCCGTCTTTTTGTATTTCAATGTCGGGATCACCGAGGTGGATTTGGATGTTCTGGCGCCAAACACCTGGTCCATGGTAACGCCGGTTTGGATATCCTTGTCATTGCCGGATGCTATCAATCCGATCAAAAGCTTATCCGCATATTTTTTGCCGGTCAGACCCGCCTCTACCTGGGCTCCGATAGATTTGTAGCCATCGTGGAACCGCCTTACCTCCTGCTCTGGTTCCTTTTGCCCGGTACTCAGATCAATAGGCTGCACCTTCACCTTGTAGTCATTGTCTGAATAATTAAAGAAGGCATTGGTACGCACGGTAAAACCGGTTTTGGCATCTGTAAAAGCATGATTTATGGATGCTTTGTGCGTATTGAACGAACCATAGCCATAGGAAACATCCAGGTAATTCGGATTGCCGCGTGTAATAATATTTACCGCCCCGCCCAGGGCATCAGCGCCCAGGCTGATAGGCGTTACTCCTTTATATATTTCTACCCGCTCAGCCATGTTGACCGGGAAGTTATTGAGTGTTAGCGACGAGCCGAAGTTATCCATCGGGATACCATCCAGAAAAAACTTGACCTGCTTGCCGGAAAATCCATTTAACGAGAAAGTAAAATTGGAGCCTACTCCACCATCCTCCCGCACCCGCACACCCGATGTCTGGTTGAGCGCATGGTTCAGATCCGCAGCGGTGTTATATAACTTTTTAGTATCCAGCACATTTAGATTGTATGCCTGCTCCCTGGTCATTTTTATTTTGCTTTTCCCAACTACCCGCACTTCGTTTAGTTGCGCATTATCCGTTAAGGTAATTTCGGGAAGCGAAAGATCCTTGCCGGCAGTCAGCAGGATATCGCGTGTTTGCGGCTTAAAACCTACCCGTGAAATAACCAGCTGATACTTGCCGGCGGGAGCGTTGAGTGTAAACTTTCCCCCCTCATCGGTTTCAGCGGTATAGTTTGTGCCTTTCAGAGAAATTATTACCGGGTTCAACGGGCGCCCGTCAGCATCTTTAACGGCGCCCGTAACGGATTGCGCCCTGACAGTACTGGTAATTGACAGTAATAACAGCAGGAAGATTATCGCTCTCGTAATAGCTGACCGCACTGTTGAACTCGTAATAGTTGACCGCACTATTGAAATATTGTTTTTATTAAGATACCCTGAAGGATAGTGGATCAGTGAGGTATCAGCCTAGATGAGTGTTGTTTTTTTTGCAGACTTATTTCGCACACTTTTCCAAACGCGAAACTAAATTCTATATGATCAATCGGGTTACGACATAGGGAATTGCATATACGATATAAGGAATTATAAAATATTATAATAAGTTATAATATATAATATCCTCCGTATGAACAGCGTGAAGTTTTACAATTTAGAAAAGACCAGCGAGGAACAATTCCCTCCAAACCCAAACGAGTTGGAAAGAACGTGCCGGATCGGTTCATTCGTCGAAAAGACCGTAGCCGGAACGAAAGGAAATTCCGCCATCGGGGTCTCCAGGCGGAGATTGGGATAAATAAGCCCCTGCCGGACGGATAAGGCCGAGAACACGGCTTCCAGTCCCCCGCAGGCCCCTAAGGTATGTCCCGTAAAAGACTTGGTGGAGCTCATCTTAGGGTAATGAGGATCGAATAATCTACGGATGGCGGCGCCTTCCGCGCTATCGTTGTTCAGCGTGCCGGTGCCATGCAGGTTGATATAACCGATATCCGACGGCTGCAGTCCGCTAAGCTCCAGGGCACCTTTCATGGCGAGATAAGATCCCGTACCATCCGGAGAAGAAGCTGTCTGGTGATAAGCGTCATTGGCGTTGCAATACCCGCTGAGCCTGCAATATAATTCCGTTTGCAGAGAGGCCGCGACCCGTTCCGATACCAGCACCACGTAACCGGCCCCTTCCCCCAGATTCAGGCCTTTCCGGTTTTCGTCAAAGGGCTTGCAGTATTGCTGATCCAGGATCATAAGGGTATTGAAACCATTGAGCGTAAATTTTGTCAGCGCATCTGTTCCGCCTGCCACTACCACGTCCAGCATCCCGTGCCGGATGAGCCTTGCTCCAAAGAAAATAGCATTGGCCGATGAGGAGCAGGCCGTGCTGATGGTTGTAACATAATCGTGTATATTCAGCTGATCGGCCACCCAGTCGGTAACAGCTCCGCATTCATGCTGAAGGACATCCCTCAATCTTCCATGCTGAGGATCCGACAAAAAACCGGCGAAAAACTTCTCCGTCTTATCCATGCCGCCCACCGTATTGGCGGAGATAAACCCGGTACGCCACCGGTTGAAAATACCTGATCCGCTGCCGGCAGCAGACCCGCGTCCGGCAGTAGATGCCCCTGCAACACCCGATCGGCTGTCAGTACCCGATTGACTGCCAGTACCCGATTGGCTGCCAGTGCTCGTTCGACTGCCAGTGCCCGATTGACTGCCAGTGCCCGACCCGAAGGCGATCCCCGCATCCGCCAACGCTTCTCTTGCCGCTGTAAGACTTAGTAATGCAGTGCGGCTGATCCCGGGGGAGACGCCCGTCCGGGAAGCCAGTTCCGTGTTACTCAGTTTTACCTCGGCTACCGGGATCGTTCCCCGGTGTATGGTCTCCAGATAAGTTATATCCCCGATCCCGGCCTGTGCATTTTCCAGAGCGGAAAGGCATTCAGCAACATTGTTACCAATCGCCGAAATGGCTCCCAGGCCAGCAACAAAAATGTCTGAATTTATTTTCTTATCCATTTTCTGCCCGAAATATTTTATGAATATTCTCTTTTGTGAAAGGAATGCCGGCAGGACCTTCCGCCCCACCAGCGGTTATCTCCTTTGACAGCCTCCCGGATCCTTTCCCGTCCTTTTCCACCAGGTACAACACCGCCTTGTATTCATCGCCCAGCAGGTCCACCCATCCGCAAATACAAACCTGCAGCACATCATTATTCAGCAGGTCGTTTACATACCGTTCCAAAAAAACCGGATCGAACTGCGGAGACACAAAAAAAGCGCTCTCCCCTTTAAAATTATTCCGGATACAGATCTCGCCGATCATGATATTCGGCAAAGTATAGACGAACAAGGCAGGGCTTGGGATCTCTTTTACCGTTTCATAATATTTCAGGTCCGTATCGAGGCTGGAATTGGCATTGGCAAGCGTTATTCCTACCTCCTCCGGCCGGTAGGCTGTTGCGTTGAAGCCTTCCTTCAGCAGCACTTCGGTGGCCAGCCATCCTAATTTACTCAGGTTATCCATTTTGTAAAACTTAGGATAATTCCATTCAAAATGGCGGTAAGCTGAAAGAAGAAAGCCTGCTGCATCCACCCCTTTATTTTCGAATACGATGTCTCCGTTCCTGCTAATGGATTGTTCACTGATCCTGCAACTGCCGGTGATACGATTCATAATTTATTTACGGTTCATAATTTATTATTTACTCAGCACTAATGCCGCATTACAACCGCCGAACCCGGAAGCTGTCTTCAGGCAATACTGCAGGGGAGCAGAAAGTAACGTACTGCAAATATTCAAAGGTTGTGACACGCCGATCTCTTCGAATCCGATGGTCGGCAAGACAAGGTTTTCCTTCAGGGACTGAGCCGCAATAATCGATTCGATCAGGCCGGCTGCTCCCAACGTATGTCCATAATACCCTTTCAGGCTATTTACGGGAACAGTCTGCAGGTTAGCCAGTGTAATAGCCCTGGCTTCCATTTCGTCATTATAAACGGTAGCCGTTCCGTGTGCTGAAATAAAATCGATGTCCGTTGGCGAAAGTCCGGACTGTAATAAGGCTGTCGTTATGGAATGACCCAGCTCGGCTCCGGTGCGGGAAGGCGCAGAAAGATGGTTGGCATCATTGCTGGTCGAGCCGCCCATAATTTTTATACCGCCGGCATATTTTTGATGAGCCGAAAGAACAACGGTGGCTGCCCCCTCTCCTAAAGTTATACCATCCCTTGACCGGTCGAATGGTTTGCAGGGCCTGGAGCTGATAGCCTGGAAAGATTGAAACCCTGACAATACGAAATTTGAAATAACATCGGCCCCGGCAATAATGGCATTTTCATATTGCCCGGACCTGATCAGCCGCGAGCCTGTCAGGATCGCCATTATTCCGGAGATGCAGGCATTGGAGGCTACTATCGGGGGATTTATGAACCCAAAGTATTCAGCGATCAATCCGGCCGAAGTATGCAGCGCGATCCGCTCTTTCAGCGCCGGGTCAAGCCGGGAGCCGGATTGGAGTCCCGAGACAGGTTGCAGGGCGCGTGAGGCTTGAACTCCAAACCCCGAAGCTGAAACAGCCGGTTGCAGGCCGGCTATCCCCCCTGGCCCGGATACCTGCGCAGCTGTCTCCAGCAGACTGATATTCCCTTTGGTGGAAGAAATGATCAGCACGGTCTTTTTATCGTCCGCATCGATACCGCTGGTCTGCAAGGCATCCCTGATGGATGTTATCAGCAGTCGCTCGAATTTGGTATACCATTGCGTCGAACGCTGTTTTATGGCTGGTCCTGATTTTGCAACCGAAAAAGTCTCGTCTGGCGCCGGCAAACCCACCAACCCGTCCTTCTCCCCAAACAAGGAGGCATAAAAAGGCTGGGGAGACATCGTACTATCATCCTGCAGCCGTATCCCGGAAATACCTTTTTTCAGCTGCGAAAAATTGGCAGCTGTCGTCAGCCCAAGCGGGGATACGATATTATCCGAAACAATATAGACGTCTGCGTTCCTCATGCCGGTCTGATAAATATTTTCATTTCACATTGCGCTACGACGGCATCCTTACACCACACTTTTCCATTAATGATGGTGACATCAAAAACCTGGTCCCTGATAGTTATTTCCGTCATCAATTCATCGCCCGTCACAGGCAGGTCGGCGGCTATTTCCAGGTTCCTGACAGCGCCGATGTATCCGACCTGTACAGGCTGGTTGCTCCTCCTGGCGATATACCCGGCCCTGGCGGCGGCAGTCTGGGCAATATTTTCCATTAATCCGGGCTCACGGAACCGGCCATTTTCGACGAAAATATTTTCTTCGGAGATACGGAACACAGTGCGGGTAGTGCTCTCATCGGAATAAAGCAATTGACCTATCATTACAAAGGGAGGCCTTTGCGGTATTAAAGGGAGGATATCTTCTTCCAGTATCATGGAGTTAGGTTTTTGATCTGCCGGACTCATCGGAGCCAATGTACGGTGAAGCCCTCACTGAGGCAAATAAAAATGCCAATCGTTCTAAGACGATGCCAGGGCCTTGAATGAAAAGGCCGGGTCTGCCGTCTCCAGGTAGCTCCGCACCTTTTCAACGTCCTTATATTTAGGAGTATCCTCAATGAATTTCGGAAAGAACTGACGCACTTCCCTGTAAAGAGACCGGGTACTGGCGGCCAGCCTGGAGCTGCAATCCAGGTAATCGACTGCCTGAAGGATGGTCATCAGCTGGATGCCCAGCACCTCAAAAGAGTTATCGATCACCCTTTTGGTCATCAGCGCCGCATTGCACCCCATGCTGACGATGTCCTGATTATCATTGTTGTTGGGAATGCTATGAACATACATCGGGAAAGACAGGGTCTGATTTTCCGCTACCGTAGAAGTGGCCGTGAACTGCACCCCCTGCATCCCAAAATTCAACCCCAATACACCGAGGTTGACAAAAGGCGGGAATTTTTGATTGAGCTTGTCATTCAGGAGGTAGTTCAGCTGTCTTTCGGAGAGCATGGACAACCGGGTGATCGCTATCTTCAGCTTATCCATTTCCAGGGAAACATAATCCCCGTGGAAATTCCCGCCATGAAAGACATTCTGGTTGACATGATCGATCACGGGATTGTCATTGACGGAATTCAATTCCTCCACCAGCACCTTTTCAGCATTGCTGATCGTATCATAAACAGGACCCAGTACCTGGGTAATACACCGTAAAGAATAATACTCCTGCACTTTATCTTCAAAAACTTCCTCTTCCAGCTTGCCGGGATGATACAGATGTTCAGAGCGGTTACGGATCATTTTACTGTCCTTCAGTATTTCGCGCATCATCGCCGCGATCCTGTTCTGTCCCCTATGGTGTTTTACAATATTTAATTCGTAGGAGTAGTGATCATTATAAGCCTCTACGATTTCATTCGTCATCGCCGAGAGGATCACGGACCACCGCAATAATTTCTGAGCCTGGATAATATTTACGATCCCGATGCCGGTCATGGCTGAAGTACCATTCAGGATCGCTAACCCTTCACGGACATGGATGGAAAGAGGCTTTATGGCAAGCTTGTCGAATATGTCTTTAGTCGGCTGCACCTTGTCTTCAAAGATCACTTCTCCTTCACCGATCAGCACCAGGGCAAGATGAGCTAACTGCACCAGGTCCCCGCTGGCGCCCACTCCCCCATGTTCGTAAATACAGGGGCTGACGTCTTTATTGATCAGCTCCCTGAGCAATTCCACGACTTCGGTGTGCACGCCGGAATATCCCTGCATCAGGCTGTTCAGGCGGGCGATCATTACAGCTTTTGCCAGAAAAGCGGACATCAGGCGTCCGCTGCCGGAGCTGTGGCTTCTGATGAGATTGTACTGAAGCTGTAAAAGGCTTTCCTCTTTCACTCTGTATTGCGCCATGGGGCCAAAGCCGGTATTGATCCCGTAAATCAGCTTGTCGGCCGAAAACTCCTGCAGAAAACGAAAATTGGTATCGATATTATCTAAGGCTGATCCGGTAAGGGTAACGGTCTTTTTTTTGAATAAGATATCCGAAAACTGTTCTAAAGAAAGGGTGTCTTGTCCAACAGGTATCATGGGGAGCAAAGTTTATTTATATAACGTGTTAATGATCAAAAGATTATGCTATTCAAAAATCAGGTTTCCGCAAAGTTAAACCATTTATGAATCGCAATTTTTTTCAGCTCCGCCTGTCCACGAATTTGACAATTTTTCTGCTTGCTTCGGGAAAATGCATTTTTTGTATTTTTTCAGCGGAGACATAAGTAATATGCGGGCTCACACGCAGCCTGGCCTGCAGATAGGCCCTTATCCGGTGGTCGCAGGCTTCGCTATAGTCAGCAGGCAGAAGGTGGAGCAGCACCTCATCGAGGCCGACTTCATTGGAATAGACCTCTACCACGAAATCCAGCACCTCTTCCATTTCATTTAACAGATCGAATAAGGCAGGAGGATAGAGGGTAGTTCCTTTAAACTTGATCATTTGTTTTTTCCGGCCGATGATCGGCGATAGCCGCAGGCTTGTCCGGCCGCAGGCGCAGGGCGTTTCATCGTACAGGCAGATATCGCCTGTTTTATAACGCAGCAGCGGCATCCCTTCCACGCCTAAGGTGGTAATGGTAACTTCTCCGGGTGTGTTGGGCGGCACGAGCTGATTATTTTCATCCAGTAATTCCACGATCAGCAGGCCGGGCTGCAGGTGCCCTCCCCGTCCTTCGCTGCATTCCGTAAAGGCCGTTTGCATTTCAGTGGAGGCATAGGTAGAATACAAATGAAGATCCCAGCCTTCTTTTATTTTTTTCCCCAGTATATTCAAAGAGAAATCGGTGTTGCGAATATTTTCGCCGATGCAAATAGCCTTTTTGACAGAAGAGGCGTTTAGATCGATCTTATTGTCTTTTGCAAATTGGATCAGCTTCAGAATAAAGGAGGGGACCGCTACGATGGCCGTCGGCTTAAGCCGCTGAATGGTCTCCCACTGGAGGGAAGGAACGCCGGGTCCCAGGCGTATAATGCCTGCCCCCAGCTTGCGTAAACCGGAATAATAGGCTATTCCCGCCATAAACTGCCTGTCCAGGGTAAGCATCAGCTGATAGATATCATCGGAAGATCCATCGGCGCATTTAAAAGAATTGTATTCATTATAGGCCAGCCGGTTCAGATCATTTTCCGTAAGGCCGATGGTAACGGGGCTGCCTAAAGTCCCGGAAGTGGAAGCGTATTCTATGATCTTATTCCCCGGCACGCATAAGAAGTCCCCGTTGCGCTGCTGCAGGTCTTCTTTACTGGTGGTGGGTAAACCGCTAAGGTCGCCGGGGGTCTTGATAGTATTGATATCGATCGAATGTTTGGCAAATAGTTCCCGGTAAAAAGGGGAGTACCGGTTGAGATAAGCTAATAACTCCTGCAGTTGCTGTTCCTGCGTAACATGTAATTCATCGGTCGTTCGATAGGCTGCTGCTGTAAGGCTCATGATTGCTTTTCTATAATTACTACGGCGGACGCTATGGTCTTAAGGTGGGACAAAGAAAGGGATATTTTAAGTATTCCCCATGTATCCAGGGACTTTTTAGTGGCGCCCAACAAAGCCAGCTGCGGCTTTCCCCTGTCATCGTTGGTGATCTCCACTTCATTAAAAGCCGTTCCTTGGGCCCATCCTGTTCCCAGCGCTTTAAAAAAAGCTTCTTTTGCGGCAAAACGGGCCGCGTAATGTTCGAATTTATTCGTTTTCGTTTCGCAATAATTGATCTCATTCGGGGAGAACACCAGCTCCCGGAAGCCATGCCCTTTGCTGATGCTGGCGGCTATCCGTTCAACTTCTGTCAGATCAATTCCCAGTCCTGCGATCATGTTATAACAATTATAGTAAGTACTATTCAGGCCAGATGCTCATGCCAGGTGACGGAGGATTTTTTCCTGTGCTGCTTTTAGCTGTTCCGGGCTTAATTTGAGCTTAGCCCGGGTAAAATTCAGGTCATCGGAATCATTCACCGGGACCAGGTGCAGATGAGCATGAGGGACTTCCAGGCCGATCACCGCCAGGCCGCAGCGATCACAATCGAATGCCGATTCGATAGCTTTAGCGATGGGTTTGGCAAATAGTAACAAGTTTGCCAGGCAGGTGTCCGGCAGGTCGAAAAATTTATCTACTTCCATCTTCGGCACGACCAAAGTATGTCCTTCGCGGAGCGGGAATATATCCAGGAAGGCAAAGAACTGGTCGTTCTCCGCTATTTTATAAGCAGGAATTTCGCCGGCGATGATCTTTGAGAAAATGGTCATACGGTGATGTTTTCCACTTTGAACGTAAGGACGCCGGCCGGCACCCGTACTTCGGCTGTTTCGCCAACCTGCTTGCCCAGCAGGCCTTTACCGATGGGAGATGTGACGGAGATCTTTCCCAGCTTCAGATCCGCTTCTGTTTCCGACACCAGGTGATAGGTCATTTGTTTCTTATTGGTAAGATTGGTAACGGTGACTTTTGTCAGTATGGAAACTTTACTGACATCGATAGTGCCTTCGTCGATGACACGTGCATTAGACAGGTCGCTGTCCAGTTTTTGTATCTTGGCTTCCAGGAGGCCCTGGGCCTCTTTGGCTGCGTCATATTCCGCGTTTTCCCGGAGATCGCCTTTCTCGCGGGCTTCTGCAATGGCTTTGGACGCAGCAGGTCTTTCCACTGCTTTCAATCGTTGGAGCTCGGCTTTCAATTGCTCCAGAGCTTCTTTAGTAAAATAGGTTACCCCACTCATAGTTCCCTCCTTTCGGTTTACAATAGAAAAAAAATACAACGCCTCAGAAAGGGATCCGAAGCGTTGCATCATAACCGCAAAGATAAAAAAAATAATACAAAACGGATAGCAGACTATATTCATTTCCGGGAATTGGCCCGGAACGGCCCGTCAAATACCTAATTTATCCAATATAACTTTGGCCATTTTAAAGAAGGCTTCAAACGTGTATCCTGCGATATGGGGGGTGATCAGGACATCCGGCCGGTCCAGCAGCCAGTCCAGCTGTTCCCGCTGAAGGTCGGAATAGGACCCCAGCTGTTCATTCTCCAATACATCCAGGGCGGCTCCGGCTATTTTTCCTTTTTCCAGGGCCCTTATCAGGGCCGCGGTATCATGCACTTTTCCCCTGGAGGCATTAATGAACCAGGGCTTCCTTTCCAGCGAATCGAAGAAAGCATCTCCGGCCATATGGAAGGTCTCCTCCGTCAGGGGTACATGAAAGCTGATCACATCGGCATAACGGCCTACCTGTTCCAGGGAGGCTTCCCGTACATTGCCTTTTGCAAAGTCGAAGCGGTATTTATCGTAAGCGAGGATCGTTGTATCGAAGGAAGACAGGAGCCTGGCAAAAGCGCCTCCCGCATTACCGAATCCCACTATACCTACCGTTTTGCCGGTAAGTTCCGTGCCCCTGTTGGCATCCCGGATCCATTTACCTTCTTTTACTTCCCTGTTGCTGCTCGCGATCTTATTCATCAGGGTGAGCAGCATCCCCAATACATGCTCTCCTACCGCATTCCTGTTCCCTTCAGGGCTGCTGACACAGCGGATACCTTTGGATTCCGCATACACGGTGTCTATCAGCTCCATTCCGCTGCCCAGGCGCCCGATCCATTGAAGAGCAGGGGCCTTGTCCAGGATAAATTTATCGATCTTCAGGCGGGTAGTGACGATCAGTCCCTCCACTTCCGACAGACTGTCCGCTAATTCTTCGTAGGTGATGGCAGGCTCGTATCGAACGGTGTATCCCTTTTGTGTTAATCTTTCTGAGAGGTATTCGTGTGTTTTTGCTGTAATAATTACTTTATTATTATTATTATTCACGGGCATATTTGTCTTTTAAAGGTGTTCGTGAGGGCTACGCCGTTCACGGGCATATTTACTTCGGTTATAATGTCTTTTTAGTGATTTTCTTTAACGCGGGCCAGTCAATTTTATTGAACCCGTCTTCTGAAACAGCCGGGCCTTCGCCGGTTAGTGCATCTTCCAGGTCAATTGTGCAAAATCGGCCACCGATAACTGTTCCGCTCTTTGATCGAAAAGAGGGTCCTGCAGTTTGCCGGGGTCGAAAAGGCCCCGGACGGCATTCCTCAGGGTCTTCCTCCGCTGGTTAAAAGCCGTTTTTACCAGCAGGAAAAAGCTCTTTTCATCCCTGAAAACCGGGGGGGCTGCCCTGGGCAGAAGGCGTATGACAGCGCTTTTCACCTTTGGAGGAGGCTGGAAGCATTGTTCACTCACTTCAAACAAATACTCCACCTGGAAAAAAGCCTGAATAAGTACGCTCAGCACCCCATAGACCTTATTCCCTTTATCAGCCGCCACCCGTTGCGCTACTTCCTTCTGGAACATCCCTGTCATACTTTCCAGGGAATCTTTCCAATCCAGCATTTTGAAAAGGATCTGGGAGGAGATATTGTAAGGAAAATTCCCGATGACCGTAAACTTTCCCTCAAAGGGCCGGTCCATATCTAATATGCTCATATGCAGGATCTTATCCTGTAGTGCCGGCCAGGTCTTTTTCAAATAGAGGACTTTTTCCTCATCCAGCTCTACCGCCTTAAAATCAATCCCTTCGATCTCCAACAGGTATTTTGTCAGGGCTCCTGCCCCGGGCCCTACTTCCAGGAGGCGGGGACCGTGGGGGGTATCGAGAACGGAAGCCACGATCTTGCGGGAGATATTTTCATCCCGCAGAAAATGCTGGCCAAGGGATTTCTTGAGCGTATACATAACAATAGCTTAAAAAGCTGCAAGCTACAAGCTTATAGCCAGATACAGATAAGCCCGTTAAAAATGTATAGAGACCCACTGGAAGCTCACAGCTTGAAGCTTGCAGCTTTTTCCCTACCTTCATGCCTGAAAATTAAGCTCATGAGCCTTCAATTGCAAAGACCGGTTATAGGAATTTCCGTCGGTGACCTGAATGGGATCGGGACCGAATTGATCATTAAGACCTTTTCCGACCACCGCATCCTGGAATTGTGCACTCCCCTTATATTCGGATCGAACAAGCTGATCAATTTCTACCGGAAGGCCGTACCGGAGATCAATTTTGCGTATCAGAGCATCAAGGATCTTTCCCGCATTACACACAAACAGATCAATATTTACAATTGCTGGGAAGAAGAGATCGCGATCCTGCCCGGGCAATTGACGGAGATCGGGGGAAGTTATGCCGTCAAATCCCTAGTAGCAGCCGTAGAGGCGCTGAAGGACAGGAAGATACAAGGATTGGTCACCGCCCCTATCCATAAAAAGAATACACAGTCTCCTTCTTTTAATTTCACGGGCCATACCCCTTACCTGAAACATGCATTCGGATCAAATGACGTACTGATGCTGATGGTGTCGGAAAACTTCCGGGTAGGCCTTGTCACCGAGCATGTACCTGTCAGGGAGATCGCGCAGCATATTACCCGCGAGGCTATTCTGTCCAAGCTGAATATCTTAAAAGATAGCCTTATAAGGGACTTTGGCATCGATAAGCCCAAAATCGCCGTATTGGGGCTGAATCCCCATGCCGGAGATGAGGGATTGATCGGAAGAGAGGACGAGGATATCATCAAGCCGGCCATTAAGGACGCCAAACATAATATGCTGGTATTCGGCCCTTTTAGCGCCGACGCCTTTTTCGCCCGGGGCCAGCAAACAAAATTCGATGCGGTGCTGGCTATGTACCATGATCAGGGGCTGATCCCTTTTAAATCCCTGGCCGTCGGAGAAGGAGTGAATTATACGGCCGGTCTGCCCGTTGTAAGAACATCGCCGGATCATGGGACCGCCTTCGATATCGCAGGAAAGAACAGGGCGGACGCTTCCTCTTTCCTCACCGCGATCTATTCCTGCATCGATATTATCCGCAGCCGCCGGGAGTATGAAGATAACAGGAGCAATCCCCTGAAAAGAATGGGTTCCGCCGTGCTGGGGAATGTCGTGGATGAGAAGATCGAGGGTAATAGGGGATAAATTCGATCGATCCGGAGGTAAAGCGGCCCATGAATGGATCGTCTTACTGGAACACAGTATCCGGCACTCCTTTATTAATGATATAAGCGCTATAGCTAAGCTCTACTTTCCCTTTTGTACCGGCGGACGCCTCCTGCTTTTTTGCAGAGCCGTCATCGTAATCGAAGGTGATCCCTTTCGGAAGCTTATAATTCTTCGTGTTGAAAGTGAAGATCACTTTGTCCGGTAAGGCGTAAGCGATATATTTCCCATAGCTCATTTCCACTTCATAGGTACCGTTCTCCCGGGTGGTGGTCCGGGCTTTCAGGATCAGCCCGCGGGGCTCGTCGATATACAGCGTGGACAACACCAGGTCGGCGTTATCGTCCAGGGGTAATAATTTGATCACTTTTACTTTATGGCCCCCCGCGGTGTCCATTCCTCCATCAAGAACAGTATACCCGCCCTTCAGCAGGTTGTTGAGGCTAATAGTCACGGCTCCTTTGGGTACGAGCGAGATGCCTTTTTCATTTTTTATCTTCAGCCTGTCCGGCTTTTTGAAATAGACCGTCACCTGGGCCTCCGGAACTTTCAGAAAGGATACGTTAGTTTTCATCAGGCCTGTTGCCTGGTAATCATTCACCTGGTCGAGGCGGGCCCTCACTTTTTGCAATAAAGCGGCAGCATCCTGCGCATGGGCCCCGGCCGGCCGCAGCAAGGCAATGAGCAGCAGGACTCCTATCGACAGCAGACGACAGCTACCCGTTCCGGAGAAGTTGTTCATGATGGATGTTTTTTCGATTTTCGATGATTTTCTGATTTTCATGATGGGGCCGGATTCCCCGTTTTAGCTAAGTATATCTTTCTTTTTAAAGACCCATATAGCTGCCGTTACGAACGCGGCGATATAGGCCAGCAAGATCCCCAGGCTGCGCAGAATGGCGGGCAGGTTCTCTACCGTACCCGGAATAGCGGCACCTTCCCCGTTCGACCGGGAATAGAAAAATCCCTTCCAGGCCAGCATATGGGAGGTAAACAGCCAGGGCTTGACCGTATTATCATACAAAGGTATCCGCATCTCCGATAAAATGGTGAGGACGATCACAATGCTGATGGTAGAGACGATAGGGCCGATGGAGTTCTCCGCGAAGACGGACAGCAGGAATGCAAGCGCAGCGACTGTGCTCAGGGCCACGGTCGCATATCCGAAAGCGGCGATATAACGCCACAAGACATCCGCGGCCCGGATCTGTTCCATCACATTGTTACGGGCGATCAGCATGTCATTCGTACCAAAGAGGAGCATGCTTAAGAATAAGGCCAGTATAGCCATCCATACCAGCAGCAGGACCGTGTAAATGACAGAGGCGCCGAATTTCACCAGCATGAGCTGCGTACGGCTGAAGGGCCGGGAAACCAACAGCCTCAGCGTTCCCATATTGGCTTCTCCGGCGATGGTGTCGCCGGCGACCAGGGCGACCAGCAAGGGTACCTGGATGAGCAGGGTATTGAGTATGACAAAGGCTACCAGGTAGCCGTTCATGATCATGTTATAGGGGATGTAGAAGGAGTCGGAAAGGCTGCTCATCATCAGCTCCAGGTAAGACCTGCCATCGAATTTTAATCCCAGCTGGATGATAAGCACCATGGCGGCGATGGCCGCGAACGGGATATAGGTGCGGGGACGACTGAATATTTTGAACAGTTCAATTTGTAAAAGCTTCCACATGCTGATTGGCTGTTGTCAGTGATAAAAAATAATCTTCCAGGGAATGACGGGGGCGAATGGCGAGCACCTGCACGCCTTGTAACACCAGGTCCCTGGTGAAGGCCGGGATGAGGGATTTATCCATTTTCAGCAGGAACTGGGCTCCCTTTCGCTCCTGCAAAAAAGGCTGCCATTCAGAGCGGCCGAGCATCTCACCGGTAAAGGAAGGGTTGGCGGTGTCCAGCTCAACGATGGTCTGTGCAGGGTCGAACAATTCGGCAGCCACCCCTTCCACGATCTTTTTTCCATTATCGATGATCAGCATCCTGTTAGCGATCAGCTCCATTTCACTCAAAAGATGAGAGGAAACGACCAGGGTCTTTTTCTGATGGGCGCTCAGGTGAAGGATCAGGTTGCGGATATCCGCTATCCCCTGGGGGTCCAGGCCATTGGTAGGTTCATCCAATATCACCAGGGCGGGGTCATGGACCAGGGCAACGGCGATGCCTAGACGCTGCTTCATCCCCTGGGAAAAGGTCTTGACCTTACTATTGGCCCTTTCCGCCAGCCCTACCTGTTCCAGCTGATCCATTAATAGCCGCCGGGAGGGCGATATTCCGCTCATCCGGGCAAATAAGGAAAGGTTCTCGTAAGCGGTGAGAAATTTATAAAGATCGGGCCTTTCGATAACAGCCCCCATCCGGCGAAGGATCTCCCGGCGATGTGTCCGGAGGTTCATCCCGAATATCTCTATTTCACCGGAGGTGGGAGCCACAAGGGTCAGCAGCATCCGGATGGTAGTTGATTTTCCGGCTCCATTTTGTCCCAGGAAGCCGTATATATCCGCCTCCTGCACGGAGAACGATAAGGAGTCTACGGCTTGCAGATCCCCAAAACGCTTATTTAGCCCTTTGACGTTAATGATCGTTGACATACTTTAATGATCGTTGACATACTGTTGAATATCAATGTACTTTACAAAGCAGCAACTGAATGGTTGGCCCGGTTTCTCCTCAAAAAAGGATTTTTTGTCCAAAGACTTGCAAAAACAGAATGTCTTCTCTATCTTTGGCTTCACATCCTACGACAATCCCGCAGCTGTAAGGCTAATTTCTTACACCAATTCCCGAAGACCGACCTAAAGCTACTATCCCCTCGAAAAACAACCTGAAAGGTCGCATTTGCATTCGGATAATCTATAGTATTTTATTTGTATTTATCATAGTTCCTTCCTTTGAATAGCCCCTGTGTTTACGCAACTATTATTTAAAGATCACTTTCTGAAAATTACAAAGATGAAAAGGAACTTATTGACTCTTTTGTTAACTCCTGTTCTTGCCTGCGTCCTGCAGCCTGTTTTCGCAGAAACCGCTGACAATTTTAATTCCCGTTCGGGTCTCCGGCTCACGGATGTAAAGGGATATCTCCAGGGTAATTGCTGGTTCTTCTCTGATTTCGATGTCAACCGCAATGGCTGGTCGCCCAATATGGAAGGGCCCAATATGAAAGGAGACGGGGCGATGGTCTCCGGTTCCGGCGCCAGTTCTACGGAGAGGACGGGTATTTATAGCCCATTGTTGGATATGAACGATCATCTTTCTTTGTCATTTACCTATAAGTTCAACCTGTCCGTCAGTGACCGGAGATGGATCAAGGTGTACGCGGCGGATGCCGGCGACAAGCCGCTTTTCCTACTGGACAGCCTGGAATTGACCGGTTCTGACAATACCAGCATTTATAAATATAATAAGTCATTATCCGTTCCTTCCGCCGGCCAGTATAAATTATACATCAATTACCAGGGGATTGGCGGGAATGAAAGAATCGCCATTGACCAACTGACCATCGGCGCTTCGGCCCATTATCAATCCACCTGCAATGTGGCGCCGGTAGCCCTGCGTGATAAATTTACCGGCACCGCCTCTCATACAGCCAGCGGAAATGTATTGAACAATGACTATGACCCCAATCACGAGACGCTGACAGCTTATTTGCTGGCGGAATCTCCGGATGGCAGGGTAGAGCTGCAAAAGGATGGCGGGTTCTCTTTCACACCGAAAGAAGGTTTTACAGGCAGCTCCACTTCTTTTTCCTATAAGGTCTGTGATAACGGTTACCCCTCCTTGTGCTCGATCACGACTACGGCCACTATCCGTTTTCCTTCCAGGAGCACCCTCACGAGCTTCCAGGCCCTGTACCGGAAAAATGCCGTGGATATTAACTGGAATACGGCCTCCGACAATCATTCCGACCGGTTTGAGGTGGAAAGAAGCCTGGATGGCAACAATTTTGAAAAGGTAGGAGAAGTAAGGGCAGGTGCTGCCGCTCCGCTGCAGGAGTACGCTTTCACCGATAAGGTGCACGAAGGCATGGCCCGGAAGAATGACCTCTATTACCGGCTCCGGCAGGTGGATGGGGCTAACCGGGTGACCTATTCGAAAGTATTGATCGTACGGATGTATGGCAGCAGGAATGTAACCGCTGTGAGCGTTACTCCCGATCCCGGGGTCAATGATATCCAGGTGAATGTGCAGCTGAAAGAAAAATCTTTTGTGGTAATGAAAGTATCGGACGTCAATGGCAGTGAGCTTATCAAAAAGACAGCCATGGGACAGAATGGCCCCAATACGTATAATATCGAGGGCACGGATCAGCTTCAGCCCGGTACTTACCAGCTGGATGTAATTATCAACAGCAATGAAAGGTTGACGATGAAGCTCGCCAAGAGTTAAGAAAGACCATACATAGCAAATAACGACGAAGCCATTCCAATGTTCCGGGATGGCTTCGTCGTTCATACTATTTCTTTACCGCCGCGTACTCACTATTTTATATGTAGATAAGACTGCAGATCCTTTACATATTCTTCGAAGGCCAGAACTCCCTGAGGAGTGATCTTACAGATGGTTTGGGGATAGTTGTCCTTGAATTGTTTGGAGACATCGATATAACCGGCCTCCTTCAGCTTATTGATCTGGACGCTGAGGTTGCCGGCCGTGGCATTTGTCTTTTCCCGGAGAGAGGTGAATTCCGCCTCCTTTACGCTGATCAGGATAGATACTACGGCCAGTCTCAATTGAGAGTGCAATATTGGGTTGAGGTCTTTAAACATATTGCTTTTTATATTCTTTGCGTAACATCCATGCGGCAGACCGAAGAATCGATTGGCCGCATAGAAATGAATGGATTACCTGCACCGGATGCGCTGGTTACCTGCACCGGATGAACTGGTTACTTGCACCGGGCGAGTCCTTCCTCCGCCTGTTTCTGTCCCCAGTTGGGATAGAGGGGCTGCGGTTTCATCGTTTGGTAAAGGGCCAGTGATTTCTCAAATAAGGGTTTGGCCTTATCCTTTCCACCGCCGAACTGGGTAGGGGTACCGAGTACGCTCATACCTTGTAAATAATACAAACGCGGATTGTTCGGATCAGCCTGAATACCTTTTTGCAGGGCGGTAGCAGCATCCTTGCCATTGGTCTGCCAGCGGGTTTGCGGGTCCACCAGCATCTGCTGGGTGGCGGACATATTCTCCACGGCATACAGTTCGGAATTTTTTTCGATGGCTTCCGCCTTGGCCAGGAATGCGTTGATCTTCGCCGAATTGGCATCTTTATCCTTGCACTGGGGATTCCAGCCGATCCAGGTCTGCGCCAGCGCCGCATAATAATAAGGCAGCCATTTCGTCTTTTCCGCATCCCCGATCCGTTCGAAAGTGCCTGCGAGGCTTTGGAGCTGATCGATAGTCCTGGCGGAATCCAGCAAGCTGATATTCTTTTGCATTACCTGGGTATACTTGTCGTCTTTTTGGGCGCTGACCTCCAGGGTGACCAGAAGGGCAAGTGCGAGGATCATTTTGTGCATGGCGTTATTTTTAAAAGTTAAAAGATTTTTTCTTTCTTTCCTCCCCCTCAAATTCCCCCTTTAGGGGGCCGGGGGGTGGGGGTCGGGGGCTTACAGGTTATTATTGATCGCATCCTGTGAACGATCGACTCCCCAGCTGAGGAAACATCCGATAAAATACATCCGGTTGGCCGGCGGAGTGATTGCCTGCCGGTACTGGCCGCTATAGGAAAAATTATATCCATACACCGCATTGTATCCCAGGACATTGGTCACACTGGCAAACAGCACTACAAAGGTCTTTGCTTTGGGATTGCCGATGCCGGGAACATATTCCGCGCTAAAGTTAAGGCTATTGTAGTCTTTTGTCTTACCCTGTTCGGCCAGGTTGTACCTGGCGCCGTTCAGTATGAAATTATAATAGGGCCTTCCTGTCGCATAGCTATAGGTGAGATTGATGCCTGACTTTATTTTGGTAAAAAACTTTTTCATTACCACAGAGGCGGTATGGGTGGCTGCAAAATTGGGCATCAATTGTTCGGTATAATTCAGGTAATTGCGTTTGGTGTCCAGGTAAGAATAGCTGATCCAGTAATCAAAATCCTTAATGGTCTTCTTATCCCTCCAGAAAAGCTCTATTCCTTTCGCATACCCGCTGCCGCTGTTATCAAAGG
>JAATFV010000256.1 GCA_015655015.1 Chitinophagales bacterium | reverse complement strand
TTATGTGATAGATGGGTTCCCCATAGAAAACCCCAATAATAATGTCATTAACCCGGAGGACATAGAATCAATGGAAATATTGAAGGACGCGTCTGCTACGGCTATTTATGGAGCAAGGGGCGCCAATGGCGTGATCCTTATTACCACCAAAAAGGGGAAAGACGGGCCGGCTGTTATTAATTTCAGCACCTCCTACGGTATCCAGAAAATTCTTAAGCGGGCCAAAATGATGGGGCCATACGATTTTGTAAAGTACCAGCTCGACATTGATTCGATCGGCTCTAAACTGGCCTATTTACAGGATGGCCGGACATTGGATTATTATAAAACGGAACCCAGCCTTGACTGGCAGTCGAAGGTGTTCAGGACGGCTCCTATTCAAAACTATAATCTTTCTGTGAGCGGCGGGACTCAAAAAACAAGGTATAGCTTGTCCGGTTCGGTGTTTAAACAGGACGGCATCATCATCGCCTCGGATTATACGCGTTACCAGGGGCGCTCGACGCTGGACCAGATCGTGAGCGATAAGCTGAAAGTAGGGGCTAATATCAATTACAGCTATCTTATGCAAACAGGGCTAAGCCCGGTGCAGGTATCTACCCTTGCATCCAGCAATGCCATGTACAGCGTTTGGGGCTCCAGGCCTACTACCGGATTGAACAATGATTCCATTGCCAATCTTTTATTTGACCCTTCTACCGACCTTAACAGCGATTACAAGATCAACCCGCAGAAAAACATCAGCAACGCCGTGCGAAACAACCGGACCAATAGTCTTAGCGCCAACGTGTATATGGAATATGAACTGGTAAAAGACCTGAAGTTCCGGGTTACCGGCGGCGTATCGCTCAACACGTTAAGACAGGAAACGTTCAACAATTCAAATACTATTTTTGGCAGCCTGTTGACCAATGTGGGAAAGTCAAATGGCGTCAACGGTTCGCTAATGTATACGGAGAACAATTCCTGGCTGAATGAAAATACGCTTACGTGGACCAAACACATCCATCAGGACCATACGCTTACTGTCCTTGCCGGGGTGACTGAACAGAAAAACTTCTCTTCCAATTACGGGCAGGCGGCTACCTTTTTGCCTAATGAATCCCTGGGCACAAGCGGCCTGGACGAGGGTACGCCGCAGCAGGTTATTGCCTCAAGATCTTTATGGTCGCTGGCTTCTTTCTTAGGCAGGATTAATTATTCGTATCAATCAAAATATCTGCTGACGGCATCTTTAAGAGATGACGGCTCGTCAAAATTTGCACCCGGGGCAAAATGGGGTTATTTCCCGTCCGGCGCCATTGCCTGGCGGTTTACGCAGGAAAATTTCTTTAAAGGGCTCAATTTCCTAAATGATGGAAAGCTGCGGGTTAGTTATGGCAAAACAGGCAATAACCGGATAAACGACTTTGCCTACCTGTCGGTCATTACGCTACCTATCGCTTCTTCGTATGTCATTAATAACAATTACGTAAGAGGCAGCAATGTAACGGCCATCGGCAATCCCGACCTTAAATGGGAAACTACCGACCAGACCAATATTGGCGTCGACCTCTCTTTTTTTAACAACCGGGTAAACTTCACCGCCGATGTGTACAGGAAAACTACCAAAGACCTTTTATTATATGCCACCCTGCCTCTTAGCCTTGGTTACGACAATGCCTTTAAAAACATCGGCAGCGTGCAAAACGACGGGATTGAATTGACCATTAATACAGTTACTTACAGAAGCAGGAACTTTACCTGGAACTCCAATTTCAATATTTCCTTTTACAGGAACAAAGTGCTCAAGCTCGCCGAAAACCAGAATACGTTGAACAGTACGATCGGCTGGGACTTTAATTATACCGGGGTCCCTGCTTATATCACGCAGATTGGTCAGCCTTTAGGACTAATGTACGGATATAAGTGGGATGGCGTTTACCAGTATTCCGATTTCAATAAGACCAGTAATGGGGGATACGTGCTGAAAGACAATGTACCTACCAATGGGAATACCCGAGCACTAATACAGCCCGGCGACATAAAATACCATGATATCAACGGCGATAAGGTGGTAGATGCGCAGGACTATGTGGTGATCGGAAGGGGGCTGCCCATTCATGCAGGCGGTTTTACCAATGATTTCCGATATAAAAATTTCGACCTGAGCATTTTCTTTCAATGGTCGTATGGCAACGATCTATTAAATGTGAACCGGATGGTATTTGAAGGCAACTCATTGAACCGCAACAGCCTTAACCAGTATGCAAGTTATGCCAACCGGTGGGAGCCTGATAACACCGGCAGCAATATTCCCCGTGCGAAGGGCATACCCAGCAACAGTCCTTATTCATCCCGATATGTGGAAGATGGATCTTACCTGCGGCTGAAAACCCTGAATGTAGGGTATACCCTGCCGGCAGCCCTGCTCAAAAAGGCCAAAATAAGGGAGCTGCGCCTATGGCTGGCAATGCAAAACCTCTTTACCTGGACTCACTATTCGGGCATGGACCCGGAAGTGAATACCTATTCCTCCGTGCTGACGCCCGGATTCGACTACTCGGCTTATCCGAGGGCAAGGACTTTTGTAATAGGCGCTAACATTTCTTTCTAACGATCAAAAAAAGCCAAAAATGAAAAATAGATTCATCTTACTATTACTTACCCTGGTCGGCGTAGGCGGCTGCAATAAGTTTTTGGGCACCAAACCGGTAGATACGCTCACTCCTGATCAATATTATACAACGGAAGACCAGCTGAACACCGCCCTTATAGGGGTGTATGATATCATCGGCCAGGAAACGGTGTATGGTTCCGCCATATTCTCCATATTCGACGCTTGTACCGACGAAGGCTGGTATGCACGCAGTGCGCTGACAGCCGGCATGCAGGTATATAACCTGGACTATAGTGACGCCAGTGTCAGAAGTTTCTGGCGCTCCTTATATCAGGGTATCGAGCGGGCCAACCTGCTGATCGCCAACATCAACAAGCCGACGATGGATTCCGTTAAAAGACAGGTTATATTGGGACAGGCGCTCTTCCTGCGCGGTTATTATCATTTCCTGCTGGTAAGCAATTTCGGTGATGTGCCGCTCCGGACGGCGCCCACTTCTTCTGTTAATAATACCAGCATACCAAGGACCCCTGCCAGGGATGTGTACGCCCAGATCTTAAAGGATATGACGGATGCCGAGGGAAAAGTACAAACGAGCACTGCCATTGGCAACAGTTCCAGCCGCATTTCCAAAACGACGGTAGAAGGCATCCTGGCAAGGGTGTGCCTGTATATGGCCGGATACCCGTTGCATGATCAATCAAAATATGCCGATGCCCTGAGTTGGGCATCCAAGGTCGTCGCCAGTGGGGAACATGCCTTGCGCACTACGTACGATGCAACGCTCACCAATTCGGCCTACAGCCAGATATTTATCAATGAAGCCAGGAATGTTTACGATGTGAAAGAATGCATGTGGGAAGCGGATTTCTTAGGGAATTTTACGGATGCCTACCGGGAGGATGGAAGGGTGGGTAATGCAAACGGCATCTCCTTTAGCGGCTCCAATGCCGCGGATACCGGTTATTCATATGGCTTTATCAATATTACGGGTAGGCTGTACCGGTCATATGAAGCCACTGATGCAAGAAGGGACTGGGCGATCGCTCCGTATTATTATAGTGGCAATTCGAGAGTGAATTGGCCTGCCAGCACTAATGTATATAATCGTAATTGCGGCAAATGGAGGAGGTCTTACGAGCTGCCTGCCAGCGGTGGGAAAAACCAGAATTATACCCCCGAGAATTTCCCGCTGCTAAGATATGCCGATGTGCTGTTGATGCTTGCCGAAGCGGAGAATGAGGTAAACGGTCCTACGGAGGCGGCTCACAATGCCCTCAACCTGGTAAGAGCCAGGGCCGGCGCTTCTCTGTTTACAGGCGCGACGGCTATAGCCGATCAGGCCACCTTTCGGCAGACAATCCAAGACGAGCGGTCCAGGGAGTTATGTTTCGAGGGGATGCGAAGATCCGACCTGGTCCGCTGGGGGATATTTATATCTACTATGAAAGCGATGGCTACCCAGTTCGCTATCGATGTTCCCTATCCTGCGGGGATTTCTTATGGCGTATTAGGTTATAATAATGTAGCGGACCGTAACCTTCTTTTTCCCATTCCCGCTTCCGAAATATCGGTGAACCATGCTATGACGCAAAATCCGGGTTGGTAATTTTTTAATTTAATAAGACAGATATATGAAAAAGCTGCTTGCTGCAATAATTATACTTTCTTCGTTATCCTGCCACAAGGCGCTGGATCTCGATTCGCTTACCTTTGATGTAACGGCGGATAAAGGAAAAATGGTTTTGGGCGATACCACCCGTTTTACATTTACAGGCAACCCGGATATCATTACTTTTTGGTCGGGTGAATTAGGCAGACGATACCAGTATAACGACAGAACTGAGGCTGAAGGAACGCCTATACTCCGGTTCCGTTCAAAAAAGTACCATAATCAGGAAAACACGCTGGCGCTGCTGATCTCGACGGATTTTGCAGGGGTGGTAACAGGGGATAGCGTTACTACCAGGTCAAATATGACCAGCGCTCACTGGGATGATCTTACGGCGCAGGCAAATTTTTCCCCTGCCAATGGGGTGCTTAGCTCTTCAGGCCCGATCGATCTCTCTAATTATTCCAGCGGGAACAAACCTGTTTACCTTGCTTTTAAATACAACGGGCTGGCCGGTTCCGGGCTCAACCGCTGGGAAATCGATTCTTTTTATGTAAATAATAACCTGCCCGATGGGACCACATACGTTATCGGAAATTTCAATAGTTCCAATGTACCGTATACCAACTACGGCGTCACCACGTTTAGCCCCGGTTTCGTGTTTTATAATATTACCAATAGCCTTTTTTGGTTTAGCAGCACGGTGAATGCGCAGGCCGGTATCGTTTTAAAAACCGACGATGCCGGCCTTACCGCCGATTGTGAAACATGGGCATTCATCGGCCCTATTGATTTAAAGAAAGTGACGCCCGATGCCGGCGTGGCCATTAAAGCGGCCTCTCAAAATCTGAGTGATCTGAAGTTCATTTATAAATACCTGAAAACGGGCACTTATGATGCCACCTTTACAGGTGGCAAGATCAACCGGGATGAAAAAAGTTATATAACCAAACCAGTGCAATTAATCGTTCAATAAGAGAATCTATGAAAACAACCTTATCTTTTATTGTCTTGTTGATGTTCGTTTGCGGCGTCTGCCTCTCCCAGACAGCCTTTACGCCCGGGAATATCGTTGTATCCCGTATGGGCAGCGGGGCAGGGCCTTACTCCAGCACCAATGCCGTGTACCTGGACGAGTATACGCCTGCGGGCGTTTTTGTGCGTACGCTGGCGATGCCAACCACCGGAACCGCGCTTTACCAGAACTATTCCGGGGAGGAAGGTTATCTGACACGTTCTATGGACGGGCAGTACCTCACGCTGGTGGGTTATACCGTGGCGGCTGGCTCCGGCAGCGGATTCAATAGTTCTACGGCTGTTTCCAACCCCAGGGGTATCGGCCTGGTAAAATATGATGGGACTGCAAGTGTGCTCGTTCCGCCTGTGCCCAGTCCTGCAGCCAGCGGCGTAGGCAAGTTCACCGCCGGCGTTAGCCCTACGGCTTCAACGATAACCCTCAGCGCTGTTACCGGTACCGTTGCGGTAGGACAGTACGTGTACGGGAACTGGGTAAACGGCGGCGCCATGGTAGCATCTATCACGGGAACGGTCCCCAACCTTACTATCACGTTGTCCAACAGCGGCGGCACCACCAATACGGGTAACAACAATTACCTGTTCATGTCGGGAGCAACACCTACGTATGCAAATACGATGAGCCCCGGCGCCGCGGTCACGACCAACGGTACCGATTTCTGGTTGTGCAGCCGCGAGTCCTCTCTGCAGTATTACAATAGCGCCAGCGGGACCCTCACCACCCTTGCCGCTGGCTCGACCAGCACAGCGGCCCGCTTTCTAAGCTTTTTCGACTGGCAGCTGTATGGGACCAATGACTATGGCTTAAAGGCAATGACCATTGGCAGCGCGGGGAGTTTTCCAACAAGCCCAATAACTACTTCGATTTTGCCTTTCGCAAGCGGTTCTACTGCTCCGGCCTCGCCGAAAGGCTTTTGCATGGTGGACGCCAGCTCTTTGGTAGCCGGCAATGACGTGCTGTATGTGGCGCAATCGGCGTCGGGCAGCGGCACTACCGCCGGCAACGGTATCGTAAAATATACGAAGATTGGCAGTTCCTGGACAGTCAGCGGTGGGTATGGCGCCTACACGGACAACTACCAGGGGCTGACGGCAGTTTGGGACAGTACGCAGGTGACCATTTATGCTATACGGAAGGCGGGTGCGCAGGGTCCCGGGGGAGAGCTGGTAAAGATAGTGGATGCGGGAGGTTACAGCAGTACGATGAGCGGCACGGAAACCATACTGGCCGGCTACAATACGGGCGGCAGCCTGGGCGGCGCATGGCGGGGAGTAGCAATGGCCCCTAAAAAAACTCCGGTCAATGTGGCCGGAGATGTTTATTATTTCGTTCCGGGTAGCGGGGATGCCAATGTCATAAGCAACTGGAATACCAGGCCTGATGGCTCGGGCGTCTCCCCTGCAAGCCTTTATAATGCCAATCTTTTTTACATCATCAACAACGGGAGGTCTGCCACTCTTTCCGGTTCATTTGGTGGAACCGGGGTATGTATTTCTGTAGGGGACGAGACCGGCGGCAGCCTGAGTCCGGGATCTGCCGGCACCTTGACGACATCGGACTATAGCTATCTGCATGCTACCATTAATGTAAACAAAAACTCGGTACTCCATTATAAATTACTGCCCAGTCCACCCTACCATCCTTTGTTGAATTATCTCGACTCGTCGAGCACCGTTATATATGATAATGCCAGCTTGTCCCAAAATGTATTGGCCGCCAATTATGGCAACCTTACTATCAATAATGCGGCAGGGGTCACCTTGCCGGCAAACATCGGCGTATCAAATACTCTTTCTGTAATGGCAGGCGCCATGAATACTTTAGCTAACAATGCCAATATAACGTTCAATGGATCTTCCGTTCAACTTATTCCGGGAAAAACGGCTTATTCAAATGGCAGCATCCACCAGATCACCATCAATAATAATGCCGGGGCCCGCCTTGCCGATAGTACAACGTTGACGGTACTGGATTCCCTGATCGTTAATTCTGGAGAATTTAAATTAGGCGCAGGCAGCAATCTTATCCTAAAGGGCGCAACGTATGTTCCGGCAACGCCGGCGCCGGATTCTACCTACAAACCCGGGTATACACTGGTCTGGCATGATGAATTTGACGGCGCCGCCAACTCCTTCCCCAACCCTGCCTGGTGGGGGCAGCGTTATACCGATACTACTACTACGTCTGTTACTTTTTCCGGACAAAATTTTTTAACAAAAAATATAAAAAGCTATAATTACCTGGATGGGAACGGGCATTACGTATCAAAAATAAATGATTCAGCTGGTATTTATTATGTGGGCGGCGGCATTGCAACCGCATGGCCATATAATGTAATGAAACAATATGGATATATGGAGTGTAAAATGACATTCACCTCTAATAATGGCGTGAATTGCGCCTTTTGGCTCCAATCGCCCACTGTTAGCGGCAACCCTGCTGCCAATGACCCTGCCACCTATGGTGCTGAAATAGATGTGTGCGAATATTTGGGGCCTTCGGCAGTGGCGCCGCAGGGGCAGGTAAATACCACTATTCATAAAAACGGATATAATGCGCCTTATCACCAGCAAATCACCCATGCAACGACCGTGAGCAATGGAGGCTGGCATATCCTGGCGGTCGAATGGTCTCCTGCGTATTACAAGTTTTATACCGACGGGGTACTCACATGGACATTGACGGATACCGCCTTCATTTCCCGGCATCCGGAATTTCTCATACTCGGTAGCGGCATTGGCTGGACTCCTCCAAATCAGGCGGGCAATACCTGGCCGGTGTATATGCAGACCGACTACGTGAGAATCTATAATAAAAAATAAATGTATTCCGATGAAAAAATATACCTTATCGATTTTGCTTATTATACATATGGCGGGTTTGCTTGCACAAACGACACGCGGCAGCATTCATTCAACTGCCAATAATGACACGATCACCTATAGCGGCTCTTCGGGGCAGGTGATACCCGCATTAGCATTTACGGGCGATACTATTTACAACCTGGTGGTTGACAATACTACAGGGGTCGTTAATAACGGGGCTTTGATCATCGGCAGTTCGTATGTCTTGTCGAATCTTGCCGCCGCTACGACGCCGTTGGCGGCGCCCGGGAAAACAGTAGTGATCACAGGGAGCAGGCTGGTAATAAATAATTTTTCCGGTACGCCTGCTGCAGGGCAAGCGTTTACCTTGTTATCCGCGGGCACTCTTACAGGAGTTTTCACTTCCGTTATTTTGCCGGCGGGTGTCACAGGCACGGTCTCCTATCCTTCCAATACGGTAGTGCTGACCCTTGATCCGGCGCCTGGTCCGGCGGCCTTATTCCCCGATTCTTCGATAAATGCCCGGCTCCGGGATGAGAGCAAGACCGGGCCTTCTTTTGCTGTTTATCCCAATCCTTCCAGGGGGCTGGTGGTTGTTATGCATGGAAAGGCTGCAGCCGGGTCGGTCCTTGTTGTTTACAGCCTTGACGGCAAGGAGCTCCTGAAGAAAAACGTGATAGCCGGCGATGTGCAGACGACTGTAGACGTAAGCCTGCTGGTATCGGGGGTTTATATGGTTACCTGCAAAAACGATACTTCCATGAAAACAAAACTATTCATAAAAGAATAAGGGAGACGATCTAAACAATATTATATGAAGATAACAGTTGCTTTTATACTCTGCGCGGCTATGGCGTCAATGGCTTTTATACCTCAAAAGACGGAGAAACAATTTATAGAAGATAATTTTTCTTTCGCGGAAATACAATTGAAAAAAATGCTGAAGGTTGCCGATAAGCACGATTCGCTCTTTCCGAAAACCGTTAATGCGCTTGATGAATTGCAATTGAGTAACAAGTATGACTGGACTTCTGGTTTTTTTTCAGGTAATTTGTGGTATGCCTATGAGGCTACGAAAAACGATACGCTTAAGGCAGATGCCATTAAATGGACGGAGAAACTGGAGTCGCTGAAAGATTATACCAAACATCACGATCTGGGTTTTATGTTATACTGCAGTTATGGGAACGCATTCAGGCTCACCGGGAATGAAAAGTACAAGGCTGTGTTAGTGCAGGCTGCAAAGTCTTTAAGTACAAGATTCAGTCCCACGACAGGTACTATAAAATCGTGGGATGTTTTTAATTCATGGGACGGGCAGAAAAAGTACTATTATCCCGTCATTATTGACAATATGATGAACCTGGAATTATTGTTTTTTGCCTCCAAAGCAACGGGGGACGCCTACTATAAAAATATAGCCATCCAGCATGCGCTGACCACCCTGAAGAACCAGGTGAGGAATGATTACAGCTGTTACCATGTGGTATGTTATGATTCCGCAACGGGGAAAGTACTGGCAAAAGAAACAGGGCAGGGTTATTCCAACAACTCGACCTGGTCAAGGGGGCAATCCTGGGGCATCTATGGCTTTACGATGGTTTATCGGGAGACGGGTGACAAAAGATTTCTCACGACAGCTAAAAAGATGGCGGATTATTACATCAACAATCCTGAATTACCGGTTGACAAAGTACCCTACTGGGACTTTAATGCCAATGATTCCGGTTATGTGCCATCTGTAGCATCCTATGCCAACCAGATGCCTGTAAAATACAGGGATGCATCGGCTGCTGCGATCACGGCCTCTGCACTATTGGAATTGAGCACCTATTTGGGCGGGAATGGCGAAAAATACAAAAAGACAGCCATAACTATATTACATTCGTTGAGTGGTTCGGCATACCGGGCAAAGATCGGTGAGAACGGCGATTTTATTTTAAAGCACAGTGTAGGCAGCATCGCCCATGATGCGGAAATAGATGTGCCGCTGGTATATGCCGACTATTATTTTTTGGAGGCATTGAGCAGGTACAGATTATTGCTGAATCATAAGAATCCCGTTAACGGGAATGAACTATAAAAGTATGCTTTTGAGTAAAAAAACACTTGAGTGTAATGTGCATCCCTTTGGGAGGATGCTGCCCTTGTTTTTTATGCTTTTTTCTTCTGTAGTGTTTGGACAGGCCAATCTGATCGATACGACCAGGATGACAAGCCATCCACGCCTTTTATTATTACAGGGGCAGGAAGAAGAGATTAAAAAAAGCATTGCCGATAATCCTGTATGGCGATTTGCCCACAACCAGATCATTGGCGAGTGTGACGCAATGCTGTCGTTGCCTAAAATAGAACGTGTACTGGTCGGAAGACGTCTCCTGGATCAATCGAGGGAATGCCTGCGGCGTGTGTTCTTCCTTTCGTATGCCTGGCGTATGACCGGGAGTAAAAAGTATTTTAAGAAATGTGAAGAGGAGTTATTGGCGGTGTCCCGGTTTAGTGACTGGAACCCTGATCATTTTTTAGATGTGGCTGAAATGACAACGGCTGTGTCCATAGGGTATGACTGGTTATTCAATGACTTGTCTCCCTCTTCCAGGGAAATTATCCGAGATGCCATCATCAGCAAGGGGATCGCGCCATCTTTCAACCCAAAATACAACGGGTGGCTGAAACTGACGAACAACTGGAACCAGGTCTGCAACACGGGAGCCGCTTACGGAGCCATAGCGGTGTATGAGGATAGTTCTCAGCTGAGTGCACGAGTCATCAACAGATCATTGGAAAGTATCCTGGTATCCATGAAGGGATATGCTCCTGAAGGGAATTATGCCGAAGGGTACAACTATTGGGGATATGGAACCTCTTACAACGTACTTTTCATAAGTGCCCTGGAAAGGTTGTTTGGTACGGACTACGGACTTTCTCAACAGCCAGGCTTCTTGAAAACGGCGGCTTTTTACGAGAACCTTGAAACTCCGGCGGGTTACTCTTTTAATTACTCCGATGCGAATGGCGGCGGACAGGACGGACTGCAACCTGCCATGTTCTGGTTCGCAGAAAAATTAAATGACCCTACGTTGTTGTACTCGGAAAGGGGCAACCTTTTGGAATCAACCTCATTGCCTGTCAAATGGAACCGTTTTCTGCCTGCTATTCTGTTATGGGGCACCCATATCAATGTGAAAGCGATCACTCCGCCCGGGTATAAGATTTGGAACGGCAAAGGCGACAATGCCGTGGCAATGATGCGAACCGCCTGGGAAGACCCCCACGCGATATTTTTGGGTTTGAAAGCAGGATCTCCTTCTGAAAGTCACGGCCATATGGATGTTGGATCTTTCGTAATGGATGCTGACGGAGTAAGGTGGGGGGCTGACCCGGGGATGCAAGCTTATGAAAGCCTTGAGTCAAAAGGGATTAAAATATGGGATGGGCGGCAGGACGGCGAGAGATGGAAGGTCTTTCGGTTATCGAATTTTTCGCATAGTACGTTGACTGTAAATAATTCCTTACAGCGTGTAACGGGTAAAGCTGCTATCTCTTCTTCTTCTTCTGACTCGTTGTTCCTGGATGCGGTAACCGACATGAGCTCGTTGTACGCTGGGAGCCTGACCCTGGCGAAGAGGGGCGTCGCCATCGTTGACAAGCGATATGTCCTGGTGCGGGATGAGATAGAAACAGGTGATTCGTCCTGTACTATCCGGTGGGCGATGTTCACCCCTGCCGCTGTCAGCGCTATCAATGGCAACCAGCTGCAATTGATCAGCAAGGGCAAAAGACTCACCCTATTTGTCGCGGAGCCTGAGGAGGCGCACCTGAGGACCTTTCCTACCGACCCTCCTAATAGTTGGGATGCCCTTAATTTGGGAACCGTCCTTGTTGGTTTTGAAGTAACCGTGCCGGCGCATACGAAGAAAGCATTCAACGTGCTCCTGGTTCCCGGAGAGGGGCAGATCGCCGTCAAAAAAAACGCATTGAAGCCATTGAGCGAATGGTAGGGGGTTTTTAGGCTGGTATTCCTTGCCAGCCAGCACAGGTTCCTTATACCCCACCCTGGTCCCGCCTCTTGCCGGTACAAAAGTGCAACCGATTGCATCGTAAGGATAAAGCTTCACCGGAAACCCGGGACGACAGGAAGAATACCGGAGTCGTCGGAAAATCAATATATTTGACCATAACACCTATTGCTAACCTGGTATCCAAAAGCCTTGTCTATGCCGGACCAGCCCGAATTGGGTCGGGTCTGGTATAACTTCAGACATAATTTTAAAGCAATATCCAGGAATATGATAAGAAAAAGTAGGTTTGTTTGTGGGGCCATTATAGCGTCCCTTGTCTTTACAGCCTGTCAAAGTGATTCGAAAGAAAAAAAGGCATCTGCGGCCCCTCAGGCTTACAATGTTCTTACGCTTAGTCCCAAGTCCGCGACCATTTACAATGACTTTCCGGCGACGATCGAGGGGATCGAGATCGTACAGCTAAGGCCTATGGTGGACGGCTACCTGGAGAAGATCTTTGTTCCCGAAGGCGGCAATGTAAAAAAGGGGCAGCTGCTTTTCCAGATTGAAAACCCTGTGTATCAGCAGAATGTGATCACAGCGAGGGCGGCGATCAAAATTGCGCAGGCGGATGTGGATGCTGCGAAAATGGACGTGGAGAAGGTGCGTCCGCTGGTAGAGAAGGATATTGTCAGCAAATATGAGCTGGAGTCTGCCCAATATACGCTGCAGTCGAAGGTGGCTGCTCTTGACCAGGCGATGGCGGCCCTGAGAAATGCGGAGACCAACCTGGGGTATACCATTCTCCGGAGTCCGATCACGGGTGTCATAGGGTCTATTCCCTATAAGATAGGCGATCTTATCAGCGGCACCTCCAATCCGCTCACCAGCCTGTCTAAAATAGACCAGGTGTATGCCTATTTTTCGTTGAGTGAAAAGCAGCTCTTAGGGCTCTCCAACCGGATACCCGGCGTCACTTTCCAGGATAAGCTGGATCGCTTGCCACCGGTGTCCCTCGTCCTGGCTGACGGCAGCCAGTATCCTCAAAAAGGAAGACTGCAGACAGCCAGTGGTTTTATCACCTCCGGTACCGGTACGGCCAGCCTCAAGGCGCAATTCGTGAACCCGACAGGTCTGATCCGCAGCGGGGCCAGCGCCGTTGTGCGTGTTCCCCGGATGATCGACACCGCGTTGCTGGTGCCGCAGACGGCTACCTATGAATTGCAGGATAAACGGTTTGTCTACCTGGTGACCGACAACAACCAGGTCCTCAATACGGCTATTACTTCCACCCCGACGAATGACGGGAAGTTCCTGGTTGTATCGGGCGGCTTGAAACACGGCGACAGGATCCTGCTAAACGGCCTTAACCTGAAAGACAGCACGGTCATTATCCCTAAACCGGTGAATGCGGATAGCCTGTACGGTCCATCTACTACCCATTAAAGCACAAGCATGTTAAAAAAATTCATACAGCGGCCTGTACTTAGTACCGTTATCTCTATTATCATCATCCTGCTGGGGATACTGGGGATGACAAAGTTACCGGTCGCGCAATATCCCGACATCTCTCCGCCGACCGTACAGGTCTCTGCGACCTATAGCGGCGCCAATGCGGATGTGGTAGTGAAAAGCGTCATCATCCCGCTCGAACAGCAGATCAACGGGGTGGAAGGGATGACCTATATGACCTCTACGGCTAACAACACCGGAGCGGCCAATATCAGCGTATTCTTTGCCGTAGGCACCAACCCGGATATTGCCGCCGTGGATGTCCAGAACCGGGTAGCGGCAGCGGCCAGCTTATTACCTCAATCCGTGACGCAGAACGGAGTCCGGGTACGCAAACAGCAGTCCAGCAATCTCCTGATCCTTTCACTTTACAGCGACAAGGAGGCTTATGATCAGACCTTCCTGCAGAACTATGCGGCGATCAATATACTCCCTCAGCTGCAACGGGTCAACGGGGTGGGCAGCGCTGCCGTCACCGGTTCGACGATGACTTATTCGATGCGCATCTGGCTCAAGCCCGATATGATGGCAGTGTATAAGATCACGCCTGCCGATGTCAGCGCCGCTCTTGCCGAGCAGAACGTGCAGGCGGCCCCGGGCCAGTTCGGGGAGAACTCCAACCAGAGCTTTCAGTATATCATCCGGTATAAGGGGCAGCTGACTTCTACGGAGGAGTTTGGCAATATCATTATTAAGTCTCTCGGGAAGGGGCAATACCTGCAGCTCAAGAATATAGCCCGCATCGAGCTGGGGGCGCAGAGTTATACTGGCGCCAATTCGACGGACGGCAAACAGTCCGTGGGGATCTCTGTCAGTCAGACACCCGGTTCCAATGCCAAACAGGTGATCGAAGATTGTGAAAAGGTGATCAACCAGGCCGTGCCTTCTTTTCCCACCGGTATCAAGTACCTATACCTTGTCGATGTCAACCAGTTCCTGGACGCCTCTATCAGCAAGGTGCTGCATACGCTGGTGGAATGTTTTGCCCTGGTGTTCCTCGTTATTTTTATTTTCCTGCAGGATTTCCGTTCTACCATTATTCATGGCATCTCCGTACCCGTCGCCATCACCGGGACTTTTTTCTTTTTGTATCTGTTGGGTTTCAGCATCAACCTGCTGACCTTATTCGCCCTGGTGCTGGCTATCGGGATCGTGGTAGATGACGCTGTCGTCGTTGTCGAGGCTGTCCATGCGAAATTGGAAAGCGGCTACAAGTCCCCGAGAAAGGCTGCGATAGACGCCATGGGTGAAATATCGGGCGCTATCGTGTCCATCACCCTGGTCATGGCGTCCGTCTTTGTGCCGGTGTCTTTTGTCACCGGGTCCGCCGGGGTCTTCTACCGGCAGTTCGGCATTACCCTGGCTATTGCGATCTGTATCTCTTCCATCAACGCGCTGACCTTGTGCCCGGCCCTTGCAGCTATGTTCCTGAAACCTCCGGATCATGGGGACGGCAATAAGAAGAAAACATTACTGCAGCGGTTTGGCGTTGTTTTCAACAGCGGATATGAGAAACTGACCGACCGTTATTCACGATCTGTCAGCTTTCTTTCGTCCAAAAAGTGGCTTGTTATTGTTATCATCCTTGGTTTTTCCGCGTTCTTTTACCTGCTGATGCGGTCTACGCCGTCGAGTTTTGTGCCTGAAGAGGACATGGGCACCATTTTCGTCAATATCAGTCTGCCGCCTGCATCCAGCATGGAACGGGTCAAAACGATCGCCGACGAGGTAGACAGTATCTGCCGCACCGTTCCCCAGGTTGGTCACACCATGCGTACGCTGGGCTCGAACTATATCGGCGGCACCGGCAGCGCCTATGGCATGGTCACCGTGCGGCTCACGCCCTGGGACCAGCGTCCGGGTGTCGATAATAAGGCGGTCATCAAGATCCTCACCCAAAAAACGGCCGGGGTACAGGATGCGAAGATCGTGTTCATGTCGCAGCCTACCGTCACCGGTTTTGGGACCAGCGGCGGCTTTACGATCCAGCTACAGGACAAAGGCGGACATACTACCGATCAGTTCTACCAGGTGGCGCAGGGTTTTCTGGGGACGCTGAACAAAAGGCCGGAGATACAATATGCCACCACGTCCTTCAATCCGAATTTCCCGCAATATGAAATGGACATCAATGTCGCCAAGTGTAAGGATGCCGGTGTATCGGTCACTTCCATCCTGAATGCGATGCAGGTATTCTATGGCAGCAGCTATACCAGCAACTTCACCGAGTTTGGCCAGCAATACCAGGTGATCCTGCAGGCGGATTCCGACTACCGGTCGGCGCCATCCGGCCTGAATAAGATCTATGTACGGGGTTCGGACAGCGCCATGGTGCCTATCATGGAGTTTGTTACGCTCAAACGGGTCTTTGGACCGGAGTCGGTGTCCCGTTTTGATATGTTCACTTCCATGTCTGTCAGCGGCTCGCCTAATGACGGGTTCAGCACCGGGCAGGCTCTGCTGGCGATACAGGAGACGGCTGCGGAGAAATTGCCTGCGGGGTATGGTTTCGAATATTCCGGTATCAGCCGGGAAGAGCAGTCGGCCGGTTCGCAGACCATCTTTATCTTCCTGTTGTGTCTTTCCTTTGTTTATCTCCTGCTCAGCGCACAATATGAAAGCTATCTCCTGCCCTTTGCCGTACTGCTGTCGCTGCCGGTAGGGCTATCGGGTATATTCGCTTTCGCGAAGCTGTTCGGGATTGACAACAATATCTATATGCAGATCTCCATGATCATGCTGATCGGTCTGCTGTCGAAGAATGCGATCCTGATAGTAGAGTTTGCGGTGGAGCGAAGGGCAAAAGGCATGGGATTGCTGGAGTCGGCTATCGCAGGCGGCAAGGTGCGGCTGCGTCCCATCCTGATGACCTCTTTTGCGTTTGTGTTCGGGCTGATGCCGCTGATGTTCGCCAGCGGCGTAGGCGCCAATGGGGATCGATCCATCGGCACGGGAGCGATCGGCGGCATGTTGTTCGGAACCTGCCTGGGAGTATTTGTGATACCGCCCTTGTTTGTCATTTTTCAGGGTTTGCAGGAAAAGTTAGGGGGAAAAAATAAATCTTATGACGATGAAGAATCTGTTCAGGAAATTGCATGAGGCCAGCTGGCGGGGGCCGGGTAAGCGGAGGGTCGGCGATGGATTGGTGTGTGGGGGAAGGCTGATCTGGTTGCCGGGGCTGCTATTTGTTCTCGTTCTGTATGCTTGTAAGGTAACGACACCTTATCGGCAGCCTTCCGGTGTGGCGGGTAACGGGCTTTATCGTGACAGCGCTACCGGTGACACGACTACGATCGCCAATATACCCTGGAGACAGCTATTCAGCGACACCCTGTTACAGCATCTGATACAGGAAGGCATCGATAACAACCTCGATCTGAAAATCGCGGTGGCGCGTATTCGTGGGGCGGAAGCCAATTTCAGGCAAAGCAAGGCCGCCTTTTTTCCCAGCCTGGCGGCTAATGCGGATGCGAGCCTGCAAAAAACACCGGGTTTCCCTTCTACTCAGACTTATGAGGCCTACCTGAGCTCCTCGTGGCAGGTGGATATCTGGGGGAAGCTACGATCTGCCCGAAGGGCGCAGTTAGCCGCTTTGCTGCAGAGCGATGCGTATAAAAGAGATGTTCAGACGCAGCTGGTTTCCAATATAGCAGTAAATTATTATGCGCTGCTTGCCTATGATCAGCAGCTAAAGATCACGCTGGCAACTGTACAGAACAGGAAAGAAGATGTAGAGACGACGAAGGCATTGAAGGAGTCCGATGTGCTGACCGGTGCGGCTGTCATGCAAAGCCAGGCGAATCTCTATTCTGCGGAGGTGACGCTGCCGGATATCAGGCAAAATATCCGGCAGACGGAAAATAATATCAGTCTTTTGCTGGGACGTAATCCCGGTCCGATAGCCCGGGACAGCCTGGATAAGGAGCAGGCGCCTGCTGATCTGCGGACGGGATTGCCTGTTCAGCTGCTGGCGAACAGGCCTGATGTACAGGAAGCGGAGTTTCAGCTGCGTTATTATTCTGCCCTCACCAATGTGGCAAGAACCTATTTTTATCCGGCCTTAACGATCACGGCCCAGGGCGGGCTATCGTCGGGTAATCTTTCACATTTCTTCGATGCCTCCAGCTTTTTTGGGAACATCGTGGGGGGATTAACGCAGCCCATTTTCAATAATGGCCTTAACAAACAGCGGCTGGAAGTGGCGAAGAGCCAGGAACAGGAATTTCTCCTGACTTTTCAAAAGTCGCTGCTAACGGCCGGGCAGGAAGTATCCAATGCATTAACGGATTATCAATCGGCGACGGAAAAGATAACTATTCGCACGAAGGAGATCCATTTTCTGCAAAAGTCGGTCGAGTTTACGAAGGAGCTGATGAAGTACAATGCGAATACGAATTATACGGATGTGTTAACCTCCGAGCAGAATTATTTATCCGCTCAGCTGAATGGCATCGATGACAGGCTGCAGCAATTACAGGCGGTGGTCACGCTGTACGCCAGTTTGGGTGGAGGCTGGCGGTAGGCCGGCGGCACTTTCCCGGCAGTGTCTAACGACTGACCGGCCGGTATTTCCTGGGGAAAGGGGATGAGTTAATAAGAAGATAATTTTGGATGAAGTTGATTTTATACAAATTGCAGGGTCATCTAAGATCGTGATGATCTAAATCGTGCGGATCTAAGATCGTGGTGATCTGAGATCGGGCGTGAGTGATCTGTTATCTTCTAATTTTATCTATTATCATGAGAACTTTTCTTTTAGCAGCGTTGTGCGGGGGATCGATCCTGGCCACTGGTCAGCAGAAGCTGGATGTGCAGGGGCATAGGGGTGGGAGGGGCCTGATGCCGGAGAATTCCATTCCGGCCATGTTACATGCGGTTGAGTTGGGGGTCCGGACCCTGGAGCTGGATTGCACGATCTCGGCAGATGGGAAGGTCGTCGTGTCACATGATGTGTTCATGTCCTCGGCGATCATGCTGAAGCCGGATGGCTCGGAGATCAGCCGGCAGGAGGAGAAACAGTATGCGATCTATAAAATGGCCTATGACAGCATCCGGCTTTTTGCGGAGGGCGTGAAAACGCATCCGGGTTTCCCCGGCCAGGTGAAACTGCGTACGTATAAGCCGCTGCTTTCGGAGCTGATCGATAGTGTAGAGGGATATGTAAAGAGGCATCATTTAAAGCCTGTTTATTATAATATGGAAACAAAGTCCAGTCCGGCGGGGGATAATATTTTTCATCCCGGTCCGGAGAAGTTCGTCACCCTGATCATGGATGTGGTGAAGGCAAAGGGGATACGCAGCCGTGTGATCATCCAGTCGTTCGATCCCCGTACTTTGCAGATCCTTCATAAGATGTATCCGGATCAGCGGACGGCCTTATTGGTGGGGAATAAGGAGGGTTTTGAAAAGAATATAACCGACCTGGGGTTTTCTCCCTCCATTTACAGTCCCGAATATACGTTGGTGAATGCGGAGCTGGTGAGAAAAGCCCATGACAGTAAAGTGGCTGTTTTGCCCTGGACGGTGAATGAAGAGGCGGATATGAAGGTTATGGGTGATCTGGGGGTGGACGGGATTATTTCCGATTACCCGGACAGGCTGGTGAAGCTGTTTGGGAGCTATCAGCAGTAAGATTGATATTATTAATCTTGGAACCCGTTATTTAATATTGGAACCCGCTATTTTGGCGGGTTTTTTAGTTGTTTTGTTTTCTCACGTATTTGGTAAGAATAACGATTACCTGCCCCTCAATTTTACCTTCAATTTGTTCTGTATTATCTTCCACCAGCCGTATATTCTTTACGACGGTTCCCATTTTTGCATTGAGGGTGGAACCTTTTACATCTAAGGATTTTATCAGCGTAACTGTGTCGCCGTTTTGCAAAGGGTGGCCGTTACTATCTTTATGAAGTTCGATGGGGGCGTCATTATCCTGGTCGCCGGTGGCTTTAGCCCAGACCAACAGTTCGTCGCTAAGGTACATCATATCCAGGTTGTCCATGGCCCAGCTCTCCTGTTTCAGGCGGTGGAGCAGACGCCAGGTGACTACCTGTACACCTGGTATTTCGCTCCACATAGTGGTCGATAAACAGCTCCAGTGGCTGCTGTCCAATTCCGCTTTCCTCTCGATCTGCGCTCTGCAATTGTCACAGATCAGGATACAATTATCCAGGTCGCTATTGGATTGGGGGGGCACTTCATATACTTTTAATGGTTCGCCGGTTTGGCATAGTTCGCACTTATTATCGCTTCTTTCCAGGAGTTGTTCATCCAGTTTCATAATATGCTGTATAAAAAATGTGGGCGAAGGTACTGTTTTTTTATTTTTTAGAAATTGATAAAAGTCACATTTTAGAGTGATAAGATTCAACGCCGCTGATAGCAACCTGGGATAACTTTGTATGATGGAGATAAGTTCAGCAGGCAGTTTGGATCGATGGTTTAGTTCGGACGAGCAATTACATCATGTATACCCACCGTCAATTCAGTTATTAGCCCGCAAGCATTGGACCCCATTGAATATTTCACAGATGGTGGTGCAATTTCTGGTGCCGCATGACGGCGTTAAAGTTTTAGATATAGGAAGCGGGGCGGGGAAATTTTGCCTGGCCGGCGGGTATTACAAGCCTGGGGCTTCTTTTTTCGGAGTTGAACAACGTAAGGAGCTGGTATTGCGTGCTGAAACTGCCAGGGAGATACTTGGATTGAAAAATGTTCATTTTATACATAGCAACCTTACCGAACTGGATTTCAAGCAATACGACCATTTTTATTTCTATAATTCGTTTTATGAGAATTTGATAGATACGGATAAAATAGACGACAGTATAGAATGTACGCCGGAATTGTACAATTATTACAATAGAAAGCTGTACGAAAAGCTGGCGGAGCTACAGCCAGGAACGAGGTTGGCGACTTTTCACAGCTTTGATGATAACCTGCCATCGAGCTATCAGTTGGTGGAGTCGCAGGTTGGGAGCTTGTTGAAGTTCTGGATAAAGTTATAATTGGTTGGCTATCCTGGTGATAATTGGTCGGCTATTCCGGCTATAATTGGTTGGCTATTTTGAGCAGCTTATGTATGTCTGTAACCACAATCTTTCTGCCTTTGGTTTTAATAGACCCCTCTTCCTTAAATTCTTTTAATACCCGAACGACGTTTTCCCTGGCGGTACCTACCAGGCTGGCTAAATCGTCTCTCGATAAATTAATTTCTACATCCATTCCCGGTTGGTAGTTCTCTTTATATTTTTCTCTCATGACTACCAGCTGGGTGGCCAGTCTTTCCCTGACGTTCCGCTGGGCAAAAAGGGTGACGCTGTTGGTGAACACGGTAAACTCGTGACTGAGCAATTTGAGCAATCGCTGCGACAATATTTTTGACGTGCTGAGCGCTTCCAGAAAATCTTCCTTGGGGATGAATGAGATCACGCTGTCTTCCAGGGCGGAGGCTGAGTCGGGATAACGTTCTTCTGATAACAGGGCGTGATAACCGATCAATTCGCCGGTATTGGCTACATAGATGATTTGCTCATGTTGCAGGCTGTCAACTTTGTACTTTTTTACCTTGCCATTGCGGATGAAAAAAATGCCGGAGGGGAATGATCCTTCGCGAAAAATAATTTCTCCTTTGGAATAATTCTGGTCACTCATGTGAGCCGTAATTATTTTAGCATCCTGGGGCGGCAAATCTGTAAGAATGGAATGACTTTTGAAATTCCATTTATCCATTGGGAAAAGACCATTGATACTCATATGGTTACAAAATTAACAAATTAATAGTTGATAAAAGTTACTTTTTGGAGTGACAATACTCACCGCTACCGAACGGGACTTTGGATAGCTTTGTATAAAACTATCAAAAGACGATGCCCACTGATAAAAGCGACCCTATACCGAACTATTTTTTGAGCGTAATCAAGCATAAATGTTCCCGTTGCAGAACAGGGGACATGTTTAAAACGAAAAAGCTTTACAATTTGAAGGAGTTCATGAAGATGAATACCCGGTGCCCTGTTTGTGGCCAGATCCTTGAGATTGAGCCGGGTTTTTATTTTGGGACAAGTTATGTGAGCTATATGCTGACCGTTGCATTATCCGCCACTACGTTCGTTGCCTGGTGGGTAATAATCGGGCTTTCCCTGAATGACAACCGATTGTTTTGGTGGATTGGGGTTAATACAGTCATTCTGCTTTTAAGCCAGCCTTACCTGATGCGTTTGTCGCGGTCGATGTGGCTATCTTTTTTCGTTAAATATAATCCGAATTGGCGGACAGAGAGGGCTGAAGAACCTGAGCGTTTATAAATTTCAACTTTTATTTTATGTCATCGATAGCGGCTAAATCCCGGCAGTCAGATAGTTGGTTCAGTAGCGATCTGCAGTTTGATCTTCTCTACCCTGAGTCTATTCAGCGGTTGGCAAGCATGCATTGGACCCCGTTACATGTAGCAAGAATGGCCGCTGAATTTCTTGCAACCGGGGAAGGTGTCCGGATCCTGGATATTGGAAGCGGCGTGGGTAAGTTTTGTTTGTCTGCTGCTTATTATAAACCTGCTTCTTTTTTTGATGGGGTAGAGCAGAGAAGTAGTTTGATCGGGCATGCGGAAGCTGCCCGGGCTATTCTGGGCCTGTCCAATGTGGCCTTTATCCATGGGAATTTTACACAATTGGATTTTAAAAAGTATACCCATTTTTATTTTTATAACTCTTTTTTTGAAAACCTGGATGGTACTGATAAGATAGATGACAGCATAGAATATTCTCCGGGGTTGTATAATTATTACAGCAATTATTTATATAAGGAATTCGAAAAAATGCCTGTGGGTACAAGAATTGTGACCTATTGCAGCTGGGGGGATGAGATACCTCCGGCTTATAGTGTTGTGCAAAGCGAGCTGGATGGCTTACTTAGATTTTATATAAAAAACTGATTTTAAATATGCCGTATAATTATGTTAAAACATACAGGAGTCAGGCGGACTCATATTCATAATGTCCGGTTGGCTGCTTTATTAAGCCTGACCGCTGGGTTTGTCAATGCCGGGGGATTTCTTGGGTTTTCTGTATTAACCACCAATGTCACCGGGCATGCCGCTTTGTTTGCAGAGAAGGTGTCTTTGAAAGATTGGAGAACTACGTGGGTGATAGCCTTATGGATGCTGCTATTTTTAGGCGGCGCCTTTATTTCCAGCCTTATTATCGATATAATCGGGAAGAACCAAAGATATTCTTACCTGATCCCTATTTTACTGGAGATGGGAATTCTTGTGACGGTAGCGGCTATAGGGAGGGATTATAGCGATAGTTTAATACACCGGCAGACATTTGCAGGAAGCCTGTTGTTTGCCATGGGAATGCAAAATGCTTTAGTCTCTATGATATCCAGATCCGTTGTACGCACTACCCATTTAACAGGCACATTCACCGATCTGGGTATTGAACTGGCCCAATTGATAACCATCCAGGAGGAGAATAAAACGGCGTTAAAATCCCGTATTATGCTCAAGACGGTCATTATCCTGTTCTTTGTTACGGGGGCCCTGTTGGGAGCTTATGCATTCCGGATCATTGATTTTTCTTCTTTTTATGTACCGGCTTTTTTCCTGGTGTTTGCTTTATTGTATGATGTGTTTCGGGTCAATGTTAAGCGTTATTACCGGAAAATAGGGAAGTCGATAAAAAAAATAGCCCTGGAGGAATGAATAAAAGGTAGCTTTAAGTAATAACCGCTGATGGAATCATTTTATCTGATTACCGGATTAATATTCCTGCTGTTCACAGGCGTGATATTAATTCCTTTATTACCGGAAGGAAAGAAATCCACCGGGGGGCTGGTTCTTGTGATGATCATTACGCTTCTTACTACTGTTCCTGTCATACAAGTGCTGTTTGAATATCGCAGTCTCCGGTGCACTATTGGGGCGGGGAGTCCTTTTGGCGATATTTCGATACGTATCGATCCGCTTTCTGCCTGGTTCATGCTCATCATTAATCTTACCTGTCTGAATGGGGCCTTATATGGAAAGGGGTATATGAAGGCGTACGAGGTGCAGAAGAATAATACCAGCCTTCACTGGATCTCATTTGTGACTGTTCATGTGTCTATGCTTTTGGTATGTATGGTACAAAACGGGCTGGCGTTTTTAGTCGTATGGGAGATGATGTCTATTGCTGCTTTTTTGCTGGTTATATTCGAACATACTAAGCCGGACACCCTGAAGGCAGGGATGAATTATCTTATCCACATGCATATCGGGATATTATTGTTAAGTATTGGATTCATATGGGTTTATATGGCTACAGGGTCATTTGATTTTTCCGCCATCGGACTCTTTTTGGGCGCTCATCCGCCTGCCTGGGCGTTCCCGCTCTTTTTTACCGGTTTTGCTATCAAAGCCGGGTTTATTCCGCTTCATACCTGGTTGCCGCATGCGCATCCCGCTGCCCCCTCTCATATTTCGGGTGTTATGTCAGGTATAATCGTTAAGATGGGGATTTACGGGATACTCCGGACTATCACTTATCTTCATTCGGATTTTTTACAAATAGGGGAGGTCATTCTTATTTTATCCCTGGTGACTGCATGGTATGGCATTTTGAACGCCGCTGTCGTCCGGGATTTTAAACGTATGTTAGCCTTTTGTACGATCGAAAATGTCGGCATTATCGGGATGGGGATTGGAGTTGGGTTAATTGGCAGGGCGACCGGTAATTCGCTGATGTTCTTCGTTGGTTTTTCCGCCGCTTTGCTGCATACGCTGAATCATTCTCTTTATAAATCGCTGTTGTTCTTTACGGCGGGTAATCTCTACCTGCAGACACATACGCGCAATATGGAGCAGCTGGGCGGGTTGCTGAAGAGAATGCCGGTAACCGCATTTTTCTTTTTATGCGGTTCACTGGCTATTGGCGCTCTGCCGCCATTCAACGGCTTTGTGTCGGAATTCCTTATTTACACCGGATTGGTGGAGGGGATAAAATCCAGCAATGTGCAATTCAACTTGTTGATGATCGTAAGCATTGCTGCTCTGGCTATGGTGGGAGGCTTATCCATGCTGACATTTACCAAATCATTCGGCACCGTTTTCCTGGGCACGCCACGTATGCCGCTTACTCACCCGCCAACGGAAGTTTCAACGGCAATGCGGATACCGTTGTTCATCATCCTGGCAATAATGCTGCTGATCGGTATTTTTCCGAATATGGTCCTGACGGCTGTCGTACCCGTGATCGGGGTCTTTGACAGCACATTCCGGCAGGGTATTGTCCTACATACTTTATCGCCCGTGCTGGTTATGACGGGAAGGACTTCGCTGGTTCTGCTCGGGTTGATTTCCCTTATTTACTATATACGGGTCAATATTTCCAAAAAACAGCCCCGGGTCTTTTTGCCTACGTGGGGCGGAGGATATGCAGCTCCCAATGCAAGGATGCAATACACGGGCAAATCATTTACCAAGAGCCTGGCAAAGCTGTTCAGCTTTCTCACTGCCGAAAAGAAGAAATATCATGAAATAGATGTCACGACTGTCTTTCCGGAAGCCAGGAGCTATCAGTCACATTATAGCGAATTTTTTGAAACACGTATCATCAACAGGTTGAATAACCGGCTGATCGGATTTATGAATTATTTTACGTTTATCAATAACGGACAGATACAGATGTATGTGCTGTATGGTCTGTTCTTTATTATAGTGTTCATTGCCGCCACTTTTTTAAACTTATTATAAATGTGAGTCTTGTTATTGTCATTATCGCTACTGTTGTTCTTTTTTCTTTTCTCATCCTGTTCGCCGGGGAAAGAAGAAAAGGGGATATAACGCTCCTGGCTGTTTTGATCAACGGCGGGCTGAGCTCATGGATAGCGATACGGGCTCTCGGGAACAAGCCATTCGAGGAAAGTTTCCATGGGGGGCGGCGCCTGTTGCTTGAAGTCGCATTTTCTTTGCTGGAATTGTTTAAAAAAGTACGACAATGGCTATACTGAATTTTATATTGATTGTCGCTTCCAGCCTGTTTTTTACCGGAATAGTCATCCGTACGAAAAGTATTCTTTCAGGTCGTAAGGGGCCGGGTATTTTTCAGCCGTTAAAAGATGTATGGCGCCTGTTCCGGAAGGGAGCTGTGTACAGCGAAACCACCAGTTTCGTCTTCCAGGTTGCCCCGAGCATATATTTCGCTTCTGTGCTTATGGCAATTGCCATGATCCCTTTCGGCAGCCAGCCGGGTCTTATTTCATTCAAGGGTGATTTTGTTTTCTTTGCTTATGTACTGGCCCTGGGAAAATTCTTTACGATCATTGCCGCCCTGGACACGGGCAGCAGCTTTGAAGGAATGGGTGCAAGCCGGGAAGCCTTGTATTCCATGCTGGTCGAACCGGCTTTCTTTATCCTCATGGGATCATTTGCTTTACTTACCGGCCAGACTTCTTTCCAGGAGATATTCGGTTCGCTGCATTTCGGAACATATATTTCCTATGCCGTCGGGGTATTGGCTGCATTTGTCATCACCATCATTGCCCTGGTTGAAAATAGCCGCATGCCTATAGACGATCCCAAAACACACCTGGAGCTGACGATGGTGCACGAGGTAATGATACTTGATAACAGCGGATTCGATCTGGGCCTGCTGATGTATGCAACCAATCTTAAGTTCGCCATGTACGGCGCTCTTGTTGCCAACTTCTTTCTTACGCCGGGTTCCGAATTGTATTTTTCCATACCTATTTTCATTGTAACCCAGCTCTTATTTGCCATAGTGGTGGGTATCATCGAATCATTCATGGCAAGGTTCAGAATGAATCATAATCCGCAATACATATTTACCCTCACTTCCATCTCTTTGCTGATATTCCTGGGAGTGCTGCTGATTCTTGGAAAGATTGTTTAATGAAAAGAAAAAAGATGACGAATATATTACTTATTGCTTTTCTCATCAGCCTGGTTGACATGGGGCTGTCAAAAAGATTGAATACCTACACGGTTGTGCTGGCTTTGCAGGGCGTTCTGCTGTTTGGAGTGGCTTTTATCGAGCTTATTGAAATAAATGTGGTCAATCTCCTTTTTGTGCTGATGGAAACCATAGGTTTTAAAACAATCGCTATTCCCTATTTTCTGAACTATGTGATCAAAAGGAATAAGATAACCCGTGAGTCGGACCCGTTCCTGCCGGATTTTCTTTCCGTGGTCATTATTACTACGATCATTCTCGGGTCCTTCCTGCTTTCCAATGCCATTAAGGACCCGCATATACGGAAGATCTTTTTTGTGACTGCCTTATCTGCTTTGTTTACGGGTCTTTACTTTATTATTTCCAGGAAAAAGATCATCACGCATGTAATGGGATTCCTGGTCATAGAGAACGGGGTGTTCATTTTATCGCTGGCGGTGGGTGCGGAAATGCCTATGCTGGTGAATATCGGCATATTGCTCGACATTTTTGCGAGTGTATTGATATTGGGAGTGTTTGTAAATAAGATCGGTGACATCCTGAAAGAGCAGGATGTGGATCAGTTAAGAAACCTGAAAGATTAAATAATTATAAGTAAGGAAAACTTATGATCGGTAGCTACTTTATTGCAGTAATTCTTATCAGCCTGGCCTTGTTCCTTAACAGGGACAGGAGGCTGAATTATTTGTTCGTGAGCATTTTTGTCCTTTTGCAGTGGGGCCTGGCTATTTATGAATATCGCCATCAGGATGTGGAAGAGCTGGGGTACTTTACTCCCGATGCGTTAGCAATCATTTTTCTGATAATCTTAAGTATTATCAGTGTGCCTGCCTTTTTACAGAGTTATATTTTTTTTAAGACGGAGAAGGATGATCCCCGGCAACGCAGCATTTATTTTGCTGCTATGGTGATCCTGCTGGCTGCCTTGAGCGCTGCCTACTTGTCTGATAATATCGCCATTACCTGGATCTTTGTCGAGATTACTACGTTGAGCGCCTCTGCGCTGATCTATCACCGGCGCAATGTGCGTACGCTGGAGGCTACCTGGAAGTATGTATTTGTCTGTTCGATCAGCATCACGTTGGTGTTTATCGGCATACTCTTTCTTACTGTGGCTGTGCAGCAGGCTGGAATCAAAGTTCTTAATTATAAAATATTATTTGACGGTGCGGGGGCGTTCAACGTATTCTGGCTCAAGCTGGCATTCCTGTTTATTTTCACGGGTTTCACTTCCAAGGCAGGGTTAGTACCCATGTATACGGTGGGTATCGATGCAAAAGACAAGGCGCCTTCGCCGGCCGGCGCGCTGTTCGGCAGTGTGCTGATGAATGTAGGGTTCCTTGGTATTTTTCGTTTCTATGGAATCATCAGCCACACTTCTATTTTTCCCTGGGCCAATAAAATATTATTTATTTCAGGTTTTCTGTCCATTTTTGTCGCTGCGGTGTACATGCTTAAAGTAAAAAATTTCAAGCGCATGTTCGCCTATTCCAGCGTCGAGCATATGGGCTTGATCATATTGGGGCTGGCGGCGGGGGGCATTGGTTATTATGCGGCTATCCTTCACCTTATTTTGCATTCATTTGCCAAGTCTGCCCTGTTTTTCCAGGTAGGCCAGCTATATCGTGTTTATAAAAGCAAAAGTATTTATGATACCGGGGATTATTTCAAATATAATATCTCCGGGGCGCTGGTATTACTATTCGGTTTTTTTATTGTAACGGCCATGCCGCCTTCGGGCATGTTCATCAGTGAGTTTCTGATATTCCGGTCGTTGTTCGAAAGCAATCACGGGTGGCTGCTTGCCATTGTTCTTATATTGCTGACCATGATCATCTGGTCATTGGGTAAAAATATCTTTAAAATAATTTTTAGCAGGCCGGTAGATTTTAATGAGGCGGCTGTGGAGAGGATCAGCCCGGCTGAATCCCTGAGCCAGTATATTTTTCTGGTTATGGTCGTTTGCCTGGGGTTAAACCCTCCGGCTGAGTTTATACGGTTAATCAATACTGCCATACAATATTTACCAAAATAGTATGATGAATTATTCTACCATATTGAACGGTGAGGTTATTCCCCTGCGGAGCATTCCGGTTTTGATCTATGATGATTTTCTGGAGATGAATATAAAGCTGGTACAAAGTAAGGAATGTCATTGTGTTAATTATTACGGGATCCGGGAGGATGCTCTTATAAAGTTGATTTGTTGTATTGCCGATGATGCCGAGCATAATATTATTGTTTCATGCGCTGAAATTTTAAAGGATGATCCGACGCCAAGAGCCTCCTTTACCGCCCGTCATCTTTCTTTTCATATTTTCGAACGGGAGCTGCATGAAAATTTTGGCATTCAATATGCGGATCATCCCTGGTTAAAGCCGGTACGGTATGCCTTTAACAGGGCCAACCGGGAAGACCGGGTCGAAAATTTCCCTTTTTATCAAATTCATAGTGAGGAGCTGCATGAGGTAGGGGTAGGTCCTATTCATGCCGGTATCATCGAACCGGGTCATTTTCGTTTTATCTGCAACGGGGAGCAGATCCTTCACCTGGAAATCCAATTGGGTTATCAGCACCGGGGCATCGAAGCGCTCTTTTTAGATAGGAGAAAGTTGCTGCAGCGTGTTACATTGGCGGAATCCATAGCCGGGGATACGGTAGTCGGGCATACTACTGCATTTGTAAATGTTTGGGAAAGCCTGGCCGGGTTCAAACCTTCTGACAGTTTATCATTTGCGAGGACTTTAGCATTGGAATTGGAACGGGTAGCCATTCATACCGGGGATCTTAGCGCTATCTGTACGGATATTGGGTACCAATTAGGCAGTGCTGTTTTTGGCAGACTACGGACACCTGTAATAAATTTTATGCAGGAGTGGTGTGGAAACCGCCTTTCAAAAGCGTTGATAAGGGCCGGGAAGACGAATTTTCCTTTTACGCAGCAGCTTGCCGAAAAGCTGATCCGGTTGTTGGATGTTTATGAAGCGGATTTCCTGGAGATGTATAATGAAATGAAAATCCTTCCTACGGTATTGGCCAGGCTGGAGAAAACAGGGGTAGTAACACCCGAACAGGCAGAATCTATCGGAGCGGTGGGTATGGCGGCGAGGGCATCAGGCATTTCCCGTGACATTCGCAGGTCTCATCCTTCCGGCTGGTATACGTTATTGTTGCATGAGCCGGTGATCAAGCATCATGGCGATGTGTATTCCCGTATACAGGTACGAAAGGACGAAATCCTCCAATCTATCGGTTATATCCGCCGATGGCTGCAGATGCGCCCGCAGGAGGATGCCGGGGCAGTGGAATTGCAAAAACTTTCGTCCGCCTCATTTGCTATCTCATTGGTAGAAGGCTGGCGGGGGGAAATTTGTCATTGCGCTGTTACTGATGACAAGGGAGAATTGGCGCATTATAAGATCAAGGATCCCTCCTTGCATAACTGGCTGGCATTGGCGCTGGCGGTACGGAATAATGAAATTTCTGATTTCCCGATCTGCAATAAAAGTTTTGATTTGAGCTATTGCGGGCAGGATTTGTAATGGACAGGGGAAGTCCCGTTGTATAAACAGCTATTATGATTAAAAATATCAAGATACTGCTTCACCAGGGCAAGCAATATATACCGGATATCACGAAGGCTGAAGTGCCGGGTATTTTCCGTGGCCGCCCGGTGATCAGCGGGGCCGTAGTGGACGTGCAGCCCCTGATCGAATTATGTCCCACTGGCGCTATCAGTGCTGATCCGGTCTGTATCGATCTGGGGAAATGTACTTTTTGCGGTGAATGTGCTTTTGCCAGTCCGCATAAGATAAAGTTCACCCGGGATTACAAAATGGCTGTTAATTCCCGGGAGGGATTATTGATAAAAGAAGGGGAAGAAAGCCCGATCATGTTGGATGCGGGTATCATCAGAAAAGAAATAGCTGAATATTTCAGCGGTTCTTTGAAATTGAGGCAAGTATCTGCAGGGGGGGACAATAGTTGTGAATTAGAGCTGAATGCCTGCGGCAATGTAAATTTTGACATGGGGCGTTTTGGGATTGAGTTTGTAGCATCGCCAAGACATGCTGATGGTATTGTCATTACGGGTCCGATCAGTGAAAATATGGCCGGGCCCTTGCAGATATGTTATGATGCGGTACCTGATCCAAAAATTATCATCCTGGCCGGAACGGATGCCATCAGCGGAGGGATTTTTGCCGGCAGCCCTGCACTAAACCGTCATTTCCTGGACAACTATAAAATTGATTTATACGTGCCTGGTAATCCTATCCATCCGTTGACTTTTATCAATGGGGTGCTTGAACTGATAAAAAAAAGAAAATGAAGAATAATAAGAGCCATTGAAATATAACAATGGGAGGTATCAATAAAATGTCGGATAAATATTTTGAAAGATGAAAAATGAGACAAGGGAAAATTTTGAATTTACCACGAGGTTAACGTCGCAGGGGCTGCAGAGTTTAAAAGACAAGGGGTTTCGGTATGTTCAGATTAAGGGGTTTACGATGGACAAGCGTTTGGATTATATGGAACTTCGATATTTTATGCTCGTACCGATCAAAGATCTCCCGGATGATCCTAATAAGAAGGAAATATATGAGCCTATCGATAGTGAGATTCTAATGAACTGGGCGAATTCCCCGGATGATGGGATTGAAGTGCTGGTTGCTACCAATCAGAAAAAAAGTTGATGAAAGTTACTTTTTGAAGTGATAAAGTTTACCGCTTTGGGTTTAGGCATAACATAACTTTATGGTATGAAATCCTACAATGCACTGAAGAGAGAGTTGTATTATACTGCCAGCCATGAATGGATAGAGTTCCATGATATCGAGGCATTCGTAGGTATTACTAATTACAGGCTTACAGGCGTCAAGCAAATTAAGAGAATAGAGTTCGTGCGGCTCTACGGGTTTAAAAAGAAGGGTGAAGTACTGGCGAACATTCAATTTGACAGTCGTAGAATTCAGGTACACATGCCTGTGAATGGGAATATAATCAGTATTAATGATGTGGATCTGCTGGTCTCTCAGGACCTTTTGTTGAACTATCCGGAAACGGAAGGATGGTTGGTTAAAATACTGGTTGGCCAATCCTGTCAAAGGGGGAATCTGCTTTCTCATGAGCAATATAGCTCCAGTCTATAGACCAATTGGTGGTGATCATACTCAAAGGTTTGCGGGTTACGCGCTTGTTGTTTATTTTTGGGTACTACTAAAATACCCGCACATGAGAATAAGCAAGCAGCTCTGCATAGGCATAATAGCGGTTTTTATAGCTGGCCAGGCAATTGCGTATTCGGGACCCGGAAAACCGGCTGATCTCCTGCCTGAAAGAATAGCAACGTATGAGGCGGACATGGAGGACCTTGAAAAGGTGTATATTTTCAAGGATAGCCCTGAATATTATACCCGGATGCGGGAATACAATAAGGCTGTTCTGGCAAGCCTCCGGGAACTGCGTTTTGATTCTTTAAGTGTTTCCGACCAGGTGGATTATCTCCTGTTTCAGCGTACGATCCGGCATTCTCTCCAGGAGCTGGATCAGGCGCAGAAGGTGTATGAGCAGGTGAAATTCGCTATTCCTTTTGCACAGAAGATCATGGACCTCCAGATCAGGAGGCGGCGGGGGGCTGCCCTGGACGGGGAAGCTACTGCGCAAACACTGGATAGCGTGAAATCCGATATAAGGGATGCCCGGCAGCAATTGGATAAACAGCCTGCACTTTCAAGGGCATTGACTCAAAAGATCGTCGATATAATAACGAGCGTCCGGAAAGGATTGGAGAATACCTATACTTTTTATGACGGGTATGATCCGACTTTTACCTGGTGGGTGAAAAAGCCTTATCATGAAGCCGATTCTCTTTTGTCGGCTTATGGACTTTTCCTTCAGGCGAAGATGACAGGAGATAACAGGGGTATCAACCCTATCGGGGAGGACAAATTAAAGGAGCTGCTGGAATATGAAATGGTGCCTTATGGTCCACAGGACCTGGTAGATATCGCCAACCGGCAGTTTGCCTGGTGTGAAAAGGAGATGAAAAAAGCTTCTTCGGAGCTGGGCTTCGGGCCGTATTATTTTTTCTTTGAACTATCACCTGGGTAAATGGACGCCGCAGCAATGTATCGACTTCCTGGTGGAGAAGGTAGGGCATGAGAAGTTCAGTGCGGAATCCGAGGTAAGGCGGTCGTTCGCAGGCAGCTACGGGCCTTTATACCAGATTGCTTATATGCTGGGAGGGCTGCAGATACGGGCATTACACCATGAGCTGGTGGATTCGAAAAAAATGACGGATAAGCAGTTCCATGATGCCTTTTTGCATGAGAATGCGATCCCTGTGGAGCTATTCCGGGCGACTGTTATCGGGCAGCGGCTTAGTACGGATTTTACTACGAGATGGCGGTTTGCGGATGAGCTGAATTAGCATGCTGCGTGAGGGATGATCTGAAACCAATTAATTCGTCTTCTTTTTTGATGGCTTGATCGCTGTGATATAGCCATAGAATGAAATGGGCTGTCTGTTGGTGCTGGTTACCTGGAGGGTCGCATAGCCGGTTTCACTAATGTTCAGGGATAGTTGCTGTACATCGCGGTAATCCTTCGGTTTTATCTGGACGTCCCAGCCTCCTTTTTTCCCGGTCGTCCTGGTGTAATCAAAATCTTTCGAGGTGAATTGAATACCTCCCTGATTGGGGTCGATGGGGGCGGAATAGGCGCGTCCGA
>JAATFV010000056.1 GCA_015655015.1 Chitinophagales bacterium | reverse complement strand
ATCACATTAAGCAGTCTGATAGCAGTTAACCAATGGTGTATATAAATTTAATGAAAATTGGCGTTTCCCATAAATCTATTTTTTCTATCGTAAGCCTCTCCGCAGCAACAATCACTTTCCAATCGTATACAACCGGAACCTGCACCACTTGCAGCTACAGGATCCCCAAATCACACACAACTAATTGAAATACAATATGACACTGCTTTAAATTCAACTGATTACAAGCCAATTGAACTTAATTCTGTATCATTGCCGCAGCAAATCATGGAATCCTATTTTGAATTCAATTACAAGAAATTCGGAGTTGTAAAAATTGACAAGATCAATTTCGATTCCATAAACGGCGCCCAATATGCACCATATTTAAAGGTGCTGTATCTTCCGGCGGGTTATACCCTTACGGTGGACTTCAAACAATTTGTCACCAAAAAGAACAGCCTCTTTTTTATAAACTCCAATCAATACCTTCAATTAGAAAAGATAGGCGCGCCCGGAGGAATTTTTATTTATTACAACCGTGATTTTTATTGCATTCAGATACATGATGAAGAAGTAGCCTGCGATGGGCTTCTGTTCAATAATATTTACGGAATGCCGATGACAGTGCTCCCTGCCGGGGAGGATATCTTCATTGCTGATGCACTGGAAAATATCATCAGGGAACTCTCGGGACAAGAATCATCCCGCGAAGAAATGATCCGGACCTACCTTAAACAAATGATCATCCGGGCCACACGCGCCTGGAAACAACAACAACTAAAAGAGCTAAAGACTGCCCCATCCGGAGATATCGAATTTTTCCGGAACTTCAGCCGCCTCGTGGAAATACACTTCAGAGACAAGCATAGCGTAACGGATTACGCCGATCTGCTGGCGATAGCACCCAAAACACTTTCCAAAAAGTTCAACCGCCTTCGACTGACACAACCCAATGATATCATTAAAGACCGGATTTTATTGGAAGCCAAACGCCTGCTCGCCTACTCCTCCCTGAGTATTAAAGAGATCGCCTACCACCTGGGCTACGACGACCCCGCCTACTTCAACCGGCTATTCAGCAACAAACTGGGATATACCCCCGCCACTTTCCGAAAAAAGTTTTCCATACAAGAGACCGAAGGCTAGCTCAAAACAGCTAATTTCTCCCTTCCGGGGAAAAAAGTACAATTTTAGTCCCCCTTTTGATCTTGATAAGGGCCCTTGTGCGCCGTAGCTTTGTCATATCAAATCATCAGAAAATTACTTTTTATGACAAACACTTTCCGGAGATATCTCCCCTTCGCATTCATCTTATTGTTTAATTTAAATTCCCTTTTCATTATGGCACAAGAACAAAATGCTGTAAAAGCAGAAAACGATCCGCACATTTTGAGTGATGTACGCAGTTTCCTTAAAGCATTGAATTCCGGCGGGGGCAAGCCAATCGAACAGCTCAGCCCCGCAGATGCCCGGGAGATACTGGTTGGCGCCCAAAAATCGGTTGCGGTGGATTATTCAGGTATCGACGAGACGGAAAAGACGATCACCCAGGACGGGATCACCGTTAACATCCACATTGTAAAACCCACAGGCGTCAAACCGGGCGGCCCTGCCTTTCTATTCTTCCATGGCGGAGGCTGGGTACTGGGCGATTATCCCACCCATCGGAGGTTCGTCCGTGACCTTGTGGTGGAAAGCGGTGTAACCGCCATTTTCCCGGACTATGCCCCCTCCCCTGAAGCGAAATATCCGGTCGCTATCAATCAAGCCTATGCAGCTACAAAGTGGGTGGCTGAAAATGGTTCCGCGATCGGCGTAGACGGAAAAAAGCTGGCTGTGGCCGGCAATAGCGTAGGCGGCAATATGGCCGCAGTGGTTGCCTTGATGGCAAAGGATAAAAAAGGCCCGGAAATAAAATTGCAGGTTTTATTCTGGCCCGTCACCAATGCCGATTTTGCCACCGTCTCTTATCATGATTTTGCCAACGGCCGCTTTCTGACAAGGAACATGATGATCTGGTTTTGGGACAACTATACCACCAACCCGAACGACAGGAGCCAGATTTATGCATCTCCCCTGCTGGCAACCACCGAACAGCTTCGGCACCTGCCTCCCACCCTGGTGCAAACAGCAGAGAACGATGTATTGCGCGATGAAGGAGAAGCCTATGCCCGCAAGCTGGATGAAGCTGGCGTACCTGTAACCCTGACCCGCTACGAAGGATTAATACATGACTTTGGCCTGTTGAATCCATTAGCACATGTTCCCGCAGTCAAAACAGCTATCCTTCAGGCTGCGGCTGTGATCAGGGAAACGTTGAAATAAATAGCCTGCATCAGCAGTCTTATGAAAGTTGCCCCGTGTGGGGCAACTTTTTTTGGCTTACGATCACCGGGAGAAAGGAAAATGTAAATCGTACATCAAAATCCCCTTTTTTCACAACTTAACCACTACATTGAATTATCCGCTTACCCTATCTTTATGATGCGATCCATTACATCCATCTCCAAATAATAACATTATAATAATCATCAAAATCTCAAAAATGAGCACAATTAAAGTAAAGGACGGCACAGAAATCTATTACAAAGATTGGGGAACAGGGCAGCCCATCGTTTTTCATCATGGCTGGCCTTTATCAGCGGACGACTGGGATGGACAAATGATGTTCTTCCTCAAGCATGGGTTCCGCGTTATCGCCCATGACCGCAGAGGGCATGGAAGGTCCACTCAGACTTCCAATGGGCATGACATGGATACTTATGCAGCGGACGTGGCAGAGCTCACGCAGGCACTCGATCTCAAAAATGCAATACACATCGGTCACTCGACCGGCGGCGGCGAAGTGATCCGCTATGTTGCCAAACATGGCAAGGGCCGGGTCGCCAAAGCGGTATTGATCAGCGCGGTTCCTCCTCTGATGGTCCAAACCGAAAATAATCCGGAAGGCATTCCAATATCCGTATTCGATGGGATACGGGAAAGTACGGCGACACAACGCGCCCAGTATTTTGAGGATTTCACCCTGCCTTTCTATGGCTACAATCGTCCCGGAGCAAAAATATCACAGGGAATCAGGGATAATTGGTGGCGCCAGGGGATGATGGGCGGAATAAAAGCGCATCATGATGGTATTGCAGCTTTTTCGGAAACAGACTTTACGGAAGACCTTAAAAGTGTGGATCTGCCGGTACTGGTCCTTCATGGAGAAGACGACCAGATCGTTCCCTTCCCCATTTCCGGAGCAAAGACCATAAAGCTGTTAAAAAATGGAAAACTCATTTCATATCCCGGGTTCCCCCATGGAATGCCCGCTACAGAAGCGGCAACAATAAATGCAGACCTTTTAGCATTTATCAAATCTTAATAAATACAAAGCCATCATCAGAAAACAAAGCCATCATCAGAAAATGATGATGGCTTTGTTATAGAAGCCACAATGCCCCCTATAGCTTAATCAATTCACATCAAACCACAGCTTCGTCGTCAGCAGATCCGCACCCTGAAGCTGCACAGCCTTCGTATAATTCGCACCATTCAGCGACTGCTCGGTCCCCGGATAAATAAACCGCACCGGTATCTGCCCGTTCAGCACCCCGGCCACGGCCGGCGTCAGCTGGGGATAGTCCAGCCGCCGCCACTCAGCAAAAGCTTCCAGCCCCTGCCCGAATAGGGCGATCCATTTCTGCTGCCCGATGGACTGTTTAAAATTAGCCGCATCGTACTGCACAGCAGGCTGGGCCAGGTATCCGGCAATAACCGTTGGATCCGTAATGGCATACTGGCTGAAAGACGCCTGGATAGCCTGGTTATACAGGTCGGAAGCATTCTCCCCCGTAAACCCCCTGGCCGCAGCCTCAGCACGATCGAACAGCGCTTCCGCATAGCTAAGGATCACCGCCGGCGCATGAGGCGCCCGGAAATTCAGGCTGTCCGGCTTGGATATCTTCGTAAAGCCAAAGCCCGCTGCATCGCCTACGGTCAGTCCATTGGGAAGACCGACGTATTTCTTCGGGGTCGCATCGGCCGTGGTGTCGGCATAGGCCGCCAGGCGGGGATCGTTCAGAGCGAAGAGCCTGTCCACGATGGTCTTGCTGATCCGGTAGTCGTTGCGCGTGTCGAAGGTATTGCTCACCGGGTTCTGGTTGGGCGAGTTCTGGTAGATCAGCTGGGCCGTCTCAGCATTGGAGCCGATGTAGCCGCTTCCTTCTGCCTGAACGTCCGTCAGCACCTGTTTGGCAAGCACCGGCTCGCGGTCGGCTATGCGTAAGGCAATACGCAGCCGCAGGGAATTGGCGAATTTCTTCCAGGACGGGATGTCGCCATTGTAAAGCGGATCGCCTGCGATGGCCGCACCGGCAGGGTCCAGAGTAGCCTGCGCCGTCTTCAGGTCATCCAGGAGGCCGAGGTACACATCGCGTTGGGTGTCATAGGCCGGCGTCAGGAAGGAGTCGATCTTACCCGCCTGCCGGTAAGGAATGTCGCCATAAGCGTCGGTCAGCAGCTGAAAAACCCAGGACCGCAACACCAGCGCCACGCCCTTGTAGTTGGGAATGCCCTGGTCCGTCCCCAGGCTGATCACCTTGTTCAGATCCGTGATGCTCTGGCCATAACCGGTATTCCACAGGGTAATAAAGCTGCTGTTGGAAAAGATGTAGCGGTCGGGATCGGTATATTGTATCATCGCCCAATGCTGCACCAGCAGCAGAGAAGATCCCATGTTGTTGGCCACGCCCCAATAGACGTCGGCCGTCAGTTTTGTAGCCGCGGTGAGCAGGTAGTCCGGCTGGGGATTTTCCGTAGCATTCGGGTTCTTGTTGATGTTCTCCAGCTCCTTTTTGCAGGAGACGGAAGACAAGACCACCACAGCCGCCAGCAACCCGTTGATAATGTTATTTCGCATTGTCTGTTTTTTTAAAATTTAAGATTGACGTTCACTCCATAGCTGCGCGTCCCCGGCATGCTGAGGTCTTCCAGGCCCTGCCCGTTGCCCACGTTCATCGCCGTCTCGGGGTCGATGTTCGGAACGTTCTTGTGAATGATCCAGAGGTTGCGTCCTACAAGAGTGATGGTGGCGCCGGCAAAACCGATGTGGCTGATCCATTTGGCAGGCACATCATAGCCTAGCTTAACCTCCCGCAGCTTGACAAAGGACGAGCTGTAGACCCATGGTTCGTCGAAGTTGTAGAGCGCTTTGTAATATTGCTGGGCGGGAAGGATCGATTTGTTCGCCTTGCCATCGGTGGTGACGCCCTTGAAGATCATGCCGTCCTGGTAAACGGTCTCACCCGCAGGACCAGTGCTGCCCGCCACGGTAGGCTGTGACTTGTCATTGCCGGGATAGTAATAGGATAGTCCGCCATGTGTGGCATCCCGTCCGGGCAGTGTGGAAGCCAGCACGCCGGTGTAGGTGCCCGTAGCATTGGTGCCGGACCATTGCGAGCCGCCAAAGCTGCCGTCGATGAGGAAGCTGAGGCTGAAATGGTTGTAGCTAAAGCTGTTGGTCACCCCCCCGATCCAGTCCGGTGTATATTTCCCCAAAATTTGTTTGGTCGGGTTCGTAGCCGGGGAGCCATCGGGGTTCACAACGATCTGCCCCTGGGGATTGCGTAAGTAGGCGAGTCCATAGAGACCTCCATAAGCTTTACCAACGGTAGCCACAGTCTGGATGGTGCCATCGGTTCCCAGCACGTAGTTCTGCAGAAGACCACCGTTATCCAGGGCGATCAGCTTGCTGCGGTTAGCCGAATAGTTTAGGTTGATATCCCAGGTGAAAGCTTCTGTTTTCACCGGCGTAAGTCCCAGCTGCACTTCCACGCCCTTGTTGTTCAGTCTCCCCGCATTCAGCAGTTTCTGGGCATAACCGGTCGTGGCGCTGACATCCACGTTCAATATCTGGTTATAGCTGCTGGACCGGTAGAAGCTGAGATCTATACGGATTCTGTTCTTCAACAGACCGGCTTCCAGGCCGATCTCCGACGCAGTGGTCGTCTCCGGCTTCAGGTTGGCGTTGAGGTATAAGGAGGCCGCCGTCAATTGCGGGCTGGAGCCAAAAGGAGGTGTGATAAAAGGATAGGTATTGATCAGCTGGTAAGGCGTCGCATCGCTGCCCACTTTCGACCACCCGCCCCGGATCTTGGCATAGCTGAGCACATTGCTCTTTATGTCAAACGCATCCGAAAGCACCAGCGTACCATTGACGGAAGGATAGAAATAAGATAGGTTTTGCGCCGGCAAGGTCGAAGACCAGTCATTGCGGGCGGTAAAATTCAGAAAAGCATAGTTACGGAAACCTACCTGTGCAGACCCGAAGACGCTATAGGTCTTCAGCTGGTAATAGTTGTTGGAGGAGACCAGCGGATCTCTTGAATTGGTCAGGGTATATACACCGGCTACAGCCAGCTTGGGAGCCATCTGGTCGTTCTCTTCATAGGACTTGGTGCGCAAATTGACGCCGCCCAGGACTTCCAGGCTGAAGTCGGAGCTCAGCTTCCTGTTGAAATTCAGGGTAGCCTCGGTATTGCTTTCGTTCACGGTAAACGCATCTTCTTCATAGGAACCGAAAGGTGTGCCGCTGGTACCGTAGGCGATCTTCAGCTTCCGCCGGTCGGTGTAGTAGTCGGTTCCGGACCTTATATTGGCCGTCAGCGCCTCGGAGATCTTATAGCTTAGCCCGATATTGCCGATGAGCCGGTCCCGACGCTGACCTACTGTATTCTGATAGGCAACAAAGAAGGGATTGCTGTAATAGGCATTGTTCCAGTTCAGCGGGCTGCCGGTGGAAAAATAATGATCCCGGAGCTGGTGCATATCCACCTGGCGCCCAAACCAGGTGAACTGCAGCATGGTGCTGGTAGACCGTTTGCCTCCCGCACCGGGCAGGTTGCCAGCATTCGTCTGAACATAGTTGATGTTGGCCGTCAGGGTGAGCTTCGGGTCCAGCTTGAAAGTGGTATTCAAAGAAAAAGAATTCTTCCCCAGGCTGCTGTTGGGAATAACCCCAAACTTCTTCTGCGTGTTCGCGGAAAATCGATAATCATATTTGTCGCCCGCATCGCCGATAGCGACACCGTTGTTGTAACCGACACCGGTCTTGAAATAATTCTTCACATTATCCGGGTGAGGTACAAAAGGCGCAGGTTTGCCATCGAACAATTGCGGGACAAGACTCCCGTCCATCTTTGGCCCCCAGCTCTCATCCACGGCATCATTGATCCCGCCGCCTGCGCCGTCCTTATAAGCAAATTCCCCGTTCGAGCCCTGGCCAAACACATTCTGGTATTTCGGCAGGGTCAGCAGGTTCTCAAAAGTAGTGTTGGAATTGACAGTAATACCCAGCCCTTTTTTCTTCCGGCCGCTCTTTGTCTTGATCAGCACCACACCCTGCGCCGCCCTCGAGCCATACAGCGCGGCCGCATTAGGACCTTTCAGGAAGCTGATGGATTCGATGTCGTCCGGGTTGATGTCGGCAATAGCATTGGCATAGTCCCGGGAGCCGCCGGCGCCCAGCTGCGAGTTGTCCACCGGGAAGCCGTTGAGGACAAACAAAGGCTGGTTGTTCCCCGAAATGGAAGTCTCCCCGCGGATGACTATACGGGAAGAACCCATGTCGCCCTGGCTGTTGGTGACCCGCACACCGGCCACCTTGCCTTCGATGGCATTGACCAGGTTGGTCTCCGTCGCTTCTGAAATATCCTTCGCCCGTAATTCCTGTACAGCGTAACCCAGTGACTTTTTCTGCCGGGCAATGCCCAGCGCAGTGACCACCACCTCGTTCAGCGTGCCCCGCGCGGGCTCCAACGCCAGCTGTAGATTGGCCAGGCCGGCCGTTACCGGCACTTCAACCGGCTCATACCCCACGAAGCTAAATTGAATAACCCTGTCGGGAGCAACAGCTATGACAAACTTACCAGCGGTATCCGTCACTGCCGTCGTACGGCTTCCTTTTACCGCGACGGTGACGCCCGCCAGGGGTTTCCCGTCTGTCTTATCCGTAATCTGTCCTGTGAGCTGAAAGGATTGCGCCTGGGTAAGCGTAGCGCAGAGGAGAAGGGCAATAAATAGCCCATACTTCTCCGGAAGGATTGCAGTTAGCAACTTGTTCATTACAATGATTTTAGTGACTCGATGTTTTTCAAACGCAAAGATAATAAGTCTACCTAAACAGTAGACTATTTTTATTGCACAGGTCATCTTTTTACTGCAGAACGGGCTCCAAATAGGGTATAAATGTGATATAGATTTCGTTACGGTGCAATCCTGATTTTCCATGTGTTGGCGCTCTTTGTCCAAATGAACAAGTCCGCATTCTTTCAACGCGGGTCAGCTCCGGGCGGCTCGCCATATCCTTTCTCACCTGATATTTCAGCCCTTCCCGTCTACCCGGTTCACCAATGCCATCAACGACGGGAAACTGCCGAATTCCCCGGAAGCGAATACCTTTCACCGATCCCGGGCACTTCGTTCACCGAAAAGTCCCCACAAATCTTTCCAAACCATAGCTGCTATTCTGAAAATCACCTACATTTGTAGTAAAACTAATTAGTTTACCTACATATAATGAATACGACACTTCTTGCTTCTTCGCTTCGACAAGCCATCTCCGGGATCTACAAAGGTCTCCGTAAAAACATGCCATCCGCAGCAGGTTCCTCGATGACTGAAATAGAGACCGTCGGCCATATTGCCCGTCACCGGCAGATACAGCCGACCGAACTGGCGACGCTGGCCAGGATTACCCCCCAGTCCATGTCCCAGATCCTTACCGCCATGGAAAAAACAGGTATCATTAAGAAGACGCCCTCTACGGAAGACAAACGCAAAGTGTACATCTCCCTCTCCCCCGCCGGCCGGGAGCTCCTTGAGCAAACCCGGTACGAACGTGACGAATGGTTGAAAAAAATGATCGATGCAACGCTTACCAAAGAGGAAACCGACATCCTGGCGAAAGCCATCCCTATACTCAACAAACTAGCCACCAACAAATAATAAATATGCACATCCTCCATTTTCTCGGCCCGCTTTGGGCAGGGCTGTTCCTTGCCAATTTCGTACCCCATTTTGTCCATGGGATCTCCGGCGACCGCTTTCCGACGCCCTTCTCCAGACCCAGAGGCAAAGGCCTCTCTTCCCCCACGCTCAATGTAGTATGGGCCCTGGTCAACCTTGTCGTGGGATACCTGCTTT
>JAATFV010000141.1 GCA_015655015.1 Chitinophagales bacterium | reverse complement strand
TCCCTGTTAATCTGACGTTAACCGGGATTTTTTATTTTTTTTATTACTTATATTGGAATTAATAAACCCTCCAAAATGAAAAGAGCTGCCTTCTTTGTCAGTTTCGTTTGTATAATCGGGACTGCATTCTGTCAGAATCAGGCCCAATCATATGATTCTACTTTTAGGGCTTTATACAAGGCCGTTGCGCTTCATCCGGGTTATGTGAATAGAAACGGGATAGTAAATGACTCTGTCATTAAAAGGTGGGATAGAGATATTAAGATCTATGTTGAAGGAGGCGGTTCAAAAAGCAGGAGAGAAATTGTCGGTAAGCTGAAAAATACGATCGCTGTGATATCCCCTGCGTTGAATAATAAAATTCAAGTCTCTTTTACCAATGATAAGCCTTCCGCTAATTATCTTATCAATTTGGATTTTACCGGAAGAAGCGGATGGCATATAAAATGGGATGCTCTTAGTAATATTTATAGTTGTGTGATGTCGGTTAATACCAAAGAAATATTTAACTATGATCAGCAGGCGACCCTGGTATCCCATTATTTTTTGCAGACATTAGGCGATTTTGTTTTCAGCCGGAAAGACCGGCCTGTTTTCACTAAGAATGATCCATCGGTCACCTCTAATATGAGCGTCTGGCGGCAGGACATTAATGGCATTGACCTTCAGATCTTAAAGCTGCATTATGCCGATGATATAAAACCAGGTATGGCAGAAAAGGATATCGATCAGTTTTTTGATAAGCATAATAATTGATTTTTCCCTACCTTAATGGTCTGGTTACTTTCTTGCCAGACAAGTAAACTCAATATGGAAGAGCAAAAAAATCTCTCACCTGAACAGGTGCTGGCCACGATGCTGGAAAGAGACCGTTTCACCCATTGGCTGGGGTTGAAGGTAGATTCGATCGACGTCGGCTATTGCAAATTGCACTACACTATTCGGGAGGATATGTTAAATGGTCTCGAAAGCGTTCACGGAGGTATCTTATTCTCGGCAGCCGATTCTGCTTTTGCATTTGCCTGTAACTCCCATGGACGGATTACGGTCGCCCTGGACGTCTCCATCACGTTTACGCGGCCGGCAAAAACGGGGGATAAGCTGACTGTCGAGGCCAAAGAAGTTTATCTCGGTAACAAAACGGGGTTGTACGATATCCGGACAACCAATGAAGAAGGGAAGCTGGTCGCCTTGTTCAAAGGAACTGCTTACCGGACCTCCCATAATCATATGTTAAAATAATCATCTCCTTAAGGATGATCCAGCTCTGCGCGCACACTGATTGAATCTTTTGACGGGAAATTGGCGGGGACCGGCCATGTCACTTTTCGGGTAGCCAGCCATTCCGTTACCCGGATCATCGTTGTCTGAAAGCCAATACACCGGTAGCTGATGGGATAGGTATCTCCTTTCCATAAATGACCCATGCTGGAATTGTATACCCTTCCTTTGCCGTACCGGACCAACCATTCCACCGGCCATGTTTTTTTCAGCGAGCTGTCATAGGAAACAGATAATATGGTAATATCCTTAGCGGGCCCCCGTGCGTACCTGTACAGCTCCATCGATGGTGTTTTCCACTGCTCCGGATAACCTTCATTGATCGGGTGGCGATGTAATACGCGTATGACAGCATCAAATCGTTCCCCGTGGTTGGTGCCTTCTCCCTGTCCGGGCGGTATCCGGATGATCTCCGAATGGGGACCGATCTCCAGTGCCGTACCGTTGTCTTTGGTGCGCCAGCCCAGGCCGATCATCCGGTCATATTCCGGCCAATGCGGAAAGGCATTATTTGCCGAATGGAGGATATACAGACCTCCTCCGGACCTGACGTACTTTTCCAGGTGTCGTTCTACGCGTTCCGGCCAGCGCAGGGCGGGATTTTGAATGTTATTGGTATTTTGGATGATGACCTGGTACTTTTCAAATTCCGGGTTCCAGTCAGCCCATCCCGGGTCATCGACAGTACCGGGGGCCGTGGAAATAGCAACGTGGAAGCGCCCGGTCTCTTCCAGGATCTGTTTGGTCAAAAGGCTTGTCTGTTTCCAGTCATGATTGCTGAACCCGTCCACGATAAGGACATTGATCACTTTTCCTGTGGGGGGCTGGGCCTTTGCGGCGATCCCGGCAAAGAACAGGACGATCAGTAAATAAGAGGCTTTAAGTGGCATAATTGATTTCGATCGGATTTATTTATAAGGGCGAACCTAAGCCCTTGACGGGGAAAAGAACGGCTCACTCTCCTTTTCTCGCGTGCTTATATTTTATTATATCTTTTAACAAGTTCATGTCCTTTTTATTGAACGATTGTAATTCCGAAACGATAGAAGGATTTTTAGCCGCTCTTTCGGCTATTATCTGGTAAGCGATCTCCCTTGTAGTCTCCGCCAGTTCAGGATGCCTTTCGAATTCGTATTTTATTACCCGCAAATACGTTTCCTTTTTATTTTCAGGTGTATCGGCCGCATAGATCTTTTCGATCTCAGCCTCCAGCATGTTCAGGTCCTGTATATTGGAGAAATAATTATTCAGGCAATTGAATGCGTCCTTATCGGCTCTCCAGCCTTCCATCAATAAGGACTGGGCCCGGCTGGTGTTTTCTATCTTATTCTTGTAGAGCAGGGATGCTTTCACATATTGATTACTGAATTTGTATTGTTCCGCCACTTTCTCAAAATAACGATTCGCATCCTTCCTGTTATTCAATGTAAGGTATAAATCCCCTACTTTTTCATCCTTTTTCAATTCTTTATAAAGCTCGATAGCCTGCGTGGTCATCCTTCCCTTTTCATAACATTCGGCCGCTTTGACCTTGTTATCCGTGTATTTCAGATGGACGGAAGCTGCTTCCTGGAAGAACATGCCCTCTTCCAATGTATTGGCTGCTGAATTATGATCCTTTAATAACTTCATATAAATGAAGGCTGCTTTTTGGAATTCTTTCTCTTTTATTAATTCCTGCGCCGTAGCCATATATTGATTACGCAGACGGTGGTAATGTTCGTTTGCCAGCACAGCGCCGCCGCTCCTGCTGCCTGTTCCGGCATTTCCAAACAGGGAAAAGTCCATCCAGCGTTTTGACAGGTCCAGTATTCCCTTTTCTCCTCCTCTGACGGATCCTGCCTCATCGAGCGGAATGGCATATTTCAGCGCTTCTTCCGGGTTTCGTCTGAACAGTTCCAGCAATTTGTCCATTTCCTTTTGGTTCCGTTCTTCCAGATTTTCATAGGCCGCCTGTAATTTATTGATCCATTTATTCTCCTTCCTGGGAGTGAAGAAAGATTCTATTTTTTCGAGCCAGTTTGTCTTTTTGATGGCTGGAAGGATAGGGGCCGGATGCCCCGGAGATCCATCCCCGGGTTTGGCGGGATGGAATAGCCACCGTAACGCGCCCAGTTTTATTTTTTCGAGAATATTCAGCGGCTTGTTGGAGAGCTTTTTTCTTTGAGGAAATTGATTTTCCTCCAGATCTTTCAGGACCTCTTCCGGCGGAATTTCGTGCAGGAGAAATTGATTGATCTGCCGGGGTATGAATACAGTCGTCGAAGGCTCTGTAATTTCAACCCCGACCTGTTTGGGCAGGGTTAGCAATTCTTCCCATCTGATGGGCCCCTCCAACTCCACCAGTCCGAAAGAAGGATGAAAGAGGTGCAGGCGATCTCCGAATAATTGATCGATCTCTTCATCAGTGACGGCAGGGAATAGGATCGTATGTTCAGGAATGAAAAGTTTGCTTTTAATAAGTTGACAATAACTATTCCTTCCGGGGTCATTTATTTTTCTGATGACCTCACCCACCAGCAGGCAGCCCCAGAGGCTGTTAGCCGTCAGATCCGGAACAGGATACGCCATTATTTCGGACAGGGAGATACCCAGTCCTTGAATTTCTTTAACCCAGATGGATACCGCGCTGCTTTTTATCAGGATGGCTCCGATCGGATAACGGTTGGCCGGATAGGGCTTAATGCTTAGTTCCATGTTTTTGAATCTGTCTTACGAATGAATCGATATGTCTTCTGAAAAAATCATTTGTATCTGTTTTATTAAGCGGTTTGGCCACCGCTGAGTAATAAAAATAATCATTCCCGGCGAACTCCTGGTATGTAGCTACCCCCAGCGGTTTATCAATGGTGCAAGGAATGAAGATGATCTTTTCCCAACTCTTTATTTCAGCTTCAGCTCCTGAATCCACTAACAGGGTTTTCAATTTTTCGGCATCAGCCTGCGTTATGCCGGCAGTAACGCTGCAGGGAGCTGTGTTGGCCAGCCTGTTCGACTTCTCCAGTCCCAGGCCGGTATTTTCCCTGATGATCATGACGACTCTTAAAGTATTGGCTCCCTTGTTCTTTAGGATGACTTCAAAAAGAGCTCCCTCTTCTGCCGGAGCGCTTTTGACCAGTAACATTCCCGCAGGATCTACTGTTACCGTACTTCCATCGGGAAACCGGAATTCTCCTTTTGCGCGGTAACCCTCGGCAGATATCACCGAAATCCGGGTTTCAGAAACCGTTAATTGCAACCGGATATTCCCCTGGGAATCCATCAGCAGTTCGTGTTTGTTGATCACCAGGTGGCCGGAACGGTTTATAAAAACCTTGTTGATATTTCTAATTCCCTGGTAGGTGATCGAATGCACCTTCCGTTCTATCGCCTCCAGCTCTTTTGCCCGTTGATCATAAATCTCCTCCAGATCACTTCTTTTATGGACCTGATCATGCTGTAAGCTGATTATGGGATAGAATTGGATTTTCCAGCTGTAATGAGGCGCTATATAATAAAAACAACGTTCTTGATCATGGTAAAAGAACTTTCGATAGGAGGATGGTGCCCAGTCATTGAAGATCATTGTTTTCCGTTCGTTGCTGTTCAGATTGATCAGGGTGAGCTCTTTGTTGTGAATGTTGAAGCAGAGTAGTAAGTAATCTCCGTTTTCATCTTTCCCGAGGGCGCAATCATTTGGAGAAGCCGGGACATTCTCCAATATCAATTCCCATCCTCGTGTGCCTGCTTCCGGGTATGCTCCGTATAAGCGGAATAGTTTTTTTTGGCCTGTCACGACAAATACCCTGAAATCCGAAACCGGTAAAATTCCTTTTATCGACAAAGGGACCGGATACAGAATTGGATATTTCCGCATGAAGGAATTTCCCTCCATAGTTGGCGGCCCCGCCTGGTTATCGTCTTTTTTCCAAAGCGTCTGCAATGGCAGCTGTATATGTTGGACGAGCTTTCGGTTGTTGTGAAGGTTTTTAAACAATTCTATATTGCCTTCCTCGTCCGTCGTGATCCAGTATTTGAAATCGGCACGGTGCCCGCTGATGACATGCTGTATAGCAGGTAGCCTGAACACGTCCCGGGAAGCGATAAAAATAATTTCCGGCTTCTTAGCAGATTTATATTCTTTAAAAAAAAGTTCCAGTCCCATGGCCGAATGCAGGGAATCGTCCAGCAGCTGAAGGCTCTCGATTATTTCGTCTGCCTGATCGAATCTTATAGGATGATAGGAACGACCGATTGCAAAGGCAGCGCAGTGAATATCGGTCTTAGGATGTTTAGCGATGGCCAGCAGGATGGCAAAAGCAAGCACTTTAGGCGTTCCCCAGTTCCGGAGGGAGAGATCCAGTAAAATGATCCTCTCCTGATCATCGGCATGGGGAGGGGTTTCCCGATGGAGGTAGAGCGCCTCATTATTGGCAAGCCGGGACAGCAGGATTATATCTTCATTAGCAAATTCAGCAATCAGCAACTTATCAAAATCTCCTTTATTCGTGAGATCGGATATGCCACCCAGTGGCTGTGAGCTGGGCAGGTTATGATGCATGGGGATGCTAAGACCCGACCGGATCATTTTTATCAATGAGCCGACATGGAAAGTCTTAGGATTTTCGATCAATTCCCTGACCAGGTCTTCGGGAAGCGGCTTTTTAGGTTCTGCATCCAATGTCAGAGGAGGACCGGGGAGAATAGGTTCCTTCACCTCCGGAACATTAGCCATATGTTCGATGATACTGCTGGGATCGGTAAATTTTTTTCCTAACAGACCGATACATCGGAAGTCCTTATGGAAATTGGCATAACTATAATCTTTCAGCCGGGATACGTACTCAATAAAATTACCCCTGTAGTTGGAGAGAAGTTCACTGGCCTGTAACAGCAGCGCTTTGGATTTTTCTGCCGAGACCATGTTATGGCAGGACGCGAACAATGTCTGGAAAAGCTGTATTCTTTTAGCTCCGGTAGTATATTGGGGTGGGAGGTTGGAGAGCATGTTCAGAAAGGATAATGCTTCCGTGAGCGTCTCCCGTAATCCCTGATCATTGTACTGGTCATGTCGTATCGTCTCGAGAATGATAGCCTCGACTTTCTGCAGAGGGGTATTCCTTTTACCTTCCAGGCTATTGAAAAAAGGGCCTTTGTTTTTATCCGGGGCTTGATTTGTCGCGATGATGGCAAGCAATAAGGCCCCAAAGGGCGGAAGACCTTGTTCGGACAGGCTTTCCAGAACGGAGGCGAGAAATTCTCTGTACGCGATCGTACTGCCCCGGGAAATGCTTATCACCTCTGCATTGTCTTCCCAGACCCAGAAATAATCCTTATATGCCTGAAAATAGTCTTCGAACGTCATAAGGAGGAATTATTATCTGATGGCATTAAAGTCATAGGCGGTATGCTACGCCTTACGGAGCTGATGGACAAGGGCTGGAACAAATATTTGCTGATGGAGAAATAACGGGCATCCTTCTGCCATACGAGCCAATCCATCTTCTCCGGGTTGATCTGCTTTTCGAGCGTATCTGCCAGGGCCGGAAACTCGAAATCATATCCCGCGGGTAGTAAGAAACAGCCCTTTCTCCAATAAGTTTCGCCCGGTAAAGGTAATAGGGGTGTCCCCAGGATAATGGCGCTCTCTTCCCGGATGACCCATTGGAGATTTTTTAATCGTATGGCAGGAACTGATTCGATATAAGCAGCCAGGATGTCAAGAGGAGTCCGCAAGCCCAAAACCTCCTGCTCCTTTTCCGAAGGGATCAGCCCGATCTCCAGCGTAGACCCAATCCCGAAATAGTTATGATTGAAGCCGGGCAGGCTAACAGATAAAGCTCGTACAAGGGGAGTCCATAAGAGGGCTGAAGGCAGCTTTTTAACAGGCAGTTGGCTGCCGTAAGGGAACAGCCGGTTATCCCGGAGATAGAAAATTTTTTTAAAGGGGATCGTTTTGATTTCCACCGTATCTATCTGCCGTTGCGTCAGCTCCTTCACCCAATAAATACCTGCCTCGCCAGCAATCATTAATTGGGGCCAATGCCGGATCTGCCCCAGCATATCCACGTGTTGCGCTTCTATCTCCAGCACATAGGTCAGATCGCTTGCAGGATCTTTTGCCATAGGTTCTCTATTTCTTTTTGGATATGCTGTTTCTGCTCCTTGTTCTTCATCCAGTCGCAGCGTGTTTGCACATACCTCAGCTTGTCCTTGATGACATTCTGCTCTTCAAATGACAAAGTATCATTTTGCCATTTGGATGATAAGAACATTACCTCTTTCATCACTTCTTCCGGATTAGGGACTTTGTTATACAATGCCTGGGGATGTACCGGACCCGCTTCATCTTTTTCAATGATATTGTCAATGATTCCGGTCAGGATCTCGATCTGCTCCTCCGTATCCCAGATATACTTCAGGACCCACAGATCTGATAGAACAGCTTCCTTCCTTCTGCAGACCAATGCGCTGGCGGCGATAAGGTTTTGAAGCTTCACCGCCCTCCGGTCGGATACTTTTATCCCGGTGTTTCTCAGGCTATGAATGATATCGATATATTGCTTTCGTATGGGAGTCAGGTCGATCTGCCGGGCAGCGTTCTGAAGCTGTATAATCTCCTGGGGTGAAACAGACGGTTGTTCGGTTTGTACCTTATTCTCGAAGTTCCAGCCGGCCAATAAGACCTCCTGCAATAGATCCGGGTCAACATAATCGCACTTAACACGGATCAGGAACCGGTCCAGCAAGGCATTCAACGCTTCATCTTCCGGTAACAGATTGCTCGCTCCTACAAACATCAGGGCTGGCAGTCTCCTCGTCTCCCTTCCTCTCCGGAATATTTTTTCATTCAGGGCGGTCAGCAAACTGTTCAGGATTGCGCTATTTGCGTTGAAAATTTCATCCAGGAAGATCAGGGAAGCTTCCGGCATCATTCCTTCCGTATTGGTAACTAATTCCCCTTCTTTTAATTTCCGGATGTCGAAGGGGCCGAATATTTCATTAGGTTCGGTAAACCGGGTCAATAGATACTCGAAATTTTTTCCTCCATCCAGGCATTGGGACAATAGCCGGATAATGGCGCTTTTAGCTGTTCCGGGAGGGCCAAGTAAGAAAAGATTTTCTTTAGCGATCAGGCTGATCCCTAACAGATCGATAATTTCATCTTTACCGATAAAGGAATGTTTGATGTAAGTTAGTACCTTATCTAGTTTGTCAATTTGCTCCATGATTTTCTATTGTAGTTCTTTCCAGAAGTAATGACCAAAATTGCCCATGCTGGCCATTACTTCGCGTTTTAAAAGGGGGATTCCTGCCAATAAAACAGACTTTTGTTCAATTATCCTGTTTATGTATACTTGTTTCAGACATTTATCGGAAAAGATAATATCGAAGGATAAAACATCGTTTTTCAGAGGGTATCCGATTCCTGAATAATGCCAGGTTTGCAGATGCGTTTCAAGAACAGCCACCAGCGCATCATCCGTATCTATTTCTTTGGCCTTGCGCGAGATCTCCGGGAGGAACCGCAGACACAGATCCGCTGATAAAATAGCTCCCGGCGTGATCTCCTCCGGATAGTCCGGTAAGATCGATGTTATTTCGGAATCCTTATTTCTTCGGTATAATAGCAATTGAGATGCGAAAAAGACGATTTGTGCAGCCCATAATGCCGCCTTGCCATCATAACCCGGCGGGATAAACGGATATTCCAGGCATTCTTTTTCATATTCGGACGCCAGAAAATGGATGACAGACTGCCCTTCCGAGGCGGCTATATTAGTCAACTGTCTGTATAAGACGATCTCTTCATGAATTCTTAAATGGCTGATTGCGTCCAGGAAGTACTTTTTGATCAGAGGGGTAATTTTCAGATGGAATAGTCACAAATTTAAAAAATTATTTCAAGGAAGAAAATTCATTAATCGTATGCTTTATATATTTAATATGAGTGGGTGCTTATAACAGGCGCTACCAGTTGAGTAATCTGCAATATTACCAACTGTATAGCCTTATATCCTTTGATGTGAACAACCGTATTGCACAGTCCGGAACGACAGATATATTTGTTTAATGATAAATGAAGCGACCAGGTTAAAATAGCCTGGTCGCTTTTTTATTGGCCATGTTTGGTGCTATCGCCGTGCAAAAGAATACCCGGGATAGTCAGCAGGCAATGAAAAAAGAGCCCTGATCGATAGCTGACCCGCCTATTTCCTATTCAATCGCCGGACCAGCCAGGGCAACGTCATTCCCTGCCCCACGATCGTGAACAGCACCACTGCCACTGAAATGAAAATGAGGGCGCTCCGATGGGGAAAGGGACTTCCATCCTGTAACGTCACGGGCAGTGCAATGGCAATAGCCAGGGAAACAAGTCCCCGCATTCCTGACCAGCTGATAATAATGCAGGTCTTAAAATCCAGCAAGGTGTTCTCCGTAACGTTCCGTTTCTTTTGCTGAAAGGCCCGCCGGAGATTGATTTGTTGCAGGAATACTCTTGCCATGCGCAACACCAAAGCAACCACGGTGATCACAAAAGCATACCCGATATAAGGAAGCAGCTGGCCGTGCTCGATCGTATGCACCACATAGGGGTATTGCAGGCCGATCAGAATAAAGATCAGCCCGTTCAACAAAAAGATAATGATATCCCAGAAAGATTTGGATTGTTGCTTTAAGGACTCCGGAAATATTTTATTGCTGAACCTGGAAATTCCCAGGCCTAATATGACGACGGCGATCACCCCGGAAACATGCAGGTTTTCCGCGACCAGGTAGGTGATAAAAGGCATCAGCAACATAAAGCTGATCGTTACGGGATTATTGTTCCTGACATTCTTCAGAATAAAGGCCAATAGCTTACCCATGACCAATCCTACCAGGAACCCGCCGCCCATCAGCAACAGAAATTGTAAGGAAGCTTTCCATATAATAAAAGCCGTTCCCGTCACCGCTGCGACGGCAAAACGGTAAGCTACCAGGGCGGAAGCATCGTTCACCAGGCTTTCGCCTTCCAGGATCGTGCTCGTTTTGTGCGAAAGGCCCAGCCCCCGGGTAATGCTGATGGCGGCTACAGCATCCGTGGCGGATAAAATGGACCCCAGTACAAAGGCTGTGGGCCAATTCATGCCGGGTATCAGGTAACGGGCAGCAATGGCGATGCCCGTTGCCGTAAGAAATACCAGCGAAATAGCCAGGGTACTGATGGTATTAATATGCGTTGTAAACTCTTTGAACGGCATATTAAAAGCCGCGTCGTATAACAGGGGAGGAAGAAAGAGCAGGAAAACGATCTCCGGATCGAGGGCCACGGCCGGCAAAGACGGGACAAAGCCAATGGCGATACCTGCCGTGATGAGTAACACCGGGTAGGGCAGCTTTATTTTGTCGGCCACGGCGGAAAGACCGATCATCAGGGCAAGGATAAACAGGACAACGCTGTAATTTTCCATAATGTGTGTATTTTGCGTCTCAAACCATTGCTTTGCAAAATATGTACAAATATTTAACTATCAATAGCCTCATCCAAACAACCTGCTACCTTCTCTCCTCTGCCCTCGCCATTGCCCAGCAACCATCTTCTTTCAACCCCGGTCAATTATGGCCCGATGCAGATGGCAATCACATCCAGGCCCATGGCGGCGGCGTTATTAAGTTCAAAAAAACGTACTATTGGTATGGTGAACAACGTTCACAGGGATTGGACAGCAACCTGCGCTACGTAAGCTGCTACTCCTCCAAAGACCTCCTGCATTGGAAATTCCGGGGTAATGCCCTGCAGATCACTGACCCGGAACACCTGGGTCCCCGGTGGGTGCTGGAACGTCCGAAAGTCTATTACAATGAAAAGACCCGGAAATACGTCATGTACTTTCACCTGGATAACAATACTTACAAGCTGGCGAAAGTGGGGATCGCGGTCAGCGACCGGCCGGCAGGTCCCTTTGTCTTTGTAAAAAGCTTCCGTCCCCTGGACCATGAGAGCAGGGACATCGGGCAGTTTATAGACGACGATGGCACGGCCTACCTTGTTTTTGAAGACCGGCCCTTTGGCTTTCGCATCGCCAGACTATCGGAAGACTATATGAGCCTGGAAAAAGAAATGAGCCTCATTAAGGAACATATGGAAGGCGGCGCCATCGTCCATTACAAAGGTCTTTATTACGCCATAGGCTCTGCATTGACCGGCTGGCAGGCCAACCCTAACAAATATGCTGTCGCCACCTCGCTGGAAGGCCCCTGGTCGGACTTCAAAGACGTCGCTCCGCCGGAAAAAAACACCTATGGCGCCCAGTCTACCATGATGCTGAAGGTAACTGGCAAAAGATCCACGACTGTCATTTTTATGGGAGATATCTGGAAGCCAAAAACACAATGGGAATCCACTTACCTGTGGATGCCGGTGCAAATAGGAGAGGGGCAGCTCCGGGTGCCGGAGCCTCAGCCGTGGACGCTCGATGTAAAAAGCGGAGGATATAGGATTGATTGATGTCGCAATCAGCCCGCTGCTTTGTCATTTTTGCACAGCAAGGGAGTCAATAATCGACGCTATTTTTGTTTGGAAGATTTTAGTTGTTCATCTAAAAAAAAGAAGCATATGATCATTAAACTATTCAATTCCGCTCTTATTTTATTTGCCGTGTACATGGGGCTCAACCAGGGCCTGGCCATGATCACCGGCAAACCAGAAATGATCGATATGTTCAGCAAGTGGCATTTCAACAGGACAGGATTAATGGTCAACGGTCTCATCACCTGCTTGAGCGCCCTGCTGATCCTTTTCCCGAGGACATTTCTCTGGGGGAACTTCCTGATGGCGGCGGGGATTATGCTCATCATTTGCCTGCACCTGCTCGACAGGAACCTGAAAGGCGTATCCATCGAGCTGCCCTTCCTGCTGATGAACTGGGTCATCCTTTATTTCCGGCATCCATTTGCCTGACAGTTCCACACCCCTCGCGTGGCAGTTCCACACCCCTCGCCTGACAGGCCGAATGCGATCGTCGACGCCAGGTCATTATTGAAGGATTCCTTCATTTCAATAAAACAGATCATCTCTCAGCCGGAATCTTAGATATTTATATCTAATAGTGTAATACTCGTATTCTTTTGAGTTGCCAATACTTCAACTTTGTACTGTCAAACAAAAACAAAAATATATGAGCAACGCACAAGAAAAAACAGTATTGATTACCGGCGCCTCCAGGGGTATCGGCGCCGTCGTAGCCCGCAGATTCGCTGATGCCGGTTACAACACGATCGTCAACTATGCCGGCGGCAAAGAAGAAGCGGAGCAATTGGTCTCAGCAATCAAGGCGAATGGCGGCGAAGCCATTGCCCTGCAGGCGGATGTAAGCAAGCCGGATCAGGTAAAAAGACTTTTTGATGAAGCCATTGCCCGTTATGGCAAGATAGATGTACTGGTGAATAATGCCGGCATCATGATCACCAAATTGTTAAAGGACACGACGGATGAAGATTTTACCCGTCAGTTCGACGTCAACGTAAGAGGCACTTTCAACACTTTGCGGGAAGCGGCCACCCGCCTGGCGGACCATGGCAGCATCATTAATTTTTCCACCACCAATAACAGGGTGATGGTTCCTACCTATTCTACTTATGCCGCCACCAAATCGGCCGTAGAGCAATTGACCCGTGTATTATCCAAAGAAATCGGCCGGGGGATCAATGTCAATTCCATCTCCCCGGGGCCTGTTAATACAGCCCTTTTCGTAAAGGGAAAATCCAAAGAGCTGATCGACCGCTTTGCTTCCATGACGGCTTTCGGCCGTATCGGCGAGCCGGAGGATATTACCGGAACGGTCCTGTTCTTAGCCAGCGATGATGCCAAATGGATCAGCGGGCAGAACATAGGTCTCAATGGTGCAATGGCTTAGCATGGATTTTCGCGAACGATTTCATCGATTTATTTAATCTTTCAACATTCATTTATGAACAGCTTAAAAAATAAGGTCGCCCTTATTACGGGTTCAGCCCGGGGTTTAGGTAAAGCCATCGCAGAACGATACGCTGCCTTAGGCGCGGATATCATCATCAACTATTCCAAAGACAAAGCGTCCGCCGAAGAGGTCATCAGGAACATCGAAGCGATGGGCGTAAAAGTGCTGGCTATCCAGGCAGACGTAAGCAAAGTAGCCGACCTCCAACGATTATTTACGGAAGCCAAAAAGGCTTTCGGGAAGATCGACATCGTGGTAGCCAATGCAGGTATCGAAATGGTGGAAGTGCCGGTAACGGATTTCACGGAAGAACAATTCGACCGCTTGTTCTCCATCAATACCAAAGGCAGCTACTTTACCATGCAACAGGCGGCCAAACATGTGGAAAATAACGGACGGATCATCTACATCGCCTCCAGCACCACTTCCTTCCCTGTTCCGGGGATGGCAGTATACGGCGGCAGCAAGACCACCCCAAGATACCTGGTCAATATCCTTTCTCAGGAAATAGGCCATAAGGGGGTCACTGTCAACTCGATCATTCCTTTTGCCGTAGATCATTCCGGGATCTTTGCAGAAGCTGGCAGTTATCCTGAATTGAGGAAACGTCTCCTGGACAGCTGCCCGATGGGAAGATTGGCTGAAGTAGAAGATGTGGCCAATGCCGCCGAATTTCTGGCCAGTGATCTGGCTTCTTTTATTTCCGGTCAGCACTTACTGGTGAATGGCGGGGCCAGCCAATAATGTTCCCGTTATTCTTTCAATGCTCCTGTTATTCTGATCACAATGTGCCCAATGGAATAGGTCTTAGCGTATCCTGCGATGGATACGCTTTCGCCATTATCCGCACTTTCGCCACTTCCTGCGAAGCGACAGGCCGAATTTCCTTATTGAACCTGTTTTTGACATATATTGGAATGGAAGCAACGGAGTTGCCTTTGCCGGACCTCTTTCGACAGGATCTTCAGGCCGGGAGCTATTGCTGTTGATTCTTGTCATAATGGAGCAGCCAATGATTACCGAATTTATCGGTGAGATCGCCGAATAAGGCTCCCCAGAATGAATTTTCCAGGGGGTGTGTGGCTTTCCCTCCTCTGGAGAGATTGGCATAGTAAGCGTTTATTTCATCCTCGCTGCTGCAATGGAGCATTAAGGAAACCGCGTTCCCTTTCATAAGCCCCTGTTCTGCTACCATATCCGAAGCCATGATCTGCAACGCCCCGTTTGTTAACGTGGAATGTAATATGCCTTGTTTCATTTCCGGAGGCAATTTATCTGCCAGAGGGGATTCACCGATGGTTTGCAGGCTGAGCTCTCCTCCCAGGCATTCTTTATAGAATTCCATTGCTTCACGACAATTTCCGGAGAAGGTGAGATAAGAATTAATGTGTGTCATTTTAATCAGATTTATTGATTTACTGGTAGTTATCCGATTACGACACAAAAATAAATGGTTAAAAGAAAAAGAAAAGGGTGTAAAAACGACATTTCGCGGTGGTAATTACGACAGGGAATTTATATACCTTTAACGTATGATACAATAAATTTACGGATGGGCATCAGGCTCCATCCGGCCATTTAAAAATATAGTCTGCGGATGAAACATATATCCATTCTCGTTCCTCACACTGCCGTCATAGAGGCCATAGCGGACCCCCGTTATCTGTTCAAGGTGATCAATCTATTCCTGGAGGCAGCCGGCAAATGCCCTCTTTTCGAGATCGAGCTGGTGGGCGCTTCAAAAGAGATGAAATTGGAAAACAGTGTGTTCTCCGTTCATACCGATAAGCTGCTCCACGAGGTAAAGAAGACGGACCTGATCTTTATCCCTGCCCTGAGCGGAGATATGAGCAGGGCCCTGGAATTGAATAAAGAGCTGATTCCCTGGATCTGCGAACGATATGCGCAGGGAGCGGAAGTAGCCTCGCTGTGTATCGGTGCTTTTCTGCTGGCCGATACCGGCTTGCTGGATGGGAAAAAATGTTCTACCCACTGGAATTCGGCCCATGAATTCAGGGAGATGTTCCCCTCCGTCCATTTGGTGGATCAGAGCATCATCACCGAGGAGCAGGGCCTTTATTCCAGCGGAGGGGCCAATTCTTACTGGAACCTGCTTTTATACCTGGTAGAAAAATATACGGATCGGGATACTGCTATACTGGCCTCCAAATATTTTGCCATCGACATTGACAGGGAAAGCCAGGCGGCATTTATGATGTTCAAAGGGCAGAAAGGGCATGAAGACACCGACATAAAAAAAGCGCAGGATTTTATAGAGTCCAACTTCCAGGACAGGATCACCATCGATAACCTGGCAGATCTTTGTGCTATCGGCAGAAGAAGCTTCGAGCGGAGGTTCAGGAAGGCTACCAACAATACCGTCATAGAATACATACAGCGGGTGAAGATCGAAGTAGCAAAAAGAAGCCTGGAGAGAAGCCGGAAGAATGTCAATGAAGTAATGTTCGACGTAGGGTATACCGATACCAAGGCGTTCAGGGATGTATTCAAAAAGATAACAGGGATCACCCCGATCGAGTATCGGAATAAATATAATAAAGTAGTGGTGGAGGTATAGGGGAGCGCCGGCGATCCCATACTGTTTTTTCTCAACCTTCCAAAACGGACAGGATATTTCCCGCAGGATCCTTGAACCAGGCTATATTGGGGCCTTTGCCGTACTTCTTGCCCCAGGCGATTCCCTTCGCGTCTGTTTTAAGGTCTTTCATATCATACTGTTCGAATACTACGCCCAGCTTCCTCAGTTCATCTACGGCTTTTTCAATATTGCCCACGGGGAAATTCAGGATGGTAAAGGTTGCAGGGGTATGGTTGGGCTTTGGATAGGCAATGATCGTAGTGCCTCCGTTGATCTTCAGTTCCAATAGGCCCATACTATTTACCGTAACGTCCAATTGAAGTGTCTGGCCATAGAACTGTTGAGCCTTTTCAATATTGTCTACAGAGAACCCGCTGAATGCCTTTGTATTCTTAAACATAACTTACCTGTTCAAGGGTGAATAAATGAATGACAGTGAACCAATGTCCCTGCAAATGTACTGCCACCCAGTAAGTTCCAGCGGGTGTAAACGCGGCAATTTATGGGGTAGATCGCGCCATCAGTTGTCTGTCCCCGCCGCAAAACTTCTTTTCCCGGAGTAGCTCTCCCGGAATTCTTTGGGGGTACAACCTTTCTGCCGTTTAAAGGACCGGTTAAAATGAGCTACATTGTTATATCCTGTCTTATAGGCGATCTCTGCGATATCTTCGGAAGTCCCGAGCAACATTCGGGAAATATGACCGATCCTGATCTCATTCAGACTTTCCATATAGGTCTTTCCGGTCTTTTTCAGGATCATGCGGCAAAAAGCTCCCTTCGTCATACGGGCTCTTTTAGCGACCTCCTCCAGGGTGATCGACCTGGAGTAATTGGCTTTCATGTAAGCGTATACCGAGTCGATCTGCTGACTGCCGGTCGAAGCAGGCCCGGGGACGAATACCTCTGTAGAAAGCTGTTGATTTTCAGGAGCATTCGAAAGTTCATGTAAAATGGATAAAAGACCCAGAAAGGAGGCGAAACCCTTCTTTTCCTTCAGGGCGATAATGCCGGATTGAACATTTGTAATGGTCTGTGTGGAAAATGACACTCCCATCCGGGCCGCCCGGAATAGGTTATTAATGAGGCTGAGCTGGTTCTTCCCCATGAATTCGGCGGAAAAAAGATCCTCCGGGAATTGGATATTTATTTCGGTGATGTCCCGGTCGGAAGGGGCGGGAGACTTCCAGGAATGGGGAAGATCGGGACCGGTCAGGACCAGTTCAAGGTCTGAAATGGTTGCTTCATGGTTGCCGACAATTCGCCTGGCCCCGGCGGCGTTTAAAATAAAATGTAATTCGTACTCGGCGTGGTAATGTAAAGGGTGGTCCAGCTCGTTGCTTACCTGGGAAAAATAAGTGAGGCAATCCTGGGCATTCAGAGAAGTAACCTTATGCAAAGTATTGTATTTCATGGCAATATCATTAACTTGGTAAAAATAATATATGTATATTTAGGATGCATTTTTTGGCACATATTGATAGTACATTGCACGATATGATATGATAATGGAGGAATGGATGGCTTCTGACCCGATTGACGCTGATAAGTATGCCCGCCTGGTACACGGTGATGTATCCGGGCAAGGTTATTTCCTGCTGTGGAATTTTTTCCGGCGGGCTCTTTCCCCGCTTACCTGGTGCATGCTGATCTTTGGCATCCTTCCGGCCGAAGCCTATAGTCAATCTGAAGGGGCCCGGAAATTCAGTCAGCTTACCACGGCAGATGGACTTTCTCAAAGTGCCGTAAATGCGATCCTGAAGGATAAATATGGGTTTATGTGGTTTGGTACGCAGGATGGCCTGAATAAATATGACGGTCACAACTTTACCGTCTATCGGAACAATCCCAAAAACCCAACGTCGATACCTGACAACCAGATCAAATGCATTTTTGAAGATCAGCGTGCCAATCTATGGATTGGGACGCTGGGTGGGGGGTTGTGTATTTACAACCGGTCCCGGGATATCTTTATGCACCTGGAAGACCTGGGGATACATTCAGATCTCACCATTAATCCCGCTATCCTTAGTATCTATGAGGACCGCGAGTCTCGTCTCTGGGTCGGCACTTTTCATGGTTTGTTGCTGATCGACCGGAAAAAAAAGACGATCCGGCAGTTTCAATCTGATCCTGCTGATCCTTCCAGCCTGAGCAATTCCACCATCCAGGCCATTTTTGAAGATGCCGCCGGTTATCTTTGGGTCGGCACTTCCAAAGGGCTGGACCTTTTCAATCAAAAAGACGGAACATTCACCCGCTTCCTGCATGATGATAAGGATCCCCACAGCATCAGCAGCGACCTGGTGAAAGCGATCTCGGAAGATAACCGCGGCCGGCTTTGGGTAGGTACCGATGGAGGAGGGCTCAATGTATTGAACAGGGTACAAAGAGAATTCTTCTGTTATAAATGGAATGCTGCGGGTAAAAATGGCATCAGCGGCAATGTGGTCACTACCATTTGCCGGGGCGATAGCGGAAGATTATGGGTGGGAACGGAAGATGCGCTGGATCTGTTAGATCCCGATGCAGGAACGTTCACCTCCTATAAAAAGACCCTTATCGGTCAGGGCAGCTTAAACAACAATACCATTCTTTCCTTACGGGAAGACAATAATGGGATATTATGGGTGGGGACTTCGGCAGGAGGGGTTAATAAATATGACAGGAACTTATTTTCTTTCGATTGCTACCGGAATACTTCCGATCCCTTCAGTCTGAGTCCGGGCATGGTCACTTCCTTTGCTGAAGATAAAAATGGGGATAGCTGGATTGGAACGGATGGGGGAGGCCTGAATCAGTGGCAACGAAGGACCAACCGGTTTATTCACCATCTGCCGGCGCCCGGGAATAGTAATGCTATAGAGGGATCCGCTATTCTATCGCTGCTCATTGACAGGAAGGGCGACTATTTATGGGTCGGCACCTATGGAAATGGATTGAACAGGCTGGACCTGAAGACGGGTATATTCCGGCATTATCGCCAGGGAACGGGGGGGCATGATCTGAATAATGCCGCCATCTATGCTTTGCTGGAGGACCGGCAGGGGAAGATCTGGATGGGCACCAATGGAGGCGGGGTGGACATATTGGATCCATCGGACGGCACGATTATCAAACACCGTCATACTGATGACAGGGACAGCCTCAGCAATGACTATATAAGATGCCTGCATGAAGACCGGCAGGGGAGGATATGGATCGGCACCTATTCAGGAGGTATCAGCGTATATGACCCGGTATCCCAAAAATTCACGCTTTATGATAAGGTCAATAACAATCTGAGCAACCAGGTCGTATTTTCCATCTGTGAGGATTCCCAGGGGAATATCTGGGTCGGGACGATGGGAGGGGGGCTGGACTGGTGGGATCCGGCGACGAAGCGGTTCAGCGCCATTAACGAGGAGAATGGATTAAGCAACAATATCGTTAATAGTATCATTGAAGACAGGGCCGGGTATCTATGGCTGAGCACCAATAAAGGGATCAGCCGGTTCAATCCTGTGAATAGAACATTCAGGAACTATGGGATCTACAATGGCCTGCAGGATCTTGAATTTACGGTGGGTTCAGGATACCGGACGGACAATGGCAGGATCTTTTTTGGCGGCGTGAATGGATTTAATGTCTTCGATCCCGGCATCGTGCAGGAAAATAAGATCCCTCCCGTCAGCAGGTTTACGGGTTTCTTATTATTTAATAAGCTGGTGAAAGTGGGGGACAAAAACTCTCCGCTGAAAGAAAATATAGATGACAGCAAAGAGATCACCCTCTCGTATGACCAATCTGATTTTACCATTGAATACGCAGCCCTGAGCTACACAGTGCCATCAGAAAATAAATATGCCTATACGCTGGAAGGCTTTGATAAAGGCTGGAATTTTGTGGGCGGGGAACGAAGAGCTACCTATACCAACCTGGTTCCGGGCAGCTACCTGTTCAAAGTAAAGGCCGCTAATAATGACGGCGTATGGAATCCGAATGAGACCATTCTAAAGATCAATATCACTCCTCCGTTCTGGAAGACCTGGTGGGCTTACCTGCTTTATAGTATACTGGTCATTCTTATCCTGTATGTTATTTATAAAGACATTGCTGATAAAGAGAAACTAAAGGGACAGATCCGTTTTGAGCGGCTTACGGCGGATAATGAGCGGCTTACGGCGGATAAAATGCAGGAGCTCAACCGGATAAAGCTTAATTTCTTTACCCATGTTTCGCATGAGCTGCGCACTCCTCTTTCTCTGATCATGGATCCCCTTCGGAAAATAATCCGGGAAGAGCTTCCGGCTGAACAGGTGAAGAAATACAGCGGCCTGATGTACAATAATGCGCTGAGATTAATGAAGCTGATCAATCAGATGCTGGATTGGAGGAAGCTGGAGGCGGGGCATGTAAAACTGGCGGCAAGGCCGGCGAACATCGTTACCCTGACAAAGAATATTGCCGAATTATTTAATATCCATGCGGTAGAAAGGAATATTCATTATTCCATTACGGCCTCCGTTGACAATATACAGGTCTGGATCGACCAGGATAAATTCGAAAAGATCGTTTTTAATCTTATTTCCAATGCGTTTAAGTATACGCCGGATAATGGGTCAATTGCTATCGGGATCCGGCTGGGGGATGCGGTTGGTTCAGCTTCGGGGAATACTGTTGCTTTAGCTTCGGGGAATGCAGGTATTCCAGGTTCTACCTTGTCTTTGAATGATGTTGCTGCTTTGAAGGAAGCTCCTGGCGATTTGCCGGCCAATCTGCCGGGTTATGTGGAGATCCATGTCCGGGACACGGGTGTTGGTATTCCCGCGCATCTGAAAGATAAGGTTTTCGAGCTCTTCTACCAGGTAGAGGAGAGCAGTCGTTTTGAGAACAGCTCTACCGGCATCGGTCTTGCTCTTACGAAGGAGCTGGTCGAATTGCACAGAGGCCGGGTCGAAGTGGAGAGCGAATTAGGTAAGGGGTCCGATTTTATTATTTATCTGCCCCTGGGGCACCAGCACCTGAGCCATAGCGAGCGGTCGGGAATTTCCCCGGGGGAGAACGATGTTCACCCGGAGTTGCCTCTTGGTTCTTTTGAGGCTATCGGTGATCCGGTGAATGCCAATACAGATACATTAAATTCTATCGATCCGGAATTGATCCAGGAGTCTACTCCCCTGATCCTCCTGGTGGAAGACAATAAGGATTTGCGGAAATACCTGAAAGAGGAGTTGGGACAGTTCTATAATGTAGAGGATGCTCCGAATGGATTGATCGGTTATGAACGGGCGGTGCAGCTGATACCTGATCTGGTCATCAGCGATATCATGATGCCTGAGCTTACCGGGCTGGAGCTTTGCGAAAAGATCAAGACCGATGAACGTACAAGCCATATTCCGGTGATTTTATTAACCGCCAAGCAGGCGGAGGTCCACCAGATCGAAGGTTATTCGGTTGGCGCCGATGCTTATATTCCCAAGCCCTTCAATACAGAGGTGGTATTGGCGCGTATTAAGAATTTGTTGAATTCCCGCAGGAAATTACGGGAACTGTATGAAAAAAGTTTATCCGGAATTAATGCACACCGGGCAGGCTTATCCGGAGAAGGCGCTTTTGGAGCAGCTTCATCCGGGGAAGGTTCTTTCGGCACAGGTTCATCCGGAGATGTTCCTTTCCGGACAGACCTGCCCGGGGAAGGTCTAAAGGGGCAATATCCAGCTGAGGCAGATCCGACTTCCGGAATGAGTCCCCTGGATAAGGAGTTTATCCGCAAGGCTATCAGGATCGTGGAAGACAATCTTTCGGATATCACGTTTGACATCGATGTGCTGTCGGAGAAATTAAAAGTGAGCCGGCGTCAGTTATACCGGAAGTTAAAAGCGCTCACCAATCAGACTGCCCACGATTTTGTAATGACAATCCGACTGAAGAAAGCAGCTGAATTATTACTTACCGGTGAGTATAACATTGCAGAGATCGGTTATAGGGTTGGGTTTTCCGAGCCGGCTAATTTTAGCCGGTCTTTTTCCCGACAGTTTGGGAAGAGTCCTAAAAAGTATGTGGCAGAATATGGGGGGAAGGGAGAATAGCAGGAGGGAAAAGACGATGGAATTGATTTGGCAAGAAGGGCTACTTACTTTTCTTATGTTTATCTTCTTTGGGCAATCCATATTTTGAAACAGCCGCACGGGCTTTTTCTGCCTTTTTTACAAAGAAAGGATCCTTACTGTAGTCACGCATGTTAGGATTAATGGTAATACCGGGTAAATGTTTTTGATCTGCTTTTTCAGGCATAAAATTGTGTTATAGATTACTTGCTCTTTTTAGGCTTATGGTCCTCAGGCAATCCATGTTTTGCGATAAATGCACGTGCCCTTTCTGCCTTTTTAATGGCAAAAGGAGACTTACTATAGTCCGGCATGTTAGGGTTAACCGTAATACCGGGTAAATGTTTTTTATTGGCTGTAGTAGGCATATAAATTATAGTAATTCAAATTTACGAATTTGTTTCCTTTTAATCAAGAATGCCTCATAATTCCTGCCTCGCTGAAAAGGCTGCCAAAGCCCCTCTAAAAAGCCCTCGACTTCGAAATTTTTATTGATTTCCAATAAATTATCGGCTATCCCCATTTGATATAGCCTGGTCCTTGCAGAAGTGCTGCCTACTGCGAGAACCCGGGCATCCGGGAATTTGCTAGTAAAATCTAACGCGGTAAAAGCTACCGTTGCCAGCACCTTATCCCGGTCACCGTTATTGCTCCTGCTGGAATCATCCAGATCCTGAAGTTCTTCATTCCAATCTCCGAAACCAAGATTGAACAGATTCTTTCCAATCTGCAAATAGAATACAGCTTTTCTGATTCTTCCCCTGGGGCCTTCGCTGAAAAAATCATATGTATAATCATCACTTGCTTCAACAGGGTACCTCGGATATTTCATAACGGCAGTCTATACCACAAAACTATCAACAAATCCAACTCACTTTTAAAAAATAATGTTTTTGTGTAAAACTAATGAGCGCATTTTAGTCCATCCCATCTCATAGGATATCCGGACCAATAGATCTCATCTGGCGATGAGCAATAAAATTATTATTATTATTAAGTGGTATTTTTATGTTTATTTGTATTCCCTGTCCTACAACTTCTGCCTTTATCCCCTGAATCCGTTCTCACTATAACAAAATATTTTTTATTGTCAACAGACTCGCAGCATACTAATGAAACGGACCTGCTCTTGCTGGTCGCTGAAGGGGATGAAGCCGCTTTTAAGCTTTTGTTCGATCTGTATGCCAGGCTCCTTTTTCCTTTCCTGGTCCGGCTGACCGGATCGGATGCGGATGCCGAAGATATCCTCCAGGAGACCATGTTGCGCGTATGGGTCCACCGCGATGAGCTGCCGGCGTTGGAAAAGCCCCGATCCTGGCTCTTCCGGGTGGCTTCCAACTGCGCGTATAACCGTCTTGCTCAGAACGCTTCCCGGGAACGAACCATTCGCAGCCTGCCCATTCCAATATCCGATGATTTTAATCCGGTAGAAGAATCGCTGGCGTTGAGCGAATTGAAGAAGGCTATCCGGTTGGCTGTCCACAAAATGCCGCCCCGGCGAAAACAGATCTATCAGCTTAGCCGGGAAGAAGGACGGGATGTCAGGGAAATAGCGGATTATCTCGGCGTGTCTAAAAGCACGGTAAAAAACAGCCTGGCGGAGGCGCTCGTTTTTATCCGGGAGGAATTGAAGCGATCCGGGCATTCCTATTCTATTTTGATCCTTCTTTTCCTACGCAAATAACCAGTGAATGATGCGTAAAAATCTTTTTTAAAAAATAGTTTAAAAAAAGTTGCGGGAGCGGTAGACCTTTTGGGTCTGGCTCCTGTCTGCTTACTGTCAACTCATTTAAATATGACAACTGAACGGATTTCCTATTTACTGGAACAGCTGGTCTCCGGTGTGATCAGCGAAACGGAAAGAGAAGAGCTGGACAGGTGCGCTCTTGATCCCGGGAAACGTGATCTGTTCACCGGTGTGCTGCAAGGGATGATGGAAACAGACCAATCGGGCCCGGCCTGGAAAGGAGAGCGGCTGGATCAGCTCGTGGAAAATGTCCTGCAGGCGGACAGGATACGCCGCACTGCAAGGCTGGTCCCGCTGCGTCGCTGGATAGCTGCAGCAGCTGTATTGCTCGTAATAGCCACCGGATACTATTGGTGGTCCGGTTATGACCGGAAAGCCATTGTCCCGGCCGGCGCGGAATATAAAAGTGATGTACAACCCGGCGGCGATAAAGCGGTGCTGACTTTAGCCAACGGGCAAAAGATCCTGCTTGACAGCGCGGCCAATGGGAAGCTTGCCGAGCAGGGCATGGTGAAAGTGATCAAACCCGCCAGCGGACAATTGTTATACGAAGGCGCCGATGATAAGGTGTCCTATAACACGCTGTCAACGCCGCGGGGCGGCCAATACCGGCTACGGTTACCGGATGGAACAGATGTGTGGCTGAATGCGGCGTCCTCGATCACTTATCCGACTGCTTTTACAGGCGGGGAGAGGACGGTCAACATAACGGGCGAAGCCTATTTCGAGGTGGCAAAGGATGCAGCCAGGCCATTCCATGTGAAAGTCAATACGATGGAAGTGGAGGTGCTGGGTACTCATTTCAATATCAATTCGTACAGTGACGAAGGAATGATAAAAACCACCTTGCTCGAAGGAAGCGTGAGGATCAATAAGGGAACGTCTGCGGATGGCAGCTTCCAATCCGTCGTGCTGAAGCCTGGCCAGCAGGCGCAGGCGGCGGCCGGGCTAAAGGTGATCGACAGGGCGGATATTGAGCAGGCCGTGGCCTGGAAAAACGGGATGTTCCTGTTCAAAGACCAGGATATAGAGAGTATCATGAAACAGGTGTCCCGCTGGTACGACGTAGAGATCAGCTATGATAAAAGGCCGGTGAAGGAGCTCTTTAACGGGGCCGTTCCCAGGAATGTGCCCGTGTCCAAGGTATTTCACCTGTTGGGACTGACCGAACAGGTACATTTTAAGATCGATGGTAAAAAAGTGCTCGTGCTCCCATAATCGTTTATTCAATTACCAAAACACTGCCAATTATGCCAATTGTTCAGCCGTTGTTGCGCCTTCCGGGCAACAGCCTCCGGATGAGACTGTCCATTCTTTTTATGACTGCTGTTTTTTTAAATGTAAGCGCCAGCGGAATTTCTCAGCCTGTAACACTTCATGTGAGAAATGCCCCGCTCGCCCAGGTGTTCAGGGAAATTCATAAACAGACGGGTTTTGTTTTTATTTATGGGTCTGCTTTGCTGGAGACCACAAAAAAAATGGATATCCAGGTGGAAAAGGCCTCTCTGAAAGAAGTGCTGGACCAGTGTTTCAAAGATCAGTCCATCACATACACAATCGATGACAACAAATATATCGTCATTAAACCCAGGCCTGCCGTCACTCCGCCTGTTGTTAGACCTTCCGGCCGGCAGGCAGGTACTCCTGTCACTGGCCGCATCACCGACGACGCCGGCCAACCGCTTGCCGGCGCCACCATCACCGTAGAAGATCGGAAGAGTCCTGCGCGGGATGGTTTAACAGGCCCTGCCCGGGCAGCCGCGGGAAGCTCTGCACAGAGCGCTGCAGACGGTCTTTTTTCCGTCAATGTCATCGAAGGGGATGTGCTGAGAGTGACTTTTGTAGGGTATGAACAAAGAGAATTTAAAATAACACCCGGTATGCTGTCGAGGGCCACGGCTGCCAGGGCCGGCGCTGCTGACCGGCAGTCTGACCCGCTTTTTTCCATCACCCTGGAAAAAAGTGTAACGTCTTTGAATGAAGTGATCGTGAACAAAGGTTATTATACGACGACGCAACAGCTCAATACAGGCAATGTCAGTATCGTCAAAGGGGATGATATATCCAAACAGCCGGTCGGGGATCCTATCATGGCCCTGGAAGGAAGGGTGTCGGGCTTATACATCACACAATATTCGGGTATACCCGGAGACAATAACAAGGTGCAGTTAAGGGGGCAGAACTTTATACCAGGCCAAACGCCGGTGTCCTTAAACGACCCGTTATATATCGTAGATGGGGTGCCTTTCGGTTCCTCTTCCATGACCAATATAAATATCGGCGGGGGAAGTATCGGTGGCGGAATGAGCCCTTTCAATGCCCTGAATCCTTCTGATATCGACCGGATCGAAGTGCTGAAAGATGCAGATGCTACGGCTATTTATGGTTCGAGGGGTGCGAACGGGGTCATCCTCATCACAACAAAAAAAGGGAAAGCAGGGAGTACCCGATTGGAGGTCAACCTATCCAGCGGCGTCGGTAAGATCGCTGATAAAATGCATTTGCTCAATACTCCCCAATACCTGGCTATGCGGCATCGGGCATTCTATAATGATTCCGTGGCAGGGATTCTGCACAGCACTGTTCCTTCCGCGATAAATTATGATGTTAACGGCACGTGGGATACGACCCGTAATACCGACTGGCAAAAAGAGCTGATCGGCGGCAGGTCGGCTTTCACCAATGCACAGCTTTCCCTTTCCGGAGGTAATGCGAATACCCAGTTCGTGCTGGGCGGGGGGTACCTGCGTCAGACCACGGTCTTCCCGGGAGATTTTTCTGATAAGAAGGCGTCCGTACACGCGAATATCAACCATAGTTCTACTAATCAGAAACTCCATGTCCTTTTCTCCGCCCAGTATATTAATGACAACAGCACCATGCCGGACCTGGACTTTACCAACAGCACGCTGCTGGCGCCTGATGCACCTGCTTTATATAACCCCGACGGTAGTATCAACTGGGCGGTGAATGCAGCGGGTGTATCTACCTGGAACAATCCGATAGCAGGAATGTTCAACAGGGATCACTCCATAACGAACAATCTGATAGGAGATCTCAATGTAAGTTATGAGATAGTACCTGGCCTCCAGGTAAGCGGCAAAATGGGATACACCCATATGGAAATGAACCAGAGCAACCAATATCCGGACGCTGCGATCTACGGCCCGCCTGTAGCCGACTATCGCGGGAATTATTTCGCCACCACTACCGCCGGGACCTGGATAATAGAACCGCAGGCGACCTATACCCGAAAGATCGGCCAGGGGCGTCTGAATGTACTGGCCGGCGCCACCTTTCAGCAAAATGATTTTAATTCGCTGGGGCAGGCAGCCGAAGGGTTCAGCAGTGATGCATTGATTCCCAATGTGGCGGCAGCATCGACCGTTTATATCGTAGGCAATACGGTGTCCGAGTACCATTATGCGGCTGTGTTCGGCCGTTTAAGTTACGACTGGCAGGAGAAATACCTGCTTAACCTGACGGCCCGAAGGGATGGCAGCAGCCGGTTCGGCCCCGGCAAACAGTTTGGCAATTTCGGTGCGGTGGGTGCAGGCTGGATCTTTTCCAAAGAGGACTGGGTAAAGGAGAAACTCCCTTTTCTCAGCTTCGGCAAGCTCAGGGGCAGCTACGGCACCACCGGGAATGACCAGATCGCCGATTACCAGTACCTGAGCACCTATTCCTCTTATATCGGATCCGATTACCAGGGCGTCAGCACGTTGTATCCCACGCTGATCGCCAATCCATATTTCGCCTGGGAAGTGGTAAAAAAACTGGAAGGGGGCCTCGAACTGGGATTCTTAAAAGACCGGATAAGGCTGATGGCGAGTTATTATCGCAACCGGAGCGGCGATCAGCTGATCGGGCAGCCTTTACCTACTACTACCGGATTTAACTTCATCCAGGCAAATTTGCCTGCGGTCGTTCAAAATACCGGTCTCGAGCTGGAGCTGAATACGGTCAATATCAGGAATAAAGGATTTTCCTGGACCAGTTCCTTTAATATATCGATACCGCGCAACAAGCTGATCAGTTTTCCTGGCCTTGCCACCAATACTACGTACAAAAACAATTATGCTGTCGGTAAATCGATCTTCACCCGGTCGGCCTATCATTATACCGGAGTGGATCCCAGGACAGGGCTCTATACTTACCAGGACGTCGATCATAACGGAGTGATCGATCTCAATACCGATGTGCAGCTGCTGAAGCAGGTTGCACAGAATTATTTCGGCGGATTTCAAAACAGCTTTTCCTATAAGGGCTGGCAGCTCGACGTCTTTTTTCAATTTGTCAAACAGACGGGGCTCAATTACCAGAATAGTATCAGCAGGCCGGGAACACTGAACGTAAATGAGCCCACGCTGGTATTGAACGCCTGGCAGACAATAGGGGATGAGGCCGGGATGCAGCAATATTCCACCTCTACAACCAGCCCTGCCGGCAAGGCCTGGTCGAAGATAAGAACGAGCGACGCGATCATTACGGATGCTGGTTTCGTCCGGCTGAAAAGCGTCTTCTTATCCTATGCGCTGCCCAAAAGCTGGCAGCAGCGTATGCATCTTCAAAATCTAAAAGTTTATGTGCAGGGACAGAATCTGCTGACTTTCACGAAGTACAGGGTACTGGATCCTGAAACGCAGCGTCTGGCGTTACCGCCGTTACGAATGATCACGGGTGGGATCCAGGTCAGTCTCTAAGAGCCCGGCTCTCCGGTAATAAGGAACCGGAACGTTCTGTACGTTCAATTAACAAAAAATGGGATACATGAAATCGATATATATAGTTATCATAGCCGCAACGCTGGTTTCCAGCGGTTGCAAAAAGTTTGTGGAGATCGGGGCGCCTGTCACCAGGCTGGTCACGACCAATGTTTTCAGTAATGATAATACAGCCACAGCGGCGCAGCTTAGTCTTTATGCGCAGCTGTATGCCGTTCCCTATAACCTGCATGCGATGACCGGTCTGTCTGCGGATGAATTATCCAATTATTCGACCGATCAGACCTCCATAGATCTATATAGCAACAGCCTGAGCGCTGCGATCGATGCCGGCAACCTGGGCTTCTGGACGACATTCTACAATTATATTTACCAGGAGAATGCTGTGTTGGAGAATCTGCAGGGATCCACGGGAGTAACCGATAAAGTGAAACAGCAGCTGAGCGGCGAAGCGTTGTTCATGCGCGCTTATTTCTATTTTTACCTGGTGAACCTGTACGGGGATGTGCCCCTGATCACCAGCACTGATTACAAGGTCAATTCGACTGTTGCAAGGACGCCCCGGGCGAAGGTATGCGACCAGATCATCGCAGACCTCAAAGCAGCTCATGGGCTGTTGAGCGATGATTACGTGGATGCGACCAATGAGCCTGGTACTCCGGACCGGTTACGTCCCACCACCTGGGCTGCTGCGGCCATGCTGGCAAAGACCTATTTGTATGTCGCGGATTATGACAGCGCAGCGGTGCAGGCCACTGCGGTTATCGATAACACAGCGGCCTTTGCCCTGCCCACTGATCTGAATAAGGTGTTCAAGGCTAACAGCGCAGAGGCGATCTGGCAGATCAGTCCCCAAAGCATTCAGAATTTTACGCCGGAAGCCATTTATTTTATCCTGACTGCCCCCCCGTCCGCCAAAGCCAACAGGAGCACTACGGTCAGCCCGCAGCTGTTAAGCGCCTTTGAACCGGGAGACAACAGGCGGATCAACTGGATCGGCACCTATACGGATTCCAGTGTGACCCCGCATATCAATTATTATTTTCCGTATAAATACCAATCCGGGGCAAACACCTCTTCCCTGGATGAATATACGATGATGCTCAGGCTGGCCGAGCAGTACCTGATCAGGGCGGAAGCGAACGCTGAGCTGAACGGGACGGGACAGGCAATAGCGGATCTGAATGTTATCCGCAGGCGGGCAGGCTTGCCCGACTATTCCGGTCCGACAGATAGGACAGCGCTGCTGACTGCCATCTGGCATGAGCGGCAGGTGGAGCTGTTCACGGAAGGGCAACGCTGGCTTGACCTGAAAAGAACGGAAACGGTAGATGCCGTAATGAATGTCGTCACTCCGCAAAAGGGACAAATTGCCTGGGATACACATCAGCAGTTGTATCCTATACCGCAGGAAAGCATACAAAATGATGTAAATATTCACCAGAATGAGGGGTATTGATGAGCTTTTTTATTATTATTTAATGTTATTCCGGCCGGCAAATTATCGCCTGAAGGGGCTACTGGTATTTATCATTCTTTTACTATCATCGTTTATGACGGTACAGGCCCAGCAAGCGTTCAGGATCCGGGGGGAAATAGATGGGCTGAAGGAGGATAGAAAGGTGATGCTCTATTATAAGACCGGAACGGAGTGGCTGACAGATTCCACCACGACGCGGCAGGGAAGGTTTGAGCTGACCGGAAAGATCCCCTGGCCGGTAAAAGCAACCCTTGAGCTCAAGTCCCCCGGATCGGACACCGGAGCCATGACCTATGAAAAATACAGGGGCAGGGATATGCGCACGTTCTTTATCAATGGAGGTACGACTACTTTCGAAGGGCTCAGTATTAAAATGGCCCGCATAAAGGGAGGGCAGAGTCAGCGGGATTATTCCGTTCTGGAATCAATGCTGAGACTATCAGAAGATTCCCTGGATAGGTACAACGATAAAATGAATGAATACATTAGAACAAGAGATGAGGCGGGACGAAAAGTTTTATTGCCCCGTATAAATGCTATCCGCCAGGAGATGGAACAGACAGAAGATGATTTTATCAGAACGAATGGGAATTCTTACGTGGCGCTGGATCTGCTTATAAGCAGGGCGGTAATAATAGACCCTGTTACTTTCAGCCCTTTGTATAATAGCCTGAGTGAGGAGCTGAAGAATACGGAAGAAGGAAAAAAAATGGCGGAGAAACTGGAACTGGCGAAGAAGTTCGCCATAGGGCGGAGGGCCATCGATTTTACGCAGAACGATACCAGTGGCCGGCCATTTTCGCTGGCTTCGTTAAAGGGGAAATATGTACTGATAGATTTCTGGGCGAGCTGGTGCGGGCCCTGCCGTGCGGAGAATCCGAACGTGGTTAAGGCTTATGAACGGTTCAGGGGGAAAAACTTTGAGATCGTCAGCGTATCGCTGGATAGTAAAAAAGCCCCCTGGCTGGAAGCGATCGGTAAGGACCGGTTGTCCTGGATCCATGTCAGTGATCTGAAGGGGTGGAAGAACGAGGCGGCTATTGCATACGGGATAAAGGCCGTACCCCAGAATTTCCTTGTTGATCCGCGGGGCGTTATCATTGCCAGGAATTTACGCGGGGAAGAGCTGGACAGGAAGCTGGACGAAATTTTGGGAAAATCAGGAGATTAACCGGGTACTATGGCCATGCTGTTATTACCGGCAGTCGGCAATGACTGCCAGGTCCCAGGCAACATCCGGGCAGGCAAGCCTCAGCTGATGATCTGCGACCGTCACCGTAGCAACAGACACCACCCCTCCGGATCGACAATCCGACCAGGAGACCTTGTACTGTCCATTTTTCAAGGCAGGGATGATCATCGCAGCGCCGGCGACAGTAGCAGGCGTTCCATGCTCCTTTACATATTTCCAGTTATAATTCTTATTCAGGATCCAGCCGGCGATCCGGGAGCTATCAGTTGACTTCAAGACGGTTACACTCAGGCGTTCCTCCCTGGTATCCTGACCTGCTCCCTTGTCCGTCACCCTGGCCTGCGCAACGGAATAGTTATCTCTCACGAAAGAAAGGCCCGAGGCGAAATTCGCTACTGCTGAAAAATGAGTGTACAGGTTCTGCGGGTCTATATAATTATCCCAATACCAGGGCAGGGCGGCGCCCAAACCGCCTCCCAGCAGCGTTCCCCATAGGGCATTATGAATATAGATACCATGTGGATCGATATCGGCGAGGTTGCCGGCATCTCCATTGAGACCGAACTCTCCGGTAAGGGTGGGCTTGCCATAGGAGGTGGAGTACGATTGGCAGGCCCCGCTCAATACGGATTCCAGGTTCGGTGATCCGAGGTAATAATGTGTTTGCGTGAAATCGATA
>JAATFV010000194.1 GCA_015655015.1 Chitinophagales bacterium | reverse complement strand
ATGGCTCCTTTCAGGTGGGTGTCTGTCGTGGTAGTATCGATTTGATTTCCCATGATCTGTTGTTTGATTTGCTATATTCGATTGTTGTTTGTTTGAGCTTCGATGATCAGATATTGTTGTGTTATTTGTTGTGATCAGTTGTTGTTGTTTGTGCTCTCCTGATCAATTGCTTTTGGTCTTGTGTTTGCCCAGGTTGGCGGCGGTGACAGGTTCCATTCCGGGCACCAATAACCGGAACATAACAAACCAGGCAACGAGGTAGCCTAAGCCGCAATATAAAAACAGGATGTAATAGCCGGTTTGAATGTGACCAAGGCTCTTGTAATGATCGAAGAGGAGACCGGCCATCTTAGCAACGGCCATTCCACCCAGACCGCCCGCCATCCCTCCTATGCCTACTACGGAGGCGACCGAACTTTTGGGGAACATATCGGATACGGTGGTAAAAAGGTTGGCAGACCAAGCCTGGTGGGCAGAGGCTGCGATACCAATGATAATGACCGCATACCACATACCATAACTTCCTGCTGTCTGGGATACCATGACCAGCAAGGGAAAAAATGCGTAGAGCAGCATGGATCTTTTTCGTGCCTTTACGATATCCCAATTTTTATTTTTTACCAGCCAGGCGGGCAGCCAGCCGCCGAAGACACTTGCCACTCCGGCCAATGAATAGACAAAGGCAATGGGCAGGCTCACCTGCATGCCTACCAGCTTATATTCCGATGCAAGAAAAGCGGGTAACCAGAATAAGAAGAACCACCAGATGCCGTCCGTTAAAAATTTGCCGGCGACGAAGGCCCATGTTTGTTTCAACCGTAACAGGGAGGTCCAGGAAATGTTGGGTTGTTGTTCGATATTGATTGCGTCGGCATTCGTGTCTCCGGGGAGGGGAGCGGGATCGAGTGTAGTGCTGGTGGAGGTGGCAACGGGCGTGATGCCGGTGGGGACAGCGCTATGGGGGACAGCAGAACCGGGGATTGCGCCATTGGGAAGGGAGGCAGCATTTGCCGTTGCCCGGGGGGACGCCGTGTCATCGACGGCTGTATCGCTGTTGATATAATCGAGCTCTTCCTTTGACAGTTTCTTATGTTTGGCCGGTACCTCATAGAGGAGGAACCAGAAGATCAGCCAGATAAACCCGATGGCTCCGATAGCGATAAAGGCGATCCGCCAGCTATAATGGATGGCGATATAGGGTACGACGATGGGGGCAATGATGGCGCCGATATTCGTCCCTGAATTAAAGATCCCTCCTGCAAACGCTCTTTCTTTCCGGGGGAACCATTCTGCCACCGTCTTAAAAGCGGCAGGGAAATTACCGGCTTCCGTAACTCCGAGGAAGGCCCGGTAGATCATAAAGCTGAGAGCGCCGGTGGCGAAGGCATGTAAGATGCTGGCGATACTCCACAGGATCAATGTAAAGGCGTACCCTAATTTCGTTCCTATTTTATCTATGATGCGGCCTGCGCCGATCATGCCCAGGGCGTAGGCAAACTGGAAGGCGATGACGATATTGGAATAATCCGATTCTTTCCAGGAGAACTCTTTTTCCAATGTCGGTTTGAGCAGGCTGATCACCTGCCGGTCCAGGTAGTTGATGGTGGTGGCAAAGAATACCAATGAACAGATCGTCCATCGATATTTTCCGATGGGGCTGCTGCGAAGATCGGGGAGGGGTGTGTTTGCCGTAGCTATCATAACTGTTTGTTGGCTGGTATATGTCGTAATTACCCGGGCTGGCATATGCCATATTATCGGGACCTTTTATTTATAAAAGCGTAACAGGGACTTCCGCCCCTTTTCTTTCTGCAGAAACATAACCTGCATAGATGGTAGCTATGGTATCTGCCGCAAGACTGCTATTACTTTCCACGGGTTCATCATAAGCCGCGGATCGATAGAAGGCATTCATCTCGTGCTGGTAACCATGGAACCATCCTTCGTCAGGAGATATGAATGACCATCCCTGTTTGGTCTCCGTCTTTTCCACCACGTATATGTCTTTGAAGTGCCGCTCATCGGGAGTATAGGCCAACATGGCGTCGTTCTGGCTCATGCGGCATTTTGTGCGGTGGTTGTTGGCGTTGACCTCGATCCAGTTATTCACTCCTCCCAACACCAGCTCACTGGCGAAGAGGCTTGCCATGGCGCCGTCCTCAAATTCTATATGCATCAGGGCAAAGTCTTCGATATCCTTATAGGTCGTTTGCAGATAACCTTCATTCTTATATCCCGGCATCCTTGTAATGGCATGGGTGCGGGCTGTAATGGTTTTGGGCCTGATGGGCCGGCCATCGCGGGCGCGACCTTCTACCTGTTTGAAATACAGGGCGACCGACAGGGGATGGCATCCTTTTCCGATCATCGAGCCTCCTCCGGATAATTTCCATTGTCCATAGGCGAGGGAATGTGAGCCGGAGTGGGATTGCTCCCCATGCATCCAGATGATCTGCGCTCCTGATCTTTCGATGAGCTCCCGCTCTTTCTGGATGGCCGGTGCATAGATCCAGTTCTCTGCATACATGATCTTTCCTTTGGACTCCTTTTCGGCGGCCAGCATCCGCTGCAAGCTTTCCAGCGTGTGCTGCAGCCCTTGTTCCCGGGGAAAGGTATCACCATTAAAACCTGGGCTTCCGTCCCCGAAATAACCTGTCAGGGGTTTCTCGATAATGACGTTCTTATGCTGCCGAAGTGCGGCAACTACGATTGGTTCATGAGTAATGGTGGGTGTGCAAACATGCAGCACGTCACAATCGTCTATCAGGGCTTCGAGGGTATCATAGGCCTTCAGGGCCCTGGGCCGGGTAAATTCCAACAGTTTTGACGGGGTAACCGACCAGGCGCCTGTCACTTCGACTTTTGCACTGTACACATGCTGCAGGGCGTCATAATGAAACCGCGCGGCAAATCCTGAACCTATTAATCCTGCCTTTATCACTTTTTTTTCCATAGACTCAATCGTTTAGATAATACGGGTGAAAGGCATGTTAACTCAAGTTCGTCATAACCCCCTTAAAATATCCGATCGATTCGGCTATGCCCGGCAGGGGATCGGTCATGTCTTTCTCAAACTCAATGCTGCACATTCCGGAATACTGATTTTTCCGGAGCGCCTTTACCAGGGCCTTAAAATCAATGACCCCTCTCCCGATCTCGATCGCTTTGCCATCTTTGGCCGCAATCGTAATATCTTTTATATGTAAGTCGTATAACCTGGTACTGTATTCCTTAATGGCTTTTTCGAGATCGGTTCCAGCTCTTACGGCGTGACCGATATCCAGGCAAAGACCCATCCGCGGATCCCTGTTCTTAATACGTTCGTACACCTGTCCGGGTCCGGGGTACAGGGCGTCTTCAGGACCGTGGTTGTGAATAGCGATACGGATATCCGTCTCCTTTACCTTTTGTTCGGTGTAATCAATGAGGTCATAATTGGGCACGCCTACGATCAGCTTCACTCCGACTTTTTTGGCATAGGCAAATGCCTCGTCCACTGCCTGTTGTGTTTTCATGTAAATAACGCCGACAGCATATATGTTGATGCCGGCGGCGGCGAATGCGCCCATGACAGACTTTACTTTTTCGTCGTTGCTATTCAATGGGAGATGAAATTCCTTCAGGGAAAGATTTTTAACGCCGATGCGGTTCATCATGGCTATGGAGTGTTCCAAATCGAACCTGGCAAAGGTATACCCTGCGATGCCCAGCGGAAAGGGCGTCTCTTTTGGGTCGGAGGAAGGATGAGGAGAAGAAGCTGGATGCTGTAATGCGGCATTACCAATAAGCGGCAAGGTTACAGCGCTGGCTGCCGCTAAGGCGGCTGTCCGGATAAAATGTTTTCTGGATAGTTCCATGTTATTGATTTGTGTGAAGTTCTGCTTTTTCTGCATTACTGACAAAGGCGATTGTCTTACTATCGGGTGACCAGGAATTGGCATTGAGGGATCCCTCTCCCCCGTACAAAAAGGCGATGACCCTTGGGGCTCCGCCTGCTGCGGGCATTAGGCGCAGCATCACTTTTTTATAATAGGGGTGTGAATTGGGGGCTATATCCGTTGAATAGGAAAGGAAGGCGATCCATTTTCCATCCGGAGAGATATGCGGGAACCAGCTGTGGTATTCATCGAAGGTGAGCTGTTCTTTGGCTGAGCCGTCGGGTTTCATCCGCCAGACCTGGGTGGTACCGGTCTCGCCGGAATTATAATAGATATATCTGCCGTCGGGTGAATATTCGCCGTCTTTGGTTTTCCTGATCTTACCGGCGATGGGGTTATTGAGTTTTTCAGATGTGCTGCTGGGTTTTTCTGGTGTGCCGTTAAGCTTTTCGGGTGTGCCGCCTTCTGCCGGGATGGTGTATACGGACCCTCCTTCGTTGTAGAGCAATTTTTTGCCATCGGGCGACCAGCTGGGGGACTCGAACCTGCCGGCCGATTCGTGGATGATGGTACGTTTGCCGTCAGCTACCTTCATTGTTTCCAGCCGGGAGCTCAGTATGGCTGTCATGGGCTTCAGGTAGCGCTGTATGGTTTTCATGGGGTGGTAATCTCCGGGAACCGGGTGGTCGATACGTACATTCCAAACCCTGGCGTCCACCACTTTATCGGAATCGTGCGAGCAAATGAACAGGCCTGCCAGCACTTCGTCTTTCATTTCCTTCATCTCATGGCTTCCGACGAACTGAAGCGGTTCACCCCAATGCGCCACGTACATGGCCATGGTATTACCGAAGCGTTCCAACCGGATGGTCTGTCCGCCGTTTTTGGTATAGTAGAACTCGTCTTCGGGGTCTCTCATGAACATTCCCCTGTAGGTCCTCCACTGAAAGGCGAAATGGCCGTCGATGTGTATGACGGCGTTCATGCTGGCGGCGCCTTCATCGGTGGATTCCCGCACCATCCAGCCAATTTTCCGATGTCCTGCGGAGTTGGCCGTATCACCGGTGAACCCGAAGTCTGCGGTGAGGATAAAATCCCCTTTTATCTTTTTATAGAGATAATGGAACTCGTCCCTGTTGAACCAGATATTGTATCCACCGCCTTTGATGTTGTAGGTTTGTGTTCCTTCATCATATTGGGCGGAACCGGCTTTTTTAGGATTGCCGATATCGGCATGGTTCTCAAAAATGCCGATGGGGTTTTGAGCAAATGCGGTTGAACAGCAAAAGATGATCGTTAGAAAAGAAAGGGACCTCATATGGGAAGCGTTTAAGTAGGTGTAGCTGCCGGGGATGGGTTATTCTTCCGGAGACGGGTTATTCTTCCGGGATGGATTATTCTTCCGGGACAGTTTATTTAAATTCGGCATCCTTTGCTGTTTGTATCTCTTTCAGGAAGGCTGTGACCAGGGCATAGGGATCGTAGGGGTGGTCTTTGACGTAGAGCGTCTCGACGGGAATGTAGCCGCGGTACCCGCTATTTTTCAATATTTTCATCAGGCGGGGGAGGTCGGTCCTTATGGGACTGCCGAGGCCAACGACACTTTCTTTTACCTGCCAGTTCACGGTATAGGGTATAACGGCTGCAATGTCTGTATAGGGATCGGGCACTTTAAAATTGCCGGTATCGAGGATCAGGCCGGCCCAGGGGGAATTCACTGCAGTAACGACATAGATACATTGTTCGGCTGTCTTCAGCATGTCGCCGTGGTTCTGAATGCCGATAATAACACCATGTTGTGCTCCAAAGGCCGCGCATTCTTTGTAACAGGCGATCATCCAGCCGGCTACTTCTTCCCATTTGTTCTCGTATCCTTTGGGTATCTCTCCTGCGAATAACCGGAGGACGGGGGCTCCGAGCTTTTCGGCGACGATGATCCATTTTTTTGCCCTTTCCACGTCTGCCGCCCTGGCTGCGGGATCGGGGGAGGCGAAGTTGTTCCGGATACCTGTGCCGCTGATATCGATGCCTAATTTGAACGCTTTTCGTTTGAGCTCAAAGATATACTCGTCCGAGGGCGGATCGGGATATCCCGGGAAATAGTAACCTGTCACGTCGATGGCGGGGATGTTCTGCGTTGCGCACCAGTCGATCAATTGCAGGAGGGTCAGGGTGGGCTTGTTGTCCGGCTGGCGGGTGCCGGTCAGCATGTCGTTAAAGGAGAATGCATTCAGGGCGAGCTTGATATTCGCCTCTGGCTTTGCGGCTGGAGTGTTCTGCGCAAAGGATAAGGCCGGGCAGCCGGTGATCAGGACTATGACCACGGCAAGCAGAATTCGTTGTTTCACTTTTTTCATATTTTTTGTTTGTGTGTTTTCACTATTACTATATTGGTGTTATTGCTGTATTGCTGGTGTTGCGCTGTACTTTCCGGTGTTTTGTTGTACTTACGGATGTTGTGTTGTACTTCCGGATGTTGTGTTGTACTACCCGGATGTTGTGTTGTATGGCTGTTTAAAGGCCTGAATAGATGCCTTCATTGGCTCCCCACCCGGGATTTTGTTGCAGCATTCCGTTGCTTAAGTTGATCTCGGATTGGGGGATGGGTAACAGGCCGTTGGTGACCGGTCTGTAAGTAATGGTAATGTTATCCGGTACCCCGAACTTAAACACGGGTATGTTGGTCTTGTAGGTGGCTATCTGCTGTTCTACGATCTTCCATCGGAGGAGGTCGTACCAGCGGATGCCCTCGAAGGCAAATTCGTGTCTCCGTTCATCCTGGATATTTGCCAGGGTCGCCGGTTTGAAATAGGGGCCTCCCGAGATGGGGGAATTGCCTGCATTTTTCAGGTAAGCGCGTGACCTGACCCTGTCAAAATAAGCCTGTGCATTGGGGCTGCCTAATTCTGCGGCCATCAGCAATACGTCGGAGAAACGCATAATGAACTGGCCGACGAAAGCATCCCCTGTACCATTCTTTGTCGCTACCCCGTTGATGACGGTGTTGGCAGCCGTTCTCACCCCATTGGCCATGACATAGATCTGGGCGTATTTCTTTTGTATGAAGCCGGTCTCTTCCACATTGGACTGGGAGTTGAAATAGAACCTGCCTGAATTGGGGGCCGGTGTATTGCTGAAGCCGATTCCTTCGGTGACGGAATCCTTAACATTCCATATGGAACCGGCCTTTCTCAGGTCGGCATCATCCCATTCCGCATATACTTTGGGGTTGACGGCGCTCATGCTGCTGCCTGCTCCGAAAGGCAGGATCCCCGGTACGGTCATGCTTACGCTATGCTGAAAACGGTCCCACTGGTTATTGGTTCCAAGCGCTGAGAAGGGGATCAGGTATAATACTTCGTTATTATTACCTTTTTCCCCGATCCAGCTGAGGTTGTTGTCCCGGGCAAATTTATAATCGTTATTGGCAAAAGCATACAGCCACAGGTTGCGAAAGTCGTTTACCAGGCCATATCCGCTGTTAGTGATCACATCTTCCTGGTATTCGAGCGCTTTCGCCTGTGTGATGGAGCCTCCTTCGTACAAGGGCAGGTCTGCTTTTCCATAGACGCCGGTGTAGAACAGAAAGACCCTGCCCATCATGGCTTCCGCCGCATATTTACCTGCATTGAACAGTTCGGTCGATTTATTCACCTGTTGGAATTTGTTGGGGGGTAATATTTCGATGGCTGTTTTCAGATCGCTGGCGATCAATGAAAAACAGGAGTCTACGGAAGCTCTTGGCGGATTGCTGGATGCCGTCGATATTTTCAGGGGCACCCCGCCAAACAGCCGGCAGAGGTCAAAATACAGGGAGGCTCTTAAGTAAGATGCCTGGCCTTTATAACTTGCTTTCTGGACATCTGATAACGCTTTACTGTTCCTGTCGAGGCTTTCCAGTACAAAATTGGCCCTGAATATTCCCTTGTAATAGTTCTGCCAGGGGGTAATATACTGGTCGAGGTTCTTGACCTGGTAGCGTTCAAAGGCCCTGATCATCGGATCATCGAACAAGGATCTGCCGTTTGCCACGTAGTCATCGTCCATGTAGGAGGAAATGCCGATGAAGCTATTGATCTGGTCGAAATAACAATCTCTTTGGGCGGAGTAGACTGCAGCGATGGCCTGGTCATAATCTTTTGCCGAGAGGGGAAAAGTGGCGTTGGTCTTTTCTGTCAGGTCCTTTGTATCCAGGAATTTCTTGCATCCCATGTTAAACAGGCAGGAAGTGATCGTTAAAAATATAATTAAATTTTTCATGGTCGTCTTTTTACTAGAATTTAATAGATGCTCCGACAATAACCGTACGTGCTACGGGGTAAGGCGATGAGTCGACGCCGCCAGCCCAGTTGCCGGTAACTCCGCCACTACCGACTTCGGGATTGAAGCCCTGGTAGGCGGTGATGGTAAAGAGATTCTGGCAGGAGGCGTAGAGCCGCAGCTGTTGTAAGGGGACCCCTTTGAACAGGGTTTTCAGATCATAACCCAGGGTCAGGTTGCTCATGCGCAGGTAGCTGGCATTGGCGACAAAACGATCGGACAGGTTGATGTCCTGGGTGCTGCCGATGTTAATTTTGGGAAGGGTATTGGAAGTGCCTTCTCCGTGCCATCTGCCCAGCGACTTTGTCGTCCAGTTGAATGTTCCGTGGTTGCCATTGTTGAAATAGTTCCAGATGACCTGGTTGCCGGCTACGCCATTGGCTACAGCGCTGAGGTCAAATCCTTTGTATCCCAGGTTCAGCGAAATCCCGAAGATGTAATTGGGATTGGGGTCTCCCAGCTTTATATTATCTCCCTGGTCGATGACTCCATCGCCGTTCTGGTCCACATAACGGATGTCTCCCGGTGTTGCACCCGGTTGTATAACCTTCCCGTCCTTGTTCTTATAATCCTGTACCTGTTGGGGGGTCTGGAAGATACCGTCCGATCTGAGTCCCCAGAAATAACCAATAGGTTGTCCGACCTGTGCCCGGTAAGCTTCTTTTTGATCGGAATCCAGGGTTCCGTTGGCGCCGTGGATGATCCCTTCCCGGTTGGCGATGCTGGTGACCTTGTTCTTTTGTTGGGCAAAATTTACGGATATTCCATAATTCAATTTTCCAACATGGTCGTTCCAGGTGAGTGCAATTTCATAACCTTTGTTCTGTACATCCCCGCCGTTGATGTAGGGAGCTCCGGTACCATCCGAAGCCAGTACAGGCGCCTGGACGAGCCAGTCTTTCGTGAGCTTGTTATACCAATCGAAGGTGACCCCCATTCTGTTGCTGAAGAACCGGGCATCCATTCCGATATCGGTCTGGACGGATGTTTCCCAGGTTACGTTCGGGTTGGGGAGGATATTGGGATAACCGCCGTTATCAAATCTTGTTCTGTCGCTGTACCTGAAAAAGGGAGCGTTGCTGAAAGAGACGGTGGACAGGTATTGAAAAGGGGTGATGGATTGGTTGCCGTTGGTTCCCCAGCTGGCCCGAAGCTTTAAGAAGGTCAGCCAGTCTTTGGTGCGGTTCAGAAAATTTTCATTGGATGCTACCCAGCCTGCGGAGATGGAGGGGAAGTAACCCCAGCGTTTGCCGGGGGCAAAATTGGAAGAGCCGTCTGCTCTGAAAACTCCGGTGAGCAGGTAGGTCTGTTTATAGTCGTAGGTAATCCGTCCAAACCCGGACAGGATGCGGCTCGAATCGATGGGCCCGCCGCTGAGGTGGGTATAGGCCGGATCGATCGTTCTGTTATTGACGAGGTAGGCGTAGTCAAAACTGGAAAAGAGGGAGTTGCCGTTATCACCGCTGAGGGTTTCACCGATGCCTGCTCTTTCAGCGGAGGTGCCCAGCAATACATCGAAATTGTGCCGGTTCTTTATGGAGAACTGGTAGTTGAGGGTGTTGTCGAAGATCCATTTGGTGCTCAATGACATGGCCTGGGCCGTTTTATCCACGTTGTTGACATAGAAGCTGGTGGTGGTGATGGCTGACAGCTGGTAGGCCGGCACGAAACTTCTGTCCGAGGTATTGAAGGTATTGATGCCGAAGGAGGATCGGAATACCAGTCCTTTGACCGGCTGAATGATCATATAAATATTGCCGTTAAGGGAGCTGTTCCGATTGAAGCTTCCGGACCTGGCGTAATCGAGCCATGCCATGGGGTTGGGAGCTGTCGGGGAAACGCCTGTCGGGCTGCCATATTTATCATAGGGGAAATATGGATAGGGGCCCTGGACAGCAGGGTTGGGGTTGTATACCTGGATGACCGGGCTGCCGCTGGCTACACTGGCATAACTGTTCTCATTACCTACACTTTCGGGGATGGCGGCATGGCGGCGTATATTATTGTAATTGGCATTTTCTCCTATCTTAAGAATGGCTAAATTCTCTTTTTTGATCAGGGTCCATTCGGAGTTCATCCGGAAGCTGACCCTTTTGTAGGTCGGAGTAGCGGGTTTCCCTACGATACCCTGCTGATCATCGAGAGATATACCCAGCGAGTAAACGCCCTGCTCGGTGCCTCCGGAGATATTGAGGCTATGGCTTTGAATGGGTGCGTTCTTATTGGAGGTCACATCCAGCCAGTTGGTGCCGTTCCATTTACCGCTGGCGATATCGGCATAACCGGGTATCAATTTGCTGAAGTCGGGGACGGCAACGCCTTTATTCTGATAGTCTTCCGCCCAGAGCATCAGGTAATCCTTGGCGCCGAGGTATTGTACTTTTTTAGCCACGTTCTGCACGCCATAGAAACCGTCGTAACTAATGGTCGCTCTACCGATCCTGCCTTTTTTCGTAGTGATCAGGATAACGCCATTGGAGGCTCTGGCGCCGTAGATAGCTGCTGATGCGGCATCTTTCAGCACATCCACCGACTCGATATCGGCCGGGTTAAGGCTGTTGATATTGGGAACTGTTACGCCATCGACGACGTAGAGCGGGGAGGAATTTCCGGTAGTGCCGATCCCGCGGATAATGACTTTAAAGCCATCCCCGGGTTGTGCCGAGACTTTTGAGATATTCAATCCTGACACTTGTCCTTTCAGTGCGTCCAGCACTGCGGGGGTGTTACGGTTCTGTATATCGGATCCTTTGACCTGGCTGGTGGCGCCGGTGATCAGCTTCTTTTTCTGCACGCCATACCCGACTACCACGACCTCGTCCATGGAGGAAGACCTGGTTACGAGCGCTATTGCAATATGGGACTGGGCGCCTGCGACAATTTCTTTTGTTTCATAACCAACGGAAGAAATGATCAGGGCGGACCGGGGATTGTTCAGTGTGATGGTAAAACCGCCATCGGCATTGGTGGAGGTGGTGTTATTGGTACCCTTTTCGATGATGGTGGCGTTGGGAATGGGCTGTCCGCCGGGATCGCTTACGGTTCCGGTCAATTTTACCTTGTCGGTGCTGCCTGCCGGGCTTGCGTTAACGGGAGCGGGGGAGGGGATGGCGGCAGATGTGATCTGCTCTTCTTTACTGATCTTGTCATCGGGAACGATACAATAGTAGTTGGGTTTTACGTACAGGAACACCAGCTTGTTCGGGTAAAGAAGCCTTTTTAATACCTCTTCGACGGGTTTGTGTGCGATACTGTCGAGATTGTAGCTGGTCGTTTTGTTGTCGAGTATTGTTTTATCGCAAACAAACTCGGTACCGAATGTCCTGGTGACTTTTTTTAGCGCTTCGCGAAGTGAAGTCGATTTCTGGGCGTAGGTGCAGGGGCTTATCAGCAGCAGCGCAATAAGCAGCCTGCATAGATGGCGTAAATCCATGGCAAGTTTTTCGTTAGTGAAGGTTAGAAATGATAAATAAAGTTTACCGGTGTCTTAATAGGATGGCGCCCTCCTTTTTTAAGATGTCTGCATTCAATACAGTGGATAATACGAACAGGGCATCATCCATATTGGTCAATAAAATAGCACCTTCTATTTTACGATCTCCTAATTCAGGGTCGGCCAGTACGATATGTTCTCCGAAATTGTCTTCCAGGTATTGTATTATTTCTTTTGCGGTGGGGTTGTCCAGGAGCAATTTTTTCTCCTTCCAGGCCGAGAATTTTTCTGCGTTGATGGTCGCTGTGGTCATCCTGTTCCCTTCATGATCATAATCCAGCATTTCCCCCGGCCTCATCACGATGTCTTTCCTGCTGTTGTCTTTAAAGGAGATCTTTATTTTACCTGTCTGCAGGACTATCCATGCCTTACCTCTTCTGAGCCGTATGTCGAATGAAGTGCCCAGCACCTCTATGTTCACATGATCTGTGTGAACGTAGAACGGCTGATCTTTCGGGGCCTGGCCGGAATCCCTGTTGGTGCGATTGACGTTAAAAAAGGCTTCTCCTTCGAGCCACACTTCCCGCCTGCCCTTGTCCCATTTTCCGCTGAAGGTGATCGTTGAATGTGCATTCAGGACAACGAGGGAACTGTCCGGCAAGGTGACCGATCTCATTTCTCCGTATTGGGTGTTGACTGAAACCGATCGTTCTTTTTTAACGAAAAGGAAAAGAGCTGAGGCCACCAGGATCGCGCCTCCAAAAGTTGCGGCTATACCGGCCATTTTTTGGAAGGGGTATCTTTTTCTAATAGGTATTACTGTACTGTTCTCTATCCTGTCGATGGCCTGAAGGTGTGCTGCCAGTGACCGTTGGATCAGCCCTTCATCAGGATAATCTTTTCTGAACGGGATGTCTTGCAAAAAACTTCGTGCATTTTCTCCTGCCTCTTTTTTATGGGGGTAGGTCTCAAAAAAGGTTTCCCAAAAATTCCTGTTCCTTTTATCGGGATGGATCACCCATTCCTGGAAATAGGGGTCCATGACCAGATCGTGTTCTGTAAAGTCGATATACTTCGTATAGTCTTTCATTGAATAAGCTTCGGTGTGGCGGTGGTACAGGTCTTTCATCTATATGTGTACGGGATGGAGATTTTTACCCCATGGGTTGGGTTGTTTTTTTAAAAAAAGATCAGTTGTGGGAGCTAAATCGATTGAGTTGAATGAATTGTGGGGTGTTGGAATGGCAGGTGGGCTGCTCTGCGGTGACCTTATAAGGTCTGCCATTCGGCGATGGAATGAAGGAAAGATCTGCTGGAGGCGACGATCAGCATCCAGGTAACGGCAGTGCCCATGTTGCCTTTCAGGGCAGCCAGGCTTCTGGCCATGATCTTATAGGCAGCTTTTACAGAGATGTTGAGTATAAACGCCACTTCTTCGTAGGAGAGGTTCTGGTAGAACCGTAAGAAGAGGGCTTCCCGCTGATGGGGGGTGAGCGATTCGAAGGCGGTCTTTAGCCTGAGCTGTAGTTCAGTGGTAAGCTCTTCGGTCATCAGCAGGGAGTCGATCGGGAAGGATGGTTCTGTTTCGACGATCTCGCCGCTGACGATCTTTTTATCTTCTTTTAGCTTTCGCAGGAGGATGTATCGGAAGGAAGAGAAGAAATAACTATTAATGGAGTCGACCTGCAGTAATTTTTGTTTTTTCACCCATATATCGAGAAAGACTTCCTGGATACAATCTTCTATGAGTGAAGTATTTGGGGTGAATTTTTTGCCGTAATTGTAGAACTTTCTGTAATAGTCCGTGTACAGCCTTGCGTAAGAAGCGCTGTCGTTGATAATATTTTCCCAATCCTGTTTAGTCATCCGGCAAGCTGTTAGAATGAATGGCGATAGCTTCAAGGCCGATGGCTGCTACCTGATGTGGCGATTCGTTGATTTGGGGCCTTAACGCTACCGTTAAGTTACAATTATTTTATACATAATCAAATTTGTTATGGGATGTCGCGGAGGTATCCCTGCCAATTTTTTACTGAGTAAGCAATTGGGCAAGGGTGTATATCATATGTTTTTTGAGTCTTGCTGACCCGGGCAGTTTATTTTTTTATAACGGTAGCATATTGGAAACTTCCATCAGTCTTTGCAAGGCGTAGGTAATAGACTTCTGCAGGGCTCGTTGTTTTTCGGATATCGTAACCTTTTTTCTCTATGTCGTAAATGCAAGAAAGGGGACTGCGGCATCTTTGCAGTGCACAAACCTAAACTTCAACTAAAATGGCAGGCAGGATCTTCCTTGGCGTAACGGTCTTTTTCCTATTTTTATTTTCTTTTCTATCCCTGAAAGCACAACGTTCCGATAAAGAAACAGGAAGCATTAAAGGAATAGTCACCACCAGTGACGGCAAACCCGCTGCCGGCGTGGTGATCAAAGTAACAGAAACAGGAAAGACTGTACTGTCCGATGATCAGGGTGTTTTCAACATCCGTACTTTACGGCCAGGTATTCATCAACTGCAGATCTCGCTGGTTGGCTATCGCGAGACGTTGCAGGATGCGACGGTAGAAGGAGGCAAAACCGTTTCTGTCGCCATCCAATTGGATGTAACCGACCGGCAGCTGAAAGAGGTAATCGTCTCTTCCCGCCATAATAAATACAAGACGGCAGCCAGTGTGGACGCGGCCAAGATACCGCTGACGAACCTGGAGAATCCGCAAGTCTATAGCACCATCGGTAAAGATCTGATCCAGGAGCAAGGTGTGTATACGGCAGACGATGCGTTGAAAAATACACCGGGTCTGGCTAAATTGTGGAACGCGACCAACCGGGCGGGAGATGGCGCCGCCTATTTCTCCCTGAGGGGGTTTGTTGTGCAGCCGCTGCTGCGCAACGGGCTGTCTGCGAGAGTGAACAGCGTTATCGATGCCGCCAACCTGGAAAGGTTAGAAGTGATCAAAGGGCCTTCCGGCACTTTATATGGCAGCAGTCTCACGTCCTATGGGGGATTGATCAACAGGGTCACCAAAAGGCCCTATGATAAGCTGGGGGGCGAGGTGAGCTTCTCTACCGGCAGCTATGATTTCAACCGGATCAGCGCCGATATCAATACTCCGCTGGATTCAGCCCATCAGGCCCTGATGCGCATCAATACGGCTTACAGCAATACCGGCTCTTTCCAGGACAACGGCTTCAGCAAGACCTTTGTGTTCGATCCTTCCTTTGTCTTTAAGGTCAACGACCGGCTGACGCTTTCATTCGATGCGGAGATCGGCCGTACCAATGCGACGACGCCGGTAATGTATTTCTTTAATACGACGGTTGCCGATCTGGGCGTAAATCGCGCGGACAAGCTGAATATGGACTATAAGAAGTCGTATCAGTCGGGGGATCTGGACAATATCAGCAATACTACTAACTTCTTTGCGCTGGCTGAATATAAGATATCCGATCACTGGAAGTCGCAGACGAATGTAAGTGTGGTCAGCGCAAGCACGACGGGTCCGCAGGCTTATTTCTATATTTTGCCTGGCAACGATTCTATTTCCCGTAATGTGTGGACCGTGGACGGTACCAACCATTCTTTCCAGGCGCAGCAAAATTTTGTGGGGGATTTTTCCATCGGCCGTCTGCGCAACAGGGTGGTGGCGGGGCTGGATTTCCTCAATGAGCAGAATAACCAGCGTTATATCGATCCCAATAATGGCACGGACCTGTTCGATGTAATCAATACTGTAGGCGCCATCCCCAATTACAATAACTTTACCAGGTCGGCGGCGGATGCGCTGTACCAGAACGAGCCGCAATCCATCTCCTTTAATCGCAACAATACGTATACTTACGGGGCCTATGTATCCGATGTGCTCAATGTTACGGACAACCTGCTGGTAATGGCCAGCGTAAGGGCGGAGCGGTACCATACCAAGCCTGTAGAGGATATCACTTCCGGGACTTCCAGCGTTGCTTTCAGCCAGACGACTTTTTCACCGAAGTTCGGACTGATCTACCAGGTGATAAAAGAGAAGCTGGCTTTGTTCGGCAACTATATGAACGGATTTACCAATCCCGGCTATAACCTGTCTTATAATGAGGCCACCGGCACGAATGTATCCAGGCTGTTTAAGGCGGAGCAGGCGAATCAATGGGAAGGCGGCGTGAAGATGGACCTTTTCCAGGGCAGGCTTAGCGGTACATTGAGCTATTATGACATCCAGGTAAAGAATATGGTTCGTCCCGATGCCCAGCATGCCAATGCCAGCGTACAGGATGGAACGCAATACAGCAAAGGCTTTGAAGCCGAATTTATCGTCAATCCGATGGCCGGGTTTAATATCATAGCCGGGTATTCGCACAACGATAGCAAGATGGAGAAATCCTCCGATTATGACAATGGTTTCCGGCCGCAGACTTCCGGTCCGGCCGATATGGTCAATTTTTATGCAAGCTATACGCTTACCTCCGGCGATGCAAAGGGATTGGGCATTGGATTTGGCGGCAACTATGCCGGTGATAACAAGGTATTGAACAACTCCTATAACGGGACGTTCATTCTGCCGGCCTCTACCGTGCTGAACACCGGCCTGTTCTACAATCATTCCAGGTTCCGCGTTGCTGTCAATGTTAACAATCTGACCAATAAAAAATACTGGATCGGCTATACGACTGTCAACCCGCAGATGCTGAGACAGGTTACAGGCAGTGTTGTTTATAAATTCTGATCTGCCAAACAGTCGTTCCGATTGTCATGCCGGGGGCTCCGGTCCTAATATCGAATTTTGGTCCATTACCCAATCATTCACCAAACCTTTTCCACATAAGCAGGCATCGGCGGCGGGCCGCTCTTCTTAAAATAATGAATGCATTTCTGCAGGTGTTTCCACCCTTCCTCTACCACCCACATTCCGTGACCAGGGAACAGGCAATCGGGGTGCAGGCGGCTTAGTATATTGAAAGCAGTTTCCCGATAAGCCGATATTTCGCTGCCCGGCGTATTCAATAGCTGAATAAGACCTCCCCGGAACACCGTATCACCGCTGAATAAATAGCGCCCGTGAGGTCCATCGACATCGAAACAGACCGAGCCGGCGGTATGCCCCGGAGTGATCCAGGAGGTCATTACATGCCTGCCGAGCTGCCATTGCTGACCATGCGCGGTGCGTGAATGCACCTTACAGCGGGTGACTGTAAAATCCTCCGGGTAGGTGCCTGCATATCTTGCCTGTGTCAGCCCCAGCTCGTTATCTGTTCCCCGTTCCAGCATCGTTGCCTCATGAGGCGAAGTAATGACCTCCAGCCCGGGAAATTCATTACACAAAACATGGACGCCTCCCGCATGATCTCCATGGCAATGCGTCAACCATAAAAACCGCAGCTTGCCGGCAAGTTCCCCCGGCAGCCGTTTTATATTTCGGATCAGCCGGGATGTGTCTATTCCCCCTCCGGCGTCGATAAGGACAGTACCGGCATTGGTCTGCAACAGGTAGATATGGCAATCCAGCCAATGGGTAAGCCCCATCTCTCCTCCTCCGACCACCCACAGGTCGGGTTTGAGTACAATATGGTCCATATATTTTAGTTTAATCGTTTGCCTTTTTTCCAAACGCCCTCCGTCTGCTCCAGTGCCTGCAGGTCATTACGGCAATCACCTTTTACCAGTAAAAGGTCCGCCATAAAACCGGGTTCCACCCTGCCTGTTTTCTCCAGATGTAATTGTTCAGCGGCAAGACTGGTGGCCGTCGCAAGCGCATTTACCGTCGACATGCCCGCTTCGAACATCAGCCTTATCTCTCCTTTTATGTCGTTAAAGCTCACATGCGTAGCTCCGGCGTCGCTGCCCGACAACAAAGTGATGCCTGCCTCCCTCATCTGGCGGGTGACTATTCGCCGGTTGTCCAGGAATTCCGCTGAGCTGATGCCTAACTCCTTTGCCAATCCAAGCTGCCGCCCCATTCGAACAGCATTTACGGCCGGCACGTTCGTAGGCACTACGATGCTCCCGCTGTCTGCCAGCTGCTGCAAAATGGAAGGATCGGCAAATACTCCGTGCTGCCGGTCGACAAAAGAGGCATGCTCGATGGTGCGCACGCCGCAACTGGCTGCGAGGGCGATCGACTGCGGCGAATGCGCATGTGCAGCCACATACATTCCGTGTTCCGAAGCGCAGGTCACGAGGAAGGACAATTCCTCTTTGGAAAACTGCAGGTTCAGCGAATCCGTACCGGGTGTCAGCCCGCCTCCCGTTAACATCACCTTTATAAAATCAGCTTCCCGGCGAGCCGCCGTTTTTATACGGGCCTGCATATGCTCTTCATCCACGACCTCCCCCAGCATGAAGTAACAATGTCCGCGTGCACTGGTCAGCGGGGGGCCCGTCAGCAGCAGGTCCGGACCGATGGCGACCCCTGCCTTTATAGCTTCCCGCAAATGGAAGGTCACGCCATTCCGGTCGCCGCAATCCCTTACCGTGGTGATCCCCCATCCGATGAGCTGCTGCGCATTTCGCGCTGCCCGCAGCAACAGCAGCTCATCGCTGTCCTTCATCATATGCTGTCGCGGGGAACAGCAGCCGCACATGGTGAGGTGCACATGCGCATCGATCAACCCGGGAAGCAGGGTATGTCCCGGCGCAGCGAGGCGCAGGCAATCCTCCTGTTCCGGAAGCTGCGCGGCCGGCAGGACATCTGTGATCCGATCGTTTACGATTATCACCGCCATGCCGGTCAAAAAATCATTTCCTGTAAACAACACTTCAGGAAAAATCGCTGTTTTATTGGTCATATCGCTCCATTATTTTTTTGAGTTCACCGATGGCCGGGCGGATCACCGGCATTGGCCGGGGCGCTGCCGCATAGGGCTGTTTATACCCGCTGGCCGTGACGGTACACACCACGGTATCCTGTGATGAGATAATACCCCGTTCCGCCATCTGTTTTGCCGCAGCCACGGTGGTTGAGCCCGCCGGTTCGGCGCAGATGCCTTCTTCGGCCAGCTTGTACAAGGCCGGCATGATCGCTGGTTCCGGAATTGCCTGGATCGTGCCTCCGCTGTCATACGCCACTTTCAGCGGACGTCTCCCTTGTCCCAGCGGGATATTGTTAGCGATCGCCTCTGCGATGGTGTCACGGGGATTGCCTTCAGGAGTCGCAGCGGACCGGCCTGCATCGAAAGCTGTCGCTACCGCCGCTGCCACGGCCGGCTGTGTGCCATGCATCCGGGGAAGCCGGCTGACAAGTCCAATGGATCGCAGCGCCTTCCACCCCTTCCAGCTACCGAAAATGCCGCCGCCTGTGCCGATGGGATGTATCTCGTGATCCGGCGTCCGGTGGCCCAGATCAAGCCAGTTCTCGAATGCATAGGTCTGATAGGCCTCGTGCCGCCACGGATTCTGAAAGTTTACGAAGGAATAAAGGCCAAGCTCCTCCACCGCCCGCGACAGAAGGGATTCCACTTCAGCAAAGTCTGTCCAGTCGATCTTTACGATTGGCCAGGCAAATTGATTCAGCACGCCGAGCTTGGCGGCGTCGGCCCAGGCATTGACGAGGATCAATCCCGCCATTCCTGCATGTGAAGCATGTGCAGCCAGGGAGATAGCCGCATTGCCGCTGCTGTAGGTGATGGCTTGCCGCACTCCCAGCAGCTTAGCCGTGGACACGGCCACGGCAAAACTTCGGTCCTTCAGCGAAGCGGTAGGCTGCATCCCTTCGTATTTAACCCATAACTCCCTGACACCCACCCAGTCTGCCAGCTGCCGGCAGGCGATCAGCGGCGAGCCGCCGGAACCGATCCTTACCATGTCAGCTTCGTCCGCCAGCGGCAAAAATTCTTTCCAGCGCCATACATCCGCCTTCCGTCGTAACAGCACATTAAGATCCAGCGATTTTCGTATCGCTTCCAGATCATAGCCGGCGTCCAGTAATCCGCCACAGGAAGGACAGGTCAGCAAGGCCGGACCGGGAGTGAAAACCCGGCCGCAGTCGTCGCAGACCAGCCCGAGAAGAAAGGGTGATATGTTAAACATGTGCTGTCGGGGTTCTTATTTCATGAATGGTATCGATCACCTTTTTCATCATGCTTCCCAGCTCGTCAAAGGCTCCGGTCGACAACCAGTCTTTTCTGAAAAGCTGCGAGCAAAGTCCTACCGCCATAGCTCCCGCATCGAACCAGGTTTCGAGGTTCTCTTTTTTTGCAGACACGTCGCCTGCCACCAGGATCTTCGTTTTGGGTAAGGGTCCGAGCACCGCCTTCAGAAAAGCCGGCCCGCCTGCGCCGGCGGGAAAGAGCTTGATCAGCTCGGCCCCGGCCTCTTCCGCGCTGGTAATCTCGGACACTGTCTGGCAACCGGGTATCCACGCCACCCGGTTGCGATGACAGACAGGCGCCATGCCCAAATTCAAGGATGGCGAAACGATAAAATCAGCGCCTTCCTGTATATAGAGGGCAGCCGTCGCCGCATCTCCGATCGTGCCTGCGCCCAATGCCAGCCCGGGGCAATACTTCGTCGCATATTGACGAAGAGAGGCGAAAAGGTGATACGCCCCGGCCCCCCTGTTGGAGAACTCCAGCACGCGAAGGCCATTTTCATAACTCACCCGGACTGCCTCGAGGCATATGCCGGCGTCTGCGTGATAAAAGCAGGGCATCAGCCCTTGCCTGCCAATAGTATAATAGACATCCAGTCTTTCCATGATATAAAATTTAAATAAGTGATTGTGGAACCTGTGTGGTCCCTGTCTTAATACTCTTCAGAATGCTGTCGCATATCGAAACGGCCGTCCACCCGTCGGCGAAATTGGCCACGGGCGTCTTGCCCGAATGGATACAGTCTATAAAATGTTCGTCCATGTCCCTGATAAAACCTGCGTGAACTCCATGACGTTGCTGATAACGGAAGCCATCGGGGAAATGAAACCCGTTCCCGTCTGCTATCCGGACCCCGCCATTCTGCAAGTCGATATAAAATGACCGCCGGCTGGTGACGATATTCCAGTTGACGTCCATCGCGCCGCCTATCGAATCCGGCAGCACCCAACCGGCATTGATCGAGAAAAGGGAGCCATTGCTCAGTTTGCAAATGACCGCAACGTGATCGTACATTCCCTCGCGATCCGGTACCTGCTGTGTTGCGCAGGCATATACCCCGGAGACCTCCAAACCCGTCATATACCGCAGGGCGTCGATATCGTGTACGGCGACGTGATGAACCAGGCTGGTCCCCGGGAACTGATGCAGTGCGCTGCCGAGGGCAAGACCCTTTCGTACGCTTACATTCAGCACGACCTCCCCCACAGCATCCTGAAGTGAATCCGCCACGGCGATATATCTTGGATCGAACCGCATGATATGGCCCATCATGAACACGCGATCCTGCTGTTTCGCGGCCTCCAGGAGGAAGGATGCGTCTGCCAGGCTCGTCGTCATTGGCTTTTCCAGGAGAATATGGCAGCCTGCCCGAATACCCGCCAGCGTAACGTCCAGGTGCAGTGCATCCGGAAGGGCAATGACCAGGGCATCTACCGGACATTTTTCCAACAGATCCCGGATGTTGGCGCAGGCAGCGGCGCCGATCTCCATCGCCAGCCGTTGCGCCTTTTCATGATCCGTATCTGCCACGGCCACCACGGTGCAGCGGGGAATACCTGCAAGGACCAGGGCATGACGGGAACCAAAGACTCCCGCGCCGATCACTCCTATTTTTACGATACCATCTCTCATCCTTTTATAATTTGCATTTCCGGTACGGGTGACTTACTGATCAGCAGCAGTCCGCCGAATGATAGCAGTCCGCATAACAGCCAGCTCACGTAACCCAGGGTAAAACCATGAAACAGCAGGGGAATGGCGCGATCGATTACGATCGACAACCCCAGGATGGTGACAGTCACCAACGGCACCCATTTATCGGACACTGACCGGCTCGTCAACAGGGCGAACATGAACAGACCGATCACGGGGCCATAGAGATATGCGTTGACAGAGAACAGTACATTCAGTATGCTTCCCGGGTTCACGCTGTTGAAGATCAGGATCATGACCATAAACAAAACGGTAAAGCCCCAGTGTACCCATTTCCTTTCTTTTTCAAGGCTCCCTTCCGATACTGTGGCGGAGCGTTGTTCAAATCTCAGAAAGTCGATGCAAAAAGAGGTGGTCAGCGCCGTCAGCGCGGAGTCAGACGTGGAATAGGAACAGGCCACGAGGCCCATGACGAAAAGGACGCTGCTGATGAGCGACAGATGACCGATGGCCATCATCGGGTACATCTCGTCCGCCTGCGCCGGCGTAGCAATATGCATTTTCTGCGCATACAGGTACAAGGCGGCCCCCAGGAAAATGAAAAGAAAATTGACGAAGATGAGCGCGACCGAAGAGGTGAAGATATTTTTCTGCGCGTCTCTTATGCTCCGGCAGCTCAGGTGTTTCTGCATGATATCCTGGTCGAGGCCATTGGCCGCAACGCTGATCAGCGCTCCTCCGAGGAATTGTTTCCAGAAAAAATTAGGGGAATTGCGGTCGGAGAACTGGAACATCTTTGCATAGTCGCTTTTCAGTACGTCGGAGATAAGTCCGCCGAAGCCGCTGCCGCTGAGTCTTGCCACATCCCAGAGCGTGACGATCAATGCGGTTATAAAAAGAAAGGTCTGCAAGGTATCGGTGATAAGTATCGTCTTCGAGCCGCCCTGAAAGGTGTACAGCCATATCAGCAACGGCACCAGGATAGCCGTCAGCAGAAAAGGGATGCCGAACTGGCTCAGCACAAATTTATGGAGCACCAGCGCCATCAGGTAAAGGCGCAAGGACGATCCGAATACGCGGCTGACGGTGAAAAAGAAGGCGCCGGTCTTTTGCGAGCGTATGCCCAGTCTCCGGTAAAGGTAGCTGTAGATAGAGATCAGCTTCAATTTGAAGAACAGGGGCAGCAGGAACAGGGCTATGACGGCATATCCCACCAGGTTGCCAAATACCAGCGGCATATAATAAAAGTTGCTGTTGGCCTTGCCTGCTCCTACTGCGCCGGGTACGGAAATGAAAGTAATTCCGGAGATCAGCGCGCCTACGATTCCCCAGGCGACCAGCAGCCAGGGAGCGGACCGGCCTACGATGAAGAACGAGGCATTGCCGGCCTTTCTCCCCGTGAAAAAAGAAATAACCATGATGAGCAGGAAATGCCCGGCAATAATGGAAAGTATAAGTCCGGCTGAGAGTTGCATAACCAAAAGGATTAAATGACCTGCGGGACGGACGCCAGGGCGCCCGCCCGCAAGCCTGTGTTTAGATAGAGGGATCTGCGGGTGTATTGGTATTGCCATTCCTCTCCTGCAGCGGATAGGGGAGATAGTTGCGTTTCCGTTCGGCGCCGCTGGCGCCGGGGGCCGTTCTGTTCAGTCTCCGGCTGTCTTCCAGCTTAAGTCCAAGGGAGTAAAGCTCGTAACATCGTTGCCTGTATATCTCGGTCATCAGGGCTGTAATGGTCGTAATACCGGAATAGGCAGGTAATGAGGCGCCTATTCCAAAAACATCCTGGCCGGCTGTTTTTGTGCGCACCTTGTTGATATAGGCTACCGCCGAATCCGTATTACCCTGCATCAGATAAGCCTCTGCGATGGTCAGCAGCATTTCACCGGGCACATAATAGGGGACCTGGGTGGTGCCGGCTGTGTAAAAGGAGAAACCTCCGGCTGCGTTGGCTGTCTGGTAAAAGGGTATGCGCTGGTCGCCGGTCTCCGGTTTCAGCGAATCCGGCAAACCAAAGGTGGTGATGGGTTTGCCCATTGTATTGCCTCCATTCAGGCCGGTATTGAATACCGGGTTGGGGTTGGGTGAATCGAAGACCCAGTAGGATTTGGAAGAGAGGCTGACCTGAGCGGCCTTGGCGATAGCCGCGGAATAATTTTTCCGGAATAAGTTGTACCGGGCGGATAATGCGGCGCTGATGTTGAGCATGTCTTCATAATTGCCTAGTACATTGATCTTAAAGGCAGCCGGTATACTGGTAGAGGCGGCCAGCGTATAGGCATCGTCCAACTGCCGGATAGCTTCCGCCAGGACGGAATCCCTGCTGGAAAAACCAACCCTGGCGCCGGTAGTGAGCGGAGCCTGCTGCCAGAATGTAGCCATCGTACCCAGCGCGATGCCCCGGTAGACCTTTGCATAGATTATAAGGGCATTTTGCGTTGCGGGATCGGTCACTTTCTGTACATTACCCAACAATTCCAGGCATTGGCTATTCACCTGGTTACAGGCTGCCCAGGTATAGAGCAGGAGCTGGTTGTCCGTAGAGATACCCGAGCCGCCCGCGTCGAACTGAGCCAGGGCGACGTTGCTGCTGCTCAGCAGGCGAAATTCCGAAGTCAGCAGCGCATCCATCGATATGGCCCCGTATAAGGCGGAGGTATTTACCCCCGGGGACCCGCTGGTCCCGACGGTATAGACGTTTTTGATGCCCAGAATAACTCCTTCCATGCCTGCAACGTTGTTAAAGATCTGGGATTCATCGGGATTATTCGGATTGATAAAGGTCTTTTTACACGCTGTCGTGGCAAAAACCAGGAAACCGGACAGGATCAGTAGTATCCAATTATTTTTCATGATAAAAACATTTGTCGTTGTGGGGATGATTAAAAGGAGGTGTGAAATGACAGTTGCAAACTGCGGGGGATCGGTGTCTGGCCAAAGTCATCCCCTCTCACGATAGATGACCCGCCGGAGTTGGTCTCCGGATCGTATCCTTTGTATTTATCCCAGGAATAGAGGTTGCGGGCGCTGAGGGCGACACTGCAGTCTTTCAGGACGCCCCAATTGCCGGCGCTGTAGGTCACCGCGATCTCCCGTAATTTGATGTAGTTGCCATTGTCCAGGAGATACTCCTGTATCCGGGAAGGTCCCAACTGCCCATTCACCTTGGCGATATATCCTCTCGGCAATTGACCTTTCAGCTCTTTTTCTGCTTCCAGACCCTGGCCTGTATTTTGTCTCGTACCGAATTGCCAGTTGAAGATCGTCGCACCACGCAGTGCATCCAGCTGGAAGCGGAAAGAAAATTTCCTGTAGCTGAACTCGTTAATAAAACTACCGGTCCAGCTGGGGTTGGGACTTCTATCGTTGTTATATAAGGTGCTGCCGATGGGTTGACCGCTGGCATCCCGTTGCGGGGAATTCACCGTCTTTCCGTTGGCCTGGGTCTGGACGATCCCTTTTTCCAGCTGGGGCAGGCCGTTGGGATCGAGCAATAGCTGACCATTTCCGTTACGCGCAAAATAGGTGTAGTTGAATACGCCGACGGGTTTGCCTACTTTAACGCCGGTGGTGTTCAGGCTGTTGAAACCAATAAAGGAGGCGGCGCCGCTGTACAGCTCGGTGACCTTATTGGAATTCTTATTGAACAGCACTGACGTTGACCAGCTGAAGTTCTTCGTTTCGACTGGTTTTGCCGTCAGCAGGATCTCTATGCCTTTGTTGCTCATTTTACCGACATTGGCCAGGGTCGTCAGGTATCCCGTCGAGGGGGACTGGTTCAACTGGAGGATGAGGTCGGAAATATGCTGTTGATAGACGGTCGTCTGTAATCCTATCTTTCCTCCCAGGAACGACATATCCGTACCAAATTCCAGCTCTTCCTTTTTTTCCGGTTTGATATCGCTTTGTCCCTGTTGGGTGGGCGGTATAAATCCGCCTACTCCGTATCCGGTATAGACGACGGGGGCATAGTTGGTAAAGCGGTCGTAGGCGCCTATGCCGGTGAGGTTGCCGGCCTGACCCCAGGAACCGCGCAATTTCAGCAGACTGAACCATTTGTTCACGCCGCCATTCTTCCAGAAATTCTCGTTTGATAAGAGATAGCTGAGACTTGCTTTTGGGTATGCGATATTCTGGTGGGAAGAACCAAAGGCCGAACTGCCATCAAACCGGACTGCGCCGGTGGCATACAATTTATTCCACAGCCCGAAGGTTTGTTGCAGGTAATAACCGAAGATGCTGATCTCCGATATGTTCTCCTTTTGTGCAGCGGTGGTCTCATCCGTCTGGAAGGAGGCGGCGGTAGTGACAAAAGGTAATACTCTCTCTCCCTGGGCAAAGGAGAATTGTTTTTTCATATACTGCCAGGTACCCCCTAATGCCGTAGTAGAGGTAAAGTCATCGGAGATCCTTTTGCGGATGGACAGATTCAGGTCGTTGTTCATCATCAGGTTGGTAAACTTCCCCAGGGATGCATATCCCAATGGGTAGGCTGCCCCGGCAACGCGAAGACTGCCGCTGGCGTCATAGGCATATGGCAGCTGTGGCTGGTACTGGTTGCCTATCTGGGTGTAATAATCCGATCCGGCCACATAATCCAGGGATATATCGTCGGTGATCTTTAGATTGTCCTGGATATCCGCCACCGTACGGTTGACCTGCTGCCGGATCTTAAAGTCGTCGATGATCGACATGGGATTGACGCGATTGTATTCCACACCTTTGAGATTGCCATTGGCATCCCGCGCCGTGACATCATAAATATTTTCGGAGATGTACATGGCGTTCAGGGGACTGAAATAATTGTTCCCCTGCGGGATCTCATGTGAGGCAGCGCTGCTATAGTCCAGTCCCATGGATACTTTCAGCCGGGAGCCAAAACTCTGATCGAGCCGGATCTTACCACCGTATCGCTGGTAGCTGGAGTTTTTCAGGATACCGTCGTTATTCGTAAACGAGCCGGACATATAATATTTGGTAGTGGGTGTTCCTCCTGAGACCGAAATGAAATTATCGGTGCCGATAGCGTCGTGGAAAATATCGTCCTGAGGATCGTACCGTTTGATTGGATATAACACTGTCCACAGGCCATTGATCCCCTGGCCGACCAAGCCATTGGGAGCGGTATGATTGGCATATCGATTGGTGATCATGGTGAGCCCGTCTTCGAATGCCTGGTAGTTGACGGAGTCTTTTGGAACACCGAACCGGAAGGGATACAAGTTCATCGGTAGTTTTTTCCGGAGCTTGCTGTAGGAGAGGCTGGTCGAGAAGGAGACCGTTGGCTTGCCGGCGGCGCCTCTTTTGGTAAAGATCTGAACGACGCCGTTTGCCGCGCGCGAGCCATAGATAGCGGCTGCTGCGGCCCCGTTGATGATCTCGATATGATCGATATCGTTGGGGTTGATGTCGGCCAGCCGGTTGATGCTGGGCGACATAGGTTTGCCTTCTTTATCGGCATTGAGCAGCACGACGCTCTGGGAGCTATTGTCGGCTATGACGCCGTCGATAAGGTACAGCGGTTCGGAGGAACCGTTGATAGAGCCGATGCCCCTCAGCTTGACCGAAAACCCGCCATAAGGGTCCCCCGAGTTCTGTACTACCTGTGCGCCCGGCACTTTGCCGCTCAGCGCCCCAATCACGTTGGGGGTGCCTGAATTGGCGATATCTTTTGAGCTTACGGACGTGATCTGGTTACCCAATTGTTTTTTTTCCGTGCGTACGCTGGTGCCGGTGACCACCACTTCGTCCAGCTTCATAATGTCCTGCGCCATGGTGATTGCCAGTGAGCCGGTACCTGCCTTTTCCTGGGTGGTCGCATATCCTACCAGGGAAAAGACCAGTATAGGCTGTTTGGCCGCCGCCGGAACCCTTAGCGTGAAGGACCCGGAAGAATCCGATACGGTTCCCTGCCGGCTGCCTTTTACCTGTACCGTTACACCGGAGAGCGGATCACCCGACTTATTTTTGATAAGCCCGTTGACGGCAATCGGTTTTGTGCTGTCGCCAGCCATGGGCGTCAATGCAGCGAACCGCTTTTTTGTTACAAACACCGTCCTGTTCTGGATGTCGTAACCAAGCGGCTGATCATAAAAACAAACTTTCAGGACCTCATCGAGCGGTGCATCTTTGACATTCAGCGTTACCGGCTTTGCATTGATCAGCAGGTCATTGTTGTAAAATACTGCATAACCTGTCTGCCGTTCAATTTCCCTGAAAACCTTTTTCAGCGGCAGGTTGGTTCCCGAAAGGGTGATATTCTGGGAGAACACCGCGGCATGGGTTTGTAATAAAGTGACTGTCAGCAGGAAAATTGTCAACTTCATCGTAAGCAGCATTTGGGTGGTGAATGCATTCCGGCGATTTCCAGGACGGCAGTTGCGGAAAAAGCAGGGCAATACATGGCGTTTGCCAAATTCTTTCATAATTTCGCAGTTGTTTTTGGTTAAGAAAAGAAAACTTACAAGGGTTTGCTTTATTTAAGACCAAGATCACAGCCAGGGGCGCAGGAACGCCTTTGGCTTTTTTTTGAAGAAACCTGGTCTTAAAAAATTATTACTGGCTGATCATAGTCTACTGGCTGATCGCAATCTATTGGCTGATCATAGTTTACTGTTTCATCGAATAAGGTGAGATATTGTTGGAGAAGGTTATGGTAACAGCAGAAAAGTCGATATCCGGCGAACGTAATAATTTCCTTACGGCAGCACGGTAAGCAGCTTCCCTTCCAGTTTGAAATGGACGTCGCTTTGTTCCAATCCTTTCAATACCTGGGTCAGGCTGAGATCGCGCCCCATTTTACCGCCAAAGGAGGCATGGGGGCTTTGCCCTTCATAGCGCACTTCGATGCCATACCACCTTTCCAACTGGCGCATGACTGTCTTTATTTCTGCATCTTCAAAGCTGAAAAATCCATTTTTCCAGGCCAATACCTGATCCACGTCTGCAACGGGCACCATCGCAAGGCCGGCCGTTCCGGTAGTTTGCCCTTGCTGGCCTGGTTTCAACAGCAATTGTTCCGATCCCATGAGCAGCCTGACGGAGCCCTGCAACAAGGTCGTCTTAATGGATGTTTCGTCTGCATATCCATTGATATTAAATGCCGTCCCCAATACTTCCACATTCAGGCCGCCGGTATTCACATAAAAGGGCTTCTCTGTATTCTTTGCGACTTCAAAATAGCCCTCCCCGGTTAAGGTTACCGTTCTTTTATTCCCATTAAAGGTCGTGGGGAACCGTATGGAAGACAGGGCATTCAGCCACACCACCGTACCGTCGGCCAGCGTGATCTGGTATTCGCCGCCGGCAGGGGTGGATACGGTATTGTATACCACCATTCCGTTATCGCTCACAGATCTGTAAGAAAGGCTGCCCAGGTTGACTTTAACGATCTGGACGCCCCCCTGTTTTCCCAGGGTACCCTGACCAGCGGTATCCAGGATAATTTGTGCACCGTTGCCAAGGGTTAATACAGCATGTGCACCACCGGGTTTGACATCGTTGTTATAAATATTCGAAACGGCCGCGACAGGCGCCTGCAACCGGCGTTTATCCTTTTGACGCCACATCGCCGCGCCTATGACGATAATGCCGGCGACAACTGCGGCTGCCAGGTACCGGTACAGCCGGCGATCAGGCATTTGGACAGGCCCGGAAGGCCGCACAATGCCGGAAAACAACGCTTCATTTTCTTCGTCATCCATGGAGAATTTTGCCGGGACATCTTCATATGCTGCTTCGATAAAAGCCCTCCGCTGCTCCTCTAACTCCGGGTCGGCAAGCAGTGTCAGCCACTCGGTCTTGTCCTGCTCCTTAAGCTGGTTTTTTATCCATCTCTGCGAAAGTTCCTGAAACCGTTGTATTTTCATGGCTGGTTTAGTTGATCAGTGTATTCCCTATAATAAAAGACAAACGGGGGAGGAAATGGAGGGGGGAATAGTTTTTTTTAATTTTTAACATAGGAGGAGCAAGGCGGCAAGGATCAGGACGTCCATTCGCCCATCGAGCTCTTTACGGATAACCGACAGTGCTTTTTTCAGGTATTCCTTCACTGTATAAATGCTGATCCCCATTTTTTCGGCAATGGAGGCATTTTTCAAACCTTCGATCCTGCTGAGCAAATACACTTCCCGTACTTTTGGAGAGAGGCTGTCGAGCGCCTTCTTCCATAACCGGCGTATCAGCAATCTATCCAGTCCTGCACCGGCACCAGGCTCCTCGGCAGTCTGCTGATTAACCAGCGATCGCAGCACCAGCTGTTCGTGCGCCATACGTTTGAGATGATTACTGGCGGTATTGCGGGTCATTGCCTTAATATAGGCCGGCAGATTATCTATCCCGTAAAGGTTGGACCGCTTATTCCACAATTTCTCAAATATCTCCTGGACCAGCTCCTGGGCCAGGATGGAAGAATGGGTAATATGAACGCCCAGCGAGTAAATGCGGGGACTATATTGGTCGTACAGTTCCCGGAATGCCTGCTCATCCCCTCCCGCTATTCTTTCCAGCCAGATTTTCTCGAGTGCGTCAGACATGCAAAATGGTTATTGGGAGTAGAAGTTACATAATCAATGCGTTGCAACCATCAAATCCTGGCGTAATTTAAAAATTATCCGCAAAATCCGTCCCTGTACTTTTTTCAGCGGGAAGCATATTTTCATCTGTTCGCGTAGGCACGGCAGCATGAATAACTCCTGCAAATGCCGTCAGTTTTTATTTTTGAGGATCGAATGCAACCGTGTCCATGCCCTGGCTGCCGCAATTCTTTATGACAAACAGGATCACCCCTTTGATCTTAAGGGATTCGCCGGTGTGCCTGTTTATAAAGGCAAGGCCGTGGAGGCAATAGCTTCTATTTTCAACGGCGGGGAAATCCGGCTTTTTTGTTAACTTCAGGATTGTCTTGTAGATTTGGATGCATAATTTAACCAAAACGACAGCAACCCACTTCATTTGTCAGCCGTATCCACTCATATCGAAAAAGAATTGCTGCAACGGGCCGCGGGCGGTGATGAAGCCGCCTTCACGGAATTATTCATGCTGTATAAATTCAAGCTCTACGGTTATATTTATCGCCTGACCCAATCACAGGAAATGGCGGAAGATGTCGTCCAGGATGTTTTTCTGAAGCTCTGGAAAGATCGGCATACCCTGACCGGTATCGATCACCTCGGGCCCTATATCTTCCGCATGGCCCAGAACCTCTCTATCAATGCCTTTAGACGGATGGCCAAAGAAACGGCCATCATCCGGCAGCTGCTCACCGGCCAGGAGGATTTTTCCCCATCCACACCGGAGACTGAGCTGGCATTCAAGGAAATGGAATCACTTTTTAAAAAGGCCATCGACCAACTGCCTGCCCAGCAGAAAAAGGTATATCACCTCAGCCGCGAGGAAGGCCTTAAATACAACGAGATAGCAGAACGGCTGCAGATCTCGGCAGGGACCGTAAAGAATCATATGATCCAGCTGCTTCGTACGCTGAGGGAACAGCTGGAGAACAACCGCCATCACCCTGCCGGCCTCTACTGCTTTCTGCTGGTGATTGCCGCCTTTGAAAAATAAATAAAAATATTTTTCGACCTGACTATGCCTATCCTCCCTGCCGTTTGTCTATTATAAAACGCCTCCTTATGGATGATAACAGGATCGCTTATCTGATCGGCCGCTACTTTGAGGGAGCCTGCACCACCGCAGAACGGGAGGAACTGTCGGACTGGATCAGCACCGTGCAGGAAGATGATCTGCTAAGGGACGTTCTGGAGGAGGCCTGGCAGGGTTATCAGCCTGGCGACGATATCCGGCTTCTGGCAACGCCCGCTCTCGATAGGATACAGGCTAAGCTGTTCAACGCATCCGGCAATGAAAAACCTGTCGTTGTTCCCATCGGCCAGCAACGGAAGTTCTGGCGTCCTGCGGCAGCTGCTGCTGTCCTGCTGCTTATCGTTGCCGGCTTCCGGATCTGGTCCCATAAGCCTTCGTCACCTCCTGTCCTTCCCGCAATCTCCGCTGTCCATGACGCCCGTCCCGGCGGCAACAGGGCCGTACTTACCCTGGCCGGCGGGGGCAGGATCATTCTCGACAGCGCCGTGAACGGCACTTTGGCTGAACAGGGAAACACAAAGGTGGAAAAGCTGGCTACGGGCCAGCTTGCTTATAAGGCTTCCTCTGCCGGGGAAACCAGCTCTGTTCTTTATAACACTTTATACACTCCCCGCGGCGGCCAGTACCAGCTGACACTGCCGGAAGGCACCCGTGTCTGGCTCAACTCCGCCAGCTCGATCACTTACCCTACGGCCTTTACAGGCGCCGAACGTAAAGTCTCCATCACCGGAGAGGCGTACTTCGAAGTGGCTGACGATGTCAGCCATCCCTTTGTCGTGAATAAAGGCGCCATGGATATTACCGTCATGGGAACTCATTTCAATGCCAATACCTATGATGATGAGAAGGAGATAAAAGTATCTCTTTTGGAGGGGGCTGTAAAGGTCAGCCATTCGGGGAAAGGGGAGATCCTGAAACCCGGCCAGCAGGCCCAGGTGACCGATGCCGTTAAAGTGATCAGCCATGTGGACATGGCCGAGGTGATCGCCTGGAAAAACGGCAGCTTTTATTTCCGCCGCGCCAGCCTTCCCGTGGTCCTGCGCCAGCTGTCCCGCTGGTATGATGTGGACATTGTCTATGAGGGACCTGTCCCCGATCTGCCTTTTGCGGGGGAAATGGGCAAAGACCTGAACCTGGCGCAGGTGCTGAAAATCCTGGAAAGAATGGGGGTGAGATCCCGGATCGAAGGGAAAAAGCTGATCGTTATGCAATAAGCTTCATCCATGAATATAATATCCTGAATAAAAAACCGCCACGTGTTGCCCCACATGACGGTAAAGTGTTCAGGCCGCCAAAAGACCGTCCTATCACAGACTGCTTATTTTATTGACCTAAACAACGCGAAAGTATGCAAATTAAGGCTCACTCAAGGCCTGCAGGGACTTTATTGTGTCCATCCCTGTCAGGACCTTTCACCAAAACATGGCGGAACATGAGAAAAAAAGTATCTCTTCTGCTCGTAGTCAGTTTCCTGTTCAACAGGGGGATCCATGCACAGATAACGGCCCCGCAGCCTGCTCAGGCGCCTACGGGCACCTCGCAATCCTCCCGGGAATCCACGAGGACCCCGACCATCACGTTCAACGGGAAGGACGTTTCCCTGACAAAGATTTTTGCTGTTATTAAGGAACAGACCGGCTACCTGGTCTTTTACAACCCCGACCAGATCCAATACAAGAACCCTGTTACTATCTCGGCAAAAAAGAAAAAGCTGGAGGACTTCCTGAAAGAGGTATTACGCGATCAGGGGCTGGATTATATCATCGAGAACAAGACCATTGTCATCAGCCAGAGAGTGGTCCGGGCCCAGGCGCAACCCATGCAGTCTACAACAGCTCCTGTCGCTGAAGATGGAAATAACGTCAATGATGTGACAGGATATGTGCTCGATTCCCTGGGCCATCCCCTCTATGGCGCCACTGTCCAGGTTGAAGGCTCCCGGAAGGGCACAGAAACGAATGAGAAAGGTTTTTTCACTTTACACAATGCGCCGGACAACCTGAGCCTTATTTTCTCCTATGCTGCCTATGAATCCAAAGTCGTCCGTGTCCGGGAAGACAGGTATATCTCCGTAGTTCTGAAACCCAACATGAGTCCGCTCGACCAGACCATCGTTCAGGCTTATGGCACTACCTCCCGGCGTTTCAGCGTAGGGTCCATCGGTACGGTCACGGCCGCACAGATAGAGAAGCAGCCTGTCACCAATGTGCTCATGGCCCTTGAAGGACAGGTGGCGGGATTGTCTGTCACGCCTACCAACGGTGCGCCGGGTTCTACGGTCCAGCTGCAGATCCGCGGGCAGAATACCTTACAAAGCAATCCCAACACTCCGGTTTTCGACCAGCCGCTGTTCATCATCGACGGCGTCCCCTTCGCCCCGCAGAACGGCAAGATCAACGCCCTTTCAACCCTGGCATCGAGCACCAATTACAATAACTCTTTCGGCGGCATGAGTCCCTTCAATAGCATCAACCCAACCGATATCGAAAGCATCAGTATCCTGAAAGATGCCGACGCCACTTCCATTTATGGTACACAGGGCGCCCATGGCGTAGTGCTGATCACCACTAAAAAAGGAAAAGCAGGAAGAACGGATTTTAACCTTTCGGTCAATACAGGTCCCAATAAAATCACCCGGCAGGTGCATATGCTCAATACACAGCAGTATCTCCAGCTGAGAAGGGAGGCGATCGCCAATGACGGCAATACACCGAATCTTACACAATATTCCGGCGGTTATGCTCCGGATCTGCTCATCTTCGATTCGACCAAATATACGGATTGGTTCCACGAGTATTTCGGCGGTACTTCCAATAACACGGATGTACATGCGTCTTTATCCGGCGGCTCGGCTAATACGACTTTTATCGCTACCGCGGGTTATACCCGGTCCACTTATAACTTCCCCGGCGACTTTGCGGAAAACAGGTATAGCCTTCATTCCGGCGTCCATCATAATTCCACCGACCACCGGCTGAGCATCGACCTGGGAACGGATTATTCCTACGACAGGAATAATTCCACACCTATTCCTAACCTGCTAACGGCACTCCTGCTGCCCCCCGATAATCCCAATCTCACAGACCCCAACGGCAAGCTGGTGTGGTCCTATAAGGGTGTTGACGTCACCAGCGGCACCCAGATGGCTGCAGGGCTCAGGCAACCGGCCGTTCTCCAGACCTTTAACCTCATGAATAGCCTCCGTGTCGGCTACCAGCTGTTCTCCGGGTTCAATCTCAGTGTCAACGCCGGTTACAGCAGGCTCAATACCATCGAGAACAACGCGGCCCCCTCCACTACCTTGCCACCGACCTATGCCATGTCACAGGCCAACTTTGGCAATAATACGTTCCAGACTATTAACATCGAGCCGCAGCTGGATTACAAACTGGCCATCGGTAGAGGCGTATTGACCGCACTTGCCGGCGCCACCTATAAAAAGAATTTCTCTTCTACCAGCACCACTAACGGATCCGGTTATCCCAATGATGCCTTACTGGGATCCCTCGCCGGCGCTACCACGATAACTGCTTCGGTAGATAACAGCATCTATAAATATGACGCGGCCTATGGGCGTATCGGGTACATCTATGAACAGAAATATATCATAAGCCTCACCGGCAGAAGGGATGGATCCAGCAATTTCGGACCTGGCCGGCAATTCGGGAATTTCGGGTCCATCGGAATGGGCTGGATCTTTTCGGAAGAGGAGGTTTTCAAAAAAGCCCTGCCTTTTATCAGCTACGCAAAATTATATGGGAACTACGGGACCAGCGGTTCTGACGCCACCTCTCCATACCAATACCAGGCTTTCTGGCAACCGGTGCAATATGTAGCTTCCTTTCAGAACATCAGCCCCTACGTGCCGACTAACCTGCTGAATCCCGACTATAGCTGGGATACCAAGAAGAGCTGGAATGTGGCCCTCGATCTCGGATTTTTTCATGACCGCCTTCTTCTGAACGCCACCTGGTACCGCAGCCGTATCGGTAACCAACTGACCGGTTATCCCCTGCCTGTTATAACGGGCTTTGGATCCGTGGTGGAGAACTTCAATGCTACTATCCAGAATGCCGGCTGGGAGTTTACCCTCAGCTCGACGAATATCAGGAAGAAGAACTTTTCCTGGTCATCCAGTTTCAATATTTCCTTCAACCGTAATAAGCTGATCGCCTTTCCCGGTCTTGCCAGCTCACCCTATGCCTCCACCTATTTCATCGGCAAGTCCACCAGCATCCGAAGCGGCTACCGTTATAAAGGCGTCAATGATACCACAGGCCTCTTCCAGTTCTATACGGCAAAGGGTACTCCTACTTATTCTCCGAATTACCTGCCGGTATCCCAGGGCGGCGACTGGCAGCCCCTGGTGGACCTCCAGCCGAAGTTCACCGGAGGCCTCGGAAATACCCTTAGCTACAAAGCATTCAGCCTGACGCTCTTCTTCCAATTCTCCAAACAAATGGGATACAACTATCTCTACAGCGTCTACACTTACGGCACACCGGGCTCTCAGAACAATGCGCCCGTACAGGTTCTCAATCACTGGAGACAACCAGGCGATCACTCCGACCTGCAAAGGGCCACTGCACAGAACGGGTCCCAGGCGTTTAACGCCTCCTATGCTTTTATCAGCTCTTCCGGGGTATACAGCGACGCCTCTTATATCAGGCTGAAAACGCTCTCATTTGCTTATGCACTGCCCGACGCTGCGTTGAAAAAACTGAACATTAAGAGTTTCCGCTTTTATATCAACGCGCAGAACCTGCTGACCTTCACCGGGTACAAAGTGGGCGATCCTGAGATCGCTAACCTGTATGCCATCCCCATCCAGCGCACCGTGACAGGCGGAATATCGTTTAACTTTTAACCAGGACAACCAATGAAAAATAAATTCTCTATACATACCATACAGATCCTGGCGCTTGCATTCGCCTGCGCCGGCCTATTCTCCTCCTGCAAAAAGCTCATCGAAATACCCCCTAACCCGGTCACCTCGGTAGCTGCTTCGCAGGTATTCGCCGATAGCGCGGACGTGATGAGCGCCATAGCAGGCGTCTATCATAACTTCCAGGTAGTGGACGGTCAGTCCTCCATTCTCAGCTCGCTGATGCCGGAATGTACAGGTCTCTCGGGAGACGAGCTTTATAATACCCAGTCATATGATGCTGCCGCCGCCCAGCTGTTTAACAATGCCATCCTCTCCGACAACACTTATGTCGGTTCTCTCTGGCAGACAGCTTATCAACCCATTTACCAGGTGAACGCCTGTCTTGAAGGGGTCGAAGGCAGCGCCGGTCTCAGCGTGCCGCTGAAACAACAGCTGACGGGAGAAATGAAGGTCGTGCGCGCCCTGTATTATTTCAACCTGGTCAATATTTTCGGTGCAGTGCCTATACCGCTCTCCACCAACTATAAAACCAATGCAGCACTGAGCCGTACTTCGGTAGACTCTGTCTATGGACAGATCATTACCGATCTCGGCGATGCCCTATCCCTGCTGACGGCAGACTATCCTTCAGCGGGCAGGGCGCGTCCTAATATATACACGGCCATGTCCCTGCTTTCGAAGATCTATCTCTACCGCAAGCAATACGAGCTCGCCGCCAACCTGGCCAGCCAGGTCATCAACACGGGCAATTACAGCCTCGAGCAGGATCCCGATAACGTCTTCCTCGACGGCAGCAGTGAGACCATCTGGGCGCTGCCCGGTAACGGACTTTATTACCAGACATCGGTAGCTACCCTTTTTGTTCCCCCGTACTATGCTTCATCGCCTACATTCGCGCTCACTAATTCCCTGATGACCGCTTTCGAACCGAATGACCGGCGCCAGGCGGATTGGGTAGGTTCCATGGCGGGAGACCTGAATGGCGCGCCTATCACTTATTATTACCCCTTTAAATACAAGAACACCGACGCAGCGTCTCCTACACAGGAAGACTTTACGATCTTCCGGCTGGGCGAACTCTACCTTATCCGTGCAGAAGCATTGGCCAACCAGGGTAAAACCGACAGCGCAAAGGCGGATCTCAACCAGGTCCGCCTCCGGGCCGGTCTCAACCCCACTACCGCTATGACGCAAGCCGATCTCCTGAATGCCATTATGCATGAAAGACAGATCGAGCTTTTCTGCGAAGGGGGCAACCGCTGGTTCGACCTGAAAAGGACGGAAACCATTGACGGGGTCCTGGGTATGGAAAAAACGGGCTGGCAGCCCTACGATGCCCTTTATCCTATTCCTCTTTCGGACATCCGGCTCGATCCCTATCTGACCCAAAACCCGAATTATAACTAAGGGGCTCCCATCACATAAATAGTATAACTAAAAACATGCAAGAACCAATTGTAAGAATTGAGCATTTGTCTCATAAATACAGCAGCAGCTGGGCTATCCGGGATATCAACCTGGAAATATACCAGACCGGCATTGTCGGGCTGCTGGGCTCCAACGGCGCCGGCAAATCCACCACGATGAATATCATGTGCGGTGTGCTGAACCAAACGGAAGGGATGGTCTATATCAATGACATCGACCTCCGGAAACACCCGGAAGAGGCCAAAAAACAAATAGGCTTCCTTCCACAGAACCCACCTCTTTATATGGACCACGGTCGATGAATACCTGACCCATTGCGCCAAATTACGGCAGATCCCTAAAACCGGGCGTAAGGCTGCTGTGGAAATGGCCAAGGAACGCTGTGGCATTACCCACTTCAGCAGCCGTCTTATCCGCAACCTCTCCGGGGGGTACCGTCAGCGCGTGGGTATTGCGCAGGCCATCATCCACCGTCCAAAGCTTGTCGTGCTGGATGAACCTACCAATGGCCTGGACCCTAACCAGATCATCGAGGTCCGCGCGCTTATCAGGGAGATCGCGATTGACAGGGCCGTCATCTTTTCCACCCATATCCTGCCCGAGGTGCAGCTCCTTTGCAAGGATATTAAAATGATCGAAGGCGGACGCATTGTATTCTCCGACACGATGGACGCATTTAATAATTATGTGGAACCCCATAGCGTGCTGACAACCCTGCTCAACCCGCCGGCAGCCGGAGAGCTGATGAAAATTGAAGGTGTCACAAAAGTCGATTTCCTCACGGAGAGACAGCTCCGCATTTTCTTCAACGGCGACCAGGACATCACCCGCCGCATTGTCACCACCAGCGTACAGAAAGACTGGCAGCTTACCGAGATCACCCTGGACAAAAGTTCCATGGACGAAATATTCGCCCAATTATCTAACAACGTCCCTAATAAGCATTGACATGAAGAACGCACTAAATATCGCAAGGCTGGAGCTCAGCACCCTCTTTTTTTCACCCATCGCCTGGTTCTTATTGATTGTCTTCCTCTTCCAGTGCGGGATCACTTATACCGGTACCCTGGATAATTTCCTGATCATGCAGGGCATGGGCGGCGACAATCTCTCCTACCTGAATGGCCTTACGGAGAAGATCTTCGCCCCGCCTTTTGGCATCTTCCCGGCTATCGCCAGCAAGATCTATCTCTACCTGCCCCTGCTGACCATGGGGCTGATGAGCCGGGAGATCAGCAGCGGAACGATCAAGCTGCTCTACTCTTCTCCCATCAAAGTACGGGAGATCGTCTTTGGGAAGTTCATCGCCATGATGATCTATTGTGCGGCCCTTGCTGTCTGCTTATCCATTCCCGTCTTCGCAGGCTTGTCGAATATCAAGCTCGCGGACTCCGGGCTGATGTTTGCGGGGGTATTCGGTCTCTACCTGTTATTGTGCGCCTACTCCGCCATTGGGCTGTTCATGTCCTGCCTGACCTCCTACCAGGTGGTGGCGGCCGTGAGCACGCTCGTGATGCTGGCGGTGCTCAATTATATCGGCACGCTCTGGCAGGATATAGACTTTGTCCGGGACCTCACTTATTTCCTGTCCATCTCCGGCAGGACCTCCCGTATGACGCAAGGCGCCATCTCTTCCAAGGATGTCATCTATTTTGTCGTGATTATCTATATCTTCTTAGCGCTGAGCATTTATAAGCTGCAGTCCGGAAGGGAATCCCGCTCCTGGCTCTATAAAACCGGAAGATATAGCCTGATCATAGTCGTCGCCCTTGTAGTCGGATATTTTTCCTCCCGTCCGGGGTTCATCGCCTACCTGGACACTACTGCCACGCTGCGAAATACCATGACCCCTGCTTCACAGCAGATCGTTAAGAAAATGAAGGATGGTCCCCTGGAGGTCGATTCCTATATTAATCTCCTGGACCAGCGGTATTGGAATGGACAGCCTTCCCAGCGTAATGCCGATGTGATAAGATGGGAACAGTATATACGGTATAAACATGATATCCACTTTAAGTACATCTATTATTATAGTATCCCATATCCCAATCCGGAGATGTTCCTCAAATCATATCCGGGTTTGAGTATGAAAAAGATCGCCGAACAATATGCTAAATCCTTCAAAACAGGCATGGATAGATTTGTAAGCGGTGAGTCCCTCGCCGGCGTCAATCTGGCTGCTGAAGAGAACAGGTATGTGATGCATCTTACCTACAATGGGCATTCCACCTTCCTGCGGCTCTTCGATGACCCCGGCGTATTCCCTTCTGAAGCAGAGACGGGCGCCGCTCTGAAACGCATGATAATAAAAGGCCCGAAAGTAGCCTTCCTGAAAGGGCAGCTGGAACGGGATCAGGCAAAGCTGGGGGATAAAAGCTATGGATATGTCTCTACCCGTATTACCTTCCGTTATTCACTGGTGAACCAGGGGTTTGATGTGGATAGCGTCGAGCTGAGGGATAAAGACCTGCCGGACGATGTGAATACGCTCGTCATTGCCGATCCACGGTCTGATTTTGACGCTGCGACCCTGATGCGGATCAAAAATTTTATCGACAAAGGCGGTAACCTGCTCATTGCGGGAGAGCCCGGCAAACAATCCGTATTAAATCCACTTCTCCAAACGCTCGGCGTACAAATGATGGATGGAATGATTGTACAACAGTCCACCGACTATGCCCCGGACCTGGCCATACCTCATATGACAAAAACCGCTGCTGCCTTCTCCTCTGCTCTGGCAGCTCCTTTTGAAGACAGCATCGGGGTCTCTATGCCCAGCGTGGCAGCCCTGTCCTATACAGATAAAGGGCCTTTTACGATCCGGCCGCTCCTTCTGACCGATCCTGCGCACAGCTGGAATAAAAGGCAGCCGCTCAATACAGATTCTTCCACCGTGGCCTATGTTCCGGCAGACGGGGACGAAAGAAAAGCCCTTCCCACAGCCCTGGGCCTGACCCGGACGATCAACGGTAAAGAACAACGTATTGTTGTCACGGGTGATGCAGACTTTTTAAGCAATGCCGAGCTGGGCCGGGGGGCGCCGCGTCACGCTAATTTTTATTTTAATACAGCCGTCTTCGGCTGGCTCAGCGGCGGTGAGTTTCCCATCGATACATCGCGTCCGGAAAGTAAGGATAACAGACTTCGGATGAGCAATGCCGGTATGAACCTCCTGAAGGCCTTGCTCCTTGGCATCCTGCCCGGTCTGCTGCTCGTCCTGGGCACTGTGCTGCTGATCCGGCGGAAAAGGAAATGATCTCATTGATTTGATTTCGCGGGAGAGATGAGTTCCGAAATTTGCAACGCTGCATTGTCCGACAATGCGGCGTTGCTTTTTTATGGGAAAGGCTGATAAAGGATTGCCGGGTTGAATAGCAATAAAGATCACGAATCAGCATTGGCCGGAGGCTGCCATCAGGGGTGGGATAATTAAGCGATACGCCGGAATGGGAATGCTTTCCGGAATGGAAGCCCCGGGGTATTGAAATAGGACGGTATACCGTTGGGTTTCTGCATGATATACTTGCACAATGGCAGCGCCTGCTGGTTTATGCATAGTATCCAGTACGATGACTTGCTGGCCAGGGGAAAATTTCATGGTTGTAATATTATCAATTTTGAAGAATGAAAGCAACAAGAGTTATGAACAGGATGTGTATAGAAGTCAGGGTGGAAATGGAAGGGGGGGCATGAAAAATATTGGTTTTGTTATATATTTAGGCATTTACCCGGTAGAATTTTTACTTTCGTTATTTTGATGGCGCTCTACGATCATTATTCAGATAAACAGCTGACAGCCTTGCTGAAGGAAGGGGATACCGGGGCCTTTACAGAGATGTATGAGAGGTATTGGGACCGATTGCTGGTGTATGTCATGCGAGCCGTGCGCCGGCAGCCTGATGCGGAAGATATTATACAGGAGCTATTTGTCTCTATCTGGCGGAGGCGCGAAGAATTGGATATTGAACACGCCCTTTCTACTTATCTATATAATAGTGCGCGTTACCTTGCGTTGCGGTATATCGAGCGGAATATCACGCGTTCCAATCATTTGCATAGTTTGGCCGCGGGATTATCAGGCGGGGCGGGGGAACCGGATTCTACGATCGAAGCAGCCATTTTTGGACGTGAGCTGGAAGCAAAGATCGATCAGCTGGTAAAGCAGCTCCCGCCGAAGATGCAGGAAGTTTTTCTGCTTAGCAGGCGTGAGCATCTTAGCTATAAAGAGATTGCGGAAAGGCTATCTATTTCTGAAGAGACGGTGAAAAAGCAGGTCTCCAACGCCTTGCGGATCCTGCGTGGTAATCTCGGGCAGCTGCCGGCTGCGCTTTTTATTTGTGTGCTTTCATATTATCTTTAAAAATATACTTCAACCTTCTACCACTCTTCCTTTTGTAAGGGCACTAAGGATAGAGATGGTAAATATCATATATAGATCATGACGCCACAGGAAGTACAGCTTTTAATACGGCGATATCTCGATGGAGGCTGCACTGCGGAGGAATCGGCCTTGCTGGAAGACTGGTGGGGGCTGCTGCAGGAAGAATATCCATGGGAGATCACTGAAGATCAGCGTGCTGTTATCCACGACCGGATGCTGTCAAAGATAAGGGCTGAGCTGACCGATGAGATACCGGTACGCCGTCTTTACTGGCGTCGTTATGTAGCTGTGGCGGCTGCGGTGGTTGGGCTGGCCGTGGGTGTATATTTTTTGGTCCGGCAAAAGACTGCGGGTCTACGGGGTGATGAGTCGGCTGCTATGGCAAAGGAGGATCGGCTTCCGGGAGGGAACCATGCGGTATTAAAGCTGGCCGGCGGGCGGCAGATAGTGCTGGACAGCGCTGCGAATGGGCTGCTGGCTTTACAGGGTGATGACCGGGTAGTCAAGCAGAATGGTATCCTGGACTATAAAAATGGACGAAATACAGCCAGCGGTGATTCTGCTGCATTCCTCAATACATTGGAGACACCCAGAGGCGGCCAATATCAGCTGGTCTTGCCGGATGGTACGAAGGTGTGGCTCGATGCTGCTTCTTCGATCACTTATCCCACGGCGTTCCGGGGTGCTGTGAGACAGGTCTCTGTCACCGGCCAGGCTTATTTTGAAGTCGTGCATAATACGAGGATGCCTTTTGAGGTGCGGGCAGGAGGGCAGACTATTCGTGACATAGGCACGGCCTTTAATATCAACAGTTATGCTGACGAGCCTGCAACACGCATCACATTGGCATCCGGGGCCGTATCGATAGAGGGCGCCGGTCAGCCCGTAGTCCTGCGTCAGGCCGGCCAGCAGCTGCAATGTCGCGGCGGCGGTTCCGGTTCGGTCATCGAGGCTGATCTGACGGCTGTTCTGGGCTGGAAGAACGGACTGTTCTACCTTTCGAGCGCGGACATCAGTATGGTGATGCGGCAGATTGCGCGCTGGTATGATGTCGATATTCTTTATGAACAGGGCGTTCCTTCCGGTCATATCACCGGGAAAGTGCCTCGCAATACAAACCTTTCCATCGTGCTCAAAATATTACAGACCAGCGGTATTCACTTTACTGTAGAGGGTAAGACTATCCATGTGAGACCATAGACCCTCATCCTTTTTGCACTGCTAATAAAAACCTTGTCATACGGATAATAGTTGACTGTCGTTTGCTACGGTCGAGTTACCGGGGGCCGCAGATATCCGGACCCCGGAGACGAGCTTGTATGCAGACAAAAAAACCGGAAGTGGTGGAACACTCCCGGTGGAATGTCAGGTCAACTGCAATTGTTGGAAACTGCTTATTGTTAAACCTAAACACTGCAAAATTATGCTTTTACGGGCATTAAAGGGGTATTCCCTGTCCTCAAGAGGAGGACTCACCAAAACTTTGTTAGTCATGCGCATGACAACTTTCTTATCGTTAGCTACCTGCCTGCACCTCTGTGCGGCAACCAGCGCGCAAAAGATCAACCTGAATGAAAAACATTCATCTTTGAGCAAGGTCTTTCAGAAGATCTCCGACCAGACCGGCATGCTCTTTATCTACCGGGATGAATGGCTCAGCCAGACCCGGGATGTCACGATCTCCGTCAAAACCGCCAGCTTAAAGGAAGTGCTGGATATTTGTTTCGCTAACCAGCCATTTACTTACGAGATCATACAAAAGATGGTGGTGTTAAAGGAAAGGCCCGTCCCTTTGCCGTTACCTCCGGCTGCCGATACTTCGAGGCGACCTGCAGCAGCATTCCGCGGCCAGGTAACGGACAGCATCGGCAATCCGCTGGTCGGGGCTACGGTTCGTATACGGGGCACCAAAAGGGGCGCCAATACGGATATCAAAGGAATGTTCGAGTTATATTCCACTCAGCCGGGCGATGTGGTGGTCATTTCCTATACGGGCTATACGACAAAAGAAGCAGCGGTTAGCAGGAACGCCTTTGCGGATGTGATACTTCAGCACAGCCAGGATATCCTGGATGCTACGGTCGTACAGGCTTATGGCACTACTTCCCGCCGGTTCAATGTGGGGTCCATCTCGACTGTCGACGCCGCCACTATTGAAAAACAGCCGGTGACGAATGTGCTGCTGGCCCTGCAGGGACAGGTGCCGGGTCTTGCCGTCAATGCCACCAGCGGGGTACCGGGCTCCAGGGTACAGCTCCAGGTGCGTGGTCAGAATACGCTGAATAGCGACCGTTCGAATGCCAAGCCTTATGACCAGCCACTGTTCATCATCGACGGGATCCCCTTTGCTCCACAGAATAACAATATCAATCAGCTAAACTCTTTGGCCACGGCCAGCAGCTTTAGCGGCGGCATCAGCCAGGCCGGGGGCCTGAGTCCTTTTAACAGTATCAATCCGGCGGATATCGAGAGCGTCAGTATTCTGAAAGATGCCGATGCTACTTCCATTTATGGTACGCAGGGATCCAACGGGGTGGTCCTCATAACCACCAAGAAGGGGAAAGCCGGTAAGACCGTCTTTAGTCTGAATGCCAATACAGGTTTTAATACTACTGCGCGCAGACTGAAGCTGATGAATACGCAGCAATACCTGCAGATGCGTAAGGATGCTTTTGCTGCTGATGGCGTTGCTCCCGGCAATGATCCTTATAGCGATGGTTATGCCCCGGACCTGACGATCTTCGATTCCACTAAATATACCGATTGGGAAAAGCTGATCTTTGGGAAATCCTCCGGCAATACCGATATTCATGCCAACCTTTCGGGCGGCACGTATAACAACACTTTTATGGTCTCCCTGGGATATGGCCGCAGCAATTATAATTTTCCCGGGGCTGGTTTTGCCGATCAGCGGATGAGCATGCATACTACGCTGCACCACACTTCCACGGATAATCGCCTCGCCATGGATGTGACAACGGATTATTCCTATGACCAGAACAATTCGCCTGGTTTTGGCGGAGCATCGAAAGTGCTGCTGGCGCCCAATACGCCCGACCTGCTGGATTCCGCGGGGAATCTCCTATGGAACTACAAGGGGGTGGATCTGAACAGCCAGTACCAGTTCTATTCCTATCTGAAGACGCCTGCGCTGGCCCAGGTGTATAATCTGAACACGGGTCTCCATATCACTTATAAGATATTGACGGGGCTCAGCTTCGGCGCTGTCGTGGGGTATAGCCGTAACTCCACCAACGGACACTCCGAAATTCCGTCCACCGCGCAGGATCCACAGTATATAAACCGAAGCGCTAATTTTACCACCAATACCCTTCAGACAGTGAATGTCGAGCCCCAGATCGACTACACCTATACGAGTGGAAAAAGCATGCTGACTGCGCTGGCAGGAGCGACTTACAAAAAGAATCTTGGTCAATCGACTTCCACTTCAGGATCTAAATACGCCAGTGACGAATTCCTGGGCTCCATCAACGGAGCCGGCAGCATCTATTCCAGTGATGTCTATTCCATCTATCGGTACAGCGCGGCGTTTGCCCGCCTGAAATATATTTACGACCAGAAGTATATTCTCAGTCTCACCGGGAGAAGGGATGGTTCGAGCAATTTCGGTCCGGGGCGCCAGTTCGGCAATTTCGGATCGGTGGGCGCAGGCTGGATCTTCTCCGAAGAAAAGGGGTTCAGGACCGTGCTGCCGGTAATTAGTTTTGCCAAGGCGGCAGGAAGTTATGGTACTTCCGGTTCCGATGGAATAGCGGCCTATATGTACCAGGCATTCTGGAAGCCGAATACGAATGCCCCTGCCTTCGAGGACGTACGTCCCAATATACCGGTCAATCTCTACAATCCCAACTATAGCTGGGCTTTAAAAAAATCCCTCAACGTCAGCCTGGAGCTTGGCTTTTTCCACGATAGGGTATTCTTGCGGACAGAATATTACCGCGACCGTACAGGCAATCAGCTGGCGAATTATCCGCTGCCCATTCAGACGGGCTTCAATTCTGTATTGGCGAATATGATCGCCACGATCCAGAACAAGGGATGGGAATTTACGGTCACTTCCACGAATATCAAGGCTAAAGATTTTTCCTGGACCACCAATTTCAATATTTCGCTGAACAGGAATAAGCTGTTGTCCTTTCCCAATCTCGAGTCTTCTCCCTACAACGATCAATATATCATCGGGAAACCCACTTCCGAGGTCTATGGCTACCCCTTCGCCGGGCTGAACCCTACGACGGGCCTCTTCGAATATAAGTCGTCAAAAGGAGGTGTAACGACCAATCCGAATTATCAGCATGCGGCTCTCGGAGGAGACCAGGTACCCATCGGTAACATGGAGATCAAATACATGGGCGGATTCGGCAATAATTTTTCTTATAAGCAATTTAGCCTTTATGTCTTTTTCCAGTTCTCCAGCCAGCTATCGCCAAATTACCTGGCCGAGATCTACGAAGCCTATTCCGCCGGCGGACAGATCGGTAACCTGCCTGTACAGGCCCTGGATTACTGGAAGAAGCCGGGCGATCATACGCCCCTGCAAATGCTGACCGCAGGTTATAATTACGATGCGGCCAACGCGGCCAGCGCCTTCTATCAATCCAGCGGAGCCTATAGCGATGATACTTACCTGCGGCTGAAGACCCTGACCGTATCCTATGCTTTTCCGCAAGCAATAATGAAACGGATGCATATGCAGGGCGGCAGTATCAATTTGAGCGCGCAGAACCTGCTGACCTTTACGGATTGGAAGGTGACCGATCCGGAACAGTTCAATGACTTTACCGTCTTCCCCCTGCAACGAATTGTGGCCATTGGTCTGAATCTTAACTTTTAACCGACAAATTACCATGAAAAAGAACTTAGTTGTCAATAATAAAACAATGATGGGGCTGTTGTCGCTGGTCTCATTTGCCCTATCCTGTAAGAAATTAGTCGAGGTCCCCCCGAATCCGCCTACCGAGATCGCACAGGCGCAGCAATTTGGGGATAGCTCCGCTACTATGGCGGCCCTGGCCGGTGCATACAGCTATACTGCCCTTACCGGCAGCGGTTTTGGCTATGATGACGGGGTGTTGGTGCAGACTACCGGTCTATCCTCGGACGAGCTCCTGACGACTGTCACTTACGATGCGGCTATGCTGCAATATTATACCTATGGACTCAACCCGCTGAATAACTATGCGCTTAATCTCTGGAGCGCCCCTTATACTAACCTGTACCAGGTGAATGCCATACTGGAAGGGGTAACCGGTAATGGGAAATTAAGCGCTGGCTTCCGTAACCAGGTCGCCGGAGAAATGAAGGTGCTGCGGGCATTGTATTATTTTAACCTGGTCAATCTTTTCGGAGGAGTACCCCTGGTGACCACTACGGATTATACAAAAACAACCCGTATTCCCCGCAGCTCTGCGGATTCGGTCTATGGTCAGATCATCACTGACCTGACCGATGCCCGGCAGCTATTGAAGGCCGGATATGCAGGCAATGGAAAACATCGCCCCAATCTGTATGCGGCTGAAACGTTACTGTCCAGGGTATATCTTTATCGCGGACAATGGCAGCAGGCCTATGACAATGCGGATGCGGTGATCGGTTCCGGTGACTATAACCTGGTTGCAGACCCGGGCCAGGTATTCCTGGAGGGAAGTGCCGAAGCCATCTGGCAATTGCCCGCCAACAGCCAAAATTTCGTAACATCAGAGGCCGTCAACTTTGTGCCTTATCCCGGGAGCATTCCCGGTTATCCCGTCAGCTCTTTTTTACTCGATGCGTTTGAAACAGGCGATAGCCGGCGGCAGGCGTGGCTTGGCGCTTCGACGGTGGGTACAGATGTGTATTACTATCCCTATAAATATAAAAATGTGCAGCCCACGGCCCCGACGACGGAGGACTATATGATCTTCCGCCTGGCGGAGCTGTACCTGATCCGTGCGGAGGCAGCGGCGCATCTTGGCAGAGGCAGCGATGCGCTGGCCGATATCAATACGGTGCGGGCAAGGGCCGGGCTTGGCGGCAGCACGGCTGATCCTTCTTCGCAGACGGCGTTGCTGAATGCGGTCATGCATGAGCGGCAGGTGGAGCTGTTCTGCGAATGGGGCCATCGCTGGTACGATCTGAGAAGAACGGGTGAGGCGGTTACGGTGCTGGGGGCCGAGAGGACAGGATTCCAGGCCAAAGACACTTTATATCCATTGCCCCAGAGCCAGCTGCAGCTGGACAACCTGCTGAAGCAGAACCCGGGGTACTGAGCGTCCTGAATAAATGAAAAGTTCTTTGAGTTTTGCATTTAATGCTGTGTAAAAGATGAGGGTTGGCCCCTCTGAATCGACATGCAGGTGTTGGTTTCAAACCGCCGTCATGCTGCTTTAGTTAAATGCTTTGGT
>JAATFV010000201.1 GCA_015655015.1 Chitinophagales bacterium | reverse complement strand
CTTAATTACAAGGGTCTTCCCCTGTATAGTCGTCAGGATATGCGTGGTCATATTATATTGATACCAGCCAGGCCAGCTCGCAGAAGGATATCCATCCATTCCGGCCGACCCGTTACTATTAACGGCAGAAGCTGCCGGCACGGCCTTTACACTGTCAAAAGGCTGGTTCACAATATACAATGCTCCCTGCACCGTATTTCCAAAACCAGGACTATTGGTATTGGCGCCGTTATTGATCGTCACATAGGAATTGTAGATATTGGAAAAGGCGACATCCCAGTTACCGGTCAGCTTTTGCGATGCGTCAACGGTGCCATTCGTAGCAAAACTGAAATAAATAGTATTAGCCGGCGCACCAGGACTGGCCGCCGTGTCCCCCGGCAGGTCCGTTACATATACGATGCCCTTTCCATCCTGTTCTACATAGGTAGAAAGTCGCGTACGTACGGAAAGATCGGGTGGCGTACTACTATCTTTTTTACAGGCCGCACCGCCCAATATAATTAAAACAGACCCAATAAACCATAACCTTTTTTTCTGCTGCATACTATTGATCTTTTATAGATGATTGATTAATTGTTTTCTTATCCCAGTTCCATCGCACTCCCGCAAAAAGCTGTCTTCCCGGCTGACCTGCGACCAGCGCATTAGTATAGTTGCCCGCATTTTCTACCGACAGCTGTATGGCCAGCCGCTCTTTTAATAAAGACTTTTCCAGGCTGAAGGAAAGAAGGCAGTATGACGGCGCAAATTGATCATACCGGTCTATATAGCCATTCCCATTCTGGTCGGCAAAACCGGCCTTCCCGAAATAGTTCGCCCTTGCGCCCGCCGTCAGGCCCCAATCAGGATAACGATAAAAAATTTTGGTGTTCAGCTGGTGCCTCGACCGTTGCGTCAGCCCGATATAATCCTTCGGAGCAGCCCGCCGGGAAGAACCCGTATGCGGATCTGTTATCATTCCATAATTGCCTGTTCCCGCCTTGATAGAATCGATAATATCCCGGTCCTTCGCATACAGCAGCTGATACCCCCATTGCCAGTCCAGGTTGCGTAACAATTGCCACCGCCCGGAGAATTCCACCCCTTCCGTATATACCTTCGACACATTTACATAAGAATAAACGAACCATCCATTGGTCTTTCCGGCAACAGGCACAGACTGGATCAGGTTGTTTACATTATTATAAAATGCGTTTAGCTCGATACGCAGTGAAGACACGGGCTTGAACACCGCTCCCGCATTATAGGACCAGGACCTCTCCGCCTTCAGATCGGCAGACGCCTGGTAAGCGGCCGGATAGATCGTAGTTATTTCACCGGCCTCCTGCATCTGCATCAGCGCTCCTTTCTTCAGCTCTTCCGTTCCCAGTACGGTATACCCTACCAAAGGATTGGTAAAAGTGAGATAGAGCTGCCGGAAATCAGGGGCTTTGAATCCTCTTCCCAGGGAGGCTTTCACCGACAATTTAGGATGTGGATAATATTGCAGAGCCAGCTTGGGACTTACCAGGCTGCCATAGACACTGTGCAGATCTCCGCGAAGCCCCCCGATAATATTCCAGCGCTTACCGGGATTATATTGTTGCTGCAGATATACATATCCGCTCTGCATGGCCTGCCTGCCGGGATAACGGGTAGCCTTCACCGATTCCAGGTTGCCGCCGATACCTCCGGTAAATAACAGTTGCCGGCTGATGGTATAATCCTGCTGCCATTCCAGCCGGTGAAGGGCCTGTCTGAAAAAACTGGTATCGTTTTCCTTTCCCGTATTCAGCTGGGTGATCTTTTCGTCGGTATTGTAAAGACTGAGATAATATTCCAGCCGGCTCTTCCATCTGGAAGAGAAAGCATAGTTCCAGGTGCCGATAAAATTGACATCATGTTCCGCCGTTGCATCTTTTTCAGGATCGTTGCCGCTGAAATTATATACGGTATGTTGATAACGGTAGGCATACCTGCCGGACAGCTGAAGGGAAGACCGCTGATTAAGCACATACTTCAGCTTGCCCTGTACCGTATAGCTATAAAAAGGAGGAAGGGTCTGCCCCGACTGTCCGGAGCTAAGCGAATAACCGTCCGTCCGGTAATAATTAGCCAGCAGCTGCAATCCCCCCTTCCGGTTGGCAAATGCATAATTACCGTTGGCTGTCAGGTCCGCAGTGCCATAGGAACCTCCTCTCGCCGACAGCTCCGCTTTCGTCGCCGTTCCCGCGCCGGTCGTGATGATATTGATGACGCCTGCCAGGGCCTCACTCCCATATAAAGAGGAAGAAGCACCTTTGATGATCTCTATCCGCTCGATATTCCCCACCGTGATCCGGCTCAGGTCCAGTTTGCCCGTAAGACGGCCGATCAGTGGCTGCCCATCGATCAGTATCATCGTATAGTCGGGATCAAGCCCCTGCATCTGTAACCCGCTGCCATGTTCATCGGTAGTAAATACCAGCCCCGTCTGTTCCCTGAGTACGTCGATCAATCTGCGGGAACCCAGGCGCTGTATATCTTTTTTCGTGATCAGGGTCACCGGAACAGGAACACTATCCTGCATGCGGAGCGTGCGGGAAGCCGTCACGACTACCTGGTCCAGTGCTCTTACAGAATCCCTTCCGTTCGTCTGCCCGAACAGTATATATAGGGTGAAAGTAAGAATGACGGAGAGCCCTGTTTTTCTCATGAAAATAAAATAATACCGGTGACGACAAACTTACAGGGTTTCACCAGAGTGCACTTACCACATCAGGAAATCGACTTGCGAGATGAGAAAAAGGATCCGCCCGGAACAGATGCGCCCATCTTTCCTCTTTCCGTAAACTTATTTTTCCGATCGCGTAATCCTTCCAGGCCGGCAAATTCTAATTTGTGGCAAACTTATTTACCCATGTGCCATTTTAAGAGCTGGTATTTAGATGAGAACGGTTATGTAGTTAAGTGCGAAAAATGCAATTATTTCCAGGTGTGCTTTGGCACCCTGATGCTCACTTTAAGCGAAATGGATTACCAGGTCTTTGTCGAATTGGTAGCCCGGAAAAAAGAAGATCATATTCCTATGAATGATCCCAACATAAGATGCGTGTTATTGCCGACCCCCTCCGGCCTGGTACACGGTATTCTCTGCGAAAGAGAATTAGACCAGCTCCATAAAATGTTGCAGGACACCGATACGGAAATGAAGGCGCAGCAGCTAATCGGCCTCTTTGAGAACATTCATTAACGCGAACAGCGAACCACTGATTAAGTGATTCGCTGTCTGCTGTGTTTATCACAGGTATTAATGCTTTCTCAGCGCGACGTTTAGCTATTGAATGCTACATGCAACACATTTTCCGTAAAACCATGGAGCTGTCAATAACCCGGGTTCTGGTACATCCTTACCGGATCGAGAATGGTCTCGAAATAAGGTATCGGGAAATATTCATCCTTGGTGCTGAAATTCGCGATCTGCGCCAGTCCCCAATCGGCCTGATTCTTGGAATGTATATACGTCACCAGTTGATCGATAGGGAAGAACCTCAGCAGGTCGAACCAACGGTGATGCTCAAAAGCCAGCTCCACCCTCCGCTCATGCAATATCGCCAGCTTCAGGGTGGAGAAATTGGTCATATAGAACGCATCCGTCGTACTTGACTGCTCATAGCTGGGCATTCCCGCCCGGGCCCGCACCATGTCCAGGTACTGAATGGCGGTCGCCGTATTCCCTTGATACATATTCACTTCCGCCAGCATTAAAATGACATCCGCATACCGCATCAGGATCCAGTCATTCCCGCCATATCCATTCTTCCCGGCTGCCGCGCTTGCATCCCTGAATTTGCTGATATAATAGTCCTGGACACTGGGAGCGCTGGAATAGGTGAGAGAAAGATCCTTCCTGGGATCATTCTGCTCATACTCATTCACCAGATCGTGTGTCACATTATATCCCAATCCCGTTCCCGCCTTCAGGGAATTGGTAGTTCCTCCCAGCGCCTGCGCGTCGGCAGCGATGTGGGAGGAATAATTGATATCTCCCTGCAAATAGACAATCTGCCAGATCAGCTCGGGACAGCTGGTTTTTTTAGTGACGTCGAACACATCCGCATACGGAATGGATGACAGCGTGGAAAAACTACGCATGCCGTAACAAGCTGACAGGTAGTAGTTAGCGCTGTCCAGGTCCGTAGCGTTATTGCCGGCATTCAAAGTAGTAGCCCTTGTCAGGTATACCTGTCCGAGAAAAGCATTGACGACCTGCAGAGATACCCGGCCCCGGTTGCCCGCAGGCTGCACGACAGGCAGAGGGCTTTTCACGGCATCCGTCATATCGGCAATGATCTGACCATAAACCTGCGGCGCCTTCACCCGGAACGTGGCAGCCGTAACTTCAGCAGGAGTGGTCAGGGCATCCGTAGCCATCGGCACATCTCCCCATTTCCGCACCAGGTGAAAATAGATCAGGGCACGGAGGAACTTTGCCTCCGCCTTGTATTGCTGTTTCGTGGAATCAGCGGCGAACGTCACCTGATCGATATTGCTCAGCAGCAGATTGCACCGGCTGATAGTAGTGTATAGGGCCAGCCAGTGCGACTTAAGATAAGAGTTCGTCGGCAGGATCGAAAAATTATTGAACTGGAAAGGCTCTCCGGCATTCGACTGGTTATCGTTCGTACCCGTATCGTCTGACCGCTGGTCTGTATAGAGATCACTTTCCTCGCCCAGGCACGTATTGCTTTTCAGCGCAAGGTAACAGCCATTCAAAGCTAATAGCACATCCGACTCCGAAGTGAAAAACTGCGGCACTGTCACCGCCTCCGGATTGGATTGCTCCAGAAAACTTTTTTTGCAGGAACAGAACAGAATGCCCATTAAACAAACCGTCTGTAAAAATTTATTTCTCATCGTATGATTTTTAAATGCGTTGATCGGAAAATGTCCTTATCAGAATGTTAGATGAACACCCATATTGTATGCCCTCACCAAAGGATAGACGCCATAATCTACTCCCGGAGTAAGATTGGCGGCGCTGCTGTTCGTACTGTAGTTATAATCCACTTCCGGATTGTAACCTTTATACTTCGTGACCGTAAAGGCATTGTTGAGACCCGCATAGACCCGGATACCGTTAATGCCCGCCTTATGCAAACCGCCTATATCCGGCAGGGTATACCCGATCGAGATATTGGTGCACCGGAAAAAGCTGCCGTCCTGCAGATAGAAAGTAGAAAGACGGGTACTGTTGCTCTGCGTGCCGGCACGGCTGGCGCGGAATACATGTCCATTCCCCGGCTCTGCTTCCGAGCGGTATCTGTTGGCCACATCTGCATACTGGTTGCCCGATCCTTCCATATTGTACAGGTAGTAATCCTGGCCATCCAATACCTGGTTGCCGTAAGAGCCGGTAAAGGACGCATTGAAGTCGATATTATGATAGTTCATCGACAGAACGAACCCATACGTGAATTTCGGATAAGGGGTCCCGATAATGCCCAGGTCATTGGCATTCACCACTCCGTCTCCATTAACATCCCTGAACCACAGGTCTCCTGGTCTCAACGGATTGGTTTGCGCCGTAGAGCGGGGAGGCCCTTTCAGCACGTATCCCTTGGGGAAGGACTGAGTGGATTTATTATAATTGGCATCGTCGATGGCAATATTGGCCATATCGCTTTCCCGCACCATGCCGCCTACCTTATATCCATAGAACATGCCTACAGGCTGCCCCGCCTCCGTAATATGCGTCAGGTAAGACCTTTCCGCACCATTGGTAATGATCGTGCTGGCGCCTCCCAGGTTCAATACCTTATTCCGGTTGATAGAAATATTACCGCTCAGGTTAAGGTTGAAGTCACGGGACTGCACCACTTTGCCGTCCAGCTGAAAATCGAATCCTCTGTTCTGGATCTTCGAATTCCGCAGGTTGGTAAGGATAATGGCGCCCACATTCCCGGAGATAGCAGAGATATTATTGTTGAATAAGAGATTATACGTCCGGCTATCATAGTAGTTCGCGATAACGAATAGCCGGTCATGAAAAAGGCCCAGGTCTAATCCGAAATTATACTGCGATGTCGATTCCCAGCCAAGTCTGTTATCCGCTACATTGCCCGGATAATAGGCCGTAGCTGTCCCTCCCCCAAAGGGGATCCCGGCAGGGCTGGCAAAAGTCTGGATGGCATTGTAATTCCCGATACTGTTGTTTCCGCTCAACCCCCAGCTTCCCCGTAGTCGAAGACTTGAATTCTCGCTCAGCCAGCCCTTGTAAAAGGATTCCCTGGAAATATTCCACCCTGCAGATACGGAAGGGAATACCGCCCAGCGATTGTCGGGGCCGAAACGGGAAGATCCATCTGTACGGATAGAGCCCGTCAGATAATATTTACCATCATAGGAATACTGCACCCTGCCTAAGTATGAGATCAGCGTATTGACCGACTTGCCGGTAAGCCCTGCGCCCCCGGTAGGAATGCCCAATCCGCCGGCGGAAGTGGGAGCCGAGGAAGCCGCAGTATTGACAGTGATCTGGCCCTGCCCGCCTGCCGTGATATCGGGTATGAGATCATTCTGGAATCCCCTGGCCGTAACGCTGACCACATTACTATCCGTCCGCTGCACGGTATACCCGCCCAGCACCGTAAGGCTATGTTTCCCGAATTGCCGGTTGTAGTTCACCGTAAACTCAGCCAGCTGATCCTTCATGGCCTTGGTCATATTGGTGGCATAAGCCGCCGCAATGGCAGGCGCTGAAAAAGGAGGGGAAACGCCGGCGCTCAGACTGCTGGGAAGATAGTATTGATATTGCTCACCGTAGGTCTGTAGACCAAGGTTGGCCTTGAATACCAGATGACTTATCAGCTCAAAGCTGCCGAAAGCATTATACGTAGCCCGGTTTCCCTTACGGCTGATCTGGGTGCGCTCGGCCGTAGCCACCGGATTTTCGATGGATTGATAGCCATAGGGAGTCGACTCCGCAGCGGCAAGATTCGTCGCCAGACTTCCGTCAGGATTGTATACCGGGAAAACAGGCATATAGATCAACGCGCCGAAGGCAGGGCTATGGTCCCAGCGTCCCTCCTGCGTCTCCTGGTTCGTATTGCCGGTATAGGAAAGATTGGCGCCAACCTTCAATTTGTCGCTGATATCCCCGTCTACATTCGCCCGGAAATTCACCCGCTGCTGGCCTGTATTCAACATGATACCGTCCTGGCTCTGGTAAGCGCCGCTGAGCGCATACCGCACGGTCTTGCTGCCGCCTGAAAACGAAAGGTTGTGCCGGACGAAAGGCGCATTCCTGTACAGCGCATCCTGCCAGTCCGTATTGTATTTAGGCGTAATCACCTTCTGATTGGGGAAGTCATATAATTCCGGGGGAATATTGGTCGAAGCCGCATTGCCCGGAGAATTAATATTTCGCGTAGCATTGTTGTCCGAATACATGGCATCGCTCCAGGTATGGCCGGCGTTCTGCACAAGGTCCTTATAGCTGTCATTACGCCCATCTACCACCAGCTGCGCGAACTGGGGACCATTGAGCAATTTTACTTTCTTGGCTATCTGGTCCACGCCATATTGAAAATCATATTCCAGCTTGCCCTTTCCATCTTTGCCTCTCTTGGTAGTGATCAGCACCACACCGCCGGAAGCCCTGGATCCATAGATCGCCGCAGAAGCCGCATCTTTCAGGATATCGATGGACTCGACATCATTCGGATTGATATAAAGATCATTACCCACCGGGTAACCGTCAATCACATATAAGGGATCGGAACCGGCATTGATAGAGCCTACGCCCCGCACCCTGATCTTCGTGCTGGCATAGGGAGAGCCATCCACCTGGGACACCACGACACCGGCTACCTTGCCCACCAGGGCCTGACCCAGGGTAGGAGCCGATACATTCAGCTCTTTGGCCTTGACACTGGCGACAGCGCCCGTAAAATCGCTCTTCCGCATTTTCTGATACCCGACGAATACCACTTCATTCAGCACATTGGCTCCTTCTTTGAGCCGGACATCCAACGATGACCCGTCTTTTACCAATACCTCCTGTGTCGCGAATCCCACCGAAGAGATCTCCAGCAGAGACCCGGCAGCCGCCTCGATGGAATAATGCCCGTTCTCATCCGTAGGCACTGTCATCTTCGATCCTTTCACATGCACGGTAGCTCCTTTCAACGGCTGGCCGCTCTCATCCCGGACCGTCCCTTCTATCCGCTGCTGGCCTTCCGTCGCCCGCGGGGCCGGCGGCGGCGCTGCCGGCACATATTTCAACGTCACATTGTTCCCATCCATCAGGTAATGCAATCCGTATTTTTTTTGCAGGGTCTCCAATGCATCCTGCAACCTGCCCGACTTCACCTGCACCCTGTCCAGGTGCACCTTCTCCAGCAATTCCTGGTTATAGGAAAAATTGATGCCGGGCGCCTGCTGCTGCAGGGCAGCCACCACTTTCGCAAGGTCCGTCCCGGGCAGGTCCAGCCGTATGGCCTGTGCCAATGCCCCTTGTCCGATGCTCAGGAGCAAAATGAGGACACCATACACCGTTAAATTCCGCTGTAATTTTTTAATCATACTGTAAGATTTTATTATTGTTAGCTACTGGTTACCTTACATGCAGGGTGTCTTTTTGCCGGCTAAAATGCAAGTCCCATCCGAATGACAGATGCTCCAACACTTTTTCCAGGGCAGTATTTTCAAACCTTGCAGTAATAGTCTGGTTTTTTAATACATCATCATAGATAATATGCAGCCCATACCTGGCCTCTATCTGAGCCAGCGCTTCCCGCAGGGGCGTTTTATAGAATACAAGGCGGCCCGCTGTCCATACATCCATCTCCCCGGGCGATTGCTGCTCGATCTCTCCTGTTCCCCGTTCCTTATCATAGATCAGCAGCTGTCCCGGCTGCAGCATTTTTTCAGCCTTTCCCGCTTTGCTGTCATACTGTACTCCGATCTTACCGCTCTGCAAGGAGATCCTTAACTGGCCGGCGGCCGGATAAGCCGATATATTGAAAGCTGTTCCAAAGACAACAGTGGAGGCATTGCCGGCCTGCACCACAAAAGGGTGCTCTACATCATGCCGGACTTCGAAAAAGGCTTCTCCCTTCAGTCTCAATTCCCTGTGCCTGGCAAAATCCGGATGAACGAACAAATGAGTAGCTGAATTGAGCCACACTACAGAACTATCCGGTAGTATGACTTTTCGTAACTGTTCATACCCCGTCGATATTTCATTAAAAGCGACCTGCTGCGGATTATGTGACCGCTGACTGCGTTTCTGCAATTGTATAAAAGACCATCCGCCCACGACGATCAGCCCGATCCATACGGCTGCAGTACGCCAGGAAGGACTCAGGAGCCGCCATCGGGTGGATACAGGTTTACCTTTTGTCTCAATAGCAACCCGCAAAGCAGCTGCCAGCCGGTCTTCATCAGCACTGCTTAGTAAAGGAGAAGAATCTTTTCCACCGGCTACCAGCTCATACCATTTTTCCAGTAACAGGATCTCCTGCGGAGTGCATTCCCCCTTGTTATAACGTTCTAATAATTCTCTGATCTGTTCTTCCTGCTGCATACGTTAATGAATGGCAGAATAAAGCTGCCAAACAATAGTCCCGCAGAAGAAAAAAAGAACTACTGAGAAAAATCGAATTAATATTCAGGTAACATTGAAGGTCCTACGCACTGTCCGGATGGCGCAACGAAGCCGATTTATCAGAAGAAAAAAGAAGACATCCGTATTGCAGCATTGCGCAGGCGTTTCCGGATCTTTTGCAAGTGATTTTTTACCGTGTAGGGAGATACGAGCAGTTCTTCCGAGATCTCGCGAATACTCTTACCCTGCTCCGCGCTGAGCAGGTATACTCTTTTCATTTGTGCAGGTAATTGCGCGAGTTCAGTAGATACAAGGACTTCCTTGTTTTCCAGTTCCTCTTCCCGGAATGCCACCGTTGCTACGACAGCCTCTCCGGAAAGGGTATGCCATGCCCGAAGCTGCCGGTCGGATAATTTTTTCTCCCGCAGACGGTCAAATATCTTAAACCGGGTAATACTATACAGGTAGGGGAAAATTTCGTTCTTTATAATTATCTGCTTTCTCTTCTCCCAGACATCGAGAAAGACTTCCTGCAGAATATCTTCCGCCTCCGCCTTGTCGTCCGACCATTTGTAGATAGCCGCCATCAATACATGCATATAGCGCCTGTACAATTGCTCAAAAGCGGCTGCATCTTCTTCCTGTGTAATGAGCCGCCAAAGTTCCTTATCGCTGCCTGCGGTATCAGGTAACATGTTGCCTTACCAGTTTATATCCATAAAATTGACATTCTCCCTTCGTGAAGAAGTGACAGCTATCCCCTTCCTTCGCGACGCCAGAAAAGAAAATCCCTCTAACTCATCCCCCCTGTCAATATCCACCACTTTGATGATCTCCTGCCGCCCTGACTCTACAGATTTGACCAGGTCCAGATAGGTAAACCTCCATTTCCTCCCTTCCTCCCGATTCTGTATCAGCAGCAATATATTTTTCTCCGGGATCCATTGCATATTCTGAACCCAGGGACCACAAGTGAATTTCTTAAACAATACCCCTTTCTCACTGGTCTTCGAAACATGCCGGAGAACAGCAGGATCATACAGCCTTACTTCATTAGCCCGGTTGCCATAATCCGCCGTCGCCACATACCACTTCTTATTATACTTCACATATTCAGGTCTTGTACCCTGTATACAGGCATCGTCCTCGATGACATTCAGGAGGTTACCTCCGTCGAGAGTGCCCGTCCGCCAGAGCCCTTCCCAATCGATACAATAGATAACAGCTTTCCAGATATTCTTTTCCTTGTTCAGGACAACACTGTTCCCCATGAACACGGGGTCTTTACCATTATAAGCCAATCCGGTAGGATGATTGATCACATCCGTGTCATTCAGGGTCAACCTGCATTCGTGACCCGTATAGGCAAGAGAATCCCCTTTCAGCGTAAATTCCCGGATCATACCCACCTCCCGGTCTCCATACAGATACGCTTTCCCATGCAGCCAGGATATCCCCTGACAAGCTCCTAAAGAATCAACTGTAAATGGTTTTGATAATTGCATATCGGGTTTCTCCGGATCGAAGGATGTCAATCCTGCAGAGAGCCCAGCCACCAGAAAGTAAAGTAAGGGTCGCATATAAAATGCAAGATTAAGACCTTTCGCATTCCTTATTCCCTTACTCCACGTTACCGAATTATTAATTCGGTCCTTCCGGGTAGTTCTTTTTTCTGGTTTACGGACTATAGAAGGAAGACACTCACCGCATTATCAGAATTAATCAAACACATAAGAAAGATGTTATACAAAAAATATTTTCTTTTAGGACTGCTTATCGTTATTCTGACAAAGCCCCTCCTGGCGCAACCCGGCGCCGGTTACCAAAAAGACTATAGATTTTTACATTCCGGTAATCTCGTAGAAGATAAGGATTTTTACCTGGTCACCGTACTGGACCAGACTCCCGCTGTCAAAAGCCTCTTAGCAAAAGACCAGCGCCTGCTGGTTATAGGGGAACAACGATCGGCCATTCTGAAAAATCATGTCACAGACACCTGTTCCTGGCCCGGTTCGCTGTTGAGCAGCTTTCGATTCTCCTCCGCTGATTCACTGGAAGTTATTGCCGGCCTTGGGGCGCTCTATAAGAATAACAGCTCCCTGTTCGATGAGCTGATTGACCGGCACCTGCGCCCTTCCGGTTATTATCAACGCTTTATAGCCATGAGCAATGAAGATCTCCTGTTTCATGCCTGGGGGCAATATGTAAAAGGGATCAATTATATCATCGATCAATTCGGCCTGGGGAAAAAAATGCGATACCCCAGGATAGACTCTGCCAATTACCCGGCGGACTCCCGGTATTACCGCACTGCCCTGAAAGATATGTTCGCCTATCTCAGTGAACAGATGGAAAATAAAACGATATTTTATGGCCCCTCCCTGGCGATCGCCCTGCAATTGATGGACCTGAATGACCGGGATGAACCGGCGAGGTTCGAGCCCATGGAATCCGGCGAAAATAAATCGGCAGTCCATCTGATAGCAAGCACAGACTGGTCAAAATATGCTTATGCCACCATCCTCATTCCCGGCAATGGCCCTGAATTAACAACGACCCCTATCAGTCCCATTAATAAAATGCATTGCGCGATCGCAGCCGCACGTTATCAAAAAGGCTGGGCGCCCTTCATCATTGTCAGCGGAGGTTATTGTTACCCCTTCCGCGGACCTTATTGCGAAGCGATAGAAATGAAAAAATACCTGATGAAAAAATTTTCCATCCCCGAAGAAGCCATCCTCATCGATCCCCACGCCCGGCACACTACTACCAATATACGCAATGCTGACAGGCTGATGATCCGCTACGGTATTCCCATTACGAAGCCATCTGTCTTCATCACGACAAAATCCCAGACCGACTACGCTGCCAACGCATTCTTTGATCAGCGTAATCTTTACGAGCTGGGATACCTTCCCTATAAAGGCAAGAAACAGATAGGACTGCACGATATAGAATTTTACCCCGTTATGGAATCCCTGCACATGGATCCTTACGATCCATTGGATCCGTAACCGATTGTGATGAAATCATTTCACCAGGAATGCCTGCTCGATGTTGCGGATCCCGCAGGTCATCTTATATATCAACGAACTTTTCCCGTCAGCGGCATGGAACCCAACCGCCGCACTTAATATTTTGCAGGCTCCCCGGGCCTGGGCAGAGCGGCGCTGATGAACTTCCGGAGATTTTCGTTCGATTCCGCCAGATCAGGCTTGCGCAGATACAGCATATGCCCGCTCCGGTAGCCCTCCCAATGAAGACGGTCCTTTAATTTCCCACTGGGGTCCAATTGCCAGAGACTGTACTTGGCATTGAAATAATCACAGGCCCCGTCATAATAGCCGGACTGGATCAACAGGTGCATATAGGGATTTTCAGCGATCGCCTGACGCAGGTTCTCACCGGTATGGTCATTCTGCCTGTTCCAGGGAAACACCGGACCGAAGAGATAATATTGCAGGTCGGTCTTATAATGTAATTCTTCCCGCAGGTAAATATTCATAGCAGGCATGAACGCATGGCTCCAGGAATTGAGCTCTGCATTATAGTCAGGACTATCGCCCGCATCCTGCTGATCGAGGCCCCGGTAGCGGGAGTCCAGCCGGCCAATGGTAAAGCCCTTGTCCCTCAGCAGCTCCTTCCAGAAAAAGTTAGCGGGAATGACCAGGTTGTATTGCAGCAGGACTTTCTCAGAGAGCCCGGTATAACGGGACATCTTAACCGCCAGCTCTTTTTTCTTTGCCTCTTCGAGGAATCCGCCTTTTGCAAGGGCAGGGATCAGCTCATTCACCGTAAAATCTTCCACTTCCGGCAATACCTCGGTCAGGTCCTTTTTCTGCAATTCCGGGCTCAAAACCTTGTGATACCAGGCCGTGGCCGAATAATAAGGCACCCGCAGAGAGGCTTTCACAAACCCGCTGCGCTCTATTCCCAGCTCGGTAGGAGACACCAGAACGACGCCGTTGAGATACATCCATTGCGCATCCTGCAGCTCAAGAGCAAGACCGGCAGCCCGCGTCGTACCATAACTTTCCCCGATCAGGAATTTGGGAGAAGCCCAGCGGTTCTTACGGGTGACAAAAGTGGCGATCCATTGCGCCAGGTATTTAATGTCTTCATTTACGCCAAAGAACCTGGAGCCAGGAATGTCTTTACTTATCGCCCTGGAAAATCCGGTGTTCACCGGATCCAGGTACACAATATCCGCTACATCCAGAATAGAAGAAGAATTTTCTTTCACACCATAAGGCTGAATGGGAAATCCTTCATCATCGATGTTCAGACGCCTGGGACCGGTATAACCGATCTCCATCCATACCGAAGGGGTCCCGGGGCCTCCGTTAAAAGAGATCACCAGGGGACGTGCTGCACGATCCCTGACATCCGTTCTTTCATAGTAGGTATAAAAAACTCCCGCAATGGGCTTGCCCTCTTCATCCCAGACCGGCATCGTTCCGGCAGTAGCCTCATAAGGAACAAGCTGCCCTTTAATGGTTACCGTGGCCTTTGTGGTAACAGAAGAATCAATGTTCAACACCCGGCTGTTCGATGGCAGTTTTTCTGCAGCAGGAGCAGGCGGTACAGAAGGGGCAGCATTTCTTTGTGCATCAGCTCCGGCCATAAAAGCTACCGCAGGGAGTAGTAGAAGATATTTTCTCATAAAAATGGGTTGATTCCTACGAATATAAGCACGAAGGTCTATGTTCCGTCCGGAAATTGGCTGACGGTAATTAACGCGGTCAACCGGACTACCCCGGTACTTTACCCCATCGCCGGATCGGAAATACTCTCCTTGCCCGTCTCTACCCGGCCCGCATACCTTATGGCAGAAGATGCAGGTCCCCCGGAAACGACGGTAAAATCATACCATCCGGAACTTCCGGTCGGATCGATCAGGATGATGCCTTTCTCCGGAGAGGAAAACGTCATTTTATAACCGGCCAGATCCTTATTATTATCCCGGATTGTAACAGCGGAAGAGGAAGGGGCGAAGTGTAATTGCATGCGCCCGCTCAGCTTTTGAGCGCTCGCATGCCTGGCAGCCCCTGCCGCCATCCGTTCATAATCAAGGCTGACGGCCATGGAGGGTTCATTCCCGTTCCCGGTGAATGCCCGGAAAAATCCATTCGGCCCATAGACCCGCAGGTCATAATTACCATCGGCAAATTCATCCAGGGGAAAATGATCTGTCAGCTGATCCCCTGCCGTCACCGCATAATTCCTCACCTTCAGCTCCCTGCCATAAGCATAAACGGAAAAAGGAGACCCGGCGGAGTCAGCCCCAAAGACATCCTTTCCAGCCCTCAGCTTTATTTCGAACCTTGTCTTATCATCGCTCAACCTTCCATCTGCATATAGCTCGTACGGTAATGCGCAGGAAGGACGCACACCCCTTTCCTGTTCCGGCAGGAACGGCGAAGAGGCCGGACCACGACGGGCCGCTTCCAGCTCGGCCGGCGTCAGCTGCTTATAACCAGCCGGCAATTGTTTATACTGGGCCTTGTTAACACTTTCCAGGAACGCCTTCTTCTCCACGAAAGCAGGCAGCCCCGCCTTTTCTCCCTGATAAGGCCGGAATACAGAACTGAGATCCCCGCATACGGTCCGGCGCCAGGCGCTGATATTCGTTTCTTCTATCTTCTCCCCCGTCTTGTGCCGGAGAAACTTCTCCAGGAATTGCAAGACAGAAGTATGATCGAACACCTGGGAGTTGACATATCCCCCCCGGCTCCATGGCGAAGCAATGAGCAACGGCACCCGGTAGCCAAGCCCGATAGGCCCACCGCGTGCCTCCTGCTCCGTCACCTTTTGCAGATCCTGCTCACGGGTGACATATTCCACGCCGGCATCGATCCCTGCCGAGACAAGACCTGTCTCCGGCCGCATAGGATCGGGGGCCACAAAAGGAGGCACATGGTCGAAATATCCATCATTCTCATCGTAACAAAGGATAAAGATCGTCTTCTTCCACACTTCCGGATCCCGGGTAAGAATATCCATCACTTCAGAGAGATACCAGGCGCCATACCAGGGAGCCCCGGGATGATCTGAAAAATTCTCCGGAGGCACCAGCCAGGACACTGCAGGCAGCTTGCCCTCCTTTACATCTTCCCGGAACTGATGTAATACATCCCCTTTGGGTACCTGCATTTCCCGCTGTATATCCCCATCCTGGTATTGCAGCGTAGTCAATTCGCGAAAAGAGGGGTCCTTACTATTGATCGTAAACGCTTTTTGATGAAGGTTCTTCGCACGCTGAGAAAGCTTCTCATAACTTTCAGGAGTGATCGTCTGCCGGTCCTGTTTCAGGGACTGGAGGACAGCCTCTTTCTCCGCCAGCTCCTTTTGCATTTTTTCATGCTCCACACCGGCAGGCAGCGAAGAGAGCTTCTGCGTCAATTCGCTCACTTCCTTGCCGAGCCCCTCTATCATAGCCGGCAGAAAAGGCAGATAAGAAGAAGAGAACCGCACGTTGTACTGGGAGAACCACTCAATAGGATTATCCGTAAAATTCGACAGCCAGGAATCCTCCTCCCCTTTGAATCCCGGGTGCAGGCTGATCTCATTCTGGTAGATCCTCCAGTCGATCCCCTTATCCTCCAGCCGCTCAGGGAAAGTAGGCCAGGCGGCCGGAACATCATAATCGGTATCATCATTCCGCACCCTGGCCCTGACATGCGCATTCTGTTCGTCCCTGATCGTCCCGGTCCATAAATAAAGCCGGTTGGGAGTGGTTCCCGTTAAAGAAGAACAAAAGTTCTGGTCACAGATAGTGAAGGCATCCGCTAAAGCATAATAAAAAGGAAGATCCCTGCGGTCATAATAGCCAAGTGTAAGCGGCATAGCCGCGTAGTCTTTATGACCTGAATGTTTCGCATCCAGCCATTTATCATGTTTACCTTCATTGCGGGCATCCACCTGGTTAGTCCAGGAATGGGGAAGAGAGCCCATCCAGGTAGCTTTTGTACCCTTTATGTCGAGGCGGAAAGGAGCATAGGTCTCTCCCGCCTTATTCGTCTGCAGCCAGACCGGATTCCCATTCTGTAAAGTAATGGCCCTTGGATCCCGATAGCCCCGCACTCCATTAAGATTGCCAAAACTATGATCGAAAGACCGGTTCTCCTGCATCATTATGACCACATGCTCTGCATCCAGCCAGGTGCTGCCCGACGGCGGATCGATGGCCATAGCCCTTTGAATGGAAGCGGGCAGTCCCGAAAAACCCATAGCGCCCGCCAACATGGCCGCTTTTTTAATAAACTCTCTTCTGTTGTCCATTTATATATAATAGTTGAAATCGGTGTAAAATAACGGCAATCTCTTTTATCCTACGCCCTTTAATATTAAGCAAATGTAAAATCAATCCCTTATTCCACTCCCTTCACCCGCATCGGTAAAATATAAATAGCCTCGGAAGCCGTAATGAACAATTCGTTCTTATTCTTCCCGCCAAAGCAAAGATTAGCTGTCCATTTCTCAGGAATGGGAATTTGGGCGATCTTTTTACCCGAGGGATTATACACGGAGACCCCATTCCCCGTCAGGTAGAGGTTTCCCCTTTCATCAAGGGTGGCCCCATCCGACCCACGCTCCACAAAAAGCTGCCGGTCAGTGAGCTTGCCGTCCCCGCTGATCCGGTATTTATAGGTCTTATTAGCCCCTCCATCCGCTACATATAAATAATTGCCGTCCGGGGTGCCCACAATACCATTAGGCCGTACCAGGTCATCGTCAACGATCACCGCCGCCGTCTTTCCTTTTGGAAGATAATATACCTTCTCTCCTTTTATGTCTGGTTGAGTGCGGTCCCAGTAAGAACGCTGAAAATAAGGGTCGGTAAAATAAATCCCTCCCCGGGGATCTATCCACAGATCATTCGGACCATTCAATCGCTGTCCCTGGAAATTTGTCAATAATACAGTGACCTTCTTATGGGGGCTGATAGACCATAATTGATCATGTTCGTCCGCGCAGGTCACCAGGTTGCCTTTACTATCGAAATAGGTTCCATTGGACCTGCCGGCGCTGTCCAGGAATAGTGTCAGCTGCCCGTTGATACCATATTCCCATATTTTATTATTAGGCTGGTCTGTAAAAAAGACATTCCCCTTCCTGTCTACAGACGCGCCTTCCGTAAAGCTGAACTGCCGGGAGAGGAGTCGCGGCGCTGCGAAGGGAGCAATAAGGGAATCGGTGTCGAAAGAGGAAGCGGGATCCGTTCCCTGGGCATACGCTTCAGCAGCAAAGGCCACGGAATAAATTACCAGGAGAATGACGGGAAAGCGCTTCATGTTGGAGATTTGGCCGCAAAATACGCCCCAATCTGTTATTTTAATTTTATCAATTCATATTTCTGCCGGGTGTAACCCGCTTCCGCTTATATTTGAGATACAAAGCCCCTATCATATGCAATGGTATGAAAATGAAGTCCAAAGATTGGAGCAGGAAAAGGCTGTATTGCAATATGAGCCTAAAATGGTCTTCTATGGCAGCTCTTCCATACGGCTGTGGGACAGCCTTTATCAGGATTTTGCAGCTTACCAGCCGGTGAACCTGGGATTCGGAGGTTCCACCCTCGCCGCCTGCGTATGGTTTTTCGATCGCCTCCTCGCCCCCTATCATCCGGAATCGATCATTGTCTATGCCGGTGACAACGACCTCGGAGATGGCAGGCACCCGGAGGAAGTATTCATTTTTTTCAAACAGCTGGTTGCTTCCACGAGACAGCGTTTCGGCAACATCCCCCTGGCTTTTATTTCCATCAAGCCCAGCATCTCCCGTTGGAATATCGTGGACAGCATTCGCTATACCAATAAGATCATTGAAGAAGAAATTAAGAAAGAAGGGAACAACCTTCACTTCGTAAACGTTTACAATAGAATGACCGACAATGCCGGTTATCCCAAGAGAGAATTCCTGGACCCCGACGGGCTCCATATTAACGAAAAAGGCTATGCTTTATGGAAAGAGATCCTGTTGCCCTATGTATCGGCCTTTAGCAAATGAACAGAGAATATCATAAATGGTTTAGCCCCAGCCTGCAACGGAATATGGAACTATTGGTCTTCGGGCATGCCGGAGAGCCGGTATTGTTTTTTCCTACCCGTACCGCCCATTTCTATGATTACGAAGACTGGCTCGTGATCGAAGCGCTCCGGCGAAAGATCGAAGCAGGCCACCTGCAGGTCTATTGCCTGGACAGTATCGACAAAGAGAGCTTTTATGCGAAGGACATACCGCCCTCCGCAAGGATCGAACGACACCTCCAATACGAGAAATATGTCTTGAAAGAAGTATTGGACCTAGTGAAGAAACGGACCTCCTACCGGACATTCGTTGCCGCCGGTTGCAGCCTGGGCGCCTATCACGCCGCCAATATCGCCTTCAAGCATCCCGCCCTTTTCCACAAGATGGTAGGATTAAGCGGCCGGTACGACCTCACCACGTCCATGCCCCATTTCGGAGACCTGTTCGAAGGATATATGGACGAGAACGTTTATTATAATATGCCCAGCCTCTTCATCCCCAATCTCCGCGACGAATACTTCATCGAAATGATGAAGGTTATGGAGATTATCTTCGTGGTAGGGGAAAATGACGTATTCCTGGAGAACAACCGGGCCCTGAGCAATGCCTTATGGGAAAGAGGGATCTGGAACTCTCTCAACATCTGGGACGGAGAATCCCATAAGGCAAAATACTGGCGGCATATGGTACAGTTGTATTTGTGAGTATTTTCACGGTCGCCTGCCTGTCCTCTGTTGCCTGCCCGTCCTCTTTTTCACGGCCACACGGTCCGCAGTCCATGGCACAATTTTTTGGCATACCTTCGCTTAAATCATTTATATGCACGCAGTTCTGATCCATAAATTCGGCGGCCCTGAAGAGTTGAAATATGAAGAAACAGCCGATCCGGTTATAAAGGCAGACGATGTTCTGATCAAAGTATACGCTGCCAGTATCAATCCGGTAGACTGGAAGATCCGCCAGGGCCTGAGAAAAGGGGCTGAAGCCGTCTTTCCGATGATCCTGGGACGGGACGTTTCCGGCGTTATTGAACAGGTCGGCGCCCAGGTTACCGGGTTCCGTCCAGGCGATGAAGTATATTCCTGCCCGGATATTTCCAGGGATGGTACTTATGCCGGGCTCGTAGCTATCCGCGCGGACGAAGTAGCGCTGAAACCCCGGTCGATCGGTCACGAATTAGCCGCCGCCATCCCCCTGGCAGGACAAACGGCCTGGCAGGGCATCTTCGACCATGGGGAATTAAAAGCCGGACAAAAGATCCTTATCCATGGAGCGGCAGGAGGAGTAGGCACCATGGCCGTTCAATTAGCTAAATGGAAAGGAGCCTATGTGATCGGAACAGCCTCCGAAAAAAATATTCCCTTCCTCAAAGAGCTGGGAGCCGATGAAGTGATTGATTATAATACAGAAGACTTTTCAGAAAAGTGCAAAGATCTGGACCTTGTCTTTGATACCATCGGTGGAGAGACACAGGCCAAGTCGCTTAAAGTGCTAAAACCAGGCAGTATCCTGGTCAGCACCGTTGGAATTAAAGACCCCGAAGCCATGGCAGCAAAAGGAGTAAAAGGAGTGGCGTACATGGCGCACCCCTCTGCTGACCAGTTGAAAGCCCTGGCAGACCTGATCGATGAAGAGAAGCTAAGACCCGTCGTCTCAAAAATATTGCCGTTGAAAGAAGCCGCAGAAGGACATCGGATCAGCGAAGAAGGACACACGCGCGGAAAGATCGTGCTCCAGGTATATCCGTCCATGACACTGGAACAGATCGAGGAATTCATCATCAATTTTCCGCTGTTCTTTTAAACCCCTGTCTTGGGGCGGTCCATTAATAACCATTCCTCCATATTCGCAGGTGTAATGACGCTGATTTGCGCCCCGGGATAAGCTTCGAGGAATGTCTTAGGCATGCTTGTTTTTGCTTTAGGGTTCCATTTAAACTCCCAGGCTTCTAAATGCCCCCCAGACTCTTCCACATAATCAATTTCCTGCTGGGTATGGGTACGCCAGAAAAATTTATTTATAAAGCGCCCATTATAATGATTGGCTTTTTGCCTTTCACTTACGATAAAATTTTCCCATAATGCACCTGTATCCTGCCGCTGTATGAGTTGATTAAAATTCTTAACGATCGCATTCCGAATGCCATTATCCCAGAAATATATTTTCCGGCCTTTCTTGATCTCATTCCGCAGATTACGACTTAGAGAGGAAAGGCGAAAAACAACAAATGCCTTTTCAAGAAGATCAATATATCGTTCCACCGTTTCCTTGTCTGCACCTATGATTTGGCTTAATTCGTGATAGTTCACTTCATTACCTATCTGAAGGGCAAGCGCCTGTACGAGCTTTTCTAACAACAGAGGCTTTTTAAGCTGTTCAAGGGTAAATAAATCTTTATACAAATAACTGTCAGTAAGGAGTTGGAGAGTTTCTATTTCTTCTCCCGGTTTATTCACCACTTCCGGATAATAACCATAGATCAACCGGTGTTCAAGCAATCTCTTTTCTTCCAATACGCTCGAATGCTGCACCATTTCAGCAAAGCTGAAGGGGTAGAGGTGATATTCATATTTTCGTCCTGTCAGTGGTTCTTTAATTTGCCCGGCCAGTTCCAAAGAGGAAGAGCCTGTAGCTATAATCTGAATCTCCGGAATATTATCAACCATTAGTTTTAAGGTGATCCCGATATCCGGAATGCGTTGTGCTTCGTCTATGACTACTATAGAATGATTGCCAACAAGTGCCCTCAGGCGTGTAGAAGTCGTATTCTGCAACAACTGGCGAACGTCCGCTTCGTCACCATTAAACCACAATATATTTTCCCTTTTTGTAAGGCGCGTCAATTGCCTTACCAGGGTTGTTTTTCCAACTTGCCTTGGCCCAAGCAAAAGAATGACTTTGTGCCTTCCTATTCTTCCATTAATCACTGATTCTAATAATCTTGAGATCATAGTATCCCAAAAATATGAAATTTTCGTTTCAAAACGAAAATTTAAGTCAATTTGTTCGTTTCAAAACGAAAATTTAAGTCAATTTGTTCGTTTTATTCCCTATTTACTACTCACCTCCACGCTCCAGTCATTGCCGCTCCCTATCTTATAGACAGCCGCAAAACTATCCTGGTTCAGCGCGAACGACAATTGCAGCAGGCTATTCAGATAAGCCAGCGGTTTACCAACAGGTACTGCCCCGAACGTAGCGCTGTAAGGCATGTCTCCCTCATATACCCGCACTCCGCCATGGTAGAGCGCCACATGCAGCGACTCCCCGAATGCCGGATGCAATTGCTGAAAAAGATCCCCGGGAATATTGGTCCAGATATTCCCATACTGGACGTCCAGGATAGCGATCGTGCCTTTAATTTTTTTTCCTTCCAGCGTAGCTTTCTGATAGGGAATGGCAACGACCTGTTTGGGCAGTACCGGTCCTACCTGATCGAAGTCGATCACCCCTGCCGCGAGGCGGGCGCCGGTATAAGCATACACATCCCGCCCATGAAAAGTATAGGATTGCTGAGAATCCTTCCTGCGATTGATCACTTCGTCGATCTGCCGGATCTCCGCGATCCCCAAGGATTCTGCAATCAGCGTCAGCGTGCCGTTATCCGGAGTTACAATATACTGCCCCGTCCCTGTCTTCAAAACCACAGACTTACGCTCGGTGCCTACCCCCGGGTCCACCACGGAGACAAATACGGTGCCGGCCGGCCAGTAAGGTACCGTCTGCTGTAGCCGGTAAGCAGCTTCCCAGATATTATAGGCCGGTATCTCATGGGTAAGGTCGAATAATTTCAGCTCCGGAGATACGCCCATTGCCACCCCTTTCATGGCAGAGACCGCCCCGTCCTTCAACCCGAAATCCGACTGAAATACGACTATTTTATTCTGCCCCGGGGAGATCAGGGTCATAAAGACCAGTACCAGGACCAGGTTGAGCCTGACAAAGAAAGTATACATAAATAAACCGGTTTATAACCTTAAAAATAGCTTTTATCCCTTACATCCCAAATAACGCACCCAATCTGCCAATTTCCCTTATCTTAAGTTTTCAGATACTTGAATTTTCAGATATTTTAAGTCATCCTTAGCCATTCAACTCTATGCTCATGCGAAAGATCATTTTATCCCTTATGGGAACGATGGCCCTGGCCGTCTCTTCCCTGGCCCAGATCAATGCAGCCCTGTTCCGGTTCCCGGATGTTTCCCAGACCCAGATCGTATTCACCTATGCGAATGATCTGTGGGTCGTCCCCAAAGAAGGAGGAAAAGCATCCCACCTCAGCTCGCCTTCCGGAGTGGAAATGTTCCCCAAATTTTCCCCCGACGGCAAGACCATCGCTTACACAGCCGATTACGACGGCAATTATTCCATTTATACCATCCCATCCGGCGGCGGCATCCCATCACGGGTCACCTGGCACGGTTCGACCGAAAGAATAGTGGATTGGTACCCCGATGGGAACCACCTGTTATTTGCCTCCGGCCGGGAGAGCGGACGGGAACGGTTCAACCAGTTTTTCAAGATCGGCTTAACCGGCGGAGCTCCTGAAAAGCTCCCCCTCCCCTATGCCGAATTCGGCACCCTTTCACCGGATGGCAGCCAGATCGCCTTCATCTATAAATCACAGGTATTCCGCAACTGGAAACGTTACCGCGGAGGCTGGAACGCACAGATCCACTTATTCAATCTGACCAGCTATGCCGACGAGAACATTTCAACCGGTACCGACGCAGACGATGAACTACCCATGTGGCACGGCAACAGCATTTTCTTTTTATCGGATCGCGGCCCGGAAAAAAGAATGAACCTCTGGTCATACGACATCTCTTCCAAAATATTCACCCAGCTCACCACCTTTAAAGAATACGATGCCCACTATCCCTCCCTGGGCCCTGAGGATATCGTATTCGAGAATGCAGGCCGGCTCTATTGTTACCACCTCTCCTCCAAAAGTTATAAGGAAGTACCCATAGAAGTGGTCTCCGATGAGAACGCCCTGCGGCCTACCCTGCAGCCGGTGGAAAAGCTCCTCACCAACGCCGCAGTCTCCCCCGATGGCAAACGGGCCTTGATAGAAGCCCGTGGAGAGATCTTCTCCCTGCCCGCTGAGAATGGAGCAGTTATAGACCTCACCCGGTCTTCAGAGGTGGCGGAAAGATATCCCGCCTGGTCCCCCGACGGTAAAACGATCGCTTATTGGAGCGACCGCTCCGGCGAATACGAGCTGACACTGCGGGGAGCCGGACAGGAAAATACAGAAAACAAATTGACCTCCTACGGACCAGGATACCGGTACAGCTTATATTGGTCCCCCGACAGCAAGAAGCTGGCCTTTATCGACAAGGCCATGAAGATACAGATCTATGACCAGGCCACTGGTCAGACTACACTCGTCGATAAAGGCCTGCGGATGATGGATGGGAATCTGCAGGGTTTTACGCCCAGCTGGTCCCCCGACAGCCGCTGGCTGGCCTATGATCGCGACCTCCCCAATGGTCATAAAGGCGTATTCATCTATGACTACGCGAACAAACAGCTGCAACCCGCAACGAGCGGTTATTACAGCTGTGCGAACCCAGCCTTCGATCCCGGAGGAAAATACCTTTTCGTAACGACCAACCAGTATTTCAATCCCCTGTACAGCGACCTGGACAATACATTTATCTATCCGAATTCAACAAAACTGGCAGCTATCGTCCTGAAAAAGAATACCCCTTCTCCCCTCTATCCTCAAAATGACACGGTGGCGCTCAAACAGGAAGAGGCAGCCGGCAGCATTCCCGGAAAGAACGGGAAGCCACCCGTCGTCAAAAAAGACGACAAAAAAGATGAGAAAGAAAAAGAGCAAAAGATCCCCCCGGTCCTCATCGACCTGGATGGCCTGGAATCGCGGCTGGTCCTCCTGCCGGCAGAGCCCGGTAATTATAACAACCTGCAGGCCACCGCAGGCAAGCTGATCTACCAGCAACAGCCCAACACGGGATCTGACGCAAAAGAACAACCGATCCTGTTCTTCGACCTGGACAAGCGTAAACAAAAGACCATCCTGCCTGATGCAAATGGTTACCAGCTTTCAGCCGACGGCAAGCACCTGCTGGTCACGAAAGACGGAAGCTGGTACATCATCGGCGCAGAGGAAGGTCAGAAACTGGAAAAAAGACTGCGCACCAACGAAATGTCATCATGGGTGAACCCGCGGGGAGAATGGAAACAGATCCTCACAGACGCCTGGCGCCTGGAACGTGACTATTTCTATGATCCGAATATGCACGGGGTCGATTGGAATAAAGTAAAAGAACAATACCTGAAAATGCTGGAAGGCGCCGTCACCCGCGAAGATGTCAACTTCATCTTAGGGGAAATGATCGGGGAATTGAACGCCTCCCACACTTATCATGGAGGTGGCGTGGAAGAGGTGACCAAACATTCCACAGTAGGTTACCTGGGGGTGGACTGGGCCCCGGAAGGTCCTTTTTATAAAATAAAGAAGATCATCCGCGCCGCCCCCTGGGATGCAGAATCACGCTCTCCCCTGGATTTACCTGGCGTGCCGGTAAAAGAAGGGGATTATATCCTCGCTGTCAACGGAGTGGAGCTGACGACGAAAACGGAGCCATATGCTCCATTCGCCGACCTGGCCGGCAAATCTGTCGAGTTAACCTACAATAACACCGCCTCCCGGACCGGAGCAAAGACCGTTCTCGTAACAACAATGACCGATGAAAGCAGGCTGCGCCACCTGGCCTGGATCGAACAGAACAGGTTACGGGTAGAAGAAGCCACCGGCGGAGATGCCGGTTATATCTACGTGCGGAGCACGGGGATAGACGGGCAGAATGAATTGATACGCCAGTTCACGGCGCAGCTGGATAAGAAGGCCCTGGTGATCGATGAACGTTTCAACAGCGGAGGGCAGATACCCGACCGCTTCATCGAACTGCTCGACCGCAAGCCCCTGGCATTTTGGGCGACCCGCGATGGCGCCAGCTGGAACTGGCCTCCCTCCGGCAATTTCGGACCCAAAGTAATGTTGATCAATGGATGGAGCGGGTCGGGCGGAGACGCCTTCCCGGATTATTTCCGTAAAGCAGGCCTGGGCCCTCTTATCGGAGCCAGGACCTGGGGCGGGCTGATCGGCATTAGCGGCGCACCTCCCCTGATCGATGGAGGAGCAATTACCATTCCCACTTTTCGTATGTTCAATCCCGATGGCACCTGGTTCAAAGAAGGCCATGGGGTCGATCCCGATATTCCTGTAGCAGAAGATATCACTCAGGGCGCACAGGGAAAAGACAATCAGCTGGAAAGGGCCATCACCGAAATTAAAGATGAACTGAAAAAGAAAGGATTTACACCGCCGGCCAGGCCGGCGCCGGAGGCGAGATAAATTCGAATCCAGCCATGCCGACTTGAGAGGACAAAGCAGGAATATTCCCGCTTTGTCCTTTTTCATTTTCGCTGAAATCCTTGTCCAGCGTGTATATTATGCGGGCCGCTTCATTGATTCTTGTGGTTTGTGTTTGGCTCCTCAGTCTATTTTCTCCAAGGTATTGTCGCCTGTAACTTTTTGTTGGAATACTTTTCTTTTTGATTTGAGATAGCCGATAGCCATTTATTATACATCTTTTCTGGCATTTCTTTGTATCCCAAATCTAACGCTTGAACATACAGTTTCTCCATATCTGGATAGACGGTTGATGCTAATTTCGGATTTTCACTTTTATAAATCATGTACATTTTTTTAAGGATCTCTGCCTTATAAATAATGGCATTAATGTTAGTGGGATGATATTTTAATGTCAAATCACAGCATTTGATAATAAAGCTATCGGTATATGTTTTAAACTTTCTTTCATAACCTTTTGCCAAATCTAACACGCAATTTGCCACTGCTTGTTGGTTACTTAATGTGTCCATATATATACCACTTCGTATAGCATCTGGTGAAACATATCCAGAAGCCATAATCCAGGCATCTACCGGAAACTGACCACTAGTGAGTTCTGTATTATACCAACCTGTCCCTTCGCACCTATTTTTTATGTAAATATGAAAGGGTGCAAAGGATATCCAACAAATTGCTCCAATTTCATCGGCTAAAATCTTATAAAGATAAGGCAAACTATGGCAGTTCCCTTTGTGCGTCTTTAAAAGCGTCGTAACAAAAACATCGGACCATTCTTTATCGCCCATGTAATCATCAAAATCATAAGAATAAGGGAGAGTGTTAAGTAGAATATTTTTTTCCAGTATTTTAATCGTATCTTTTATCGCTTTGAATATGGCTATATTTTTGTAGAGATTATTACTATCACTATATTTATAGGAATTATTTGGATTAGCCTGAATCCACTTACGGCCTAGATCGCTTAGATATTTAATGCTGCTATTAAATGAGTTATATGAGAGCCTGCCCTTTTCAAAAGCATTTTCAGTAATAAAAACAGCTTTTTTGAATGATAAATTCTCTTCCCCTTCTAACATTCGAGAAATCTCATAAAAAGCCTTTGAATATAGACTATCCTCGTTTGAGAATGTTTTACCATTGACCTTAAGTGCAAAAAAAAATATTACTAATGGACAAAGAAAGGTTTTCAATATGCTGCAATTAATAAATGATAAGTGATATAATTAAGTTTCATTATCTAAAAAAATCTCCCAAAATGAGATTTCGCTTGCTGCATTTTCCTGTTTAATTCTCTTTAAAATAGCCTCTCGCTCATTGCTAGGAATTGGATTTTTCATTAAGTCAACAGGATTTTCCCTGTTTTTTGACAACGATGTTAAGTATCTTATTATCAATTCAAAGTTGGCTAAAGAATCAGCGATAATAGAAGGCTCTCCAGTGCCAATAGGCGTAACGGTCAACACACATCTATTAGGTAAACTTACATCAACACAAATCGGGTCACCTAAATTATCCCATGCGATAACGATCCACTCTTGCAGCCAATTTTTTATTTGTTCGGCATCAAGTGAACTGTTGTAAACATCAATGCTTCTTAGAATTTGACACTTTTCCAATTCTTCGGGCTTAACAAAAGTAATATTTTGATACCCTATGGAAATATCAGTAACAGATTGCAAAAATCTTTTAATATCAAAGTCCAGTGTCATGGTATAGTCTAAACAGGAAGAGTACTTTCTTCCTCATTTAGTTGTTTGCCGTTTTGATCAAATAATTTAATTAGACGTTTAATTTCGGACTCCAGCATGTCCTCGAAACTATTCCATTCATAAAGTGAAACAGCTTTATCCCTTTTGCAAAAGTGCGTTCTATTTGTATTTTTATCGATATAAAGCCGAGAGCCATCCCAATCATATCCCCCTATGATGAATACATTTTTAGAGGCATCAGCCGGTCTTTCAATAGTATTAGGCTTTATTAAATCGAAGGGCTGCCAGGCATCTTCTATATTTCTACTATGACTTCCTCGATATCCGTACAGATTAAAGGTCGTATTAAATACATTTAACCCGTTACACATTTTTAAAAAAATTTTATAGTCGATGGGTATTTCTACCTGCATCCTATTTTCTAATTCTTTTATTTGCTCTTCCGCTAAAGAGGGATAAATTGAATGTAACCAAGCCTGTGGCGCAATGTGGGGCGCTTTTCCTATCAAAAGAGTCCCATTTTCTAGTTTTCTCTCCCCTAAATTCCTGTATCCTTTAATGTGATCAAGGATATTATCTATATTATTCATGTTAGTTATTTCCACCACTGCCACCTGATTGTTGTTGCCTGTGTTCTTCAAGCATTTTTTGCCTGTCAATAAGTTCACCCTGGGTCGGGTTCTGGAAATTGCCCCCATGTCTTTCTAGGTTCGCTTTTTGACCTTTTACAAACTCTATATTGTTTGCTTCGCCTGCTAATTCCGGCGCGCCATTTACGCTATTTATATGATGGCCTACATAACCTTTAACTTTCCCAGTTTTTTTAAGTTCTGAGATTTCCTTTTTGGTCCATTCGACACTTCCTCTGCCTGTTTCTTCGACCAATGCTCTTTCTTGTTTCCAAGCATTTGATACGGCTTGTTTTCGTAGTGATTTAAGCTCTCTAATTTTTTCACTTAGTCCGCCTTTTTTTAAGAAATTTACAAATTCGCCCGACCCAATAATTCCTTTTAATGCTGCGAGATTTTGGACTGTTGAAACAATCTGGTTAACGGCGCCGAGAAAATTCTCGTCATTTTCATCTTCTGTTTTAAAGGTGTTCCATATGTCATTATTTTGGGCAGGTAAATTATTGGTTAGATTATCAGGAACTTCGACGGATTTGCCATTATAGTTTACATAATTTCCTGATAACCCAACAGGCCCTCTGGCAACGGTGACTGGAATTTCAATGAGATTGCCACCATCTATGGACCCAACTCTAAAAACTAGCTTTAATGTAATATCATCCTCAGTCCTTACTAATTTACCGACTTTTAGTTTAGTATGTGCCTTATCTTTCCAATCAAGAGCATGGAATTTGTACTCTTCGCCATCCAGGTCAGTGCCCGAAATGGGGCTATTACTTGCATACTGGTAAGGTGTAAGTTCCGCAAATTTCTTTGTCAGTGGATCGACTGAAAGAAACCTACTTTCCTTATTGCTTTGTGATCCGCTCTTGGAAAGAGAATTTTCCTCCGAAAATTTTTCAATTTTGCGAGTGTATCTATTTATGATAGCCGTACCAATCCTTTCTAAAGAATCCTTCTCAAAAGATTCATCATATTTTCCATTTGAAAGGGTGAGAACATTTCCCTTTTTACCAATACTTTTAAAAGGATTCTGACCTTGTGTGAAGCCTGCAAATGACAGCAAGAAAAGAATACATAGGGAAAGTAAGGTTTTAGGTTGCATGAGTATTGGTTTATTGGTTACCTAAGATAGCTATTCTTTGGGGTTATCAATAAGTGTTGACTTGATATTTTTTAATTTCTTAATCTCATATTCCATTCTTTCCCTTTCACGCTGATTTTGTTGTTTTTGTTTTTCAGCATCAAGTGATTTTAACCACGCCTGATATTCCTCCTTAGGCATTTGCTGAAAACCAGTTTCTTCTACCTTCTGTCTGGCCACTTCTTTAGCAGAATACGCTGCGTATAACGCTGGGAAACTAGGATATTTGTCTGGGGAAGGATTTCCTGCTTTTTTCAAGTAGATTAAAAATATCTCGGTATACTTGTTAGCTTCAGTCATTAATGCTACAATATTATTGGAATCTATTTCTAATATTTTTCGAGTGATTTGATTGGATATATTGTCATAATAGCCCACCTTAGTCAGGTAGCTGAGCAATAAATCAGATAAACATTGCGCGTATAACTTTCTGCTTGAAAGCGTATCCAGATAAGTTTTATTTTTTAAGGCAACCGCGTTGACGTAATTGGATTGAGCTAACCATGTCTGTGTAACCAGATTGCCATTTGTCGTTTCAAAGTTGAAACGATTTCCCTTGTCGTCAAAATACTGAATAAAGGAATGATTAGGCGCTAATGAAAGATAAGATTTAGCATGTAATTGTTCTGCTATGCACAAATGTAACAACGGTAACGAATGGCATTGGCCTGATCCTGTATGTAGCAATTTTGTAACAAACATCTTTGTCCAATCTTTATCGCCCATGAAATCATCGAAATCATATTGAGTTTTGGCAACCAGATAATCTTTATCCGTGGTCGAATCGTGATAAACGTTTGATTGCATGTATAGTTTCTCAATACCATAGTTAGCTGCTACATTATTTTTTACATTTAAGTCCTCATTTTTTAGAATTTGTTTTACCAGTTCAGCTCTCTTGGTTATGGCCTCTTTAAACTGTTCATAAGTAGAAGGTGGTGTATCATAGAAGGCGCTTTCTGATAAATAAACAGCTTTCGTAATGGAAAAGCTGTCCGGGTTCATTTCCAAGAATTGTCGGTAATTATTTCGAAACGATTCCGTCAATCTTGTACTCTTATCAGTTTTGGGATTCACATCATCCTCTCTTAATACTCGCTGCACGTTGGACATTATATCTTGTCTGGCAGTGGAAGGGCCTGGTATAGTCAGACCACCCTGTTGCATAAGCTGGCGGTTTTGCGCGGCATAGGGATCATTTGAAAGTATAGAGCTGGTCTGTCCGGGAAATTGCGTTGGAATTATTTTTGAAGAATGTATTGGACTTATGGGATCGAATGTTTGAAATTTTGGCACGGCTGGCTGGGCATTAACAGATTGATCTGGGAAGACGAATATAGCGAGTGACAACAAACTATATAATAGTAGTCGTTGCCAATTAGTAAAGGCTTTTTTTGCTATAAAAGATATGGACATTCTCAACGGTATAAGGGGCAATGGGTATTTTAAAGATATATAAATTTTTGGTATTCTCTCTGCAATATTAATTAGCAGAAAAAGAAACCGTTAAAACACCCGAAATCTTAAAAGTCACTCTTTTCTTAGCCCCATCAGACAACCCTAAAGCAACCCTCATTAATTCGAATTCTTCTCCGCCATCCATAAATGCCATTGGATTTGCCATAAAGTCTGCAAACACTTTTTGGGGGATTGTGTTTCCAGTTGCAATTCTTTTTTTGCATTATCTAAGGCAGTAGACGCTCCATCCTTTATAGCGCCGTATCCATAAAGAAGACCTAACGCAAGATTAACTGCAGTTTTATTAGTATAATTTTTAACTGCATCCCATACTTCCTTGCAACAGGCCTGATCATCATTTTGGCTTTTATCTTCGGCTTGATAGACGGTTTTACCCATTTTACTAATCTGCGAAGTGGCATCTTCATTACTTAAAGCATTACCGTTATCATCAACATATCCACCTTTATTCCAATCGTAGGTGAGCATGCCATCCGGATCGATAAAACGAACTGGATTATAATAAGCATAATTATAAGGCGAGAACCGGCGCATAAAATCAGCCTTGGGATCTATATTATGCCACACTCCCAACTGCGGATCCTGGAATCTAGCCCCATAATCATACTCCTCCAACCCACTTCCATCACTAAATTCTTGATTCTGTAACTCCTTCCCATTGTAGCGGTACTTGTTTTGCGCGTATTGCGTCTTCAACGCTTTATCGGATATGCCTTGCATGACGAGCCCGCCCGGATAATTACTACCAACCCTTTTTAGTCCGACCGCCTTTTTTGGGGCGTTCGGCTATTTGTATATTCAAAGAACTTATGAGCCTCCAAGATAGCCAATTTTCTTTTTTCAATTGAAAGAGAGAAAGCGGGCCAGCAAGCTGTTGATACGACAGCCCTGCCCTGCTTTTTAGTCGTCGCCGAGCGAGAGGGTCATTGGTCTTCCTGTACGGCTGGACTAACAACAACGCAAAAGGCAAAAAGCCTAATTATACCGTTCTGATCCTGCCTTCCGCGCAAAAAGCAGCTGAACAAGCTATCCAATGCCATTGCTACGCGGATTGAAGATAAAATGATGGAACTGGAACAGGATCCTCACCCGCCCGGTTGTAAGAATCTCAAAAGGCCGCGATGCCTACAGCATCTGCATCGTTGATTATCGCGTTATTTACGAGATCCAAGATAAGAAGCTCATCGTCATTTCCATCGGGCATCGAAGAGAAGTTTATGAGTAGGGCTTCTGTTATGCAACTTTTAACGATGCCGAAGGCACATTGATTAAACCCTAAAAATAGCCTATTTACAAGTCAGCACCGAATCGTAAACTTTTACCGAGTCAGGAAGGGTATATTTGAACCGGTCTGCATTGTCTTGCGTCAACAACATAGTCCCTGCCGAAGGACTTTTTACCGCGTAGGCAACGGGAAATTGTTTGCCCAGCAGTAGCGTCTTTATTTGCTCTCTGTTTTGACCATCGCAAAAATCGGAGGATCCGGAAGAATTGAACGTGATTTTGCAGCTATACTTACTGATAATGAAATCTGCACTGCAAAATATGTAGTCTTTTTTCTCTTACTGCATAGACTAACCGGTGTTCATCGGTAATCCGACGGCTCCAACAACCGGCAAGATCGCCTTTCAGAGGCTCCGGTTTGCCAATGCCTTTAAAGGGGGATCGTAGCGTATCTTTAATGAGCTCATTAATGCGCTGAAGTATCTTTTTATCCTGCTGCTGCCAGTATAAATAATCCTCCCAGCCATGAGTTTGAAATACTAATTCCATGCTTACTTTTCTATTAGTTTATGCGCTTTGAAAGTACCGGCATGCATTTCCTGGAGAGATTCCGTCAGTCGTTGGCGGTTGGTTGCATTACTGGTTAGGTGAAGGGTTTCCTGAATGGCATTGTATTCATCGAGGTCCATCACCACCACATTTTTTCCTTTGGTACGGGAAACCACCACAATTTCCCGGTCATCATTCACCGCATTCAGATTTTGAGCCAGGTTATTGCGAAAATCGGAGTAATTTACTACACGCATAGAAGTACTTGTTTAAGTACAAAAATAGGTGCTATTTTTGATAATGTGGCCTTTTATTTGGTGGTCAGATAACATTTCTGCTATTTTCCTTGTTTGATTCAAGCAGCTAAGTTCAAAAAGCGATTCAAATCCGGCCAAAAATGGTTCAAATTTCGTCCTGTCAAGTCGACTTGAGAGGGCAAAGTAGTAATATTCCCGCTTTGTCCTTTTTCATAAATGACAAATGACCTACAACTGATTATGACTAATTTGCACAAATGAAAGAATTGATAGCATACATTTTACAATTCGGTAATTTGAAACCAACAACAAATAGATTTAATCTCAAAAAAAGCTGCTGAATTAGAACTTACCAAAGGCGAGTATTTTTCCGAAGCAGGGAAAGTTCCCCAACAGATTGGGTTTATTATTGAAGGGATAATTCGTGTATGCTATTACAACAATAAAGGTGAAGATGTTACACGATACTTTATTGATGAAAATCATTTTATTGTAGATCATATAAGTTATGAAACAAATATCACATCATCTGTATATCTGCAAGCAGTTACAAATTGTAAGCTAATTATATTTTCAAAAAAAAACTGGGAAGACCTATCCAATACAATCGTTGGTTGGGACAGTATAACAAATAAAATAGTTCAAAAGACACTAAACCAAAAAATAGAAAGAAGAAGCCCTTTAATAGAGCAAAACGCAACCACAAGATATTTAACGTTTTTAGAAAAATACCCCACACTTGCTAATCGCATTCCTCTTTCTTATTTGGCTTCATACTTAGGTATTACGCAATCTTCATTGAGCAGATTAAGAAAAAAAATTCGCTAAAATCACTTTTTGCCATATGGCAAACGATTTCATTTTTGACTGTTATAGTTTTGCATTGTGAATTTAAAACTATAATATCGAAAATTTTCAGATCGCAAATAATAAGGGAAACAAAACAATTTTAATAAGATGGAATCAATAATCATAACCGGAGGAAACTCCGGCCTGGGGTATGCATGTGCTCAAAACATTGCTAAAGCCAATAAGAATAATTATATAATACTTGCATGCCGTGATGCAGCTAAAGCAAAGATCGCGGTAGATTCACTCATTAAAAAAACGGGCAATAACAACATAACTACTTTGGAGCTTGATCTGGCTTCCTTAGAATCTGTAAGAAATTTTGTACGCAAATTCTCCAATTCAAATTATCCTCCATTACATGCTCTGGTTTGCAATGCCGGATTAATTATGGTTGACAACACATATTATACTAAAGATGGCTTTGAGAGTACCTTTGGGACAAATCATCTGGGTCATTTTATACTAGCCAATATGCTTCTTGAAAAAATAACAGATACAGGTAGAATTCTTTTTGTTAGTAGTGGCACTCATAACCGTAAACGTCTAGCGAACCCCATAGCTGAGGGTTAACTGACGAGAGGTAGCTTTGCCTGTAAAATAGGAGAAATGGAACAAGGTAAGCGAAGCCAACATCCACAAAGAAGTTTCGAGGAGATTTCCCAGTTGCTGGAAGAGT
>JAATFV010000119.1 GCA_015655015.1 Chitinophagales bacterium | reverse complement strand
GCCAGTGCGCATCATTATTTAAGTAAGGTCCTGCTGGACAGCAGCCGCTATTATAACCTGCCAGTCTACCAGACTTTCCGGCTGATCCATTTGCTGGTGCATTATGAACTGGGCAATGATGATTTCATTTTACATGAGATCAGGTCCGTCAAACGGAAGTTAACGAATATCCGGAGCAAGACCTATCAGCTGGAGAAGATCATCTTCCGGTTTATTCAGCTCTCACCTGTTCCGGTGGCGACAAAGGACCGTCAAAATCTATGGCTGAAATTCAAACAGCAGTTCGATACGATCCTGACGGATAAATATGAGATCCAGGTCCTTACCATATTTGATTTTGCCGCCTGGATGGAGTCGAAGCTGTGCCGGAAGGATTTTGCGGAGTTGCTAAGGAATAAATTCACTACTGAATTGTAAACGTTGTCCCCGTCAATACGGGCTGTATCATTACTGGCTGTAAATGATATCTATATCATAAAAGGCGATCAGATAATGGATAGCCGGCCCTTGCATATATCGATAAAAATCGATATATTTACACTTATGAATACTATGATCGACAACAGGAAGATCGAAAAGATGAGCAAGGCCCTGGGGGATCCTTACCGGATCAAAATGATAGAGGCTATCCGGAAGGAATCCGACTGGATGCAATGCACGGCCCTGGTGGAAATGTTCAAGCTGGCCCAATCGACGGTATCGCATCATTTAAAGCAGCTGGTGGATGCCGATCTGCTTTTTTCTGAAAAGGATGGGCGCTGTACTAAATATAAGATCAACAAAGAGACTTTTGGGGAATATGTGGCTTATTTAAAGGGTTTTGAGGATTGATCCGCCAGACAGCCGGCAGGACAAAAAAAAATTTTAGCTTTTAATTATCATTTAGTATGTTTGAACATTCTAATGAATTAACAGGTGATCGATCATAAAAGTAAAATTCCACTCCATGTCCAGGTCGAGGAATATTTCCGAAAACTAATCAGCTCGGAAAAATTCGCGGGCGGCGCCTTTTTGCCGAAGGAGATAGAAATAGCTAACAGGCTGGGAATCTCCCGGAATACGATCCGTCAGGCGACGAACAAGCTGGAAAATGAAGGATTGATCGTTCGCAAAAAAGGAGTTGGAACAAAGGTGGCCGAAAAGAAGGGATTGTTCACCGGCCTCGATCACTGGTATAGCTTTACGAAGGAGATGCAGGAAAAAGGGATCGTGGTGACCAATTTGTCCTTAAAGGTAGAATGGGTGACGGCGAATGAAACGATCCGCACCTTTTTCAATACCAGGAGCGACAAAAAGATCTTAAAGCTCTCCAAGCTGAAGGGAGAGGCATCCGGCGAGCCCATTGTATATTTTGAAAGTTATTTTCATCCGAGAATAGGCGTGAATGAAAAGGATGAGTTTAATAAGCCCCTGTACAGCATGCTGGAAGAAAAATATGGTATCGTGGTGGACCGGTCCGCCGAAAATATCAGCGCCAAATTAGCGGGTGCCCTTGCCAAAAAGCTGAAAGTCGATGCGGGTTCTCCGGTCCTCTTTCGGGAAAGGTTCGTTTATGATATCGGGGACCGGCCGGTGGAGTATAATATCGGCTATTACCGTTCAGATAAATTCATTTATTCTATCAATATAAAGAAGGGATAATTATCTTTTTTTAGAGCCAGGCGGGGATCCGCCTGATTTTTTTGCCCGGCCACAATATGTTCAAACATATGGATGTATAGATTAGAATGTTTGAATATTATATTTTAAATAATGTTCTTAAAACGATTGCATGATGCCAAATCGCCGATCAATAAGTCTTTCGTACTTCGAAACAGGCCGATGTCTGCCCCCCTGATACCGCATGGAATGATCCTCTTAACCACCCTTGGAATGGTTCTCTTACCTGACCCTTCTTCGAATTATATTTTATTCACCAACAATTGCTCGCAAATGATGAGAAAGTTTAAAAGGCAGCCAAAAAACGGGAACAGCAATCCTCCGGGATTGTTCACCGTATTATTCGTATTTGTCGCTCTATTCCTGTTCGTCAGCCGGACCAGCGCACAAACGAATCCCATAACAGGGCATGTAACAGATGAAAGTGGAAAAGCCCTGTCGAATGTATCCGTTACCGTCAAGGGCAGCAAGACGGGAACGACCACCGATGAAAATGGTAATTTCAAGCTGAGCACAACCAATACCGGGGTCAGGCTGGTCATTTCCTATGTCGGGTTCACCACCCGTGAAGTAAGCCAGGCGGAAGCCGCCAATGTAGTCCTGACAAGCGCCAAAAGCGGGCTGGATTCCGTGGTCGTGGTAGGTTATGGCACGATGAGAAAGTCGGACGTGACGGGAGCCGTAGCCTCCGTCAAGTCGGCGGACCTGCTGACCCAGCCTATCACCAATGCCCTGGAAGGACTGCAGGGAAGAGTGGCCGGTGTCGATATCTCCCTGAACTCGGGCGCTCCGGGCGGGTTGCCCACAGTGATCATCCGGGGTATCGGATCCATCAACTCCTCTACCGATCCGTTATATGTAGTGGATGGAGTGGCTATGACAGAAATACAGTATTTAAATCCTTATGATATCCAAAATGTAGAAGTGCTGAAAGATGCGTCGGCTACCTCCATTTATGGAGCAAGGGGCAGCAACGGCGTCATCCTGATAACCACCAAGAGAGGCGGCAGCAGCAAGGGAACAGTAGTATCTTACGACGCCAGCATCAGCCAGGGCAAACTGCCCCGGGAACTCCCCACGCTGAACTCCACGGAATTCCTCAGCGTATTATCACAGGGGATGGCCAATAATTCTATCTGGGGCGCAGCTCCAAGGACACTGGACCTTTCCGATACCCGTCTGTTCAATGCCGACGGCACTCCTAAATACAATACCGACTGGCAGTCAGCGGTGACGAGGACAGCAATGTCCAATAACCATCAGCTGTCGATCCAGACGCGCGGGGAGAATTCCTCCACCGGCATTTTCATGAACTATAGCTATAACCAGGGCATCATGCTCAATTCGGATCTCAAGCGATATAGCATCAAGATCGCGCATGACACGAAACTGGCCGACTGGCTCGACTTCGGCGTCAATGCCCTGGTCAACTCTTCCAAGGAGAACCTGGTGCCCCCGGGAACGGGCGGCAACTCCCCCACCCGGACCATGATCGAGATGCCTTCTATCTTCCCGGTGAAGTTCCCGGACGGATCTTATGTCAACAACCAGGTATCCGGCACTTTATCCTACCTGGATGTGGCGGAGAACCCTGTCAAGGTATTGCTTGAGCAGACTAACCTGAACACCCGGACACAGATCTTCGGCAACGCTTACTTTAATTTCAAGATCACGAGGGATCTGGAATTCAAGACGCAGTTCGGCGTCGACTTCCTGGATGCCATGTATGACAACTATTCCCCTTCCGACCTGATCAACTATTCCGCCACACAGAAAGGCGTTGCATCTATTGCCACAGAACAGGTAAGGTACTGGCAGCAGGAAAATTACCTGACCTATAAAAAGCAATTCGGCCTTCATCATATCAATGCAATGGCCGGGGCAAGCTGGCAGCAGCGGGTAGACCGGAAGTTCGGGGATACCACGCAATATTTTGCAGATGACTATTACCGGCAGTACAACCTGGGGGCAGGCGCCCAGCCCAATGCCCCGCAGAGTAATTATACCAGTTGGTCGATCAATTCTTATTTCGCCCGAATCGGTTATTCCTTCAATGATAAATTCCTGGCTACTTTCACCGAACGTATCGATGGTTCTTCCCGGTTCGGTGCGGACAACAAGTATGGTTATTTCCCTTCCATCGGCCTGGGTTATATCCTTTCCAAAGAGAATTTCCTGAAGAACAGCAATGTGATCAATTACCTTAAGCTAAGAGGTAGTTTCGGAACGACGGGTAATACGGAAATAGGTTCCTACCAGTCACTGGCTACCATCACCAGCGGAACGACGCTGATCAACGGCGCCCGTGCGGGCAGCTCCTATGTCGGCGGCCTGCCCAATCCGGACCTGAAATGGGAAAAGACCAAACAGACGGACGGAGGTTTTGAAATGCAGCTGTTCAACAGCCGGATATCCGTGGAAGCGGATTATTACTATAAGCTTACCAGTGATCTGCTGCTGAATAAGCCCATCCCCACTTCCTCAGGATTTCAGGGTGTATTGTCCAATATCGGGTCGATGTCCAACCAGGGCGTAGATATAGCTATTACTTCGAAGAATGTGCAGGGGCAGGATTTCACCTGGACCACCACTTTCGTAGCTAACTACAATAAGAACAAGGTGGTGAAGCTGGGCAGCAATAACGAAGATATCTTCCCCGGACCATTCTGGGGTCCTGTATCGGATGGATTTACCATCCTGCGGGTAGGACAGGCGGCCGGTTCCTTCTGGGGTTACCAACGACTGGGCACCTGGAGCATTGCGGATGTAGCTGCGGCAAAAGCGGCCGATCCTAATTTCTCCAAGAAACCGGGAGAAGAAAGAGAATCCGATAACAAGATGATCCTGGGTAAAGGCAGTCCCGATTGGACAGGCAGCCTGGTCAACACCTTCCGGTACAAGGATTTCGACCTGATGGTGGATCTGCAGTTCTCCGAAGGAGCCAGTGTGGCGCAGGCCTTTTTGTTCTCTTCGGAAGACCGGACAGGCTATAGCAACTCCCTGAAAACGGTATTGAATGCCTGGACGCCTACCAATCAGAATACGCCGATCCAGCAATTACGGTTTGCACCGGATGCCGGTCAGACGGCAGCGTTCGACAGCCATTGGGTAGGAAATGGCAATTTCATCCGGGGCCGGAACGTCGTATTAGGCTATAATGTAAATCAGTCCGTATTGAAGGCATTGAAGGTAAAAAGGATCCGTTTCTATCTCAGCTCGCAGAACCTGTTCCTGATCAAGGCGCCTTCCTATCACGGGTATGATCCTCAGAGCGTAAGCTTCTCCTGGAATACGCAGGGTCAGGGTACGCCTCCCTTCGGACAAAATATCGAGTTCTATCAATATCCCAAGGCCAGGACCTTCACCTTTGGTGCGAATGTGACATTTTAGTGATTGTTTAATTTATAATAATGGTTAGCATGAAAAATATATTATTATCGGGCGCTGTTCTTCTTGGGCTGACGGGTATTTCTTCCTGTACCAAGTTCCTGAAAGAGACTCCCAAGAGCGCCCAGCCGATAGACGCTTATTTCCAGACGGCCGCGCAGGCTCAGAGCGCCGTGAATTATCTGTATACGAAAGATAACGGGCCGGGCGCCTTCTTTCTCGCCCAGGGCTATTATGACGGGACACATGCCTTTACGTTCGACAATATGGCCGGGATGGCCAATAATACGGTATCCCAGGATCCCGGTATCCGTTACTTTTCTTCGCTGACGCAATCCAGCGATGCGGACGGAAATTACGTCGGGAATATCTGGACGCAGTTCTATGCCTCCATTGCCAATGCCAATACCATCATTTCCAAAGTATCGGCCAGTCCGACGATCGATACCGTTTCAAAAGCGCCGATCCTGGCTACGGCCAGGTATTTCCGGGCCCTGGATTATTATTTCCTGGTGAGGCTGTTTGGCGCCATTCCGCTGATCTTAGAACCTTACGAATCAGCTTCGGATAACCTGTACGCGCCCCGTACTTCCGTCGATTCCATTTATGCGGCCATCGAAGCGGACCTGGTCTGGGCCCTGAACAACGGAACGCTGGTCGACAAGCCGATGGGCAGCAATGCGAACCAGATCTCCAAAGGCAGCGTTGCAGCCGTTTTGTCGGAAGTATACCTGACCATGGCTGGATATCCTTTACAAAAAGGGGCTGACTATTATACGAAGGCCCTCAGCACCGCCAATTCCGTTATCAGCAGCGGAGGTGGTTATTCGCTGTTCGATAATTCCGGCGGCACTACTCCTTTTGACAAATTGCGGCTTACGTCTTTTGACAAGGGCAGTGAGTATCTGTATTTTATCGAGTACGATCCTTCGATCCAGTCGAATGCGTATCCTTTATGGGCGTTCCCCAATTCCTTCCCGGTGCCGATTCCCCTGTCGAACCTGAAAGTGCAATATGCCACGACGATGGCCGACTGGGTGCCCAGCCCTACCCTGCTGAACCTGTATGACAGCGCGAACGATATCAGGAGGCATAACAGGCAGTTCTTCCATAATTCCTGGTCCTATCAGAACACCAATGGCGGGATCAGCACGATCAATTATGCCACTAACGCGTTTCGCTGGTTCGACAGCGTGGCGATCTTCAGCACCGGCTCGTCCGGAAAATATACCAATGTATACCGGCTGGCGGATGTCTACCTGATCGCCGCGGAAGCCGCCAATGAGCTGTCGCAGGACCCTACGCCGTATATCACTCCTATCATCAACAGGGCCTATGTAACCCCTCCTGCCGTTCCGGCCGGGCAGTCGGACCGCAGAAATTTCATCCTGGCAGAGCGGTACAGGGAGCTGGCGATGGAAAATCATTACTGGTTCGATATGCTGAGGACCCAGCTGTACCCGGATGCCGATGCTTCCCATCATGTGACATTTTCCGCCCTGATCGGACATTCGAACGGAAGGGGACAGACTTATTCGACCAAGGATCTGCTGATGCCGCTGCCACCGACGGAAATACAGCGGAATCCCAGCCTGAGGCCTCAGAATCCCGGTTATAACTAATTTCCCGTTTTTTTATTTACTATTGGCAGCAGTTAAAGTAACTGCTGCCAATTTTCAATAAGAAGGTTCCCTGGTGAATGTACCATTCAGCAAATAATAAATCAGCAACTTATGCCAAAGTATTTCTTAAAACACTGGCCCGGCCGTCTTCTTTTCATCGGGCTGACCCTGGCCGGTTCATCCGGGAGCCTGAAGGCGCAATCTTCCGCCCGCCCTGTGGTAGCCATCGTGGAGATCAAAGGGCTTCCGTTCATCAGCAGCCACGATCAGCGTTCTTATCAATCCCAGCAATTGTCCCTGGCAAATGCGGGAGATTCGACGGCCATAACGGTGACTATAAAAGGAGTAACCCCGCAAAAATTCGGGATCGGTTCCGGCAACCGGCAGGTAGAAATCTTCGTGCCGGAAGTCAGTAAGGATTCATCGGTGGAAGTGGCGATCGTCCGAAAGGGGAAAGTGACCGACCGGAAGACGGTGGTCATCCAGCCTGTTAAAAAAATGACGATCTATGTCCTTCCTCATTCCCATAACGATATTGGTTATACGGAAATACAAACCAAGGTAGAAAAAAAGCAGATCAACAACCTGCTGACGGGGATAGAATATGCCCGGAGAACGAAGAACTATCCCGAGGGAGCCCGATTCGTCTGGAACCTGGAAGGAACGTATGCGGCAAACCTGTACCTGCAGCGAATGAACGAGCAGCAGAAAAAGGATTTTTATGATGCGGTAGCGGATGGCGGAGTGTCTTTGAATGGCATGTATGTCAATACGCTCACCGGTCTATGCAGGCCGGAAGAGCTGCTGCAGCTTTTCGGCTATTCTACCGAGCTGGCGAAAAAGACCCATACCGTCGTAGATGCCGCTATGATCAGCGATGTCCCCGGTTATACCTGGGGGACTGTGACGGCGATGGCGCAGGCAGGCATTAAATATTTTTCGGTGGCTCCGAATTATTTCGACCGGATCGGAGATATCCTCGAAAAATGGGAGGACCGGCCTTTTTACTGGCTGTCTCCTTCCGGCAAGGAGAAGGTCCTGGTCTGGATCCCTTATAAAGGATATGCGTTGTCGCATGGCATCCCCCATCCTACAGCCGATTTTGTTTCTATGTATTGCGGCCAGCTGACAAAGATCAATTACCCTTATGACATCTCTTATATCCGGTGGAGCGGTCACGGCGACAATGCTGTTCCTGACCTGGAAATCAGCGATTTCGTCAAGGACTGGAATATGAAATATACATGGCCCAAATTTATTATTTCGTCTACCAGCAACGCCTTTAGTGCTTTTGAAAAAAAATTCGGCGATCAACTGCCAGCCGTGAAAGGAGACTGGACGGGTTACTGGGAGGACGGGGCTGGTTCCTCGGCATTGGAAACATCGGAGAACAGGACCAGCTCTTTCCGCCTGACGCAGGCAGAGACGATGTGGTCGATGGTCAATCCCGGCGGTTATCCCGTTGATGAATTCAAAAAAGCATGGCGGAATGTGATCCTGTATTCCGAGCATACCTGGGGCGCCGATGTGAGCGTTACGAGGCCGTTGAGCCAGAAGACGATGGAGCAATGGCAGATCAAGAAATCGTATGCGGATACGGCGGCTAACCTGTCGGTGGCGCTGTTGGATGCGGCGACGGGCGGGAATATGGCCGGGGATGGTGCGGACGGGAGTCTGGCCGGAGATGGTGCGGCCGGGGCAAGGACAGCCGGGATGGTAACGGCTGAGGAAGCTACAGCCAGGATGGTTCGCTCCGATACGATCGACGTCTTCAATACCAATTCCTGGCAAAGGAGCAACCTGGTGCTGGTATCCCGGGAACTTTCCGCCAATGGAGACCTGGTAAAAGATGCGCAGGGGGTAGTCATTCCTTCCCAGCGTCTTTCTACCGGCGAGCTGGCATTCGTCGCCGGAGATATTGCGCCTTTTGCGGCCAGGCAGTATTTCATTTCAGCGGGGAAAGAGGTTTCAGGAAAGGCCGCGGTTATGTCTAAGGGAACGGCTATGACAAGAAAAGCGGCTGCTTCCGGCAATAAAGGCCAGACTTCCGGCAGTAAAGGTCAGACTTCCGGCAGTAAAGGTCAAAGTTCCGGCGGGGAAGTCTCTGTCTCCGGGAATTCGCTGGACAATGGAATCATCCATATCGATATCGATGCCGCTACGGGAGCGTTGAAGAGCGTCCGTAATCATTCGATCGACAATAACTTCGCGGATTCCGCCGCCGGCAATTATTTAAACGATTATCTCTTTCTGCACGGGGACAACCTGGCCAACCTGAAACGCAATGGGGCCGTGAAGATCTCGGTAAAAGAACAGGGGCCTGTTCTGTCGACTTTGCTGATTGAATCCTCGGATGTGCCGGGCTGTACGAAGCTGGTACGGGAGGTGCAGCTGGTCAATGGATTTGATTATGTGGAAATGACCAACATCCTGGATAAAAAACCGGCGGAGCTGGATCCTAATCCCGGTGACTATCCCTGGGCGAATAAGGAGGGGAAAGAGAGTGTCAATTTCGGGTTCCCTTTTAATGTGGCGGGCGGGGAGATGAAACTGGACATTCCTATGGCCATCATGCGGCCGGAAACGGACCAGATCGCCGGCTCCTGTAAGAACTGGCTGGAGGTAGGACAATGGGCGGATGTCAGCAATAAGGATCTCGGGATCACCTGGGTGACGCTCGATGCTCCGCTGGTAGAGGTAGGCGGCATCACCGCTATTCTGCTGGGCGGACAATCCAACCCGGCCGTATGGCGTAAAAAGATCGAGCCTACGCAAAAGCTTTACTCCTGGGCCTTGAATAATCATTGGGAGACGAATTACCGGGCTTACCAGGATGGGATCATTACCTTCCGGTATGCGTTGCGGCCGCATGGCGCTTTTGAACCGGTGGAGGCTACGAAATTTGCGACGGCATTGTCTCAACCGCTGGTCGTGGCGAAAAGTACCGGCAGGGACTTGTCCGTTCCCAAGCTGCAGCTGAGCGACAAAAATATTGTCGTATTGGTATTAAAACCCAGTGAAGACGGCAAGGCCTGGATGGTCACTCTTTTCAATCCATCGGATAAACCCGGAAAGACCGATCTGCATTGGTCATCTTCCGTACACGGTACCTACTACAGCAATACAGGAGAAAATATGCTGGGTGCTGTGAACGGAGAGATCGGGATAGCGCCGTTGGATGTGGTAACGTTGAGAATAGAGAGATAAGCCGGCCGGGAAGATACGTTCGTCAATCGTGCATTCGTCATCTGCCTGAAGTATATTGGCCCCTCAGTAAATCTGCTGAGGGGCCTTCTTTATCAGAACCTGCCAAACTCTTCATATACTTTAAAGGGATCTTTTCCCTTGGCCATGGCTTCCCGGCTTTTGGCTTCGCTGTCAAACCATTTTTCGGCTATTTCCAGTATTTCAATTGTCTTTTCATACGGGACGACGACCACTCCGTCGTTATCCCCGAAAATATAGTCTCCCGGCCTGATCTCGATGGACCCATCGATGCCTTTGATAAAAATGGGGATCTGGTAGTCTACTACCATAAACCGCCCGAATGCCTCCACGGGGTTCCGGAAGCGGCAGAAAGTAGGGAAGCCCATATCGATCAGGTAGTTGGAATCCCTGGTCGATCCGTCTATCACCGCTCCGACACAACCGCTGGCCGCGGCTGCAGTGGCAGATATTTCCCCGAAATGTCCCGAAGTGGTGTCGCTCTGCGTATCCCTAACCTGTATTACCCCATCCGTCATGCTCTTAAACATACCCAGCCGGATATCATGCACTTTTTCGTCCCGGCTGGGAGTGGCGATCCCATGACAGGTAAATGCCGGACCCGCCACTTTCATCGTGTGCACCAGGGGGTACATGCCGCTTTGCATTGCCCTGCCATGCAGGCCCACGCTTTCCATCGCATCGTATACCAGGCCCGCATATAATTTCTGATAACGGTGACCGATCTCTTTTACATCGTAGTTGACTGCGTGTTTACGCACCGGGTAATTACTCGTTATAACTTCCATACATAACCAATTTATAAATTAAGAATAAAGCTTGTTTCGTTAAGAATGATACGTTATCGGGAGATTTAGCAGCATTCCGTTCTCCGCCTCTGTCACCACCAGCCCCAGCTCGTCCTGTCCCGCCCTTTCTGATGGAGCAAAGGCACAATTGGTGGGATTCCGGCCCGGCAGGGGTATCTGCCCTTTCACTTTACCGGAAGGATCCACGACCCTGATCTCTCCGGTGCCGAAGACGGCGACATACAGGTCGCCGACCCCGTCAAAAGCCATCCCGTCGGGACCTCCGGGCCCATCAGGACCGCCAATGTCACACCATATCCTGGCATTCGTCCACTCGCCGGTCAGCCCGTCCCAATCACCTTTCCATAACCGGTGCCGGTAGGTCTCGGCGATGATTAGCTGCCTGCCATCCGCCGTAAAAGCCAGCCCGTTCGGAAAATATTTTCCGGTGGTGATCTTTTTTACAGGACCATCCTTGAGTAATACACAGGCATAACCGGTAGGTTCCTTCCTGGAATTGCCGGGGCAGGTGAACACCAGATTCCCGGTCCGGTCGAATGCCAGATCATTCGGTTCGTCAAGGGGCTCTCCCTCCACTTCGTCCGCTATGATCTGTATTTTTTTCGTTACAGCATCCAAACAACGGATCGAATGCTGTCCGGCGTCGCAATACCAGATCATGCCCTGACCGTCGATGGCAATGCCATTGGGCTTTCCGCCGACAGGGACTCTTTCCAGCAACCTATCCTTATACCTTACCAGGCTGCCGCCTTTTAATTCCACGGCCCACAAGCTGCCATCCGGAGCAAAGGCCGGCCCTTCCGGGAAATTCAGCTTGTCAGCCAGTATTTTTATTGCCGTCGTGTTCAT
>JAATFV010000041.1 GCA_015655015.1 Chitinophagales bacterium | reverse complement strand
GGTTGAACAGGGATGAGAAGAGGGATTCAAAACGTTCATTCCTTTCTTTGGTCTCGAATCCGTTTACCATAAAGGCATTGGCGCCAAAATAAAAATCGTTCTTCACCTGCCGGACCTCTATTTCGGTAGTGCCTTTGAAGGCCGGTATGGGAATGGTGAAGTCTCCTTTACGGTTGGTCTCGATGCCTTTTTCGATCCTTTGTTCGATGGCCGGGTCATTCCAAAGGGAGTCCAGCCGGGATGTTTGTGCATAACCAGCTGTCTGGGCATAACTATCGGTCATGAATAGCAGAAACAACAGGGAATAAAATAAGTATCGGAACATAATATTCAAATTAGCGTGATTGGTAAGTAAACCCGGGTATCACAGCCCGAGATTCTGTTAGAACGGAACGTGACACTCTCGCGTCATTCCGCTCCGGTTATCTAAATCGTTGGTTTCGAACCTAAGAGTGACCAGTGAGCAAAGAGGCCCGGCTGTCGGACGGATATCCTGTGCAGCCACCTTATCGCTTTCATCTCGCTGGCCCTTAAATTCTTGTATTTGCGTCTTGCCCAGCTCGCAAGTTTTACATTAACTGTGTGCATAAACTCTTTCAGTTTTGTTTTGTAAAATTTACCGTAGTAATTAATCCATCCTGCCAACACAGGATTGATCGTTCTTGCGATTTCCTGTATTGTATTTGTCGTCTTCTTTAATGCCTCCCACTCCCGCATCTTTTCATTCATCGTTTTCATCGACTTGCTGCTGACTGCCGGCAAACAGTTCGTAAACCATTCTCCACGTTTGCTGTTCTGTGCCAGTCTCGGTTTAAAGGTATAGCCCAAAAAGTCGAACGATACGTTTGCATACCCTTTCTTCTTCCTGTTGCTGTCCTTGCAGTACACCAGTTTGGTCTTCTCCGGATGCATCTGTAGTCCGCATTCCAATAATCTCCTTTCCAGCGCTTTCATCACCACCATCGCCCGATTCTGCGAGTCCACGTGGATGATAGCGTCATCAGCATAACGCTCGAATAGACAGTACGGATGCTCTCTGTCCAGCCAGATATCCATGCAATAATGCAGGTATAAATTAGCAAGGACAGGTCCAACAATTGAGCCTTGGGGAACCCCCTTGGTCCTCTCTACTATCGTCCCATCTTCCTTTTGTAAAGGTGCTTTCAGCCACCTTTCGATGTACAGCAGCATCCATTTACTGTTGCAATGCTTCCTGACTGCTTTCATCAGCAACTCATGCGGAATGTTGTCGAAAAACCCCTTGATATCCAGGTCTATCACCCATGACAGCTTCCAACACCGCTCTCTGGTTTTGGCTACTGCTTCCACGGCTGACCGACCTGGTCTGTATCCATAGGAGTTCCGGTGGAATATCCGCTCTAATTCCGGTTCTAATAATCCTCTTACTACTGTCTGGCCAACACGATCGGCTATGGTGCTTATGCCCAGAGGTCTTAGCCCACCCCCTTTCTTCGGTATCTCAATCAGTTTGATCGGTGGAGGCATGTAACTTCCTGAACTCATCTGATTCCACAGCTTGTACAGGCGATCCCTGTACTGCTTGTCAAACTCTTCCAGGCTTATTCCATCCACTCCGCCGCTTCCCTTGTTTGATTTAACTTTCTGATAGGCTAAGCTCACCAGTCGCCGACTAATACTAAACGGTTTTGTTTCGCTCATCTTCGTACCTCCTAAGGTTTCCCTCAGTTTTCGTCCATGATTAAGAAACTAGATAACAACTCCCCTTCGCTCCTGCTACCTTTCGGTAGCTATCAGCACTACTGCGAGAGTTTCCGCCCCTGTGCCAGTCATCGATACTTTCTATCTTACTGTCCTTGCAGCTTGATATTTTCTCTTAGCATTCTGACGACAGGTTCTCCTGTTCCCGGTAATCGCCTGTGTTAAGCTCACGCTGTCTATACGCCGGATGCCGCAACAATAGTAGTCAGGTGCCCTTGTTGCTTGTCCCAAAGATGCTACTGGACTTTGGTTTTGACATCGTCTGATCCTTTCGACGCCTCTGTTGACAGTTCACTATTGTTCGTCTTCTTAACACGCACCTGACATGTTTAGCCATGCCTTTTCCTTTCATGCTCACTACCACAACTCTTAATTGCAGCAGCTAAAGGTGGTTTGAGAGTCCCTCCTGAAAGACTCTCCCGATGGGCCCGCCATCATCATTTACCGAGCATAGATTGATAAATAATCAAAGAACTAATTTGACATCTAACTTTCTTTCAGGACACTCAATAACCGGGATTTTGGTCTTTGACAGGGTCTATGGCCGTATTGTAAGACAGCTCGATCGTGGGGATCGGCCACAGCAGCATCTTATCCGCCACCGTGATCCCTTTTACAGCAAGGATGACCTGTTTGACCGTGCCCAGCCGTTTGAGGTCCAGCCAGCGTTTGGCCTCGTCGCAGGTCTCATAGTTCCTTTCCTGCGCCACCAGGTCTATAAAACTTTGGGCATCATACCCGCCCGGGGAAAAGTCAACGGGCGAGGGCGCTGTAGCGTTGTATCCATAAGCGCGTCGGTGCACCTGGTTCAGCGCATCCATAGCGGAGGCATCGGGGCCATTGCTGACGCGGCTTTCGGCCTCTGCATAAAACAGCAGGATATCGGAATATTTATACCAGGGAAAATCGTTGCCGGCATTATTGGCGTTGGTGGCGGCCGGGTCGCTGAATTTCGCGTTCAGCAGGGTGTTGGGGCCTAAACCGACATTCCAGGGATACCAGTTGAATTTTTTTCTAAGGTCCCGGTTGTCCCAGCTCTTCATGACGGGGTTCAGCACCGTATCGGTGTAATGGGCGTAATAACCGCCTGCCCCATGATACCCGTCCCCCGGGGCATGCTCGAACATGGCATAGGTGAACCCATAGTTGCTGCCCTGCCGGGAAAATTTAAGGTAGAAGATCTCTTCGGAAGTGCTGACCACATCCGGGCCGTATATTTTATTAAAATCAGCGGCGACGGTGACCGGCACCAGGGAAAACTTACCGGACTGGATAACGGCGGCGGCTTCGTCGCGGGCATTCTGCCATTGCTGCAGGCAAAGGTATAATTCAGTCAGCACGGATTTGGCGGCCAGCTTATAAGGGGCGCCCCCCAGCCTGGGCGCGTCGGGCAGGTTTTGTTCAGCATATTGGAGATCCGATAAAGCCTGGGCATAAGTATCATCGGCGCTGCTGCGTTTCAGGCTGATGGAGTCCGTATTCGCTTCCGTGCGGAGAACGACGCCGCCCCAGTTACGGGCCATGGTAAAATAGATCAGCCCTCTCAGAAATCTCGCTTCCGCCAGGTAGTTGGATTTGTCGGCGTCCGTGAGGCTTTTGCCGAGCGGGATCTTCTGAATGCAGATATTGGCGTTTTTAATAGCCTGGTAGAAGAGCTGCCAGATCTGGCCGGCGCGGGTAATATTGGTATTATCCAATCCCTGGTAATCGTTCAGGATGGTATAACTTCCCCTGCCATACATGTAATCGCCGTATGTCTCCAGCTGCGCCTCATAGAGCGAGCCCATACAGTTGGGATCTTTCAACGGAGCATAGATAGCGTTGAGTCCCGCCTGGACTTCAGCAGGCGTATTGTATAAAGTCTCCGCGGCAATGGCTTTAGGCTGCTCCTGCAGGTCTTTGGAGCAGGAACCCAGCAGCACAACGGGTAAAATGAATAATAATATCTTTTTCATATTTATCAAGCTTTAACAGGCTGTTTAAAATCCGCAACGAATACCGAAAGTGAATGTTTTGGCTGTGGGATAGCTATAGTAGTCTATCCCCTGGTTGATAGAGTTGCCGCTGCCGAGAGAATTTACTTCCGGGTCGTACCAGGAATATTTCGTGATGGTGATCAGGTTCTGACCGCTGACATATACCTGGATATTCCTTGACCATTTGATGAGCCCCGGGGGAAGGTTGTAGGCCAGCTGTATATTTTTAAAGCGCAGGTAAGAGCCATCTTCGACATAACGATCGGAAATGTTGCCGCTTATAGACCTGGATACCTTAGGATATTTGGCATTCGTCTTAGCGGTAGTCCAGTGATTGCTGAATTCGTCAGCCGGCTCATTCAGGGCAAAACCCAGGTCTATTGTCTGTGTGGCATTCATATTGAAGATGTCATTGCCCTGGGTGCCCTGCACAAAGACGGTCAGCTCGAACCCTTTATAGGAGAGGGAGGAATTAACTCCGTAGATGAATTTCGGGTTGGGATTACCGATATAAGTCTTGTCGCTTGCGTTGATCGCCCCGTCCTGGTTGAGGTCCTTGTATTGGATATTGCCGGTGCTGGTATAACCGTTCTCTTTGTACCCGTAGAAGATGCCAAGGGGCTGCCCGACTCTTAATAAATTGACAAAGTCATTGATGGGGCCTGTATAGAAAGGACTGCCGTAGATATCCTGGCCGCCGTATAATTTGATGATCTTATTCCGGTTGAAAGATATATTAGCGCTGATATTCCATTTGACGGCCTTGTCCAGCACCAGGGCGTCGGCGGAAAATTCCCATCCTTTATTTTGCATTTCCCCTACGTTCTGCAGGGTATTGGTATAACCGGTAGAGGCGGGCAGCTGTACGTTATTCAGGAGGTTGCGTGTCCTTTTGTAGTAATAGTCGGCCGTCAGGTTCAGCCGGTTGCCGAACAAACCGAGATCCAGGCCTCCGTCGTATTCATAGGTGGTCTCCCATTTCAGGGGCCCTGGTTTGGTGGTGCCGGGACCATAGGCGGTGTATAAGGCATCGCCGAAGACTACTTTACTGGAACCTAGGGCATTCAGGGTCTGGTAGGGATTCAGCGCGTTGTTGCCTGTAGCGCCGTAGCTGCCTCTCAGCTTAAGGTTGGAGATGGCTTTCACCGGCTGAAGGAATTTCTCTTCGGAAATACGCCAGGCGAGAGCGCCGGAGGGGAAATCGCTCCATTTGCTAAGGATAGAAAATTTGGAGGAGCCGTCCCGCCTGTAGCTGAAAGTGGCCAGGTATTTTCCTTTATAGCTGTAATTCAGCCTTCCGAGATAAGAAAGCAATACGGATTTATTATAGGAAGAAGAGGCGATGCCCTGCGTTGCGGCGCCCTGCAGGTCATAGGTTTGTTCCACATTACTTAAGAACCCGGTGCCGGAGCCGTTGAGGGTGGTGGTAATATTATTTTGATAGGAGAACCCTGCTACCGCGGAAAGGGAGTGGTCGCCGAATGTCTTATTATAGCTGACGGTATTTTCGCTAAGCAGGCTGATATTTTGTGTCGTCGATACGGAAGCCGATCCGGTGGAATTAATGATCGGATCGATCAGGGTGAAAGCATCGTTGCGGTCGTCTTCATTCTGGATGCCGCCTGAGAACTTGATGACAAGGCCGTCGAAGGGACGTATATTGAAGGCGGCATTAGCCAGTTCCCGGTTGGCGATGGTGGCATTGGTCTGGCCGGAGATCACGGTGAGCGGGTTGATCAGTACATTGGACAGCCAGGGATACACGGTGTTGAGGCGGCGGAAGGTGCCGTCACTGTTATAGGGCGACAGGATCGGAGGAGCTGATATGGCGGCGCTCATGAGGCCTGATCCGCGGTTGCTCCCTGTACCGGTGGTCTTTGCATCTGTCTTCTCCCGGGTGAGCAATGCGTTGACGGAAAAACTGAATATTTTACTGATCGTATGATTGAGGTTGGCCCGGAGCGAGTAGCGGTTGAAGTCGCTGTTCCGGATAATGCCGTCCTGCAGAAAGACGTTGCCGGAAACGGAGTATTGGGTCTTATCATTGCCTCCGCTGATATTCAGTGAATGCAGCATGACACGGGCGGGGTGGAGTACCTGGTCCTGCCAGTCGGTGCTGGGTAATTTGGAGAGGGAGTCGACCTGTCCGCCGGTGAAATAAGGCGTCAGCCCGTCGTTCGCAGCTTGTTCGTTGTAGAAGCTGGCCCACTGAAAATTATTCATCAGCTTCAGCTTTTTTGCTACGCGCTGAATGCCGTAGCTGGTCTCATAATCTACTTGTGTCTTGCCTGCCCGTCCTCTTTTGGTGGTGATGATGATGACGCCGTTGGCGCCGCGGGAACCGTAAATAGCGGTAGCCGATGCATCTTTCAGGACGTCCATTGTCTCGATGTCCGTCGCCTGGATGCCGGTAGCGGAACCAGGAAAGCCGTCGATGACATATAGCGGTTCGTTACTTCCCAGGATGGAGTTAACACCGCGGATGCGGATGCTGGGGGCTGCGCCCGGCTTGCCGTCATTTTGCAAGACCTGTACGCCTGTGGTGCGGCCGGACAGGGCCTGAAGCAGGTTGCCGGTGGGAAACGCATTCAGCTCCTTTGACTGCACCTGGGCTATGGATCCGGTAAGGTCTTTTTTCTTCACGGTACCGTAACCAATCACCACTATTTCTCCCATTTTATTATCTCCGGCAACCAGGACGATGGAGAGGCTGCTCCTGCCGTTAAGGACGATTTCCTGTTCCGTGTATCCGATATGGGATATCACGAGAACGCCATTACTTTTCCGGTTGCCGGGAATGGTGATGGTAAAGTTGCCGGAGGCGTCGGTGGACACGCCGGTGACGGAGCCTTTTAAAAGCACGCTGGCCCCCGCTACTCCATTTTTTTCTGTGCCGGAGGTGACGGCGCCGGTGATGGTGAAGTCCCGCTGACGGGAGGCGGCGGCATCCTGTGCCTGTGTGTTGAGGGAGAAGAGACCGCACCATAAGGTGAGTCCTGCAAGCAATCGTTTTAGTAACATGGCGGCAATCTTTAATTTTATAATGTAAAATCTAATTTTACTATGATAAAAGTAAAAACTATTTCGAATAAAACAAAAAAAATAACAGGAAGGCGAAAAAAAAGGAACTGCAGGCTGGCTGCAATTCCTTTCAGAAGAGGTGTCGGCGCCGGAATTCCCGGCATCAGCTGATTTTTTTGGAGATACGTGCTGCAGCCAGCTTTAATTTCTTCAGGATATCAGGTTTAGTGGAATCTGTCACCCTGAATACGGGCATATAGATGCTGAGGCTTGCGATGACGGTATCTTTTTTATAGATGGCGACGGCGAGCCCGATGATCTGGTTTTTGGTTACCTGGATGGCGTAGCCTTCCGAGCGTACTTTTTTAACTTGTTTTAAAAAGCTGTCTTTGCTGGTGACGCCGTCCCATTCATCCGGTGTGGGCAGGGAATAATTCGCAATGAATTTTTCCAGTTCCTCATCCGGCAGCATTGCCACGAGCAGCCGGCCGGAGGCGGAGTTATAGGCTCTTTTTTCAGTGGAGGTATTGGCCTGAAGGTCATTGGTGCTTTGCACCCGGTAGATCACCGTCCGGATATCCTTGTTAAGGATGCACAGCAAGGAGTTCTCGTTGATCTTTTTGGTCAGGGCCTCCATTTCTTCTTTGGCGGCGTCGACCATTCCTTTTTTGTACCCCGCATTTCCCGTTACGTCGTAGGCCATGGGTCCCAGGCAATAGCCTTTTTGCTTATCGAGCTTTTCAACGTATTTTCTTTCGACGAGGGTCTTGATAATATTGGCGCAGGTGCCGGCATTGAGTCCCAGTTCGCCGGCGATCTCACCCAGGACTTTGGGTTTATCCGGTTCCCGGGCGATATATTCAAGGATGTCCAGCGCACGGTTGATCACTTGTATCATGGGAAAAGTTTTTTACTCCTTAGTATTGTTCCGCAAAATACAATTTTACAATATAAAATAGTACTGCTTCTTAATAAAAGTAGAAAAAAACTATACCGGGAGCATTGCCCTTAAATGGCTGGGGTCTTTTGGCAGGATGGTACGCTTATTGCCCGTGCCTGGTTGAAAAAATGACACGGCTTATAAGAATTATATAAGGCAATATTAAGATGCCGGCAGAAATGATCAAAGGCCATTTTCTTTTCGGGTTCTTATTCGCCAGCTTTTCATATTTACCGAAGATCTTCAGGTCCCGGTCCTTACTGATAAAAACGTAGTTGAAGAGGACTGCGGTCAGCATATAAATGGAGGATGCAAAAATGGTAGATTCCGCCTGTGAGGAGAACCGGGAATGTTGAATCACCTGTAAATACAACGTTTCCAGTAATAACAGCCATCCTCCTGCGCCAATCGAGAATAAATACATGGTTTGCATGCGGGGGTCGAAAATTGGCCTTTCCTGGCTGGTCCTGTAAAAGTAATGGTAGATATTGAAATAGAGATAATCCAGGTATTTCATAGTATTGTTTTCATGTTAGGGTAATGTGGATCCTGCTATCGAAGCGAATTTAGGCTATAATCATACAGCCAGGACCGGGAATTAAACAATCCATTCTTTTTTACATGCTTTCTACTATCAAAATGGCTGTATATCCTTTAAAGGGGTGGCTGGGAGATCCCGTTGGTCAAGGGAAAGGATAAAAATACATCAAGCTGCCCGCAATTCGGGGCAAATAGAAAAGATAAAGTCATTTATATAGGATGCGCGGAAAGGCTTGGAGATGAAACTGACAGCCCCTTCATGAAGGGCCTTTTCCTTTAAGCCTTCCGAGATGTCAGCAGTCATTAAAACGATCTTTATATCGGGATAAAGCTCTAATATGTCCTTTATAGAGGTGACTCCCGTTCCGTCCGGTAAATTGTTATCGAGCAGAATGATAACAGGTTTGACATTTGTCAGATAGGTCTCCGCGCTTTTTAGGGTATGCTCTACGTGGACGGGAAGCTTCTTCTGTAGGATGGTCGTCAGGATCCTGCACAGATCATCGTCATCATCGATGATGAGGACAGAACATATTGTTTTATCTGTTTTCATACAAATGTGTTTATAGGTCAACATAGATCCGGATCATAGAAATCTGCCCATCCTTCATTAACGATAAAGACATAAGGCGGAACAAGCATTAATAACAGATTAAAAAATAATGCCAAGCATTCCTGGCCTGATTAGTGGGAAAAACAGGCTGATTCCGGGTATTATTCTGCACACTATTATGGAGAGGACGCCCCATCATTACTTTCTGAACGACCGGATCAGGCAGTTTGTGCGACGCTAAGAAATCGCCTTCCCACACTGGAAATTCCTGCCTGTGAATAATTCAAACGATTGCACGAATAACCTTTTACTGTTTTCTTATTGAAAGCAATTGTATACTTTCAGGTGTAGAAATTAAGCCGCTATCCGGAAAGAAAGAGCCCTTGATGTAGTGCTACACATAACTATTCCTTAGCATATGAATGAGTATAGAAAATATAGTGATGCCGAGCTGGCGGTATTTCTGAAGGATAATGACTATGCTGCCTTTAACGAAATTCACCAACGTTATTACCCGCTTCTTTATAGTCATGCTTTTAAAAGGCTTCCCGACCGCGAAGAGATCCGGGATATCTTACAAGAGCTGTTTGCCTCCTTATGGAATAAAAGAGCAACCATCGTATTTACTACCGGGATGGCCGCCTATTTATACACCGCCACGCGCAACCGGGTCATTAATGTATTTGCCAGTCAGAAGGTAAGGCAGGAGTATGCTCAGTCCCTGCAAAAATTCCTCGAAGAAGGAGAGAATGTGACGGATTGGAAGTTGCGCGAAAAGGAGCTGATCATCCTTGTAGAGAAGGAAATAGCCGCCTTACCCCCGCAGATGCGGAAAGTATTTGAATTGAGCCGGAACGCTCATTTATCCCATCATGAAATTGCCGCATTGCTGCATACCAGTCCGCTTACCGTTCGAACACAAATAAAAAACTCCCTGAAGATCCTGCGTTCCCGCCTGGGCACTAATATTTTTTTACTGTTTTTTTAAAAATAATCGTTTCCCGATACCCCCTCCTTCTTACTGAACTGTCTATCTATCATCAGTGATCCTGCCGCTTTATGGCAGGGGACCTAATTCTTTACATACCTATGCCGGAAGAAAAGAACACGCAGGAACTATTGCAGAAATATATAACAGGCGCCGCCACGGAGGAAGAAGTCGCCTGGGTGGAAACCTGGTATGCCCGTCTTCAGGATCAGGTGTCCACCGTTTCCGAAAAGCAGCTGATCGAAGATGAACGGCAAAACCGGCAGATGCTGGAGCGAAGGCTGCTACCTGGCCGGACGACCCGGCTATGGACGAAAGTGGCAGCGGCGGTGGTGCTGACAGTTGTCAGTACGGCCGTTTACCGGCTGGCCGGGCATCGGTCCGTTATCAACCAGCCTGTAACCGCCACCTGCAAACAGGATATAACACCCGGATCCGACAAAGCGGTGCTCACCCTTGCCAATGGACAACGGATCCTGCTGGACGATGCAAAACAAGGGCAATTGGCTAATCAATCCGGGTTTATCGTTTCAAAAACGGCTACCGGCCAGATCGTATACACCGCTGCTAAGACCGGACCTGATAAAGCCGCTAAGACAGGCCCTGATAAAAATGCGGCGCCTGCCGGAGGAATGGATTTTAATATAATAACTACCCCGCGCGGCGGACAGTTCCAGGTCGTGCTGCCGGACGGTACGCATGTCTGGTTAGATGCAGCCTCGTCCCTCAAATACCCGATAGCCTTCACCGGCCCCCAACGGGAGGTGCAGCTGTCCGGACAGGCATTTTTTCAAGTGGCCGGAGACAAGACCAAACCTTTCAAAGTCGTGTCCCGTTGTAATGATCAAACACAAACGGTGGAGGTACTGGGAACCTCTTTTAATATCAATGCCTACCAGGATGAAACGTATATCCGGACTACCCTCCTGGAAGGAGAAGTGCGGGTAGACGGGGAGGTCGCCGGCAGGAACCTGCAAAAAAAACTTCGACCCGGGCAGCAGACTGTGCTTGATAATAAGGGCCTGCTAATGCAGGAAGCGGATACGGAGGAAGCCATTGCCTGGAAAAACGGTTACTTCGTGTTCGATGAAGAAACCCTGGCCAGCGTCATGCGCAAAATTTCACGCTGGTATGATGTAGAAGTGGAATATAAAGATAAGACGTTGCTGCCTCGCCGGTTTAATGGCACCGTGTCCCGGTACGCTCATGTTTCACAAGTATTAAAGGTCCTGGAATTAACGCAGGCCGCCCATTTCACCATAACAGGCAGCCGGATCGTGATATCTCAATGACTCCTTATTATTTAAAAAATTTAAAAACCGCATATGAAGAAAAAACCCACCTGAAATTCAGCCCGGTGACAGCATAAAAAAACAGGAGTGGTGACGCACTCCTGTTCATAAAAATCTGATCAAACCGCAATAGTGTGCCCCATTGTTCATTTAACCAGAATTAATCAAATGTATAAAATTTTTTCTGCAATCTCATGCTGGTTCCGTAACCACCCTCCCCCGCCAATAATGCTTATGCTGAAAGCAGGAATTCACTGTCCCGACGCATCTGCTAAAAGACAATTTCTAATGAACAGTAAACTCACTATTTTTTTAATCGTTGGCGCTGTGGTACAGGTCAACGCTGCTGTTTCCGCCCAAAGCCTGAACCTTCGGCGGAACAACATCACCTTAAAGCAGGTGTTTAAAGAAATCAAAAGACAGACCGGGTACGATGTTTTTTACCAGTCCGGCTTCCTGAACGCCAATCAGAAAATGGATGCCGACTTCCGCAATGCTCCGCTGGAAGAGGTGATGACAGCCTGTCTGCAACGGCAGGAGCTGGATTTCGTGCTGTATGAAAAAACGATCGTCGTCAAGGAAAAGAAAAAGAAAGGAACGGACAAACTGGAAGCAGCTTTCCATCCGGCTGTCATCTTCAACGGCAAGGTGACCGATGAGAAAGGCATTCCTTTACAAGGGGTCACCATTCACGTAAAAGGTTCGACCCTCAGCACCACTACCGATGCGGCCGGCAGCTTTATGATCGACCTGCCAAAGGGTAAAGGCATTCTGATCCTTTCACATATCGGATTCTCTGCCAGGGAAGTGGATGTCAGTGAAGCCAACGCCAACATTACCATCCGGTTGGAAGAAGAGCCCAAAGCCCTGGGCGAGGTAGTGGTGGTAGCCTATGGCACCCAGAAAAAATCCAGTATGACGGCAGCGGTATCCACCGTAAAAATGAAAGACATTGAGAACACTCCCCGACCTAATGTCTTATCTGCCCTGGAAGGACGTGTGGCCGGGCTCACCGTGACGGAATCCTCGGGCGAACCCGGCTCCACACCCACATTACTGGTGAGAGGAGTAGGCACCATCGATGGGGCGACCAGCCCGCTGGTGATCGTAGACGGCACCCCGAGCGACAACATGGGTGTGATGGCATCGGGCGATATCGAGAGCATCTCCGTATTGAAAGATGCGGCAGCCGCTGCCATTTATGGGGCCCGTGCCGCTAACGGCGTAATCCTGGTCACCACCAAAAAAGGCGGAAAATCCGATAAGCCGACGCTGACATACAATACTTACGCAGGACTTCAGCAGCCCACCCGCACGCCCGCCACCCTGAACTCTTTTCAGTATGCCACCCTGGTCAACGAGGCCGCCTCCAATGAAGGCAGGGCTGCTGTATACAGCGATGACGATCTCCGGCTTTTCAAAGACGGCGGCGATCCCGATATGCATGCCAATACCAACTGGCTGAAAGACGTCATGCAGCAGAATGCCCCTATTGTCAATAACTACCTGAGCGTCGATGGCAACAGCAAGATCGGCCGCTATTTAATATCCGGCGAATATCTGTACCAGAAGGGGTCGACGAAAGAAATCGATCATTATAAGCGGGTCAACCTTCGGGCAAATCTAACCAGTAAAATAAACGACAAGCTGCAATTGCAGGTATTGACCGCTTATTTTCGCACAAACAGGGATGCTACGGATGTCACCAGCATTTTCAACAATGCCCTGAGAGCCTCTCCCACTTCTCCCGTCAAGTTCTCCGATGGACATTGGGGAGGACAAATGTTCGCCAACGGCAACTATCTCTATTCCACTTCCAACCAGGTAGCCGTCATCGACCAATACGGACCGGCCGACAATAACTGGTCTAACTATAACATCAATGCCAACCTGGAATATAAGCCTATTGCCGGCCTTACGTTAAACTTACAGGGCGTCTACCAGACTTCCAATTCCGATGCCATGTACTACACCCGGGCGTCGCAATCCTGGGATTTTATCAACCGGAATGTCTCGCAAACGGTGCCGAACAGCCTCAGCGAGACCTGGACGAAAGACAACCGGTACAACGTGCAGGCCATGGGCACTTATGAGAAGACCCTGGGTGACCATTCTTTTAAAATACTGGCCGGTTATTCGCAGGAATCCTACCGGAATGATTATATCGGCGCTTACCGGAAAAATTTTATCAACGATGGATTATACCAGCTGAATGCCGGTGACGCATCCACTCAGACCAATAATGGCGGAGCCGACCACTGGGCTTTCATGTCAGGGTTCGGCCGGCTGAACTATAGTTTCAAAAATCGTTACCTGCTGGAGGCGACCGCACGTTATGATGGGTCTTCCCGTTTCGCCGCAGGTCACCGCTGGGGGTTTTTCCCCTCGGTATCGGCCGGCTGGAATATCGAAAAGGAAAACTTTATGCAGTCCTGGAAAGGGCTCGATATGTTAAAGCTGCGCGCTTCAGTAGGCCGGCTGGGGAACGCGGAAAAGGTGGGCCTGTATCCCTCTTATGCCAATCTCGTATCAGGTCCTCAATATAATTTCGACAATACACAGGTAGTCGGCGTATTGCTGGGCGACCCTGCCAATCCCAACCTTTCCTGGGAGACGACCACCACCTACAACCTGGGGCTGGATGGAAGCATAAAAAACGGGCTGTTGGGTTTTGAAGCAGACTTCTGGCGGAAAAACACGAACGATATTTTGCTGTCGGTGCCTGTTTCCAGTATAATAGGATTACCCTCTTCCAACATCACCACCAATGCCGGTAAAGTGGCCAGTCATGGGTTTGACCTGCTCTTATCGCATAATGGGAAGATCAGCCATGACCTGAGTTATACCGCATCCTTTACCATATCCGGCTGGAAAAGCTGGATCATCGATCTGAAGGACAGGGCTACGCCGTACAGCACGGAATTCAGACCCGGGGAAGACCTGGGTAATATTTACGGATACCAGGCGACCGGCATTATCAATACGGACAAACAGCTGAATGATTACAAGGTTTTGACCGGGGTGCCTCCGCAGATCGGCAAGGGAGACCTGATGTATAAAGATCAGAATAATGACAACACCATCGATTATAAGGATGCCGTCAAAATAGGCAACAGCTATACGAAACTGCAGTACGGCCTCAACCTGGGCCTGCAGTACAAGGCATTTGACTTTTCGGTCTTTTTCCAGGGCGCCGGCAATACCAACAGGCAAATAGGAGAATACATCAAAGATGTATTGCTGAATTATAATTCTCCCCTGGCTGTTAACCTCGACAGATGGAATACACAAAATCAGAATGCCAATGCCGCCTTTCCCCGCATCCTGCAGAATTATGATCAGAACCGCTCTATCTCCAGCTGGTGGGTAAAAAATGGCGCTTATGTGCGGATGAAAAATCTGCAGATAGGTTACAACCTGCCGTCGAAGACCGTGAACCGGCTGAAAATTCAAAGTTTGAGAGTGTACCTGGCAGGATCGAATTTATTGACCATTGCGCCAGGATATGTAGCGGGCTTTGACCCGGAAAGAGATATCAACGATACCTGGTATCCCTCCTTCCGGGTTCTTTCGGCAGGTATTAATTTAAAATTTTAATCTGGGCATCATGAAAAAGATCAGTGTTTTTGTCATTATATGTTCTTTCTTTTCCTGCAAGCATTACCTGGATACGCCGCCGTTGACTACCTTATCGGGAGACTCTTATTACAAGTCCCCTTCCGACGCCATTTATGCGGTCAATGCCCTCTATCCTTCTTTTTATGAGATGGAAGGATCCGGCGTACCCTATATGGATATCCTGACCGATCTTCTTTATCTTAAAAATTCCTGGGAGGCGGGCTTTTTTCCTGCCACCAATGGCTCCCTGGCAGGTGACAACTGGTGGATTGCCCAGTTCTGGGATACCAGGTATACCAAGATCAGAAATGCCAATTATTTTTTCGCTAACATCGATAAGTTCCAGGGACAGCTCTCCACGACGGACATGAATAATTATAAAGGACAGGTCCGGGCTATCAGGGCGTTCCTCTATACCCGTCTCCTGGAAGGATTTGGCGACGTGCCGCTGATCACTACGGTATTGCCCGTCGATGTCTGGCCGGCAAAAGACAGCGCGGCAAAAGTGATCCGATTTATCATGGATGAATTCGACCAGGCGATCACCGAACTGCCTGATGATCCTTCCGATTCCAAACACGGGCATCTCACCAAATATGCGGCCTATGTACTAAAAGCACGTGCCGCCCTGTATGTGGCCGGTTATTACAACCTGCCGGATTATTACCAGGTAGCCGCCGACGCACTGAAAGCCGTGGTGACTTCCGGTAAATTTTCCTTATTCAGAAAATACAATGATCCTACCCAGGATTTCGGGGCGCTGTTCCTGGAAGCGAATGAGGGCAGCGATAACACGGAGATACTCTTATCCTACCAGTTTGTGAAGGATCTTGCACCGAATAATATTACCACTGCTTTTGCAGGGCCGGGATGGAAAGGCATCCAGGCGCACCAGAACTACATCGATCTGTTCGAAGGCAAAGATGGCTGGCAGAAATACGGTATCAGCTTTGCAGCCATGAATAAATACCGCGATACCAAGGCGCTGAGAAGCCCGCTGGAAGGAGTCGATCCGTCCTATGATCCGCAGAATGAATTTGCCAACCGGGACCCGCGCCTGAATCAGACATTCTTTAACCCCAACATCAGCTTATCCGGCGGTACGATCGTAAAACCCGGCGAAATGTGGGCAGCCGCCAACCGAAATTTTTCCCCCGATGCGGATAACGATGCCTGGTTTCCCAAGAAAATGGTCGAGCCCTCCAACTTTAACCCGGTTTATTATTATGGCAACAGCGCCAATAATTATATCCTCATCCGGTATGCGGACGTGGAGCTGTTGTATGCGGAGGCGCTAAACGCCACCGGGCATACGGCCGACGCCATCCCTTATGTCAACGACGTGCGGGCAAGGGCCGGCATGCCGGCTATTACCGCCGGCGGGCAGGACGAAATGCTGGACATCATCAAACACGAACGTAAAATAGAGCTGATGTTCGAACAACAGCTGTACTGGGATTACAAACGTTGGAAGGACCTGGAAACTACGATGCCCACCGGCTCCGTCTTTTACGGTTACCGGCGTGAAGTGTTCGGACAGTCCTCACAGGCAATGGAAACCAAACTGTTGAGCTATCCCAAGTACTATACCTGGCCTCTTCCCGTAACAGAATTACAGAATAACAAAAATTTGATACAGAACACTAACTGGTAGCGAAAAATTTAAAAAATCAGTATGAATCATAACACTATAACGGCAATACTGCTGCTGGCAGTTATTACCAGCTGCTCCTGTCAAAAGAAAACTACCTCCGGCAAGGACATCCCCCAGGCTCCGGTATCCATCCTTCCAAAAGATACCACCTGGCAGCTGGATAGCGCCCGCAGCGATGAGTTTGTCAGCCTGGACGCGAATAAATGGAGCCATGATCCGCTATGGTATACCACCACCGAAGATCTTGCCTTTAACCCGGCGAACACGGAAGTGGACAGTGGCCTGGCTAATCTTATCATTAAGAAAGAACCCTATAACGGAATGCAGTACACCGCCGGCTGTATGAAATCGAAATTTGAAATAGGAGGCGATAGCTATACGGAAATTCGTGCAAAAATGGTCAATAGCCCGGCAAATGTTTGTGCTGCTATCTGGCTGGGCGACGAACCGGTGGATGCCAACAATCCGAATATAGAAATAGACATACAGGAGACCAAGGATCCGATCAATGCACCGCACCGGGTCAACAGCAGTTTGCTTACCTGGCCCAAACCTGGCAACGGCAATACGGTGCCGGGATCCAAACTGTTCTATATTTCCAAAGGGCTCGACCTGGATTTTCATCTCTATGGCCTGGAACGGCGTAACGGCAAGCTGAGCTTCTATCTCGATGGGATTAATTATTGGGTATGGGATGCCTCGGCGACTCCTGAATTCGTTACCCAGTTACGTCCTTTGATCCTCAGCCTTGAAGGTCATGCAGGAACACCGGTGGCTGATTATCTGCCCGCCAGCTGCCAGATAGATTGGGTACGTGTATATCATGTCAAATAAGGAAGTGAATATGATGAGCAAAATCAGCCTTGCG